>NZ_JBMPOZ010000006.1:0-293191 GCF_049340385.1 Undibacterium sp. Ji83W | reverse complement strand
GTTCTTGTTCAAGCTGGGTATGTTCTTGTGCCAGGTTCGCCAGTCTTTGTTGCAGGGCCTGCTTTTTTTCCTGGTACTGGCTTTGGCGCAGTCTTTGTTCTGCAGCCATACTGTCGGCACGGCTGGCGAGTTGCTGGGCGACCAGGGCGGTGATTTCACCCTGGCTGTTCTGGCGCTCAGTACTCAGTGTGAACAGGATTTGGCCTGCTTTGACTTGTTCGCCTTCATTGACATGGGTCGTCAGCAAGATACCAGCGTTGGGTGCAGCGACGCTGAGCTGGCCACCTACTGGCACGGTAATGCCAGTGACGCGGGCTTTTTTGGTGATGCTGCCAAAGGTAATGTAGGCGATCAGAACTGCAGCAATGATCAGGGCAACAATCGCGATCAATGCAGCGGAGAGCGGCTGGGCCAGGCGGATGGAACCCATCCATTGACTACCTAATGCTGCTGTGACTTCAGGGCGAAACAGGGGGCTGGAACTACTCATCACCCACCTTATTCACTGCAAACTGTTGCGATTTCAATGACATCTTCCCCTATCTACGGCAATATTTCAAAAAGTACTTATCTCTTGTGCACTGATCAACAGCATAAATGAAAGTTCTGGGGAAATGTCAAACAAAGTTTAAATATATTTTAAGCATGCTTAAAGACTATTTAATATTTTCCTGCTAGGATCGCGCGCCGCGTGTGCGGTACCGCAATCTCTGCTTCAGATGCGATCTGGTTTTTGCTATTTGCAAATCCAGGTAACAGGGGATGAACTATTTTTGTGATGATGGAAATGCTCATTTGCAGAACTGCTGGTTCGCAGTCTGCAAGCAAATATGTGCTGAACTTGTGCTCAGACTAGGCGGGATTGAGCAATAATTTTAATGCAGAAACAAGAGAGGCAGATTCGTCATCTCTACCTATGGAAATGCGCAAGAATTCACTGATGCGCGGCAGTTTGAAATGGCGTACGACGATGCCGGACTGTCGCAATCCCAGGGCGATTTCTTCTGCCGCAAAACGAGGGTGACGGGCGAAGATGAAATTCGTGGCCGATGGCAGGACTTCAAAACCCAGCTCCCGCATAGCTGCCGCCAGTCTTTCGCGCGTCGCCATCACTGTCTGGCAAGTCTGCAAAAAATAATCCTGATCTTCAAATGCCGCGATTGCACCAGCTACCGCCAACCTGTCCAGAGGATAGGCATTGAAACTGTTTTTGACGCGGTTCAAACCCGTAATCAAATCTGCATGACCCGCCGCAAAACCTATACGCAAACCGGCCAGTGAGCGTGACTTTGACAGCGTGTGCACGACCAGCAAATTAGGGTAACGGTCTATCAGTGCAATCGCCGTCTCGCCACCAAAATCCACATAGGCTTCATCAATGACGACTACCGTATCGCGATTGTGTTGTAGCAGGAATTCGATTTTTTCCAGCGGTACGACGCAGCCGGTAGGCGCGTTGGGATTGGCAAAAATAATCCCGCCATTTTCTTGCAGATAATCTTCTACGTTCAGTTGAAATTCTGCATCCAGTGGCACGCTGCGGTGAGCGATTTCATACAGACCGCAATACACAGGATAAAAGCTATAACTGATGTCAGGAAAGAGCAAGGGTTGCTGATGCTTGAGTAAAGTCTGGAACACATGGGCCAGCACTTCATCGGAGCTATTGCCAACAAAAATCTGGTCTGCCTGCAAGCCATGATAATTGGCGATGACGCTACGCAAATGATCCGAGCCGGGATCAGGGTAGAGGCGCAGATCAGCATTGGTGGCTTGCTGTATCGCCGCCAGCACACGGGGTGAGGGCGGGTAAGGGTTTTCATTGGTATTAAGCTTGATGAGCTTATCAAGCTTGGGTTGCTCACCGGGTGTATATGGATTCAGCTTGTGGACAACATCGCTCCAGTATTTACTCATGATCAATCAATTTTCTTTAGAAATTTAAAAAATTTTTAGCTCTCGGTATCCAGATTGACCTGAACCCTGCGCAAGAGTTGTAGCAATTGTTGTTGCTCATTGCTGGCCATGTCTTTCAGTGCCAGGGTATTCAGACGTTTAGCTTGCTGGCGTAATGTTGTCAAGACAGCTTGCCCATCCATAGTCAGTGTTAGCCGAACATTGCGTTTGTCTGTTTCATCGGCAACGGCATCAAGCAAGCCGTTATCACGCAAGCCCTTGATCAGCCTGGCCAGTTGCGCCTTGTCGCGGCCACTGTGCTTGGCCAGGTCACTCTGGGTGGAGCCGGGATAATGGCCAAAATAGCTCAATACCTTGCCCTCCATATGGGTAATGTCATGCGGGCCATCGCGCAGAGCCTGGTATTGCATGGAACGGTATTGATGCATGACCGTATGGATAAGGTCCAGCACCCCATCCTCATTATTTTCACGAGAATGGTTGACATTGTCATTTGTTTTGCGCATTATAGTGGATATTGTCAACTAATTTGATGGGTGAATAAATGAGTATAGCCTCTGAAACCAGCCGCGTACAACGCATACGCCATGAAATCAAACGCCGTAATCTGCAAGTTGTCCTTGTTGAAAGCCCGACCCCGCACTTCCGCCGCATCACCCTCAGTGGTGCCGACCTGCCGGGTTTTATCAGCGCATCTTTTGATGATCACCTTAAACTGATACTCGCCGCCGACAGTGACAATGTCGTCATGCGTGACTACACGCCCAGGCATTACGATGCTGCCAAAGGCGAGCTGGTGCTGGAATTTTCCATACACGGTGATGGCCCTGCCGCCGCTTGGGCCAGCCAGGCGGATGTTGGTCATAGCGTCACGGTCGCCGGGCCGCGCGGTTCTCTAGTTATCCCGGTCGATTATGAATGGCATTTGCTGGCTGGTGATGAAACAGCCTTGCCAGCGATATCCCGACGCCTGGAAGAATTGCCAGCCGGGGTGCGCGCCATCGTCATTCTGCAAGTGCCACCAGCCGAGCGTCGCGAATTGAGCAGCGCGGCAGATATCAGCATAGTCTGGGTAGATAGCGCACAAGAGTTTCTGGATACCCTGCGCGCCCTGCCTTTGCCAGTGGGTGATGGCTATGCCTGGTGCGCCGGTGAAGCCGCGACCATGGCTGCAACACGTCGCATACTGGCGGAGGAAAAAGGCCATGCTGGTACTGCCATGCGGGTGGCAGCTTACTGGAAGCGGGGCCTCATCGCGCATCATGAGAATTTGGAGAGTTAGGTCAATGAATGGAAGCTGGCTACAGTCCATCACCGTTCGGAATAATTATCTTGATACCTTCTGAGCATCAAAGTCGAACAATATCGTATAGATTTTTCTGTATCCGAGGTTTAATTCTGCAATTGAATATTTTTTCCGAAGGCCGTGTTAAAGCACCTTCCCCTTCAAGGGGAAGGCTGGGATGGGGATGGGTTTCCGACGTAAATTCATCTATCGTTAATCGCCCGAAACCCATCCCCTCCCTAACCCTCCCCTTGAAAGGGAGGGATTTACCCGCCATTTTTTGCTAAGCAAGTAATTCCGGACAGTAGTGAACTGCAGCCGGATTCTCATTTGAACTCTTCCACCAGAAAATCAATAAATGCCCTGACCTTGGCAGGTTGCTGGCGGCGGCTCAGATAGTAGACATACAGGTCAGCCGCTGGCAGTGCATATTCAGGCAAGACGATTTGCAGCCTGCCGCTCTCCAGGTATTTATTCAAATCCCATTCCGAGCGCACCAGGATGCCGTGGCCATCGAGTGCCCAGTTCAGCACCACGTCACCATCATTGCTCGACACTGCGCCACGTACCTTGACCAGTTCCACCTTGCGCCCTTTTTCCAGTCGCCAGGTGCCATATACATCATCATTTTGTCTGTGCAGGATGCAGCGGTGGTGATGCAGTTCAGCCGGTGTCTGCGGATGCCCGGCCTGTTTCAGATAAGCAGGTGAGGCGCATAAAAAGCGCCGGTTGCTCATGAGCTTGCGGGCACCCAGGCGTGAATCCGGCAATTCACCAAAGCGTATCGCCAGGTCATAGGCTTCTTCCACCAGGCCTATGGGGCGGTCGGTCAGTTGCAATTGCACTTCGACTTCTTCATGCAGATGAGCAAAGCGTGACACCAGCGGTGCGATGTGGGTGCGGCCAAAGCCTGGCGTGGCGTTTACCCGCAACAAACCTTTGGGTATGCCGCGGCTGCTGGATACTGACTCTTCCATGTCGCGGATGCTGCCCAAGATCTGTGTTGCCTGCGCCAGGTAAGACTCGCCTTCGCTGGTCAGGCTAAGGCGACGCGTGGTGCGGTTGACCAGACGCACACCCAGGCGTTGCTCCATCAGCATCAGGCGCTTGGTCACCGCAGGCGGGGTGATACCCAGTTCGCGCGCCGTCGCCGACAAACTGCCCAGCTTGGCCAGCAGCACGAAAAAAGTCAGCTCAGGGGCGATATCGATATTCACTTGAAGTAAATAATGGTTTCAATATGAGTGAATTATATCTCTTAAAATGAATAGTAAACTTTGACCATACAGTTTCCCTTTTACACCTGTCAGGACTAAGCCAAATGAAAATCGTAGAAATTCGCGAACAAACCGTTGCCATCAGCTCGCCCATACGCAATGCCTACATCGACTTTAGCAAGATGACGCTGAGTCTGGTGGCTGTCGTGACGGACGTGGTCAGAGATGGCAAGCGCGTCATCGGTTACGGTTTCAATTCCAATGGCCGCTACGGGCAAGGCAAGCTCATGCGCGAACGTTTCATCCCGCGCGTGCTGGAAGCTGAACCGGAAAGCCTCGTCAATGAGGCAGGCGACAATCTTGACCCGCACAAGATCTGGAACTGCATGTTCACCAATGAAAAACCCGGTGGTCATGGCGAACGCTCAGTGGCTATCGGCACCATAGACATGGCAGTCTGGGATGCTGTCGCCAAAATAGAGGGCAAGCCGCTATTCCAGTTGCTGGCAGAACGCTATGGCAATGGCACGCCAGACCGCAATATCTTTGTCTATGCAGCAGGTGGTTATTACTATCCCGGCCAGAACCACGACAAACTCAAGGATGAAATGCGCAGCTATATTGACCGTGGCTATACCGTGGTCAAGAAAAAGATAGGTGGAGCCTCGCTCGATGAAGACTTGCGCCGCATCGATTCCATCCTCAGCGTGCTGGGTGATGGCCAGAAGCTGGCGGTAGATGCGAATGGTCGCTTTGATCTCGACACTGCCATCAAATACGCCAAGGCACTCTCGCAATACGACTTGTTCTGGTATGAAGAACCGGGTGACCCTCTGGATTTTGAATTGCAGGCCACATTGCGCAATTACTACCCCAATCCCATGGCGACGGGTGAAGACCTGTTCTCGATGCAGGATGCCCGCAATCTCATACGTTACGGCGGCATGCGCGCTGACCGCGACTGGCTGCAATTCGATTGCGCGCTCAGCTATGGCCTCGTCGAATATCTGCGCACGCTCGATATGCTGCGTGAACATGGCTGGTCAGCCAAACGCTGCATTCCTCATGGTGGCCATCAGATGTCGCTGAATATCGCCGCTGGTCTTGGCCTGGGTGGCAATGAATCCTACCCCGACCTGTTCCAGCCCTATGGTGGTTTCCCGGATGGAGTCAAGGTTGTGAATGGCCATATCCTGCTGCCAGAATTGCCGGGCATAGGTTTTGAAGGCAAGGCAGATTTGTATGCGGAGATGCGAAAAATCGCTGAATGATAATGACAGCTTGAGACCAGGCAGGCTGCGTGATCATGCAAGCCTGTCTGGCATCCGGTGCCAAGGATTTTTATTTGGCTACGCCATCATCCTTGAACATTGTTTTCAAACCACGCAGAGCCTGGCGTATGCGCGACTCATTTTCTATCAAGGCAAAGCGTACATGTTCATCGCCATATTCACCAAAACCTATGCCGGGTGAGACACAGAGCTTGGCTTTTTCCAGCATCTGCTTGGCAAATTCCAGCGAACCCAGGTGACGGTAATGTTCCGGGATATGCGCCCAGATATACATTGATGCCTTTGGTTTTTCCACCATCCAGCCCAGTTCATGCAAACCCTTGACGAGGACATCGCGGCGGCGCTGGTACTGGTCGCGTATCTCATTGACGCAAGTCTGGTCACCTTCCAAAGCGGCAATCGCTGCCACTTGCACGGGCGTGAAACTGCCATAGTCGTGATAACTCTTGATACGGGCCAAAGCAGCGACCAGCTCTTTGTTACCGACCATGAAACCTATGCGCCAGCCTGCCATGTTATAGCTTTTTGAGAGCGTAAAAAACTCCACGGCAACATCGCGTGCACCGGGCACTTGCATGATGGATGGGGCTTTCCAGCCATCATAGGTGATGTCGGCATAGGCCAGGTCATGCACCACCAGGATATTGTGTTCCTTGGCCAGCTTGACCACACGCTCGAAAAATTCCAGCTCCACGCATTGCGCAGTGGGGTTCGATGGAAAGCCAAAGATCATCATCTTCGGTTTGGGGTAGGTCTCGCGTATCGCTCTTTCCAGCTCGGCAAAAAAATCCACGCCGGGGCTCATGCGTATAGAGCGTATATCGGCACCGGCAATTACTGCACCATAGATGTGGATAGGGTAACTGGGGTTGGGCACCAGCACCGTGTCACCCTTGTCGAGCGTCGCCAGCATCAAATGCGCCAGGCCTTCTTTTGAGCCTATGGTGACGATGGCTTCTGAATCAGGGTTCAGGTCTACGTCATAGCGGCTCTTGTACCAGTGGGCAATTGCGCGGCGCAAACGGGGGATGCCCTTGGAGGCAGAATAACCGTGGGTGTCAGGGCGCTGTGCCACTTCAACCAGTTTTTCAACGATGTGCGCAGGTGTCGCACCATCGGGATTACCCATGGACATATCGATGATGTCTTCGCCACGACGGCGCGCAGCCATCTTCAGCTCGGCAGTGATATTGAATACGTAGGGGGGCAGGCGGTTGATACGAGCGAAAGAGAACTTTGTTGCAGGCGCAGGTGAGCCTTCAACAGCAGAACCCCGGCCCGGCGGAGTAGATGTATTTGTCATGATTTAAATTGTACGTAGTCCAGCTTGTCTATACAAACAAGCAGAACGGGCGCCCGGAACCGTCCGAGCGACGTTGAAGCGCTTTGCTTCGCGATTGATTGTAGCGAGCAATCAAATTTTCAGCAAGATGCGTTATGCTTATCAGAACAAGTTTGTCGCAATTCGATCAATTTAAAAAGTGGAGCAGTACATGAAGTTATTCCAGGAAGGCATATTGCAGGTAGTTCCTGCCCATGCCGTTTATCTCAGTTTGAATATCAAGGCAGGTACTGACGCAGCTACCGTCAAGAACGTAGTACGCACACTGGCCGGCAAGACCGATGGTCAGAATCTGGTCATGGGCTTTGGTGCCAGCCTCTTGCAGCTATTGGGCAGCGAGATCGCCGACATGAAAGAATTCCATGGTATAGAGGGCAGCCGCATGCGCCTGCCTGCGACACCGGCAGCATTGTGGTGCTGGTTGCGCCAGCATGAGCGCGGTGACCTGGTGCGTCAATTACATCAGCTCATGCCTGTACTGGCCCCGGCATTTGAATTGCAGCAGCAGGTCGATGCCTTCAAATACAAGGAAGGACGTGACCTCAGCGGTTATGAAGACGGCACTGAGAACCCACATGATGATGCTGCCCTGGCGGCTGCTTTTGTTGCGGGCGATACGCCCGGCCTGACAGGCTCCAGCTTTGTCGCCATCCAGCAATGGGCGCACAAGTTTGATCGCTTTGATGCCATGGCAACGGTGGATCAAGACAATGCCATAGGCCGTCGCCGCAGCGATAATGAAGAACTGGAAGATGCGCCAGAATCAGCCCATGTCAAACGTACTGCGCAAGAAGATTTCACACCCGAGGCCTTCATGCTCAGGCGCTCCATGCCCTGGGCTGCGCTGGATAAGGCGGGCCTGTATTTCGTCGCCTTTGCCAATTCCTTCTATCCGTTTGAAGTGCAATTGAAGCGCATGTCTGGTGCTGAAGATGGCATCGTTGATGCGCTGTTCCAGTTCACCGTGCCACAGACCGGCAGTTATTTCTGGTGCCCGCCCATGCAGGATGGCAAGCTTGATGTGCGTTTATTGAATCTGGTCTGATTCCGGCGCTTGCTCAGGCGGTTTCAAGAGCGCCAGAAAGCCTTCCAGCGGCAAGGGTTTGGAGAAGTAATAGCCCTGGAAGGCATAGCAATTATGCGCAATCAAAAATGCGCGCTGGGCACTGGTTTCCACTCCTTCGGCGATCACATTCAGACCCAGGTTAACGCCCAGGGAAATAATGGCACGAACGATGGTTGCATCGTTTTCATCATGGCTGAGATCACGCACAAAAGACTGGTCTATCTTCAACTGGTTCAAGGGCAGGCGCTGCAGATAGGCCAGTGAAGAATAGCCAGTGCCAAAATCATCCATGGAGAAAGCGATACCCAGCTTTTTCAGCTCATGCATTTTCTCGGTAGTGGCATCGACATTGTCGAGTACCGTACTTTCGGTCAATTCTATCTTCAGGCGGGTCGCATCGATCTTGTGTCTATGGATGATTTCACTGAGGGTTTCGACAAAATCCACTTGCTGGAATTGTTTGGCGCTGACATTCACGGCCAGGGTCAGGTGGCGGGTCTCTTTGCTGTTTTCCCATTGCTTGATCTGGGCGCAAGCGGTTTCCAGTACCCATAAACCTATGGGAATAATCAGCCCGGTTTCTTCCGCCAGCGGGATGAAGTCTGCCGGTGAAATGAAACCGCGATCAGGATGTATCCAGCGTAGCAGGGCTTCTGCACCGATGAGCTTGCCTTCAGAATTGACCTGCACCTGGTAATACAGCTGAAATTGATTATTCGCCAGTGCTACTCGTAAATTCGATTCCAGCAACATCCGCACCACGAGTATGGCCTGCATGGCCGGATCAAAAAAGCGTACTGCATTGCGTCCAGCGGTCTTGGCTTCATACATGGCAGTGTCGGCGCGTTTGAACAAATCCTTGACCGTAATATCACCACCCTGGAACAGGCAGACACCGATACTGCTCGATCCATGATGTTCAAAGTCAGTGATCTGATAGGGCTCGCTCAGCAACTTGCGTATTTTTTCGGCAATGCGGTCAGCCTGGCGCAGGGCATCTTCTTTTTCTATACTCAGTTCTTCGAGCACCACGACAAATTCATCACCACCGAGGCGCGCTACGGTGTCGCTGTCGCGCACGCAGGTCTGCAGGCGGCTGGCAGTTTCTATCAACAGCAGGTCACCGGCATCATGACCGCGGGTGTCGTTGAGGGTCTTGAAATTATCCAGGTCGATAAACAGGATGGCGCTATGGGTTTCATTGCGGTTACTGATGGAGATCAAATGCTGCAACCTGTCCATCAGCAAACGGCGGTTGGGTAACTGCGTCAGTGAATCATAAAATGCCAGATTGCGTATCTCAGCCTCATAGCCTTTATGGCGGCTGATATCGGTGAAAGAACCTATGTAATTGCTGACTTCGCCATGGTTATCAGTGATGGCGGTCAGGGTAATCATTTGCGGATAAATTTCACCACCTTTGCGGCGGCTCCACAGTTCGCCATGCCAGAAACGGTGTTCTTTCAACGAGATGTTGATGTGCTCAAAAAAATCCCTGTCCTGCAGCTTGGTTTTGTGCAGAGGCGGGCGTTTGCCTATCAAGTCTTCTGCGGCATAACCGGTAATGCGGGTGAAAGCCTGGTTCAGTCTCAGCATGATCCAGTTGGCGTCAGTGACGAAGATACCTTCCTGTGATTCAAAGGTACAGGCAGCAATGCGCAAATCCTGTTCTGCCTGTTTGCGTTCTGTGACGTCGGTAATGAAACAATGCCATAACATGGAGCCACCGGGTTCCGGCTCAGGCAAGCCATCCAGATACAGCCAGCGCACTGTGCCATCCTTGCGATGCATGCGGAATTCACTTTGCCAGGGTGCCAGATTGCGCATGGCATCGCGTATCAGTGCTGTACCGTTTGCTATATCGCGCGGATCTATGCGGGCAAACAAATGCAGGGCATCATCCTTGACCTCTTCATGCGTGACTTCAAACATTTGCACGATGGCATCGCTGGCAAAAGGGATGGAAGCGCTATGGTCAGGGCGTATGCGGTATTGCATGACCAGACCAGGCAGGCGAGAGGCGACTTTATTGATGCGTTGATAAGCTTCCTGTATTTGCCTGGTGGCGTCTATGCTTTCTGACTGCAGGGCAGTGATGATCAGGGTAATCAGCACCATGGTCGTCATGTAGGCCCAGAGTATCAGCAGGTTGGCCTGGCCACCGTCATAAAATGGCCCCATGCTGTGCGATGTGGCCCAGGCAGAGAATAAGGATGTCGTCAACACCGCGCAAGAAGCGCCAGTAATGCCAAAGCGCATGGCTGCCCAGATCATGATGCCCACCATGATGAAGGTCAGGTGCAGGTGACTATAAGGAGATGCAAAAATCAGCCAGTTAGCCAGCGTAAACACGAGCAGGAAACCAAAAATTTCCTTGCGCCGTTTGGACAGGCCCGACATGGACTTCAGCGAAAAAGACAATAGCAAAGGGGCCGCCAGCAAGGCGCCCACCGTATCGCCTGCCCACCAGGTCAGCCAGACTGCCGCCGGATCAGTGTTCAAGCCATGCAACCATAGTGTCAGTGTGCCGCCCGTCGCCGATACGCACATGCCCAGCATGACAGCCATGCCAAAGCCGATGACATCGCGCCGCCTGGAAAAATCACGCCTGAAACCATGCTTGCGCAACAGCCATTTACTGAGTAAAGGCCCCAGCGTATTGCCAATTGCCAGACTGCCGGCAACCAGTACGCTAAAACCCGCCGAAATCTCCAGCAGCCAGGCCGCGATAAATACTGCAACTGCTGCCAACTTGCCATAGCGCAGCAAGCCCGTGATGGCGATACCGGTTGGCAGCCAGATCAGGCTGACGTTGGGATTGACATAGGGGATGGACAGGCCGATGCGCCCGGCACCAAAGTAGGCCAGCATGATCAACAGAAAATGACCGGTACGTATTTCCTGGCGGAATTTCCTGGAGTGGACAAATTGCTCGGGCTTGTACATGAATTAAGACTTTAAAAGGCTAGACCCATTATGCGGCAAAGCCAGGCAAGCATTAGTTAACTTTTGATAAGTCAACATTCTTTAGCAAAGGTTTATCGATAATAGAAAAGCATCTAAGTGTCTTTAGTTAAGTTTAGATCAACATCTGAACCTGTGCCAGTTCGCTCCTGGTTGCATCAGATCAATACGCACTTTTTGCGCAATTTTTACATCTTGTTTACGCCCCCTGTTTAAGTCTTTACGAATTTTTTACATGCTTCTGACTATGCTTCACAGTGTAAAAACGAAGGAGTAAAGCATGGAATATCTGATGGAATTTTTATATCTCGCAGGCATGGGAATTTTCTTCCTGCTGGTCTGGGCGTTAGTGCTGGCCTGCGACACTTTGGGAGCAAAAGCATGAATCCCTTCTACATCCTGGGCACGGTGGTGGCTGCCGCCTTGTTCGTCTATCTGATCGCAGCCTTGTTGAATGCCGAGGAGCTGTGATGACTACGCAAGCAATTGTTTTATTGGTATTGTTCCTGGTCGCGCTGCTGCTCTTGTCTTATCCCCTGGGCGGTTTCATCGCCAGGATCGCGGATGACAAGGCCGCTGTTCCCGGCATGGGCTGCTTGCGATGGCTGGAAAAAGGCCTGTACCGCCTCGCTGGTGTTAAAGCCGAAGTGGGTATGGGCTGGAAGCAATATGCCATCGCCCTGCTGATCTTTAATACCCTGGGCGCGCTGCTGGTGTATGCGGTGCAGCGCCTGCAAGCCTGGTTGCCTTTGAATCCTCAGAGCCTGGCCAATGTCAGCATGGATTCCTCTTTCAATACCGCTGTCAGCTTTGTCGCCAATACCAACTGGCAAGGCTATACCGGTGAATCAACCATGAGTTACCTGACCCAGATGCTGGTGCTGGCCGGGCAAAACTTCTTTTCCGCAGCGACCGGCATTGCCGTGGTGTTTGCACTGATACGCGGTTTCAGCCGTCATTCAGCCACGTCCATAGGCAATTTCTGGACTGATATCACTCGCTCTACTTTGTACCTGCTGTTGCCACTGTCGGTTATTTTTGCGGTCTTCCTCATGGGCCAGGGCGTGATCCAGAATTTCTCTGGCTATAAAGATGTACAGTTGATTGATCCTGTCACTTATAGCCAGCCCAAGCTCGGCCCTGATGCGCAGCCTTTGAAAGATGACAAGGGCGCCCCTGTCATGGAAACCCTGACGGCCACTACCCAAACTTTGCCCATGGGCCCGGTTGCTTCGCAAGAAGCCATCAAGATGCTGGGTACCAATGGCGGCGGCTTTTTCAATGCCAACTCGGCACATCCTTATGAAAACCCCAGCTACCTGAGCAATTTCATGCAGATGATCTCTATCTTCTTGATCCCTGCTGCGCTGTGTTTTGCCTTTGGCCACATGGTCGGTGATATGCGCCAGGGCTGGGCTGTATTGACGGCAATGACGGTCTTGTTCGTGGCCATGACACTGACCGTGATCTTGTCAGAACAGCAGACCCATCCCGTGCTGGCCAGCATGAATATCGACCAGGCGACTTCAGCCCTGCAAGCCGGTGGCAATATGGAAGGCAAGGAAACCCGCTTCGGTATCAGTGCCTCCAGCCTGTTTGTTGCAGTGACTACGGCAGCGTCCTGCGGTGCGGTGAATGCCATGCATGATTCCCTCATGCCTATCGGTGGCCTGGTGCCTATCGTGCTCATGCAGTTTGGTGAAGTGGTATTTGGCGGCGTAGGCAGTGGCCTGTACGGCATGCTGATCTTCGCGATACTGGCCGTGTTTATCGCTGGCCTGATGATAGGCCGTACACCAGAGTACCTGGGCAAGAAAATCCAGGCTTATGAAATGAAGATGACTTCCATCGCCATTCTGGTAACTCCAGTATTGGTGCTGGCAGGCACGGCCATCGCGGTCATGTCAGAGGCAGGCAAGGCCGGTATTTTGAACCCCGGTGCCCATGGTTTTTCTGAAGTGCTGTATGCCTTTACTTCAGCCGCCAACAACAATGGCAGCGCCTTTGCTGGCTTGAGTGCGAATACGCCTTTCTACAACATCATGCTGGCGATAGCCATGTGGTTTGGCCGCTTTGCCATGATCGTGCCTGTGCTGGCGATAGCCGGTTCACTGGCAGGCAAGAAAAGGCTGGAAACCAATGCCGGCACCATGCCCACCCATGGGCCCATGTTCATCGCCTTGCTGGTTGGTACGGTGGTGTTGATCAGTGTGCTCAATTATGTGCCTGCCCTGGCCTTGGGCCCTGTCGTTGAGCATCTGCAACTGATCGCGAAATAACGCGCAGAATAATTTAAGCAGTCTGAGTGACAGCAGCATCTGGAATGCGCTTTCATTCAGACCCGCCAGTAGTTTAAGGGGATTAACATGTCTAGTACCAGTGTACAAAAGTCGATAGACAGCAAAGTCAATACAGCCGCCAAACCTGGCGCTGGACAAGCTGGCGACACCATATCCGGCAGCAAGTCACGCTTGTCGCTATTTGACAGCAGCCTGATCATGCCTGCCGTCATCGATTCATTCAAAAAACTCAGCCCGCGCACGCAATTGCGCAGCCCGGTGATGTTTGTCGTGTATGTAGGCAGCATCATCACCAGCATGCTGTTCGTGCAATCTTTGATGAGCCAGGGTGAAGCCAGCCCTGGCTTTATCCTCGCCATTTCCATCTGGTTATGGTTCACCGTCCTGTTCGCCAATTTTGCCGAGGCACTGGCAGAAGGCCGCAGCAAGGCCCAAGCCGCTTCCCTGCGCGCATTGAAGCAGACCGTGATGGCCAAAAAACTGGCCATACCAAAACACGGCACCACCTGGTTGCCAGCCCAGGCCAATGACTTGCGCAAGGGTGATGTGGTACTGGTCGAAGCCAATGATGTCATCCCTATCGATGGTGAAGTCATAGAAGGTGTGGCGACAGTCGATGAGAGCGCCATCACCGGTGAATCTGCACCCGTGATACGTGAATCTGGCGGTGACTTTTCTGCCGTCACCGGCGGTACCCGCGTCTTGTCTGACTGGCTGGTAATGCGCGTGACATCCAATCCGGGTGAAGCCTTCATAGACCGCATGATCGCCATGGTAGAAGGTGCCAAACGCCAGAAGACACCGAATGAAGTTGCCCTGACCATTTTGCTGGTGGCACTGACCATCATCTTCCTGGTGGTGACGGTGACCCTGTTGCCATTCTCGCTGTTCAGCGTCGATGCCGCCAAGGCCGCAGGCTTGGCTTCTGCCCCTATCTCTATCACTGTATTGATCGCTCTGCTGGTTTGCTTGATCCCCACCACCATAGGCGGCTTGCTGTCTGCAATTGGTGTAGCTGGCATGAGCCGCATGATGCAGGCGAATGTCATCGCCACTTCTGGCCGTGCAGTTGAAGCTGCCGGTGACGTTGACGTGCTGATGCTGGATAAAACCGGTACCATCACTCTGGGTAACCGTCAGGCATCTGACTTTTTCCCTGCACCTGGTGTGACTCTGCCACAACTGGCTGACTCTGCCCAACTGGCTTCTCTCGCAGATGAAACACCGGAAGGCCGCAGCATCGTCATCTTTGCCAAGCAAAAATATAATCTGCGTGAACGCGAGATGGCCGGCCTGAATGCGACTTTCGTGCAATTCACTGCCCAGACCCGTATGAGTGGTGTCGATATCGGCAGCCGTCAGATACGCAAGGGCGCTGCAGATTCCGTCAAGAAGTTCGTTGAATCCCTTGGTCGCCCCTTCCCTGCTGAACTCAGTAAAACCGTGGATGATATTTCACGCCGTGGCAGTACACCGTTGGTCGTCGTCGATGATGGCAAGGTCATGGGTGCGATAGAGCTCAAAGATATCGTCAAGGGCGGCATCAAGGAAAGGTTTGCCGAGCTACGCCGCATGGGTATCAAGACCATCATGATTACCGGTGATAACAAGCTGACTGCAGCGGCGATTGCTGCCGAGGCTGGTGTCGATGACTTTTTGGCAGAAGCCACGCCAGAAGACAAACTCAAATTGATACGCAGTTACCAGTCTGAAGGCCGCCTGGTGGCAATGACAGGTGACGGCACCAATGATGCACCGGCACTGGCGCAAGCTGACGTGGCAGTGGCCATGGCTTCCGGCACGCAGGCAGCAAAAGAGGCGGGCAATATGGTGGATCTGGATTCCAACCCTACCAAATTGCTGGAGATCGTCGAGATAGGCAAACAGATGCTGATGACACGCGGTTCGCTGACGACGTTCTCGATTGCGAATGATATCGCCAAGTATTTTGCGATTATCCCGGCTGCCTTTGTTGCCACTTATCCACAGCTCAAAGCGCTGGACATCATGCACCTGACCAGCCCTTCATCGGCCATCATGTCTGCGGTGATCTTCAATGCCCTGATCATCGTCTTCCTGATCCCGCTGGCTTTGAAAGGTGTGAAATATCGCGCCATCGGTGCATCGCTGCTGTTGCGCCGCAATTTGCTGATCTATGGCCTGGGTGGCATCGTCCTGCCTTTTGTTGGCATCAAGCTCATTGATGTCATCCTGGCGGTGTTGCATCTTGCCTGAATTTATATCACTCAATAAGGAATCATCATGAGTACTATTACAAACAATGACACTGGTAGTTCAATTTTCCGTCCCGCCATCGTCCTGCTCGCCGGGCTGACACTGGTGGTTGGCGTTATCTATCCCTATGCGATGACAGGTCTGGGCAAGGTAATTTTTAACGATCAGGCAGAAGGCAGCCTCATCGTACAGGGTGGCAAGACTGTGGGTTCTTCCCTGATAGGCCAGTCTTTCTCGTCGCCAAAATACTTCTGGGGCAGACCGTCTGCGACTGGCCCTATGCCGAACAATGCCCTGGCATCCAGCGGTTCCAATTTTGGTCCCACCAATGTGGCGCAATTTGACGCCATCAAAGGCAGGGTCGAGGCATTGAAGGCGGCAGACCCTGGCAATACGGCAAAAATCCCTGTCGATCTGGTGACGGCATCGGCCAGTGGGCTTGATCCTGAAATCAGTCTGGCGGCTGCCAATTACCAGTTGGCCAGGGTGGCACGCGAACGTAAGCTGCAAGAGTCGCAAGTCAAGGCTATCATAGACCAACTGGCGCAACAGCCTGCTTTGGGTCTGCTGGGCGAGGCCAGGGTGAATGTGCTGGCTTTGAATCTGGCACTGGATAAGCTCTCCAAGTAATCAAGTAATTCAAGATAAGAAGTACAAGAAAAACCGATATGGCCACTAATAGCGAACAACGCCCTGACCCTGATGTCTTGCTTGCCCACGTGCAGGAGCAAGAACGCCGGGCTACGCGTGGCAAGCTGCGTATCTATTTCGGTGCATCCGCTGGCGTAGGCAAGACCTACGCCATGCTGACTGCCGCCCGCAAGCTGGTGGCCGAGGGCCAGCAAGTATTGGTCGGTGTCATAGAAACCCATGGCCGTGATGAAACCGCTGCCCTGGTCGATGGACTGGAAGTCTTGCCACCCAGGGCCATCGCCTACCGCGACAAGACCCTCAGTGAATTTGACATAGACACTGCGCTGGAGCGCAACCCGCCATTGATCTTGATGGATGAGCTGGCGCATTCCAATACTGTCGGTTCACGCCATCCCAAACGCTGGCAAGATGTGGATGAATTGCTGAGTGCCGGTATTGATGTGTATACCACCGTCAATGTCCAGCATCTGGAAAGCCTGAATGACGTGGTCGGTGGTATCACCGGCATACGCGTCAATGAAACCCTGCCCGACAAGGTGTTTGATGAGGCTGATGAAGTCGTACTGGTGGATATTCCGGCTGACGAGTTATTGGCCCGGCTCAAGTCTGGCCGCGTCTATAAGCTGCAACAGGCAGAACGGGCGGCCAAGAATTTTTTCCGCAAAGGTAATCTGATCGCCTTGCGCGAGCTGGCCCTGCGCCGTACTGCCGACAGGGTAGAAGATGATGTACAGGCCTATCGCATAGAAAAATCCATAGGCACGATCTGGAAGACCGACGCCGCCCTGATGGCCTGCATAGGCCCACATGGTGATGCTGACCACCTGGTGCGTAGTGCTGCCCGCCTGGCCAGCCAGATGAATGCAGAATGGCATGCCGTGTATGTAGAGACACCGCAGTTGCAAAGGCTGCCATCGGCGCAGCGTGAACGGATTTTGAAAACCCTGAAGCTGGCGCAAGACCTGGGGGCTTCGACAGCAGTATTGACTGGCAAGGACATTGCACTGGCTATCGTTGACTATGCCCATAGCCATAATTTTTCACGCATAGTCCTGGGACGCAGTAAAGCAAGCAAATGGCGATTTGCCTGGCATCAAACGACGCATCTGCATGATATTGCGGCCTATGCACCCGATCTGGATTTGATTGAGGTTGGACAAAGCCGCACTAGTGCTACCGATAATGATCATGAAAAAAATGCAGCGTCTGGCAGTGCCAGTGAGCTGCCCAGTCCACGCATACCCGCACGGCATTGGCGTTATGTTTACGCGGTGCTGGCCAGTGCTGCCACCGGCCTGATTGCTACACCCTTATTTGAGGTATTCAATCTCGTCAATATTGCCATGCTGTTTTTATTGACGGTGGTGCTGGTGGCCGTGAAATTCGGGCGTGGCCCTTCGGTACTTTCCACCATTGTTGGTATCGCTGTATTCGATTTCTTTTTTGTGCCACCGCGTTTTTCTTTTGCGGTCAGCGATTTGCAATATCTGATGACCTTTGCCGTCATGCTGCTGGTGGGTTTGATTACTGGTCATCTGACTGCTGATTTGCGTTATCAGGCCAGGGTGGCATCCCACAGGGAATCGCGGGCGCGTGCCTTGTATGAATTCGCCCGTGACTTATCCGGGGTTTTATTGGCAGAACAGATTTCAGAAACCACTCAGCTCATCATACAAAGAGCCTTCCGTGCCCAGGCAACCCTGTTGTTACCGGATGATAGCGGGCATTTGCTGCCTCCCAACAATACGGTGAGCGGCCTGGACATGGGCATCGCACAATGGGCTTTCGACAAGGTGGAAGCAGCAGGCATAGGCACAGACACCCTGCCCGCCAGTAATTTCTTTTACCTGCCGCTGGTAGCACCCATGCGTACCCGTGGTTTGCTGGCGATACAGCCAGAGAGCAAACGCTGGATCATGATCCCCGAGCAAAGGCAGCAACTCGATACCTTCGCCGCCCTGGCGGCGATAGCGCTCGAACGTGTGCACTATATCGAGGTCGCGCAAGATGCCCTGATTCACATGGAATCTGAGCGCCTGCGCAATTCCCTGCTGGCTGCGCTGTCGCATGACTTGCGCACGCCGCTGACTTCGCTGGTAGGCATCTCGGAATCACTGGCCATGTCCAAACCCGCACTGGCAGATGCGCAACTGCATATGGCGCAGGCCCTGCGTGACGAGACCCTGCGCCTGTCTGCCCTGGTGACCAATCTGCTTGACATGGCAAGGATAGAAAGCGGTGAAGTCAAACTGAATCTGCAATGGCAGACTTTTGAAGAAGTGGTCGGCACTTCCCTGCGCATCTGCAGTACGCAATTGCAAACACATAAAGTGGAAACCAGGCTGGAAGCGGCTTTGCCCCTCATCAATTTTGATGCCGTGCTGATAGAGCGGGTATTGTGCAACCTGCTGGAAAATGCCTGCAAATATACGCCAGAAAATTCACTTATCACGATCTCGGCAGAACTCAATGGCAGCATGCTGGAAGCCAAGGTCTATGACAACGGGCCGGGTTTGCCAGCCGGGCGTGAAGAAGCCATATTTGAAAAATTTACCCGCGGCGAACGCGAATCTGCCCTGCCCGGCGTTGGCCTGGGGCTGGCAATTTGTCGTGCCATTATTGCGGCCCACAAGGGCAGCATGCATGCTGGACATTCGCCCGATGGTGGAGCCTGCTTTGTCTTCACCTTGCCCCTGGGTACACCACCAGCGATGCCAGACCTGGAAGAATAATCAGAAACAAAAAAATGAATACAACTAACCAAGCAATGCCAGTTGCCCTCCTGGTGGAAGATGAGCCGCAAATCCGTCGCTTCGTCCGCAATGCGCTGGAAGAAGAGGAATGGCAAGTCCACGAATCAATCAACCTGCAACGTGGCCTGGTGGACGCCGGTACGCGCCAGCCTGACCTCATCATTCTTGACCTGGGCCTGCCAGACGGCGACGGCATCGATTTCATCCTGGATGTGCGCAAATGGTCTAACGTACCCATCATCGTCTTGTCTGCCCGCGTCAGTGAACAGGACAAGATCAAGGCATTGGATGCCGGTGCCGACGATTACCTCAGCAAACCTTTTGGTGTCGGTGAATTGCTGGCGCGCGTACGCGCCACTTTCCGGCGTCAGCGCCAGCCTGGTGTCAATCTGGATGGCATCGTCCAGTTTGGTGATGTCAAGGTCGACATGAAAGCCCGCCTGGTTACCAAGGCCGGGGCGATGGTGAAGCTGACACCGACAGAATTCCGGCTGCTGATGGTGCTGGTCACCAATGTTGGCCGTGTCGTCACCAACCCGCAATTATTGCGCGAAGTCTGGGGGCCCAGCCATTCCGAAAGCGGTCATTACCTGCGCATCTACATGGGGCATTTGCGACAGAAACTCGAAGATGACCCGGCGCAGCCGCGTTATTTGTTGACGGAGACAGCCATAGGCTATCGCCTCCTGCTCCCAACTTAAAACCACATAGCCTATTTGAATAACTGGCAGCAGCCTTTGCTTGCCGGTGGGACTTTTGCATCCTTAAATTTTGCAAATACTTTTTTGAGAGGACTCAAATGAAAAAACTCATCATGGCAGCAGCCATCAGCACCGTCTTTTTTGCAGGATACGCCAGCGCAGAAGATGCCAAGCCTGAGCATGAAGTCAGCTTCAATGCAGCAGTGACTTCTGACTATCGTTATCGCGGCATTTCGCAAACACGCCTGCAGGCAGCATTGCAGGGTGGTGCTGACTATACTCATAACCCCAGCGGCTTTTATATCGGCACATGGGCATCCACCATCAAATGGACCAAAGATGCCGGTGGTGGTGGTGATGTAGAAATTGATCTGTATGCCGGCAAGCGCGGTGAGGTGACTAAGGACATCAGTTATGACGTCGGCGTACTCAGCTATGTCTATCCATCAAATGGACTGGCTGTAAGTGCCAACACGACAGAAATTTATGGTCAGCTTTCTTATGGCCCGGCCTATGCCAAGTATTCACATTCCGTGACTAACCTGTTCGGTTTTGCCGACAGTAAAAATAGTGGTTATCTGGATCTGGGTGCGAACGTGGAAATGGCCACTGGCCTGACACTGAACCTGCATGCCGGTCGCCAGCAAGTGAAGAACAATGGCGCTTACAGTTATACAGACTGGAAGCTGGGCCTGACAAAAGACTTTGGCATAGTCACAGGTACAGTAGCCGTCATCGGCACCAATGCCGGTGAAGTCGCTTATGCATCGCCAGCCAATGGCAAGTTCCTGGGCAAGACAGCGTTGGTCGTCACGGTTAGCAAAACGTTCTGAATAAGTCCTGATTAACATTGTAGGGTGTGCCATGCGCACCGTTTCCCTTGTCAAAATTGTGTGAGTGTACGAGAAATGGTGCGCATGGCGCACCCTACAAAACTCAGGCCTCGTTTTTTGATTGGCTTTATTTGTAAATATGGAACAAGGCAATCACGGCAAATAGATTGCCCTGTAAAGCTGTGCCAGCGGCATATCATGCGCTTGATCAAGGTAAATGAATTTAATATGGGAAAGCTGTTGGGATAACTGGCTGACAAATTTCTGGCTTTGCATGCAATCGATTTTATCTACCGTGATCAGCACTGGTAAATCCTTATTTGTACTGCGTGCCAGCCTGATGCATTTATAGAGTTTCGCCTGTTTTTCCTTATTCCACGCATCCAGTTCTGTATGACAGATCAGCAGGTTACTGCAAGATAAAGCAATGGCTGCATCTGCATAAAATGGCTTGGGAATATCCATCACGATATCGTGGAAATCTGCGCACTCATGTGCCAGCTCTGCAGCTACTGCACAGCAAGAAAGTACGCTGGGCTTGGCCCCCGCTTTTATCTCCAGGCGTGCCCATGCACTATTCTCAGTTTCATTCCGATACTGGTTAGCCTGTTTTCTCTCGCAATTTTGCTTTAGCAGTAATACGTTTCTGCCTGCCAGTGCCCGGCGCTCAGCCAGTCTGGCGGCTGTGCTCAACTTTGCTGATGCAAAGTCTGCAGTCACTATCACCACAATCATGGCAGGTGTAATCCCGGGGAGAATTGCGCATGCATGCCAGCCAGCAGGTATTGTGTTGCCAGCATAATCAATATCAGGGCCAGCAACTTTTGCAAACTTGTGAGTAGCAATCCATAGTTCTTTTGGAGAAAATGCTGTTTACCCGGATGTGCTAAAAATACCTGCATGAAGTTGGTAAAGATAATCGCCAGCACGCATTCCATCAGCCAGCTATTTCTACTGGCTTGACATGGTAAGATTGAAGACAAGGATGCCGCAGTAAGTAAACAAACAGAGATGTTAAAACCCTGTTCAGTGACTTTTTTCATCGGCTTGATTCCCATGAATATGCAGATAGCAAATGCCAGCAATATCAGTCCAGAAATTATCTGTAATCTCAGGTCTTGTATCTGCAAATAGGCAAGCACGGCAAAGCCAGACAAAGTCATGCTGCTGTATGCAGCTAGAACAATAAATAGGCGTTTCATTGCGTACGGCATTCTGCTATCGCACATGTTCAGTGGCTGGCAAACACCTTGCTGGACAAGGCTTGCATGGCCTTGATCGTCATGGGATGGGCAGCAGGGTATTCACAGACTGACAAGCCGTGCTGATAGGCCTGATGAAAACTGCCACCGCAGAATAAGGGGTAGGGAAATAATTCTGCAGCGTCCAGCTTGCTGACGAAATCTTTTACCCTGGCCACTTTATCGGCAGCAGCCTGTACATCCCTGCAACTCATGACGACCAGAGTGCGCATGCGGGGGTTGTCTGTCTGCGCAAGCTGTATGCGCATGCTCAGCTCATGTTCATGCAACTGCTCCAGTTGATCAAGGTCGATGACCAGTATAGTGACATGGGCTGCCTGCAAGGCACTGCGGCTGCCCATGCAGTCGCGTGCTTCTGCATCAATGACGATATCCTGGTAATGAAAACCCAGGTTTTCCAGTTCAGCCTGCATGCCCTTGCCGCTGACTCTGCGCACGGTCACGGGTGTGCAGTCAGCCGTACGGCGACGGGCGCGGCTCCAGTCCAATGATGAATGACGGGCATCGTTATCAAGCAAGATGAGTTTGCTGCCTGACAGTGTTCGCAAGGTAGCGAGATTGTCGGCCACGATGGATTTGGCGCAGTCTCCCGCGCCATGTGCAATGGTGATGATCATATTGTGTATGGATGAAAATATTCAGCGCACCATGCGCAGGGTACGGATATTGTGGGTGACAGGGCTGGGCAAACTCCTGGCTTTGACGGGCAAAGGCAAATCGGTCAGTCTCTCCAGCTCATGCGCGAGCTTTATTTTTCCGGCCAGGGACATGGCTGTCATGGGCAAGCGCAGTTCTTCCTGTATCAAACCCTGCATCGCCAGTGCTGCCTTGACGGGTGCTGGATTGGATTCTGAAAACAACAGACGTATGAGATTCTGCATTTCAGCAAACAGAGCTTGCGCTTCGGGAAAATAATCAGCGCGCATGAGTTCATACAATTGCACAAACAGATCAGGCCTGACATGCGCCGCAGCAGAAATCGCGCCCTGGCCGCCCATGCTCAGTGTATCGAGCAACATGGCATCGTCACCGCATAAAACTTTCAGGTGACTGCAATTTACCAGACCCATCATTTGCGTGAGATTGCCACTGCTCTCTTTGATGGCGACGATATTCTTTTGCTTTTCCAGCGCGATGACGGTGCTGAGGTCTATATTCACCCCCGTCCTGGCGGGGACGTTGTACAGGACGATATCTTTCTCAGTCGCCTTGGCGATAGTTTCAAAATGCAGGCGCGCACCCTCTTGCGAAGGACGCAGATAAGACGGTGCACTGACTAAAAAACCCTGCAGATGCTGGTCATCATAGGCCTGCACTTTTTCTGTCAGCAAGCGCGTATCGCTGCCACTGATACCCATCAGCACAGGACAGGAATTTTTCGTCACTTCCAGCACGGCAGTCAGTAGTTGCTTTTGCTCATTTTCAGCCAGTGTTGCAGCTTCGCCGGTAGTGCCGCAGACCACCAGGCCGTGTATGCCTGCAGCCATCAATTGCGTAGCCAGTTGCTGTACTTTATCCAGTTCAGGTTTGCCATTTTTAAACGGCGTGACGAGCGGAACCCAGATGCCTTCATAGATAGACATAGTATGCTTTTTAAGAAAAGGTAAATTAGTCGGTGTAGTTAAATCAGGCCGCCAGCAGCGGTGTGATTTTTCCGAATTCAGCTTGCGGTAGAGCGCGCATGATGTGGCTGATGATGGTGTCGACCGAGGACTTGCTCAGGCACAGCCATACCTTCATTTTGCTGGCATGGTCTATCGGTTTGACGCGCATGAACAAGACCAGCTCACCGCAGGATTTGAGTATCAGATGACGTAATTCAGTAATGCTGGCTGAGTCTACCGTGATACGCATGACGAAATCATTTTGTACTAATTTCGCTGGCGTTTTATAGGTGATCAAAGGCTGGTGCAGGGCATAAGCAGTTTTGCGTTCGCGATTATTTTCAAATAAAAATTTTTCGCGTTTGCAGGATGTTAAGACGTCTGAATAATTTTCAGTGGTATAGGCGTGGTCTGGGTGCTGATTCATCGTAATCTCGTGTTGTTTGACACAAAACAAGATTAGCAGTCGCGGCGTAAATATTCTCTAAAAAATAGGGGTGAAAATCGTAAACATGATGTAAATTCTTTTCATGTGCGTGTTACCTCTTGTGCTTTTACTCTTTCGCTTCATTGAGCAATTGCGTCAGGGTTTCATGCAAACTCTCTGCCTGTATGGGCTTGTGCATCAATATCAGTCTGGCTGCTTTTGCATCACCTGACAATTGGGGCGAGGCATCACCAGTAATCAGTATTGCAGGAATATGATGATTGAATTCTTCGCGCAGATTGGCGATAACGTTGATGCCGTTTTCATTGAGTTTCAGACGATAATCACAGATCAGCAAATCAGGAATCTTGATTTCTTCGCTGCATAGTGCCAGCGCGTCAGCACCTGTGGTAGCGGTGATGACGCGTGCATCCCATCGCTCCAGCAAGGCGCGCATGGCCGTCAGTATGCTTTCATCATCATCAATCACGACAATCAGGGCTTGCAGCAGGGAGGCGCTGTTGCTGGCCTTGCTGCGGCCATGCTTGTCTGTCAATTCCTGGCTGGCAGCGAGTGGCAGGCTGATGGCAAATGTCGAGCCCTGGCCAGGTTGCGATTGTAATTTGATGGGGATATGCAAGAGACGCACCAGTCTTTGTACGATAGCGAGGCCCAATCCCATGCCTGCGGTGCTGCGTCTGGATTCTGATGTTGACTCTACCTGGAAGAACTCTTCAAAGATGGTTTCCTGGTCATGTTTTGAAATGCCTATGCCGGTATCTTCAACTGCGATTTGCAACTGCTGGTCAAACTCCATGCATCTTACTACGACCTGGCCATCTGGAGTGTACCGTAGCGCATTGGCAATCAGGTTGCGCAGTATCTGTTCGACCAGGTCGGCATCACTATTGACGATGGCCATGCTGTGATGGATTTCAAAATGCAGGCCCTTGGCTATCGCCTGGGGAGTGAATTCCACGTCGAGTTTGCCGAGCACTTCGGCAATCGCAAATTCCTGTAATTGTGGTTCGACGATTTGCGCATCGAGGCGTGACAGGTCCAGCAGATTCGCAAACATGTCATCCATGGTACGTGCGCAGTTTCTGAGGTTGTTCACGACAGGGCGCACAGCGGCTGGCAGCTCAAAATTAAACAAGGCACCGAGATAAAGATTCAGCGCATGCATGGGTTGGCGCAAATCATGGCTGGCAACGGCCAGGAAGCGTGTCAGCTCGCTTTGTTGCGCTTCTTGCCGCTTGTTCACTTTCAGCAAGGCCTGGTTGATTTTTTCGAGTTCTTCTTTTTGTGCCTGTATTTCCACAGTCCTCAATCTGATTTCAGTTTCCAGTGCGCACTTCTGGCGTTTCAGGGCGCGCACATGCCAGGTATAAGCCGCAGTAATGATAGCCAGGGCTAGCAGGGTCAACGTCAGCCAGAACCAGATGTCTTGCCCATGGGGTGATATTACGCCAGCTGCTGGCGCGGCCGCACTGGCCACTTGCCAGGGGCAAGCCAGCATGGCAAAGACTGTTAGCAGGCGGTTGCGGAAATTAGACATCTTGAGTACATGCGGGGCAAATAAGATGAAATAAGTCCTCAGTATACAGTCTTGAGCAAAATTCCTGCCCTGAATGCAAAAAAGCCCCGCATTGTTATCCAATGCGGGGCTTAGCTCGATAGTAGCGTGGCTATTTTTAGTATAACCAGAGTTTGTCAGCATCGAGTTGCAGGTAATACTCACCTGGACTGAGTTTGAATGGCGAATACGCCCGCAAGCCGCCTTCTGTCTGGCCAAACAGGCATTCCCAGCGGTCACCCAGGTACATGCAGGTAGTCAATGGCAATTTGATGGCATTTTCGGTATGGCTGTCGGTAATCTTGACTTTTTCCAGACGGATGATGGCGGTGACTTCTTCGCCAACATTCTTGCCGCGTACGATGGCTTTCAATTGTTCGCCATTGACGCTGATGGTGGCGGTGTCGCCATTGCGCTGGACGAGCTTGCCTTTGAGTTTGTTATTGCTACCCATGAATTCTGCAGTGAACAGGGTATCCGGCGTTTCATACATGCTTTGCGGCGTACCTTGCTGTTCTATTACGCCATTGTTCAATAACAGGATGCGGTCAGATATCGCCATTGCCTCGCCCTGGTCATGCGTCACCATCAATGCAGACAAATTCAGCCTGACGATCAGTTCACGCAAGAAGGCACGTGCTTCTTCACGCAGCTTGGCATCCAGATTGGACAAGGGTTCATCCAGCAATATCACTGGCGGGTTGTACACCAGCGCACGGGCAATCGCCACACGCTGTTGCTGGCCGCCTGACAATTGATGCGGGAAACGTTCACCCAGATGACCCAGACCCAGTTGACCCAATACATCCTTGACCTTGTCGTTGATTTCGCTGGTGCCCAGTTTACGCAGCTTCAAGCCGTAAGCGACGTTATCAAAAACAGTTTTATGTGGCCACAGGGCATAGGACTGGAATACCAGGCCCAGGTTGCGCTGTTCTGCCGGTACTTCCAGACCTTTGCTGCCATCAAAAATGGCGCGTTCACCCAGCGTGATGGTACCAGTCTTGGGCGATTCCAGTCCCGCGACTGCGCGTAACAGCGTAGTCTTGCCGCTGCCCGAAGGGCCAAGCAGGGCGACTACCTCGCCACGCTGCAAGTTCATCGACACCCCTTTGAGGATGGGGTTGGCCGTGGCACCGGAACCGTATTCCAGGGTTAAATTTTGTACGCTTAATTCAGACATAGTGTGCTCTCGTATAATTTTTTAAGGCTATGTAATGTTTTGTTCTTGCTGCGCTATCAGTGGCTGGCTCAATGACTCAGTTTCACGCCAAAGCGCAGGGCCAGACCCAAACCTATGGCAACCAGGGTGATATTGATGAAGGACAAAGCCGCCACCAAATCAACAGAACCACCCGCCCACAGCGAAACGATCAATGCGCCAATGACTTCCGTGCCAGGCGACAGCAAATACACGCCAGTTGAATATTCACGCTCAAAAATCAGGAACACCATCAGCCACGCGCCCAGCAAACCAAACTTGACCAGTGGCAGGGTCACGTCACGCGTGACCTGGCCACGGCTGGCACCAACGGCGCGCGCTGCTTCTTCCAATTCAGGGCCAACTTGCAGCAAGGCTGTGGAAATCAGACGCAGGCCATAGGCCATCCATACGACTGAATAAGCAATCCATACCGAGAAAATGGTGGAACGCAGGGCGCGCATTTGCGGGATGACGTTTTCTATCAGCCAGATACAGAAGGCATTATCAAAACCCTTCAGACCACCTTCCAGCCAGCTGGGTACAAACAGGAACACCCACAGGAAAGACAGGCCAGCCAGCAAACCTGGAATGGCACGTGGCACCAGCACACTGTAATCGAGCAGGCGGGTAATGCCGTCCGGCTTCCTGTGCATCGCCAGCGCAATGCCAGCATAGCAAATCACAGCCAGTGCACCACCGATGATGCCTATCAACACAGTATTGAAGATACCGCGCATCAGCGAAGGTTGTTCCAGGATATCCCTGAAATGCTGCAGGGTGATCACATCGGCCAGCTTGACACCTTCACCCCAATAAGAAACAAAGGCACGCAGGACGATGCCGGACAGTGGCAATACGATAGTGAAGATCAGCCATGCAGCCAAAACAGCAAAAGCCAGCCATTTCCATTTGCCCAGTGGCAGTGGTTTCTGGCGTGAACCCTTGCCCTTGATCGACACATATTTATTGGCTGACTTCAACAACCAGCGCTGTACCATCACCAGTGGCATGGTCACGGCGACCAGGCAGACTGCCGCTGCCGCCATCAGGTGATAAGACGGGGTGCCCAGTTTATTGGTCAGCTTGTACAGGTAAGTCGCCAGCACCAGATGGCCTTCCGGGTCGCCCAGCACCAGCACCAGGCCGAAGACTTCGAAGCCCAGGAAGAACACCAGCACAGCAGCAAAGGCCAGTGCTGGCATGATCATGGGCAGGGACACATGCATGGCAACCTGGAAAGGCGAGGCACCGGCTACCCGTGCTGCTTCTTCGACGTCCGAGCCCAGGCTCTTCAGGGCAGCAGATGAATACAGGTAAACGTGTGGCACATGAGTCAGGCCAGCGATCAGGACTATGCTGAAGAAGGAATAAATATTCCATGGTTCAACACCCGTCATTTGCTTGACCCACAGGGTATAGAAACCTACCGGCCCCATGGATACGACATAACCAAAGCCCATCACCATGGGCGAGACAAAGATAGGTACCAGCAACATCGGCTCTATCCAGCTACGACCTGGCAAGTCGGTACGTATCATCAGGAAGGCCAGCAAGGCACCCAGCGGGACGGCAATGCCAGCCAGGCCAGATGCCAGGATAAGGCCATTCCAGAATGCCTGGCGGAAATCAGGATCATCAAAGATGAAGCGATACGAATCCAGTCCCAGTTCTTTTACCGGCGAAAAGAAGGGGGCATTTAAAAAACTCTGGAACAGGATCAGTGACAGCGGCGTAAAAATCGCCAGCAGCGTCAGGGTCACAACCAGGCCACGCGGCCAGTTGAATTGCGACCACCGGCTGCGCGGAGGTAGACTCAGGGTGCTCATGCTTAGCCCAATATCAAGGGTTGAGATTCATTCAGGATGCTAATAGCCAGAAAGGCTGTGCGGGGTAAATGTCCCGCAGGAAGAGCCGGTAGACATCGTGCCGTTTGAAACCGGCACGATGCCCTCAGACTTATTTTTTGCCTGCAGCTTCTTTCCATTGTTTCAGGAAAGCGAGGCGTTTGTTTTGATCAAGGTATTGCAACAACATCGGGTTCACCGGTAAAGGCTTGAGGCCTATGCCTATCAGTTTTGCCAGGTCAGAATACGTGGTTTCACCCTTGACATCAGCTCGGATAGCATACAGCTTGGCTTCATTGGCAATCATGGTCTGGCCGCGTTTCGACAGGGTGTAATCCAGCCACAGCTTGGCAGCATTCGGATGCTTGGCGGCTTTGCTGATGAACATCACGCGTGACAGCACCAGTGTGTAATCTTTCGGGATTTGTACGCCTATTGACGGGTCTTTGGCGGCACGTACCAGGGCGTAAGAGCCGAGGATGTTATAGCCCAGCAGGTTTTCGCCGGAGGACAGGCGCTCGAGCATGGTGCCGGTAGAAGACTGCACGCGCACGGCGGCATTGCCAAAGGCTTTGGCCAATTCCCAGAACTCCTTGTTTTCACGGCTATCCTGGGTAATGAACATGAAGCCTACGCCAGATTTTTCGATATCGTAAGTGGTGACCTTGTTCTTGAATTTATCCAGCTTGCTGTTGATCAGTTTGGCAAATTCTGCATGGGTCTTTGGCACTTCATCGGCACTGACCAGGCGTTTGTTATAAACGAAGACAGCTGGTTCAAACGTCGTGCCGTAAGCAGAATTATTCCAGATCGCCCATTGGGGTATGCCGCTGATTTCTGGCGAGGCATACACCATGCCATAACCATCGGAGACCAACTTGGTTTGCAAATCCATGGCAGAAGACCACATCAGATCAGCGCTATTACCACCAGCCGCCATTTCCGAGATATAGCGGTTATACACTTCGGTAGAATTCATGTCATTGTATTCAACCTGCACATCCGGATACATGCTGCGGAAATCCTTGATCAGCGGTTCCACAGCCTTGGTATCGGTGGCGCTATAGATAACCAGCTTGCCTTCTTTTTTTGCGCCATCGACGATCTTGCTGTAGTCAGCTGGATAACCGGCGGGTGCCTGTGCCTGGGCATTCAACATCATGATGCTGCCAACAGCAATGGCAGCCATGCTTTTAACGAAGTAATTTTTTGCTTGCATTTGTCTTCTCCTGTTATTGCTTATTTATCAGTTTATTGTTGCGTTCTACGAAGTAATACGGGCTTGCTACTGGCAGCTGCGATGTGATCTGTGAAATCCGTTCAACGCACCATGCCAAATTCTTTTGCTTGCAGGCGGTAATTCGCGACTGCTTTTTGTATGTAATCAGTCAGTTCCTTGCCTGTCATGGCGAAGGGGAACAAACCATGGATTTTTCTTTGTTCATCAAAGGCTGGAGTATTCATGGCATGCTGGAAATAGCTGACCCACTTTTGATAATCCTTGTCGCTGACCTGTGGACCCATATACACGCCACGGATAATTGGCCAGGTCACGTCAAAGCCCTGTTCGCGTGCGGTAGGTACATTCGCCAGCGGGCCGGGCAGGCGGGCATCGGACAAAATGGCCAGCACGCGTATCTTGTCATCACGGGCATGCAGGCTGGCTTCAGAGGCATCACCGGATACTGCCTGCACATGGTCGGCCAGCAGGGCTGTGAAAGATTCGCCACCGCCTTCAAAAGCCACCAGGCGCATGGTTTTGGAATCTATGCCTGCCTGTTTGCCTATCTGCGCCATCTTCAGCCAGTCCTGGCTACCGACCGTGCCACCGGCACCAATGGCGATATTGGCAGGCTTGCTTTTGATGGCATCCATCAATTCACGCAGGTTTTTGTAAGGGGAATCCTTGCGCACTGCGATCATGCCGTAGTCAGTACCGATAGCGGCCACCCAGCGTACATTGCTGGCATCAGACTTGCCGAACTTGCCTTCTGCCAGATTCAGCAGAGAACCGCCGGAATAGGCAACCAGGGTATTTCCTTCGGCTTTTCTCTGGGAAATGATGGTAGTCCAGGCGATAGCACCTACACCACCAGGCAGGTAATTGATTTGCATGGGCTGACTGGCCGTTGCCGCTTGCGCCAGCTTGCAGGTCAGGTCCATGCCACCGCCGGGTTTGGCCGGGACTATGCAGGTGGCCGTTTCATGCTTTTCTGCTGCTGGTTCCGGCTTGGCGGCAACCGCCTGCAGGCTGGCCAGCAGGCTGCAGAGCAGGAAAGTCAGATTGGCAGGCCGGATATGCATGTTAAGACCATAGGCTAAAGGGTTACATGGATCATACCGAAATGAAACTTTCAGTAGGCTTTCACAAAATGTGGGTCTATTGAACTGCAACTGTAGCTTACCGCAATATCACGCCATTTTTACCAACGATGGTCAACTCTACAAAATGCGAGCCATCATGGTCCTTGGGGCCATAGCTGACTTCCACCCCGCCCAGATCGACATTGCGCATGCTTTCCAGTGCCTGCAGCAATTTCTTTGAGTCTGGATTATTACCGGCACGACGCAAGGCTTCGGCCATTAATTTGGCGGCAACATAACCTTCCAGTACAGCATAGGACAAAGGCGGCGGATTTTTGCTGGATTTCAGCACTTTTTGTAATTCTTTGACGACAGGTATGCCTATGTCACGTGGATAAGGCATGACTTGCATGACACCTATGCCGCGCCCTTCTGCCCCCAAAGACTTGAAGAAATCATCGGAATTGACATTCGAGAGCATCAAAAATTGCGGTCTTTGCCCCAGTTTTTGCATTTGCCGGATGAAGTCAGCGCAGGCTGCCGGTGTACATGCCATCAATACCGCTTGCGGGGACGCTGCCGCGATACTGGCAACGGCTGCATCGACTTTCATTTCTTTTCTATCGTATTTGGCGATGACAGTAGCGCGCATATTGCGCTTTTCCAGATTGCTGACAAAGCCATGCAGGCCATCTTTGCCAAAGCTGTCATCCTGATGCAGGATGGCGACCTTGCTGATACTCAGGTCTGCCAGCGAGAGCACCATCTTGGCCGCCTCATCCTGGTAGCTGGCCCGCAGATTGAATACCTGAGGCTGAAGGGGCTGATGCAGGCTTTGTGCACCGGAAAAAGGGGCAATCAAAGGTATTGCATATTTGTCCAGCAGCGGCAGGATGGCTTCTATGGTAGGGGTGCTGCGGTAACCAAACAGGGCAATCGCATGGTCTTCATTGATGAGTTTCAGGGTATTTTCTTTGGTCAGCGCAGGATCGCGCTTGTCGTCATAGCTGATGAATTCTATGCTTTTGCCATGGATACCACCCTGGCGGTTGAGTGCATCAAAATATAATTGCGCACCTTCGCGGTTTTCCTTGCCGGTAGCCTGGCCGGATAATTCTACGGACTGGCCTATGACAATTTTACCTTCTGCGCTGGCGAGGGCTGGGCAGATAAAACAGGCGAGCAGGAAGAAACTGAGGCGTAAGGGCTTCATGATGGTAGTCTCCGGATTTTTTTTTGTAAGGGAGCATAGAGCCGGGGAGCTTTCAGTTTGCTTGCAATGATTGGGCTTTTGGGAGATTTTTGATGCGTGAATATCCGCGCGTTGGGTGCATTGGGACAACCTTATTAACGTCATTCCTGCGTGCTTTTGGCAGGAATCCAGCGGCTGGCGCTCCAGTGGCGTTCATTGCATTGCCGTACTTTGATTAAAACGATTAGCCTTCGTAGAACCATGCCGGGTCTCGGCCCGGCAGCCGAAATACTTTCTTTGCGTCGCCAAAGAACGTATTCAAAGAAAGGCGACCCAGGCGTAGTCGCCCCTGCGGGGTCCCCGTTTATGCAGTACAAAAAATGGGAAGATCCGAAACTCGCTCCCCTTGCAGGGCGCACAATCGCTTGCAAGCGATTGCCGTTACGCAGGCGTGGTGCATGCACCACGAAACCCCAGCTACACCTCAAACAGCGGCTCTTCTTAATCCATTTTCTGTACTGCACAAACGGCGCCTACACATGGGAACTGCGAAAGTCAAAAGCAACCCCAAAGTCAAAGGCAACGTCAATGCAACCTCTATCCAGATTGCGCTTTACATTGCGGCCCAACAAATCAAAAGGGACGCTTACGCGTCCCTTTGTCGTCAGAAAATGCTGCTACAACTTAAACACACTCACCGTCTGCACCAGCGCCTGCGATTGTTCCTGCAAGCCTTCGGCAGCGGCAGCTGCCTGTTCTACCAGCGCAGCGTTTTGTTGGGTCATTTCATCCATCTGGGTAATGGCGAGGTCGATTTGTTCTATACCTGTGCTTTGTTCGACGGTGGCGGTGACGATTTCTGACATGATGTCGGTGATGCGTTTGACGCTGGCGACGATGTCTTTCATGGCTTTGCCGGCATGACCAGCCAGTTCGTTACCGGCATCGACCTGTTCTACGCTGCTGCCTATCAGACCCTTGATTTCCCTGGCGGCGGTGGCGCTGCGCTGGGCCAGGTTACGGACTTCGGCGGCGACTACGGCGAAGCCGCGGCCTTGTTCGCCAGCGCGGGCGGCTTCGACGGCGGCGTTCAGGGCGAGGATATTGGTCTGGAAGGCGATGCCATCAATAACACCGATAATTTCAGAGATTTTGCGGGAACTGATATTGATGGCTTCCATGGTATGGATGACCTGGTCGACGATGCCACCGCCTTCGGTCGCCACCTTGCTGGCATCGTTGACGAGTTGATTGGCTTGCCTGGCGCTGTCAGAATTTTGTTTGACCGTGCCTGTCATCTGTTCCATTGACGAAGCGGTTTCTTCCAGGCTGGAGGCCTGGGTCTCGGTACGTGCTGACAAATCCACATTGCCCCTGGCAATATCATGGGTGCCATTATTGATGTTCTCTATGCTGTCCCTGACGTTGCCGACTATGCCTATCAGGCTGACGCGCATGTCTTCCAGCGCCTGTAACAGACGCCCGGTTTCATTGTGACCATTGGGGTCAGCGGGAAAGCGCAGGTCACCACTGGCGATATGCTGGGCCACCACGATGGCCTGTTCCAGCGGTATGCTGACTGAGCGTGCAATTGCCCTGGCAAACAGGCCTGCCACGCAGATCAGTGCCAGCATGGAAATGATCATGGTCCATCTGAGCTGGTAAAAATCGCTGATGCGCTGATCCAGTATGCCGTGCAATTCCTTGGTCGCATCAGCATTGAGCTGGAATTGCGTATCGATGGCTCGGGTAGCCACTTGCACATAGTCGACAGATGAAAATTCCAGTGCCTCGGCCTTGGCAATTTTTTCAGTGGCCAGTTTCATCGCGCCTGTGGCCTGCCCTATGGCTTCTTTCATCACGGCACCGAGTTTTTTCTCGATATCAGGATTGCTGAGCACGGCCTTATTGAAAGAATTATTCATTTGCTGGGTACGGTCCTGGGAACGGGCGATAAGGTCAGACACCACCATCTTGTCTTCCAGCGTGGCTTCTTTTTTGGTCAGCAGGCCCGCACCTTTGGCACGCATGCGCCCCAGTTCTTCAGTCAGATAGGGCTGGATGTAGTACATCGCCTGTATCAACTGATAGCTATCTATATTGGGATCAAGGCTGAGACCGTAATAGTCGCCGATAAGGTCATTTACCAGCAGCAGTTTGGGTACCAGGGCGCTATGCGCCTGGTAACTGGCAGGTACAGCGATACTGGCTTTGGTCACCTGTTCACGCAGGGTATTCCAGTCTTGTTCAGCCTTGTTCCAGGCATCGGTGATGGCTTTGTCATTGATGGTTTTGACAATGGCTGCCATGCCAGAATATGAAGCGTCGGCTTCTTTTTGCTTGGCTTCACGTTTGTCTTTTTCGCTGGCAATACCACCCAGTACCAGCGCTGACAATCCCCGGTGCTGCTGTGTCAGTTGCACCGTTTTGAGTATCAGGGTCATGGCTGGCAGCCCTTGTTTCTCTGCCAGTGCAGCATCCAGGTTTTTGGATGATTCAAGGTAATACAGGGCGGTTGGTATGGCTGTCAAAATCAGCGCTATCACACTCAATAGTACAAATTTTTGCCATAGCAATAACTTTGTCAATATCGATGTCATTCCAGCCTCCTGTTATGCAATCTATAAGATTTTCTTGTTAGGCAGAAAGTTTATAAATTTATCTTAGGTCAAGCCCGCTTGGAATACGATGCGTTTATTGAAAGCTGTGCATTTTTCTTGTCAGAAATAGTTACAGAAATAGTGACGCGTTTGTATCATGCTGGTAGCCTAGCGTGTATCTGGATCGAACAGGCTGTGTATGCGCATACTTTTAGTTGAAGATCATATCGAGTTGTCCCACTGGCTGGCCAAGGCCTTGCGTGATGCCCACCTGACTGTGGAAACCGCCATGAACGGGGCTGATGCCGATGCGCTTTTGCATACCCAGGAATACGCCCTGGTCATCCTGGATCTGAGTTTGCCCAAGATGGATGGCATGGATGTGCTGAAGCGTATGCGTGCACGTGGCAGTAAAACTCCGGTATTGATTTTGACTGCCCGTGGCGGCCTGAATGACCGGGTGCAGGGTTTGAATTCTGGTGCGGATGATTATCTGCCCAAGCCTTTCGAACTGGCCGAACTGGAAGCGCGCGTCAAAGCCTTGCTGCGTCGTGCCCAGGGCAATGAAGCCGTGACCCTGACTTGCGGTGCCCTGAGCTTTGATACCGTAATACGGCAGTTTCATTATGAAGGCCTGCCACTGTCATTGACCCCGCGTGAATACGCAGTGCTGGAAACCCTGATCAGTCGCCCCGGCCAGGCCGTATCCAAGGACAAGCTGTTCGATGAAGTGTTTGCCCTCGATGACGATGCCAATCTGGATGCGATAGAAATCTACATCCACCGTCTGCGCAAAAAACTCGATACGGTCAGCACCGGCAAAGTTGTCATCGTCACCCTGCGCGGCATAGGCTATTTGCTGGAAGCACGCTGATGGCCAGGCCTTATCGACTGGGGAGTTTGCGCGGGCAGTTCTTGCGCTGGTTATTGATACCCCTGGTCTTGCTGGTGGCGCTGAATGCTTTTTCCGTGTACCGCAATGCTCTTGATGCTGCGGACCTGGCGTATGACCGATCGCTGCTGGCTTCGGCGAGGGCGCTGGCAGAGAGAGTGCAAATCGTCGATGGCAAAGTAGTGGCAAACGTCCCTTATGTCGCGTTGGACAGTTTTGAAACTGATACCCTGGGACGTTTGTATTACAAGGTCACCGGCGTCAATGGTGAGTTTGTTTCTGGCTATGAAGACCTGCCCGATTTACCCAAGAATGTACCGCGTTCAGAAATCTACCCTGCCCTGGTGCATTTCTTTCACGCCGACTATCAGGACCAGGCCGTGCGCATCGCTGCCTTGCACCAGCCCGTGTATGACGATCAGATGCGTGGCATAGCCCTGATAGAAGTGGGTGAAACCATGGATGCGCGGCGTGGCCTGTCACGTAAAATCCTCATCGATACCCTGCTGCGCCAGGCGGCACTGGTGCTGGCGGTAGCGCTCATGGTCTGGGTGGCTTTGCGTTTTGTACTCGCCCCTATCATGCAATTACGCGCAGATGTAGAGGCGCGCGAGCCGACTGATTTGTCCGGCTTTGACCCGAATGTCGTGCACAAGGAAATACGTCCGTTGGTGAATGCCATGAATGCCTATATGGAAAGGCTGCAGACCCTGATCAACGGGCAAAAGCGTTTCATCGCCGATGCCTCGCACCAGCTACGCACTCCCCTGACGGTATTGAAAACCCAGGCAGAACTGGCGCTACGCGAAAATGATGCGGTAGCCATGCGCCAGATCGTCGCCAGCATTGCCCAGACTACCGATGCCACGGTCCATCTGGCAAATCGCTTGCTGACACTGGCGCGTACCGGCCATGGTGCGGTAGTGGCAGAGCTGGAAGATATCTTGCTGAACCAGTTGACGCAAGAGGTGTGCCTGGAACTGGCCATGCCCGCCGTGCGCAAACAAATAGACCTGGCGCTGGAAGCCGATGAAGACATCCCCTATCGCGGTAACACTTTGCTGCTGCATGAAATGCTGAGTAACCTGCTGGACAATGCCATACGCTATACCCCGGAAGGTGGCCGCATTGTCTTGCGTGTGTATCAGCAGCATGGCCAGGCGCATATCGATATTCAGGACACAGGGCCAGGCATAGCAGAAGCCGAACGTGAAAAAGTATTCGAGCCTTTTTACCGTGCTTCTGCCAGCTCAGTCGCCAATCCCGGCGGTACTGGCTTGGGGCTGTGTATTGTGCATGACATTGTCAAATTGCATAGTGGTGACATCAGTCTGTCAGATACCGACTTGCAGACTGAGGCGGGCATTGTTGGACCAGGCCTGCGTGTTCATATCCGTTTCCCTATAGTCACCGGAGTGGTGTAGCATACTCGGTAGTAGTATGTAAAATTCATCTCATCCCTATTGATGAAATGAGTTCTAGGTCCAGGAAACTCAGGTACACCATCACTAAGGAGCATTTTCATGGCAGATACTCCCCCACTGAAAATAGTGCAAGGCACGGCTTTAAATGAACAGCAAAAGAAAGACTTGTTACACCGCCTGGCCAGGGTAGAAGGGCAATTGCGCGGTGTGCAAAAACTGATTGCCAAAGCCGCAGTGCCTGCGGATTGTGAGGCGGTAGCACAACAGATGTCAGCAGCACGCAAGGCGCTGGACAGGTCTTTTGTGACTTTGCTGACCAGCGCAGTGGTCACCCATGCAGAAAAGGCAGAGACGACAGAAGAAGCCATCGCCAGTACCCGGCGTCTGGCGTCTTTACTGGAAAAATTCGCCTGACCATGATGCACTAAACAAAAACGCTAACCAAAACAAAGCGCCGCATGTTCATTCTGGCTACAGTAGCTACAACTGAGCATATGCGCAGACTCTGGCAGCCTGCGTGGCTGGGCTTGTGCCTGTTGTTGGCGACCTCCCTGTTCGCTTCAAGTCCGGGCATGGCGACAGAGACGGTAAAGCAGGAAAAGCTGGTCTTGCTGATACGAGAATTGCGCAATGAAGCTGGTGACATCGTGCCCATACGTGATGAAATCCGCCAACTGCTGAATTATTTTGAACATCAGCTGCAAATCAAATTTGAAATTCGCCGTTACCCCTGGACGCGCTTGCTGGTCAATGCCAGGACTGGTGAGGGTATCGTTTTTGGCCTCTCAAAAAACCGTGAGCGTTTGCAGACTTATCAGTTTTCAGAAACCATTTATGCGAATTATGTCTGGCTGGTAACACGCAGCGATGCCACATTCGCCTACAACAATATGCTCGATCTCAAAGGCAAGACCGTCGGCGTCATCCGTGGCACCAGTTACGGTGATGAATTCGACAGCCAGCGCAATGTCTTGTTCCAGGTAGAAGAAGATGTAGGTTCACACGGCGCACGCCTGAAAAAACTCATCAATAAAAGAATGGACGTGATGATCTTTGGCGATCGCCGTGCCCAGGCAGACGAGGTCGAACAATTATTGATACGCACCTTGCGCAAAGAATCCAGCACCAGCGATAAAAGCCTGGAGCAGGCATTCAAAGTCTTGCCCAAACCCATGCTGGTCGATGAATTGCATTTCGCAGCCGCTGGTGTGCAATATGAAGAATGGATACGAAAGCTGAATGCAGCGATACTGGCAGGCAGGAAATCTGGCGAGATCAACCGTATACTGATCAGTGACAAATAAACGGTAGGTCTATGCCGCCATATGGCGTGCCTGCCTTTGTGGCAAAGCCTTTGCCACTACTTCCCTGGCGGCTTCTTTCCTGGTCTGTCTTTGTGGTGCTGATGGATCAGCTTTGTTGCCTTGCTTGTGTATGGCTTGCCCGGCATAGTCCTGCGAAGCCGCAGCTTGCACTGCTTCACTACTTGCACCATGTACTTCCAGCAGCCACTTGTTAACCAGTGCCGCCAGTTTGTCGAGGGCGATGCGGTGCGTTGCATCAGTATTGACGAACAGCCAGTCTGACAAGGCCATGAAGTTTTCAAAGGCGGTGTCTGCCAGTATCAAAGGCAGGCTGTGTGAAAAACGTCCTGAATTGGCAATCATGTCCCAGTAACGGGCAAACCTGATCAGCCTTTGCATGTCACCGAAGGCGATGTCTTTGTTGGCCAGGATGGTGTAAGGCGGTTGCGGATCAAAAGCCAGTTGATAGGCTTCAGTGTGTCGGATAATCGGTGTGCCGCGCAGACGTTTTAAAATACCGAACTGGATTTCATGCGGGCCCAGGGCCACCAGCTTGTTAAAGCCAGTGGCAAAGCTCTCCATGGTTTCACCCGGCAAGCCAGCGATCAAATCCACATGCAGATGCGCATGTGAATGCTCGCACAGCCAGCGTATGTTCTCGGCGGCTTTTTCATTATTTTGCTTGCGGCTAATGAGAGCCTGCACATCGGTATTAAAACTTTGTATGCCTATCTCGAATTGCAGGCTGCCTTCAGGGAATTTTTGTATGCCCTCTTTCAAGGCATCGGGCAAATGATCGGGCACCACTTCAAAATGGGCGAACACAGGGTCATGCGGTGCAGCCTCCAGTTTATCGAGGAAGAACTGCATGATCTTCAAACTGGTTTTGATATTCAGGTTGAAAGTGCGGTCAACAAACTTGAACAGGCGGGCGCCACGCTGGTACAGCACTTCCATCTCTTGCAGGAACTGGTCGATATCAAACGGCCAGGCCGTCTTGTCGAGTGCCGACAGGCAGAATTCACATTTGAAGGGACAACCGCGTGAAGCCTCTACATATAGGGTGCGGTGACGGATGTCCTGGTCGCTATACAAGTGGTAAGGCAATTGTATGTCGGCCATAGGCGGTTGCAGACCCGCATGCACTTTCATCAGTGGTTGCGGGCCATGCAGTATCTGCTGGCACAGGGCAGGGAAACTCACATCACCCCAGCCGGTAATCACATAATCCGCCAGCCTGATAATTTCCTGATCGCCGGTTTCATGCGATACCTCGGGGCCGCCGAGTATCACCACGACATCCGGTGCCACCCGTTTCAGGACAGCGACGATTTGCGTGGTTTCAACGACGTTCCAGATATACACCCCAAAGCCGACGATGAATTTTTCACCAGGCTGGCGCAGTGCCAGGATTTTTTCGACGATATCTGTACTGCGCGCACCGGTGACAAATTCCTGTATCCGCGTGACTGGCTGTAATTCACCCATATTCGCAAGCAAATAGCGCAGCCCCAGAGAAGCATGGGTATAGCGGGCGTTCAGGGTGGTCAGCAGGATAGTCATGGTGCGAAAGGCGGGAGCAGCTAAAGTCGCTATTGTACCCCTCAACTGCAGGCATCCTGCCATGATTACTGTGCGTCGCTGCATTCTTGCAAAGCCAGACGGTCGCGCATAGGCTGGTGATGAAACTTACTTATCTGGCACTGTATGCCTCAGGCTTGATTTAGCCCAACTGTATAGATACTGCGTGTATGCAATTACTAATTACTACTTATGACAGCATCAGACTCAGTCAGTCAGGGCAGCAGTCAGCATAACGATAGTTGCCAGTATTTGAGCAAAAACGATAGCGGTGATCATGTGTATTTCCTTGGTTGATTAAAAACAAGTTCATGATAAAAGAAGCAAACTTGTTAATCCAATCACATGATCAGATGTCTGTTATATGAAATGTGAATGTCACCATTAAGTCATATTTCCAATTCACATGGATGTAATGTCGCATCCCTTCCTCACTCTCCGGCACGAAGCCAGGCAGCCAAGCATATATACAGGTTGGTAGCATAGGTCGGCAGCCTTTGTTTTCGCGTCGCTCTTCCATGTCTTGCCGGATAGTGCCAGTACTTGTCCAGGCTAAAGCCAGCCCGTCAGCATGCTTTCAAGCCGTTTTTTCTCATCAAATTCTTCGCCATAAAAAACGTTGGAGAGGTGTTTTTGACACTTCAATCTCAGTTTCCTGCATTTCGTCGCATGCCCCTCGCGGATTGACAGCGCAAGCTCTAAAGTACACACATCAACCAACCACAAAGAGGAAAACGAAATGAAAAACACATTCAACAACACATTTAAATCTGGCCTGATTCTGTCTACAGCATTGCTGACTGGCGCACTGGCAATCTCTGCTGCTTTTACCCAAGGCAAAGCTGAAGCAAGCATGAATATTGCCAGCGTGACTATCTCTGCAAAGCGTATGACTGAAGAACAAAAACTGGCATTTGATACAGCCCAGGATGGGACACAAACTGTATTGATCAGTGCTAAAAGAATGACTGCCGATGAAAAAATGGCGATGGACAGAGATGAACAATTTGAACGTCAGCAAGTGGCAGAAAAAGCCGCATCACGCAAACATGTTCAAGGCTGATCAAGATGTGTTTTTTGCGCGATAGTCATCGCCAAAACCACACGGGATGTCAGTATTTGCAAACGGCTTTTTTCTTGACGACAGCCCGTTTTTAAAACAAAGATTTTCGACTTCATTATCGACATAATACGGAAGTTTTTGTTTTGAAAATGGGCAGTGGAAATGAGTTCAGGGTCTGCTAAGCATCATCCTTATCCTGTAAATGCAGCGCTATAAAACAGCGCTGCATTTCTGCGTCTGTAAGCAGATGCAAGTCTTCATCATCCGCGCTGATGACGCCAGCGTTGACCAGCAATCTGATTTTGCTGATATCGCTTGCCTGTTTCAGTACCAAGCCCAAATCCTGTAGCGGCCCATCATGGCTGACCTGGTCTTTCAGTGCCTGCATGACGGCATCCGGGAAATCCCATTCTTTGGCAATGCGGTAAGACAGGATATGTGCCATATGCAAAAAACGCAGACGGAATTCTGTCGCCAGTGGCATGACCGGGGCCACCATGATTTGATCAAGGCTGCGAAAGGCAATGATCAAGCCGATGTTTTGCACCAGCCCTGCCAGAAAAGCATGAAAACCATCGAGACCACGTTCTTGTGCCAGCAGGCGGCATGCCTGCGCACATTTTTCTGACTGTTCCCAGATCAGCGGCGCGACCACGCATGTGATACGACCCGACTGTAGTTGTATCAACGGCCGGAAAGCTGTGCGCGCCACCAGCATGCGCAAGCCATTGATACCCAGCAGGCGTATGGCATTGTCCAGGTTGCTGATCTTGTCTGCCGGGCTGTAGTAAGAGCTATTCACTTCACTGATAACCTCAGCCAACAAGGTCACATCCCTGGCGATATGGCTGGCCAGTTCATCGACCGAGACATTTTCATTACGCAGGCTTTTCAGTAACTGTGGCAACACGCTGGGCACGCGTGGGATATGGCGGGTATTGCTGAAGTCCGCCCTTACCAGGCGATCAAGTGCGATCAGCAAAGGTTTTTCCGCTCCATGCTGTATCTGTTTACCGTATTCACCCAGCAGCCAGGGGTAGAAACGTGAATCAACATCAAAGCCCGCTTGCCAGGCCCCCTCTTCGGCCACGATGTCTTCCGGTGCGCTGAAGACGGTCACTGCCTGCAGTGACTCCACATCAGCGTAGGCTGAACCCAGGCCCAGTCGCGCAAGTAATCTGCGCACAAAGCTTAGCACCCGGCCTCCTGCTGATGGCAGCGATGAAAAAGCGTCGGGGACAGCAGGACAATCTGCAGCATGGTCTGTAGCACTCCTGAAGTGGATGCCTGCTATATTCGCATAAACCCAGCCTTGCATGCACGCCTGCAACATGCATTTGCCTTGATTATGTTACTTTGCTTTACAAGTTGTTGCATAAATTGACTAGGGCAAAAACAGTCTGATTTTCTAAGATGAGGACTTACAATTCCCGCTTGTTTGTCTCAGGAGCACCACCATGTCCAAGTTATTTACCCTTTCTGCAATTCGTCATCCAGCCCTGCAAGCATGTTCCGTATGCCTGGCGCTGGCACTTGCCATGCCTCTGGCTACGGTAGAGGCAGGCACACTACGTGACAAAATCATGGAAAGACGACAGGAAAGAAAAGAGCAACGGGCAGAGCAGGTAGCTGAAAAGAGTGAGATGACTGATATAGAAACAACAGACCTTGCGCCGCAAGGCTTACCTGCCGGTACCAAAGTCTTGCGCGATATCGCCTTTGGCAGTGACAAGCGCCAGACCATGGACGTGTATCTGCCTGCGAATGCGGCTAACCAAAAAGCCATGCCCGTCATTTTCATGGTGCATGGTGGCGCATGGAAGATAGGCAGCAAGACCGCGCGTGGTGTGGTCGAGAACAAGGCCGCACACTGGTTACCCCAGGGCTATATTTTTATCTCTATCAATTACCGCATGCTGCCCGACATCAAACCACTGGAACAGGCCGATGACGTCGCCAGGGCCCTGGCAACAGCGCAGAGCAAGGCCGCAGAATGGGGCGGCTCAAGCAAGCGCTTCATCATCATGGGCCATTCAGCCGGGGCCCACCTGGTTGCCCTGCTCGCCAGCAATCCGTCCATTGCCGCCAGGGCCGGTGCCTCTGCCTGGCTGGCGACCATCGCACTTGATAGCGCAGCTTACGATATCAACAAGATCATGGAACAAAAACATTACCGCTTCTATGATGAAGCCTTCGGCACTGAGCCTGCCTACTGGCAGGCCAGTTCGCCCACCCTGCAATTGAAACAGGCTGCAGCACCCTTCGTGGCTGTATGCTCCAGCATCAGGCCAGACAAACCCTGCGCGCAGGCTGGAGTGTTCGTCGATAAAGCCAAATCCTTGGGCATGCAGGCATTGTTGTTGCCGCAAAGCCTGAGCCATGCCGATATCAATAAAAACCTGGGTTTGGATAATGTCTATACAGCGGCGGTGGATAATTTCTTGAAGCCCTTAGTTATTGCCCATGACAGCCCATGATCAAGCGTGGTGATATTTTCTGGGCAAATCCAGACGAAGAGCGTAGTACTGTCCCCGGCCTTACCCACCCGCATGTGGTTGTGCAGGATGATATCTTCAATCAATCCCGCATCGCTACCGTGATCGTCTGCGCCCTGACAACAAATCTCAAGCGCGTAACTGAGCCGGGCAATGTGCTGCTGGAATTGGGCGAAGGCAGTTTGATCAAGCAAAGCGTAGTCGTGGTCTCGCAGATATCTTCCATACCCAAGAATCAACTCGGAGACTTCATAGGTCATTTGTCTGATGAAAGAGTCTTGCAGATTTTGGCTGGGATCAAATTCCAGCAGAGGGCGTTTTTCAAGGATTAGTTGTCACTGTCTCTTTGACGGATTTGTGAAAAAAAAGGTTCAGCAATGGCTTACGACCTGATGGTTGGTAAAAGTAACAAAGTAAAAGACTGCCCAGATATCGTGGGTGCAATTGAGTTTGATGAACTACCGGCTATATCCCGCCTGTTGAAAAGGACAGACGCCTCCTTTTTGCATCGCGTTTCCAATCTCTTTGAAGACCAGGCGTTTTCTCTGGATGAGATAGAGCAAGCTTTGACCTGTCTGTTACCCTTGTTGATCTCTGACTTGAAAACAGATGAAAGGGCATTGCTGCAAAAGCTGATTTCCATTTTGACTTATGCAAAGTGGAAGCAATCATGTATTTATTGTGTTGCTGATTGATTTTCTTTAGAGATATTGAGCTTTATTAGGACTTAAATCGTCCTAATTACGACATATGCTGACTCCACTGCATTAACACGCGATTAATTGTCATGGAGAAAAGCAATGAACACCTCATCCCTTGCCTTGGCTGGCGCTGCCCTGCTGGGCACACTCGCTACCGCTAGTGCAACTGACTTAACTGGCAACACCGCCAATACTGATGAATGCTGCAATGTCATAGAGTTGCGCCAGTATGTGACTTATCCCGGTAAGCGCGATGCACTGATCTCGCTGTTTGAGAAACACTTCATCGCAACCCAGGAAGAAACCGGCATACGCGTGCTGGGGCAATTCCGCGACGTGAACGATCCCTACCACTACACCTGGCTACGCGGCTTTCGCAATATGGAAGCGCGCAAGCAAGCCCTGACGGATTTTTATTCAGGCAAAACCTGGCAGGCTTACCGCAATGAAGCCAACGCGACTTTGTATGACAACGACGATGTGTTGCTGCTGCGCCCCGCGACACATGGCAGTGGTTTTATGCCGGGATCACGCACACGGCCAGCTCCGGGTAGTTCAGCTCCACGTAAGGGCTTCGTAGTGGCAACGGTTTACCATTTTGCGCAGGAAGTGCAGCCTGACTTCATCAGCAAATTTAATGAGCAGTTGATGCCCATGTTTGAACGCCATGGTGCACATATCATGGGACGATTTGTCACAGAAAAAAGCCGCAATACGTTTGAGCGTTTGCCCGTGCGTGAAAATGTGAATGTCTTTGTCTGGTTTGCTGCTTACGCTGATCGCGCTGCGTATGAAAATTATCTGCAAGGTCTGTCTGGGGATGCGCAGTGGAGTGACCAGGTGTTTGCTGATTTGTATAAATCCCTGCAACGCTGGCCAGAGATCTTGATGCTGGAACCTGCGGCGCGTTCGCTGCTACCTTGACATACGTAGAGCAATGCACGTCACTTGAAAAAATCGTCATCAGAAGTCCTGTCATTCCAATTCTTACTCAAACTCCGCGAATAAACGTCTTCATCATCTGATGCTGAATGGACCTGCTCCTGCCCCGGGGTAGGTTCAATGCTCATTACCTATCTCCCCATGCTCCTTTGTATGCCGTAACAGATGTAAATCTGGGTAAATCCCAATTTCTCCGGCTTTGTAAAAGGATAGTATTTACACCTGATTCCGAGGCATGTTCCATGCAGTATCTTTTGGATACATGGCTTCATGTTGGCCGAAAAAATGATAAGCACGGAGAAAAACATGCACAATCCGCCACCAGTTTCTCACGTTCCGACTGCTATTGAATCACGCCGCAGATTGCTACGGATGGCCCTGGGCATGCTGGCTCCGGCTGAACTGTTGACTGCCTGTGGTGGTGGTTCAGCCAGCAGTACTGCGGCAACTTCTGGCACCACTACTGGTACCACTACTGGCACGACAGCGACGGGCACAAGCACCGGTACTGCAACTGGTACTACAACGGGTTCCAGTACTGGCAGCACAACTGGCTCAACGACCACATCCAGTATCGCGACAGATCCCTGGAGCTGGCGTACGGCTGGCACCAGCACGGCGGCCAGCCTGCCTTCCATGGCCGAGTTTGTCACCGTGATTGCATCGGGCACGATTGCCTACAACTTCCATACATCGACCACCAGCTCCACCACCGATCCGGTGACTGGCGTGTTGAGTGACACCAGCAGCGTAGCCATACTCCAGCCTTACCTGATGGGGAAATACCTGGTCAGCAACGCCAACTGGAAGGCATTCTGCAATGCCCAGGGCAGCAGCTATTATCCCAGCACGGCAAAGACTGCTGGCCAGTACTGGTATGGCGGCAGCTACCCGGCAGGCAAGGAACAGCATCCGGTATTGTTTGTGTCACTGACCGCTGCAACAGCTTACTGTGCATGGCTGGCAACCCAGATACCCGGCTATCATTTCTATGTACCCACCGAAGGGGAATGGGAATACGCAGCACTGGGTAACAACACGAGCTACAGCTTCCCTTGGGGTGCCAATGCCGGTATCACTTACAACAGCAGTACTGGTGCCTTGTCGACGGTATACAACTGCAATGCAGTCTGCAGCCAGTATGTTTTGAATTCTGCGGCCTTTACCACCGTCAGTTATTACAACGATAGCGTGGTGACCACACTGAATGATGGCAGCACCGCATTGACGAATGACACGGCCCTGTTGAGCAAAGTCTTGAGCATGAATGCCAGCGGTGGCGTCACCGGCTGGCAATATGACTCGACGGCAAATAGTAGCTGGGCTGATTTTGCCAACACAGATCAATTCCGTGCGCTGGTGAATTTGTATGGCGGTTACACCAGCCCGGCTGGCACGTATGAAGGTGGCAAAAGTTGGTGCGGCTGCTATGACATGGCCGGTAATGCCTATGAATGGACCACTACCCTGAACCTTGCATCCAACGGTGCAGAAGCTGGCACCAGCGTCAACGTGGTCAAGGGTGGCTCATGGTATGCGACTTCAAACAGCGGCAAATCCACCGGGCGTGGTGAAGGACGCAGCGCGGCGGGTGCCTATCATTCCGTGGGATTTAGAATTGCTGCAAGGCTGAAATGAAGAAGGCAGGGCGGATAATCCGGTTTCTGACAATGTCTGGATTCTTCCTGCTATCTCGAAATATATTGCACACCACCCTGCAAGCTGGTTTCAGGGTTCAGGTGCATGTATAAACTGCGCAAGAGACTACTCTCTTCATCATCCTGCCCCAGGTGCCAGAACATGGCACCGGCCAGTTTATATTTTTTCAGGTAAGCGACTTTATAAGCGAAGGATTGCTCATCGTCATAGCTGATAAAAATTTTCTTTTCAGCGTTATAAATCCAGGGCACCTTGGTCTCGTTACTGAAGTAGGATTTGTAGCCCAGGTTGGCAGCCAGCAGTTTCTTGATTTCGCCATAACCAGGCGTGCGTGGGTCCTTGCGGGCGGTGCAGGCATCGCAGCCTGTCAGCAAGCCAGGGTCGCCTGCATAGGTATCACCGGCAGGCGTGACAAAGGGCTGGTACAAGCCCTGATTTGTCGCTTCAACCTTGAAGTAAGCCCGCCCATAAAATGGCAGCCCCATGACCAGCTTGCTGGCCGGTACCCCAGCATGCAGGTGTTGCTGTACTGTGGCATCCACCGTTAGTGCCATGGGTGAGGGAAAGCGCTTTTCCAGTTCTTTTTGCGTCAATCCCGGTTTGAAAGGCAACTTGCGCAAAGGGTTTTCAAACATGGGTTCACGCGCATCGCCAAACAGGTGGGCATTGTGGTTGGTCAGTTTTTCCCAAGCCCCATTGAAGTCATAACTCATGAGATTAATGTAATCAACCTGCGCCGCGATTTGCGGCAAATGCAGGTAAGTGCGCGCCATGCTGAAAGCGCCGCCAGCGACCGCGATAGACAATTGATTTGAGGGCTTGGCTTGTTTCAGTTGAAGACGTATTTCCTTGAGCAGGGCCACAAAATTCAGTGCATCTTCAGCACGCGGATATTCCCAGTCCAGATCAAGGCCATCGAAGCCGTATTCACGCATGAAGCTGACACATGATTGCGCCAGTTTCTTGCGGTTTTCTGCCGTCGCAGCAGCAGTGCGGTAACGCCCTGCCGTGGGGCTATCATCATTGGTATAGGCCCAACCACCGATGGAAAACTGCAGGCGCAAATCAGGATTATGTTTTTTCAGGTCATGCAATGCATGAAATATCTTGCTGGCGGCCTGCAGATTGGTGCCCTCCTCCAGCGCACATTTGCCATCCTCGCTTAGCGTCAAGAACGAGAAATTCAGATGTGTGAGCATGCGCGCTTTGTCTGCCGTGATGGCAGTTACCGGGAGTGCGACTTTACCCTCGTCGTAATGATTGATATCTTCTTTGTCCAGCGCGTAATACGCCATGACCACAGGCTTGCTGACTACTTTCGCCAGACTGGCAGAAGTGAAACATAAGACCAGCATGCCGAGCAGGCATGACAGCAAGGGGCGAGGAGTAGAGTAGGCGATTTTCATCCCCATAGCATGCAAGCGTGTCCAAAATGGGTCAACAGGTTTTTACTTCTTGCCAAAGTTGAACATACCACTTGCATGCGCGGCTTGTAAGATGAGCATACCAGTCCACTACAATACCAGACTGGTATGGCATACTGTATGCCTACTTTGAAGGAAAACCGCATCATGACAACAGAAGAACGACTGATAGATCTGGAAATACGCCTGACCCGCCAGGATGATCTGGTCGATACCCTGAACACCCAGGTATATCGCCAGCAAAAGAAAATCGACGAACTTGAAGCGCTGTGCGCTGCGATGGTGGCACGCATACGGGAAGTGGCTGTGACAGCCAGCCAGCGCACTGCGGTGGTAGATGAGAGACCACCGCATTATTGAAGATAAGGCTACTATCCGGTGCCTTAACTTCATCTGGAGCGATGCAGAAGACACTGGGTGCAGTGCAGCGCAAACACGCCTTGGCCTTGCACTGCATCCCCCATGCATGAAATAAGGTCTATTTAAAACTAATCGCCTTATTCAATTTTGCGATCACGTCATCTGGTACATTTTTACTGCAAATAAGATATCTCTCCCCACCGTCAGGCATATCGCTTGCCTTGAACTGGCTGAACTTGTCCTTCGCCATATTGGATTGCTCAATCAGGTAATTTGCTTCTTCTGGCGCGGCGAACATCAGGTCGGCAGATTTGCTGGCAACCAGTTGCAGCATCTGGGTGTTGGTGCCATTGGATACTACCGTCTGTGGTTTTAACTTTCCCAGCGCGGTATCAATGTAATGGCCATAAGAAAATTTTTCCTTGATGAGTATCTTGATGCCTGGCATGGTCAATACTTCTTCCAGCTTGGCATTGTCCTTGATCTTGAAACTACTGTTGACAATCATGACGGCAGGTTTATCGCGGTACAGAGCTTTACTGAACTTGGCGAAGCCTTCACGTTCTTCGGTTTTATACCAGCCTATGGCACAGGTTTTTTGTGTGTTTTCCTGCACCATGGCCAGCTGTCGGTTGGGGGGTGCCTTGGCCCAGGTGAATGCCACGCCAGCACTTTTGAAGGCATTGGCTGCCGGGTTTGCCGTCAAGCCTGAAGCTGAACCATCCGGCTCTTCGACAATATACGGTGGCCGCACATTGTAGTTAAGAACGATCTTGTCGTCAGCCTGGCTGTTGGTGCTAACAGCCAGCATGGCTAGTGTACAGAATTGAAAAAGAGCTTTGTTGTTCATATTGGTCTCTCATGTAATTTCATTAAAAGTTTTGCCAACAGTTTTTCAACACCTTCTAACACCCTTTACATCCTAGCCGACAAAGCCGGATAAATCCATGTGCGCCCTGGCTATTTTTTATTGCAGCAAATCTGCCAGACTACGCGCAATCACCTTGGTGGCTTTGCGTAAATCTTCGAGATTCAAACGCTCATCTGCACGTTTTGCATGTGACTCCAGCACAGTCCGTGGCCCTGCACCATAGATAACACCCGGTATGCCCACTTCCGAGAACAGGCGCACATCGGTATACAAAGGCGTACCCAGTGCAGGAATTGCTTCACCAAAAACCTCACCACCATGTTTTTGTATCGCTTCCACCAAAGGTGTATTACCCGGCAATGGACGCATGGAATTTGCCAGCAAGATGCGTTTTACATCGACGCTAATGCCGGGCAACTCAGTGGCGGTATCGCTGATGAGCTTGCGTAAAGTCGCTTCGACTTCTGCCGGGTTTTCTTCCGGTATCATGCGGCGGTCCAGTTTGAAGGTCACTCGGCCAGGGATGACATTGGTGTTGGTGCCGCCTTCTATCGTGCCCACATTCAGGTAAGGGTGGGTGATGCCTTCGACTTTCGATGTGACTTGTTTATACAGGGTGTTTTGTGCATACAGGGCATTCAAAATCTTGACAGCAGCCTGCAAGGCATCGACACCTGAATCAGGGATTGCCGCATGGGCCATCTTGCCATGCACGGTCACTTCCATTTGCAGGCAACCATTATGCGCAGTGATGACCTGGTAAGAAAAACCGGCAGCTATCATCAGGTCAGGCTTGATCAGATTGTGCTTGAGCATCCAGCCCGGGCCGACTTCGCCACCGAATTCTTCATCATAGGTAAATAACAATTCCAGCGTGCCAGCCTTTGGTTTGGCAACTGCTTCCAATGCACGCAGGGCAAAAGTGTAAGTCGAGAAATCGCATTTGCTGACAGCTGTGGCACGACCATAGATATTGCCGTTTTCTATTTCACCGCTGTAAGGGTTTTTGGTCCAGCCTTCACCCGGTGGCACCACGTCACCATGGGCATTCAGCAACACCGTCTTGCCGGGGCCGTATTGGCGGCGTACCAGCAGGTTGGTGATGCTTTGCAGGCCTGCTGCCTTGACTTCACTATCAGGCACAGCGTGTTTTTCTACGCTGATACCCATGTCTTGCAGCAAATCAGCGGTGCGCTCTGCATGCGGGGCATTATTGCCGGGTGGTGTATCAGTTGGTACGCGTACCAGTTCTTGCAGGAATTTGACTTGCTCGTCAAAGTGGCTGTCTATCCAGGCGTCGAGTTGTTCGTAGTTATTCATGTCTTTATTCTCATTAAATTATTGATTTACTTGGCACCAGCCTGGAACCAGGCGCCGACGACTGCACGTTCTTCTTCGGTCATTTGCGTCATATTCCCTATAGGCATGGCCTTGAGCTGCACGGCCTGCATATTGACCTTTACCGCATTCTGTTTGATCAGCTCTGGTGTATCGAGCTTGATACCGGCGGGTGCAGTGGCAAAGCCAGGCTGGGTAGGTGCTGCCGCATGGCAGGACACGCAACGCTGGTTAATGATGCCCTGTACTTTAGTGAACTGCGCTGCGGCTGCTTCTGCGGCTGACAAGGCCGGGTCGGGCGCTGCAAGCTTGGCTGGTGGCTTTGGAGCAATCGCAATCGCCACTGCCAGCAATAAAGTCACGCCAGCCGCAGGATAAGCCCAGTTGGTAATGCCCTTGTGGCGCAGGTTGAAGAAGTGACGTATCGAGACACCCGCCGCCATGATGACAGCCAGCACCAGCCAGTTGTATTCATGGTTATACGTCATTGCATAATGATTGCTGATCATGATGAACAGCACCGGCAGGGTAAAGTAATTATTGTGTACGCTGCGTTGCTTGGCCTTCTGGCCGTGGATGGGGTCTGGCGATTTACCCTGCTGCATGGCTTCGACCAGTTTGCGTTGGCCGGGGATGATGAGCATCAGCACATTACCCACCATCATCGTACCTATCATGGCACCAACGTGGATATAGGCGGCGCGGCCACTGAGGAATTTCGACAACACAAATGCTGTCGCCACAATGAACACAAACATGATGATACCCAGCAGGCCTTCACGCTTGCCCAGCGGTGAACGGCACAGCAGGTCATATACAGTCCAGCCCACCAGCAGTGTGCCCAGACCTATGCCTATGGCTTGCCAGCTTGTCAGGTCAGCAACGGACTTGTCTATCATCATCGCAGAGGCATTGAAGTAATAGACGATGAACAGCATCGCAAAGCCGGACAGCCAGGTGGCATAGGCTTCCCATTTGAACCAGTGCAGTTCTTCTGGTAATTCCTTGGGGGCGATCAGGTATTTTTGCGGATTATAAAAACCACCGCCGTGCACGGCCCACAATTCGCCAGATACACCCTTGTTGGCCAGTTCAGAACCGGGCTTGGGCGGGCGGATATTATTGTCCAGCCAGACGAAGTAAAAGGATGCACCTATCCAGGCAATGCCGGTAATAAGGTGCAGCCAGCGGACGATCAGGTTGAGCCACTCAGTGCCATACGCAAGTAAAAAAGCTTCCATGTTTTCTCTCATGTTAGAAGCTCGTCTGCCTCCGCGGGGCTCTTCAGACGAGAGGGATAAAAAATCCCAAGTGGTCGCGAACCGAAGCTCCGCTGCGACCAGTGTTATTAAGGAATATACATTCCCATTATTCACGATGTCAGTGCTAAAAAACCACAAAATGTATCTATCTTCTGTAAATGTCTCCTATTACAGCAGTTAGACCAAGGGCAGATGCCGTTGGTCCAGCATTAATAGCAAAAAACTTGATGAAGTCTGGTAACGATAAACTTTTTCCCTACAAACTTCATTGAAAACGAAGTATATTAAAAATACAGATTTCGATATACGTTTGAAGACAGGCATCAGCATGGCACAACTACCCAATCATCTCGATCTGCATCTGATACGCATTTTGTATCTTTTGCTCAGTGAGAAAAACGTCTCCCGCGTGGCTTTGAAGCTTAACCAGCCGCAGCCTTCGATTTCTGCCTCGCTACGCAAACTGCGTGAGCTGACAGGCGATCAATTGCTGGTGCGCGGTGGCCGTGGCATGGTGCCTACCCCCCATGGTGAAACCCTGCTCAAGCCTGCCAAGCGCATACTCGATGAAACTGAGTTGTTGTTTGAACGCAAGGTGCCCTTCGTCGCCCAGCAAGAGAGCAAGACCTTCCACATCGCTGCGCCAGATTCCCTGCATGTGCAATTCCTGCCCAGTGTGGTGGAGCGCCTGCGGCGTGAATCACCCAGGAGCCGCATCGTCATTCATGGCCTGGGGGCGGAAGTCGATTATGTGCGCCACCTGTCTGATGGCGACCTTGACCTTGTCATTGCCAACTGGGATGAGCCGCCACAGCACTTGCACCTGTCCAAGCTGTTTGAAGACCCCATCGTCTGCGCCATGCGCGCCGACAGCCCCTATGCCAAGCGCACGGGTACTGACGACATGACGCTGGAAGACTACCTGAGCCTGCCGCATGTCGCGCCTTCACAACTCTTGTCCGGCTACCATGGCGTCATCGACGCCCATCTGGAGCGCCAGCATCTGCGCCGCAATGTCGTGGTCGAATCGGCCTACTTTGGCCTTATGCCGCATATGCTGGCGCAATCCGACATGGTGCTGACGACGGGCAAGCAATACCTGAGCTTTTATGAAAAAAGCCTGCAACTCAAGACTTTTTCCATCCCCATCAAATTCCCGCCACTGCGCTTTTACCAGCTCTGGCATGAACGCGTCCATCATTCACCAGAACACAGGTGGCTGCGTGAGCAGATAGCCCAGGCAGCCAAGTCGCTGATGTCCAAATAATCCTGAACAGCGCAGGGGCTTAACTACCCCTGTAAGTCGAGTACGCCCATGGCGACACCACCAGCGGCACGTGATAATTCTGGCTGGCATCAGCCACGCCAAAGGCCAGGGTCACGCGGTCTATGAACTTGGGGCTGGGCAGATCTACGCCCTGCTTGTCGAAATAATCACCTGCTGCAAATACCAGCTCATACAGGCCGGGCTTCAGGCTGTCGCCTTCCAGCAGGGGCGCATTGCAGCGACCGTCATGGTTGGTGGTTTCTGTCTTCAGCAGGGTTTTCTCACCTGCATAGACGGCATATAACTCCACCTGCACACCCACGCCGGGTTTGCCAACGGTGATATCCAGCACATGTGTACTGAGCTTTCCCATACTGATCTCCTATATTGATGACTTGAAATGCGCTATCAGCCAAATCTTATACTGCCAGCAGTCTATCAATATACTATCGAAGATATACAGATCATGAAGACAGCAGCACATTTCAGGCCGGAATTGGGCTTAAGCTTCATCATCATGCCGGGACAACACCGGTCACATTAAAGCATAGGCACAATAACAGGCACATTGCCTGACCAATTATGACGACAACTCTGGACCACCTGAACCACTGTAGCACGCAAGACTTTGTGCACATCCTGCACGGTATCTATGAACATTCACCCTGGATACCTGAACGGGCAGCCGCCAGCCGCCCCTTTGCCAGCATCACGGCTCTCAAACTGGCCTTGCAAACCGTGGTCAGCCAGGCGACAGAGGCAGAACAATTGGGCCTGATCCGTGCCCACCCCGAGCTGGCAGGCAAGGCCGCCATCGCCGGAGAATTGACGGCAGAATCCACAGGTGAACAGGCCAAGGCGGGCCTGACCAATTGCAGCCCTGAAGAATTCGCGATACTGCACAAGCTCAATGCTGACTACAACAGCAAATTTGGTTTCCCCTTCATCCTCGCCGTCAAAGGGCCGGATGGCAAGGGCTTTACGCGGGAAGCCATCATCGCCACCTTCCAGCGCCGCTTCAAGAACCAGCGGGCAGATGAGCTGGCAGAATGCCTGCGCCAGATAGGCCGCATCGCCGAACTGCGCCTGAATGATCTGCTCGAGCACACTCTGCAATTTGGCAACACCATCATGCAATGGTCAGAAATCCTGGCCGCCTGGAGCGATGATGAAGATGGCCTGACTTGTGCCTACATGACACCCGCGCATCAAAAAACCGCAGAGCAACTGGCTGCCTGGATGCGCGAAGCAGGCATGCATGTGCATATCGATGCGGTGGGCAATGTGGTAGGCCGCTACCTGTCTGATGCGACCGATGCCAAGACCTTGCTGACCGGCTCCCACTATGACACCGTCTGCAATGGCGGCAAATACGATGGCCGCGAAGGTATCCTGCTGCCCATCGCCATCGTCAAGCACCTCAACGAAAGAAATGAAAAACTGCCTTTCAATTTCGAGATCATAGGTTTCTCTGAAGAAGAAGGCGTGCGTTTCAAAAGCACTTTCCTGGGCAGTAACGCCGTCATCGGCCAGTTTGACCTGGCCTTGCTGGACAAGACAGATGCAGACGGCATCAGCATGCGTGAAGCACTGACTGTCGCCGGGCATGATGTCAAACAAATCCCGGCCATCGCACGTGACCCAGCACAGATACTGGGCTATGTAGAAGTGCATATAGAGCAGGGCCCGGTCTTGCTGGGCCGTGACCTGCCGGTGGGCGTAGTCACTTCCATCGCTGGCAGTTGCCGTTATCAGGTGCAACTCAAAGGGGTTGCCAGCCATGCCGGCACCACACCCATGAGCATGCGCAAGGATGCTGCCGCTGCTGCCGCAGAAATCATTTCGTATGTAGAACAGCGCTGCGCCAATGGAACATCCCTGGTAGGGACAGTGGGTCAGTTACAGGTGCCACATGGTTCGGTCAATGTGATACCCGGCTCCTGCAATCTGTCTCTCGATATCCGCGCTGCTGACGATGCCACTCGCGATGCTGCAGTGAATGACATCCTGGCAAAGATAGAAGCCATCTGCCAGCATCGCAATATTGAAGTCAATATAGTCAAAGCCGTATCTGCCCCGGCGGCCCCCTGTGCCCCATGGCTGATGCAGCAACTGGCAGCCGCTACGCAAAGAGCAGGCTTGCCAGCCTTTGAATTGCCATCAGGCGCAGGCCATGATGCCATGGCGATAGCCAAAATGACCGATGTCGCCATGCTGTTTACCCGTTGCGGCAACGGCGGTATCAGCCACAACCCACTGGAAACCATGAGCGCCGACGACGCAGAAGTCTCGGCACAAATCTTGCTCGATTTTTTAAGGAATTTTAAGGTTAGGGATTAAGACCAAAGAGCTCACCACAGAGACACTGAGACACAGAGGTGCACAGAGAAAATCTAAGGTGACATTCACTACGTAACTAGCACAGAGATGAATTTGCTTTTCCTCTGTGGCCCTCTGTGCCCCCTCTGTGCCTCTGTGTTGAGAGGTTTTTCTGTACCCGTTTTACCAGGATTTCTGGCGCCACTTTCAGTATTGCCTGCATCAGCTTCGCAATGAAGACCTGATGCAGAACAAGGACTGAGCTTGAGCCTGCTGCCATGTTTGCGTTTGATAACGCTACATGGTTTGAGGCGACGCAAGAATATGCTTTCACCGGCATTTTTTTACGACGCAGATCAATCCTGACGAGATGTCTTCTTCCAGTTTGTGGAGGATGCACTTCGTCAGGCAGCAGTAAAAAGCGCAGTCGGACTATATGTTTCGGCTGTATTTGTAGCCGCTCTTTGTGACGACACCATCATCATGAAGGCAAACCAGGAGTCTTGCACATGATGCATTCTTCTATTTCACCGATTACCAGTCGTTTTAGCTTCTAGCAATTCAGTATGTGCATTTTCAGCCATCACTGAATGAGGTTCCGTCAGAGAACCCGATAGTGATGTGTTTAATATAAACCAACCATCAGGCAAGGAAGAGACGATGCAAACAGCGATACACCCGGTAGATGAAAAGCTACCAGCAGCAAAATTATTCACTCTGGGCATACAGCACGTGCTGGTGATGTATGCCGGGGCGATAGCCGTGCCTCTCATCATCGGCGGTGCCCTGCACCTACCCAAAGACCAGATAGCCTTCCTCATCAATGCCGATTTATTCTGTTGCGGCCTGGTGACCCTGATACAAGCCCTGGGTATCTGGAAGTTTGGCATACGCATGCCCGTCATGATGGGCGTGACGTTTGCGGCAGTTGGCCCCATGGTGGCAATGGCGGGCAACCCCAGCCTGGGCATACTCAGCATTTACGGGGCGGTCATCGCCTCCGGTATTTTTGGTTTGATTATCACGCCTTTCATGAGCCGGGCTGTCAGGTTTTTTCCACCTGTCGTTACCGGCACCATCATCACCGTCATCGGTATTACCCTCATGCGTGTCGGCATCAACTGGGCAGCGGGCGGGCAGCCGATGATCTTTGATGCGGCAAGCAAATCCATGCAAGCCAATCCCAATTATGGTGCGCCTGAAAATCTGGCGATTGCCTTTTTTGTGCTGGTGTCCATCATGGTCATGACACGTTATTTGCGCGGCTTTTTGGGCAATATCTCGGTCTTGCTGGGCATGGTGCTGGGCTTTGTGGTTTCGCTGGTCTTGGGCAAGGTCAGTTTTGATGGTCTGGGCGAAGCAGGCTGGTTTGCCTTCATCATGCCCTTCCAATATGGCATGCCGACTTTTGACCTGGGTGCCATCATAGGCATGTGCCTGGTCATGATAGTTACCATGGTCGAATCGACAGGCATGTTCCTCGCCTTGTCTGAACTTACCGGCAAGCGCATCAGCAATGAAGAGCTGGCGAATGGCTTGCGGGCCGACAGCCTGGGCACGGTCATCGGCGGTGTCTTCAATACTTTTCCTTATACCTCGTTTTCACAAAACATAGGCCTGGTCGGTGTCACTGGTGTGCGCAGCCGTTATGTCTGCGCAGCTGCGGGTGTGATATTGGTGGTGTTTGGCATGTTCCCAAAAATGGCGCATGTGGCGGCATCGATACCTGTGTATGTGCTCGGTGGCGCAGGCATAGTCATGTTTGGCATGGTGGCCGCCACTGGTATCAAGATACTTGGTAATGCCGGGCTCAATCACCAGCGCCACAACCTGTTCATCGTTGCCGTCAGCATAGGGGCAGGCATGATACCCCTGGTGGCACCACAGTTTTTCTCGCACTTGCCACACTGGCTGGGCACGATAGTCGATAGCGGCATCTTGCTGGCCACCATCGCGGCAGTGACGCTCAATCTGTTTTTCAACGGTCAGGGTGCTGAGTCTGAAGCCAAGGCTTTTGCCATGGCTGCGGCCCATAGCTCCGACCATTAATTTTCTCTGTTATTTTATTTGTTATGGCCAGCTTACTTATCAAAAATGCCCGCGTTGTCGTCACCATGGACGACACGCGCCGTGAAATCAGCAATGGCGCGGTATACATCATCGATAATGTCATCGCGCAGGTGGGCTCAAGTGCAGACTTGCCGCAAACTGCCGATGAAATCATTGACGCGGCTGATCATGTCGTCATGCCCGGCCTCATCAATACCCATCACCATATGTACCAAAGCCTGACGCGCGTCATACCGGCGGCGCAAAATGGCGAGCTGTTCAACTGGCTGACCAACCTCTACCCTATCTGGGCCAATCTGACACCAGAAATGGTGCAGGTATCCACCCAGGCCGCGATGGCAGAGCTGATCTTGTCAGGCTGCACTACCAGCAGCGACCATCTCTACATCTACCCGAATGGCTGCCAGCTTGATCACAGCCTGCAGGCAGCGCAAGAGATAGGCATGCGCTTTCATGCTGCACGTGGTTCCATGAGCGTGGGCCAGTCAAAAGGTGGCCTGCCGCCAGACCGCGTAGTAGAAGATGAAGCCAGCATACTGCGCGACACCCAGCGCCTGATAGAGACTTATCACGACAGCAGCCGCCACGCCATGCAACGCATCGTCGTTGCACCCTGCTCACCATTTTCTGTCTCACGCGATCTCATGCGCGAATCAGCAAAACTGGCGCGCAGCTATGGCGTCTCGCTGCACACCCACCTGGCAGAAAATGCCAATGACATCGCCTACAGCCGTGAGAAATTCAATATGACCCCGGCAGAATATGCCGAAGACTGCGGCTGGGTAGGCCATGATGTCTGGCATGCCCACTGCGTGCAACTTGATGATGACGGCATCTATATGTTCGCCCGCACCGGCACTGGCATTACCCATTGCCCCTGCTCCAACATGCGCCTGGCGTCTGGCATCGCACCCATACGTAAAATGCTGGATGCTGGTGTCAGTGTCGGCCTCGGTGTCGACGGTTGCGCCTCGAATGATTCCGGTCACATGCTGGGCGAAGTCAGGCAAGCCATGCTCTTGCAACGCGTGGGCTTTGGCCCGGATGCCATGACAGCCCGGCAGGCGCTGGAAGTCGCGACCCTGGGTGGTGCCAAGGTACTCAACCGTGACGACATAGGTGCACTCAAACCCGGCATGTCGGCGGATATCGTCATGTTCAACCTCAAACAGACAGGTTATGCAGGTGCCTGGCATGACCCGGTTGCAGCCCTGGTTTTTTGCACGCCTTCAGATGTCGCATACAGCATCATCAATGGCCATGTTGTGGTCAGGGAGGGGCAGATCACGTCGATAGATTTGCCGCGCGTCCTGGAAAAACATAATCATCTGGCCCATCAACTGGCAGAAGCAGCGCGTTGACGAGCCTGAACGATTCGCAAAACCATCGCTCAAGTTATCCAACAAGCTGATTTGCTGCTGAAATGTGAAGAAAGGCACATCTTTTATCCTGCCGCTGGTGCGTTTATCGCTAAAATCATGCGCTTGTCGCAAGCAAGCCATGAGCGCTTTTTTCTCTGGCAAAGTGACAACATGACATGTCGTCATGCACAGGAGAAAACATGAAACTGAGATTTATTTTTTTATCCATACTTGCTGCTACGTCTTTATATGCGCTGGCCGCAGAATCCGTAGAAAAATTGGCCGCACCGTGGGATCTGGCTGGTGAAACACCGAAGTCCTACCAGATTGGTCTGGACCGCAGTCAAACCATTAGTGGTAAAGGCAGCAAGTTTATTCGCTATGTCAATGGTGAAGATCAAAGTTGGGGAACCCTGATGCAAATGATCGCTGCGGATCAGTATCTCAACAAACGTGTGCGTTTTCAGGCCAGGGTAAAAACCAAAGATGTGGATGGCTGGGCCGGTTTGTGGATGCGTATTGATACAAAGTCAAAGTCAGAATACCCTTTTTATAATAGTGAAGACAAACCCATCAAAGGCACGACAGACTGGCAATTACGCAGCGTGGTGCTGGATGTACCTGCCGATGCCAAAGCCATTGCTTTTGGCGTCATTGATGACGGTAAAGGCCAGGTCTGGCTGGACGACTTGAAACTGGAAGTGGTAGGCGCGGATGTACCTGTCGACAAAATGAAGCCGACCAAATCCTTGCCGACTAAACCCAGCTTATGAATCTGGCTTTGTTGAATACCCTGGCTACAGCAGGCAAGCGCGTGCTGTGGACCAGATCATCTGAAAAGAATAGCCACAGCATGCCAGACAGTGACGCTGCATCGGTAGTGTTTAATATGCTGGGCTTTTCAAGATCACAGTTCCTGCTAAGCATATGCATGCTGGCGGGCGTGATTTTGCTGGCGATACAATGGCAGGCCCATGCCTGGCTGGGCTTGCTTGGTTTACTGGCCTTCCCTTTATGTATGACGGCATGGACTCTGCTGCTTAGTCTGCGACTGTTTAGCAAATGCCGCAACTGGCTGTGGATATGGTGTTGTCTGTTGTCGCTCACTGCATTGACAGTCTGGATAGCAGTACGCACGTATCACTGGTGGGTGGATGCTCATGAGCTGCATGGTTTGAATACTTTGCAGGCTTTTGCAAGTACTATCGTGTTCAGTGGCGTATTACTGGGATGGCCTTTGTGGCGGGTGCAGATCCAGTCACGTGACTTACAGATCGCCAATTTGAAACAATTGGCACTGGCGGCAGAGCTGAAGGCTTTGCAAGCCCAGGTCGAACCGCATTTTCTTTACAATACCCTGGCTAATAGCCGTTATCTGGCACGTCATGACCCAGACAAGGCCGTGCAGATGCTGGACCACCTGATCGCCTACCTGCAAAGTGCCTTGCCAGATTTACGCAGCCCCATGTCTACCGTGGAAAGAGAATTTGAACTGGCAGAGCATTACCTGGCATTGATGGCCATACGTTTTGGCGAACGCCTGAGTTTTCAGATGCATTTTTTACCAGGTTTGAATAACGTAAGTTTACCGCCCATGATGCTGATGTCACTGGTGGAAAACGCCGTACAACATGGCGTTGAATGCCAGCCAGGGCAAGTGAAAATCATGCTGCAAGCGCGCGAACAGGCAGGAAGACTGTACATCACCGTCAGTGACGACGGCGCGGGACTTCAACAAAAAGTGCTGGGTAGTGGCGTAGGTTTGCGCAATCTGCGCCAGCGCCTGCATGCCCTGTATGGCGACAAGGCCAGCTTTGAATTGCGCATGGAAGCCGACCAGCTCACCATGGCAGAACTGATTTTGCCACTGAATTTGCGATCTGAACTGAACCATGAATAATCCCGACAGAAAACCACGCTTGCTGATCGCAGATGATGAACCCTTGCTGAGGGCAGAGTTGCGCGAATCGCTGGCCTTGCTATGGCCAGAAGCTGAAATCGTGGCTGAAGCCAGCGATGGCTATGAAGCGCTCAGACTGACCCGGGAAATGTCACCGGACGTTGCATTTCTGGATATACGCATGCCAGGCTTGAACGGCCTGGAAGTTGCCAAAGCTTTTGCGGCCCGCACCCATATCGTATTTGTCACGGCATTTCAGGAACATGCCATCGCTGCATTTGAAGAAGGCGCGCTGGACTATGTCGTCAAACCCAGCAGCCCCGCAAGACTGGCACGCACCATCACCCGCGTGCGTGAACGCCTGGGTACGCCACCGCCTGATCTGAGTAATTTCATGCAGAAGATACAGGACAAACCGCAAAAGAAAACGCAGTCACCCGCCTGGTTGCAGGCAGCAGTTGGCAATACGATACACTTTATCGATCTCAGCGAAGTTATCTATTTTTGTGCCGAACTGAAATACACGCGCGTAGTAACAGACAAAATAGAAGCACATATACGCACACCTCTGAAAGAACTGGCAGATACGCTGGAAGAAGCAGGCTTTTGGCAAATCCACCGCGCTTATCTGGTCGCCGTCAAACGCATTGCCAGCGTTAATCGCGATGCTGATGCCGCACTCTGGCTGAGTCTACGCGAACATAGCGCTCGCCTGCCAGTGAGCCAGCGCTATCAATACCGCTTCAAGGGTATGTGAATTGTTAGCACTCCATTCTGCTATAGTCTCAAGAAATTCCATCAATACTGACCTGATTTCAGGCCATTTCTCACCTTCTATTTATAAGTGCAAAAACAGATTTCATTAAATCCTGTCGAAACCGCAGAACTGCAAAAGCAGTTCCTCCATTCCCTGAAACTGGGCACAGGCAGGGCGATGCTGCTTTTGAAAGCCCATCCACAAATAGATTTCTCTGCGCAGATACTGGCTGCCACGGTCAACAATCTCGCCTATGACAGGCAATGTGAAGGCAGCAGGGCCGTATATCTGTACAGCCTGATTAAACAATCGCGGCAAAAAGATGAACTGATTCGTACCATCATTAAAAAGTTCAGTGCAAAAAAACGTAATGACTATGGGATGGACCAATTAAGTGATCTCGTCCTGTATTTTCATCATGATGGTATTGCGGGAGCGAAAAAGGCTTTATTAAAGAGATTTGAAAAATCTTTCAGCAATGGCTATGAGCTTTATGCCAGGGATGTGTTACTGGAAATCGAAGGCATGGCAGGCCTGATCATGGCCGCTGAAAAAGTGGGACAACTTCCAGAACGAGAGAGAGCAGATTACGAAGATCGCTGGCGCGTCGATGATTTTCAAAAAGAAAATAAATCTATCAATGTGTACGCAGAACTGGCTAAAGCCGCTGGTCAAAATCCAGCGATAAAAAATTATCTTGATTTGATCTTGTTGGTTGAGCCAAGAAAGAAATACAGACGCAGTAAAATTGTGCCGTATACCCTTGCAGATATTGAAGAGATCGTTGATGAAGATAGCCGGTTTGCACGATTCTGGCAATATCGTACTGAGGGTATGAACCCGGCAGATATAGAGCAAGTCGCCAGAAATATTCTGACCGAAAAAGATAACAACAAAAAAAATAAATATCTACGCTTCTTCGACAAAACAAAATTCCCATTTGACTATGCTCCCTTGCTGGAACTGGCGAGCAAAAAGAATATTAAAAAAAATCGCCGGATAATGAATGCTGTGAATGCGCTCAGTTATTTCAAAGCTGATGATATCCGGGCACTGGCACTTAAAAAATTTTCCAGTGAAAAAACACCTTGGGATTACTTAAGATTGCTGATCAATAATTATCAAGCTGGTGATGCGAAAATTTTACTTGAGATCATACAACGTTCAGACAATTTCCATCACATACATGATCTGGTAGCTGGCCTGATTGATATCTTTGAGGCAAATCCGGATGCGGAATGCAAGGCACCTTTGGAAGCCATGTACTACGGCATGAATTGTGCAATGCATAGATGGAGCGTGATAGATCTGCTAAATAGAAATGGTGTACTTTCTGACGAGATTGTGGAAGAACTTGCTTATGATACGGATGAAGATTTACGAAAATTATCCCGTAAAATTAAGCTTTCAAGAAAGATCAAAGCCCTATGAGTATTCGTTTTATTTACAAAGCAATTTTTTGTTTCTTTTGTTTTGCAATCTATTCGGAAACAGTTTTTGCCGCACCACCAAAACCCATGGAACTGGATTGCAATGGTACCAAGGCCAGCGTCGAATTTGAAGAAGAGGAGCTTAGTCCCAGGCAATATAAAGCCTACCTGACTTTAAAGGGACACGATGGCTATACCTCGATATTGACATTTTCTGTACGCAGTTTTGGCATGGAGTGCCGCAGCAATATTCTCAACTGGAGTGGCTACGTGGTCTGGCAGGCCGCTTGTCCTGCGCGTTGGGGGCATAACGAGCCCTTCGAGACCTGTGACAAGAAAAACTATTTTGGTATCGCCAAAGGCTCGAATGTCATGCTGGTTCCCAGTGCAAATAATGGGCGCTTGGCGGCTGAGCTATTTCATTATCCTTATCAGAAAAAAGCGCCAGATCTGGCGCCTGTAAAATTCTATTTCAGGGCGGATGACAATATCATCAAGTGATTTTCACTTTTCTCTGACTTCGATATCATATCTGTTGAAAAAATATGGAGGTGATTGCGGCTGGCCTCCAGTTTTTTCAATGATTTGCGTATCAGGTATCTGGTTTTCCCAGTTTCTACATGGATGTATTTTTCATGGCAACTGGAAAAAATCTTCTTGTTACTGATCAAACGCTGGCAAACTACTCCATCGTCAATTAACAGTCATCGCCCTGACCAGGCCATTTGAACGGTTAATTTCCACCAGCCGTCCTGCACGGTCAAACAGCATGATGTATTCGCGCTGTACATGTACGCCGGGATGGTCGGCAGAAGGTAAAGCCAATTTTAGCAAGGTTTTTCCCTGTGCCAGGGTCTTTACTTCCCAGAGGGTAATCTCATCATTAGTTGATGCGACAAAGATCATGCCATCTTCCAGGTGAACCTCCGGGGCTTGTTGTGAAACGCCGGTGTTCACTTCGAAGCCAGCTACCAGACTGGATTTTGCCAGCAAGATGGCGTTGCTGTTTTCATTGGCTTTCAAATAGATTCTGGCGGGCTCGTCAGCATTGTCGACTGGCAGCATGCGCCATACGTCTGAATCGGGCAAAGCCCAGGAATCACGCTGGGTAAGACGGCGGCTGGGCAGCAGGTAGCGCCATTGTTCTATGCCGTCATACGCAGCAATCAACAAGGTTTGGGCATGTGTGTTTTCTGAATAAGAAAATATTTTCCCTGGTAAATCAGCGATTTGCCAGACTACATGTAATTTGTCGACGCTGGTATCTATGGCCAGCAGGCGATTATTCATCACCACATTCCAGTGTATGCCGTCATAGCGGCGCGACCAGAATGTAACTGGCAGGGTCAGCCAGTCAGCAACACTGCGATTGGGCAGATCAATGCGGCTGATGCGCATGGTGCTGTCTCGTTTCGCCAGCACCAGTGCGCGCTGGCCATTGTCAGACAATACCAGGTGATGTGCCGGTATGGGGTAGTGCGCCAGTTGTTTGCCGACCTGGTTGACTACGCTGACGCCGCTTTCCCCCAGGGCCAGCAGATAATGTCCATCCGGCAAACGGCAGGCATCATGGATACGCATCAGGCCACGTTCTTCAAACAACATTTCAAGTGGGCTGGTTCTGGCGATGAAGGGTAGGGTTGCCATATCCATGGGCAAATTCAGGGCGGGCAGGTCGGCTCGCATTATGGCTGCATCGGCAAACTCACTCAGGCGGCTAATGTCCTGTTTTTGCAATTGGTTCAAGCCTGCAGAACGCTCCGCCAAAACATGGCGCAAGACTTCAGCCGCCAGCCTGGTGCTGGCGGCTGAGCGTTCTTTGAGTGTGATTAATTCCAGGGCCAGCCTGGCACGCAATTGTGCCCCTGCTTCACTATCCATATCCAGTATATGCCTGATGCTGGCTTCACTCTGTTTCAGGTCTGATACTTGCAAAGACAATTTCCTGGTCAGCGCACGTACGCCGAGTATGCCGCCTGCACGCTCAGCCTGGGATAACCATGACAGTGCCTGTTCGCGTTCTTCTTCCAGCGGCCATAAGATTTCAGCGGCATCAGCCAGGTCACCCTTTGCCGCCATTGCGTGTGCCCAATGCTTGCGTAATTCGCGGCCTTCTTTGGCGTGCTTCTTTTCCAGTAAATGGACTGCTTCTGAAAAACTGTTGAACAGGCGTGCGAGTTTTGCCGCCCGCAAAAAGTCACCCGCCAGCCACCATAGCCTTACCCTTATTTCTGGCGGCAACTCCAGGGTGTCGGCCAATTCAGCAGCTTGTCGCACCCTGTCTTTGCTTTCCAGGTAATTGACGGCTTCCGTACCTGATTTCAGCAATTCTGCCAGGACGAATACTGCTTCATCGATTTTTCCTTCACGGTCCAGGCGCTCAAAAGTGCGGCGGTATAATTGCCGTAAATGTTCTTGCACGTTACTGGCAACCGAGATGCTGGAGCCCAGCCCGCTACTATTGCTGATGCTAAGGCTGTCGCGTCTCCTGGGTGTGCCAAATGCCTGGCGGGTATTCTTCTTTTGCAGGGAATCAAGTGGAACTGCATGGCGTAATGCCTCGTTCAAGTCGTCGCGTTCAAACATCTCCATCATCTCACGCAGGAATTTTGCCTGGCGCTGGCCCAGCAATTTTGACATCCCGGTCATGCTTGCCATTTTTGCGGCAAAATCAGCCAGTTTTTGTGCCAGAGGAGAGAGTTTTTCCGGGGCACCTGAGTTGCCCCACGCATGATCTTTAGCCGGTCTGCGAGAATCGATCAGATTGCTGAGCCAACTGGCCATCAAACCCAGTGCACCTAGTGCAACAGGCCCGACTTTTTGCGACCAGGATTTTCTCTGGGTAGCATCATCAGGCAGCTTGCCTCCTTCAATGAGTTCTGCAGCTTCATCAAGAAAAGCTTTTTGCTGGTCACTGGCTTGCGGAATCGCGTCCCCCAGTATGTCACGTATGCCTTTGCCTGGCGCAGGCTCGTCAATCCGGGATTGTCCTCCTGCCTTTGGAAATTTCAGCGGTTTGCGCAAGCTGATCGCACTCAGGTCCAGCCATGCTGAGGGATCAATTCTATCGGCCAGCGTCAGTGTCGCCGTGTGGATTTGTGCACCCGCTACCAGGCAAAAACTGTTGCTGGCGATAGCAGCAAACTCGTCAGCGTGCAACGGTGCGCTGGTCAATACGCCATTCATTTCTGCAATTGCCAGGCCGTCCAGCCCGGCACAATGCAGATATCTCTTCTCTGAAAATTCGAGGAAATATCCGTTTAAGACTTTGTATAGCCTTGAGCCTGGCCGCCAGTGATGCAAGATGCGTGACTGTGCTTTGTCTTCGCCGATCAAATCCGGGTCAAACCAGATTCCACGAAGCTCACGCGTGCCGTCAAACAAGGGGCGTCGTATAGTAGGCTTCATTTGGATACTCCGTCCACTGTCACATTGAGTAACAAGGCTTCTTCATTCAATCCGCGCACTTTGATGTCCAGGGTATTTTGCAAGATCCAGGCAAGACGGCCACTGACTGCGTCCATGCTGATTTTGGCAATGGGTTCAGCCGAGTGATGAAGATCAACTTGTCTTGTATTGCTCACGAATTGTATGCTGTGCTTGTCGGCACTTAATACCACCAGGCCGAAATCGTCTTCACCATCATGCAATTTGTTAAGAACTCCCAGGACTTTCACAGAAGCAGAAATAGTTTTTCTGATATGTGCTTTCGATGTTCCTATCCACCATTCATTTTCACTGATTTGCAATGCCAGCAGCCCATGCTCAAAATTGGTGGCATGCGTCCACGACACTTCATTGCCAAAGAAAACACCTAGTCCAATATGTGGGATGCTCCCAACTGCCAGTGGCGCATTTTCATGAGCGTGCCAGCGGAAAATTTTTGTCGTGCCGTTTTCGATCACTGCATACAGCAGGCGATGAGCAAAGAAATCAGAACCTATGACATTGCTGGCGATAGATTTGAAGTGTGGCTCGGTAGGCTCTGGCCTTAAGGTTTTGGGCTTGCCTGTCACCAGTGGTAATGCCAAGGACGATTCCCAGCAAACCAGATGCTGGTCAATATCCTGTACAAAAACGCGGGCAATGCTGCCGGATTTATGTTGAGACTCCATGAAGTAAGTCGGCAACCAGCGCGTGCCGCCAGTTGGTGCCCTGAAATATTTCATTTCAGGTCTCTGGACAACTACTTTCTTGTGAGAAAAATGCTGGCTGGGGAAACCATAAAAACTCAAGTCTAATCCATCGGCTGAAATATAAGCCAGATTCTTGCCCATTACCCCCGCGGCCAGGATACTGCCTTTTGCAGGCTGTCTGACAGTGCGGAACTTGCCCGGCGCTGCCCGCACGGATTGCGGTACGTTGTAGATGATGATGTTGCCATCCAGTTGCGGTACTGCCAGCCAGCAGCCTTTGCTGGCAAAGCGTGGTGCCTGCTTGAGTGAGGGGCGGCTTTTCCCATTTCGTACATGGGCCAGGCCATCTATGCGTTTGAATGGCTCACGCAAGATACGTATGGCGACATCTTCTTTGGGCAGCTCAAGTTTGACGTCGCGCTGGTTGTTACGCTGGCTTAACTGCAGGTTCAGGCTGCGACTCTGGTCACCACTGAACAAATCAACTTTGATATTGAACAGGTTGGTCGCACGTTTGATGCGCGCAGTGTGGGCATCTGATATTTGCCAGCAATCGCAAAGGTTTTTGTCCTGCTCTTTTAGCAGCAAATCCCAGCTGGCAAGTTCAGTCGTCGTGGCGTTACGCAAACTCTTGCTTGTCAGCAGAGCTTTCATTGCCTCACGCCCTTGAGTTTCATGCAAGACGCCAGGGTTTTGTAATATGCCCCATTTAAATTGTGCGCCCGCTTCTTCTGCGCGACGTGACAATAGGATGAACAGGACGATATGGGCCAGGCGCGGCTCACCCAATTGCATGGGGCCAGCATCAAACAAGGCAATGCACAATTGCGAGCGCAGGCGTATATCTGGTTCTGTCCCCAAGAATAAAAGTTCACCACTTGCTGCACGTCGTATGAATTCATCTGGCTCGGCGTCTGCAAACAACCACTCTGTCATCAGCAAGCGGTCATAATTCCCACGTTGCACGATATTACCTATGCCGACAGGTTCATCATTTGTGCGTTGTGAAGCAAACTTTAAGCGCCCGACCAGGGGATCAAGGCGCAACAGCATCTGGCCGATGGCATCTGTCAGTTCGGGCGGGAATAGTGTCAGCCAGTCGCGCCAGGGTTCCAGTGCCTTTGGTAGCGGCAACTGCGCTTGCAAGGTCTGTAGTGTCATTCCAGCTCCTGCAATAGCCAGAGTAGCAAATCAGCTGACAGATAGGCAGCATCACCCAGCGGGATAATTTGCTCCGGTTCGTCCAATAAGAGCATGGGCTGCACACCCAGACGCCTTGCCAGTGCAGCCTGCACCAGATCGGCGGAGAGGCTGGTGCTGGTATGGGTAGGTAACCACAGATCACGCGCTTGCGGATGCGGGGCGCAATATTGCACACCATCCAGCCATGGCAAGATATCTGGTGGCCCCAGTACGACCAGCAAATCGCGGCTGGCGACTACCGACAGGCTGCTCAAGTCTTCTGGTGCCAGCATTTGCAGTTTATGCAGCAACTGCCTGGCCACACCGGCAATAGCAATCAGGCCTGCAGGTACGGGGGCATGCTCATTGGCTATCCATTCCAATACTGCCATCAGTCTGGTTCCAGGGCAGCGATCAGTTGTTGGCGTCGGTCATCCAGTTCTGCTGGCAAATCTGTTTTGACAAAGTTGGCATCAATTTCACGTAACAAGGCTTCTGCAGATTGCTGGAAATCGTCGGTATCTGTATTCGCCAGCAAACTATCCGCAGTTTCTGCCAGGCGGCTTATGCGTGCCAGCGGTTGTTGTACTGCTTCTTCTACCACTGCCTGCAATAAGGGGTGGCGGGCTTGCGCCAGCAAGTCGCGCAATACTTCCCGCGCATTTCGCTGTCCTGCCGCGGTGGGGATGACATACACCAGCGGCCATAAATCTGCCCTGGTCGCGACATGACGGCCAGCCAGCACTGTCGCTGCGGCGATCAGTTGTTGCGCCTTGACGATACGGCGATCTGACAATAAAACATTGGCCTGGCGCAATTGGCGTATGGCCTGGGCCAGGTCACTGCGTACTTCTGCCATGTCTACCAGAGGCACTGCACGGTTCAAAATATCAAGACTGCCCAGGTCTGCCTTGGGGGCTACCGTGCGGTGATTGACTTGCCATCCACCTTCCAGCAAATCTTCAAGGCGCGCATCCGGTACTGGTTCAACAAAGACATGCAGCAAGAAACGGTCAGCAAAAGCGGCCAGGCCCTCATCTTCCGGCAAGCCATTGGCTGCGCCTACACAAATGCGCAAGGGGCATTTGATACGGGTATGGCCACGCTTGAACTGGCGCTCGTTGAGTACGCCCAGCAAGGTATTGAGGATGGCAGTTGAACCAAGGAAGACTTCATCAAGGAAGGCAATCTCTGCTTCTGGCAGCATGCCTGCAATATCGGTTTCTACCGTACCCTCACGTAGTTTTGTCAGGTTGACGGGGCCAAACAATTCTGAAGGTTCGGTAAAACGGCCCAGCAGATATTCAAAATATTGCCCACCCAGACTTTGTGCAACACGCCGTACGACTGCGCTTTTTGCCGTGCCTGGCGGTCCAACCACCAGCAAATGCTCTTGCGCCACTGCGCCCAGTATCATGAGTTCTGCCAGTTGGTCCCGGTCTATCAAACCCGTAGTGGCTTCACGTATGGCATCTCTGATGCGTGATGAAGCTTCTTGAGTCGCTTCACGTATTCTTTCTTTCAAACTTGCTGTTGACTCTTGCATGGGTGGATGTACTTTGATAATGGGATTGGTGGCAAATTCATGACAAGTTCGGGTCTGGAGCCAGATTATTGCCGGAATATCTGATTATAAACGGGGCTAAGCCTGAATTTCAGGCTGATCTGGTCAGATTCGAAAAGATGGCACTATGTCTTGCCTGATCTGCTCATGCGCCAATTCACGAAAACATTACATTTGCTGGAATAAATGTGTGTGATTGCGGCTGACTTCCAGTTTTTCTGCATGGCCCTTCAAGCCTATCAATTGGCGGCCACGGAAATCGCGGGTGACTTCTGCAATCGCAGAGACGCGCACCAGGGTAGAGCGATGGATGCGCCAGAATTCTTTGGGGTCGAGTTCGTCTTCCAGCTCTTTCAATGATTTGCGGATCAGGTATTCAGCCTGCTCAGTCTGCACCAGGGTATATTTTTCGTCGGAACGGAAAAACAAGACCTCCTTGGTGCTGACCATGCGCAAGCTGGTACCGACGCTGGCTTGTATCCAGCGCAGGTATTCGCGCTTCTGGCTTTGCTGCTGCATTAATTGTGTCAGCATTTGTTCGACCTGCTTTGCCTGGTCGCTGGCGGCATTTGCTGGTGCTGTTTTTTCTTGCTCGCGTTGCTTTAGTCTTTCTTGCAGGCGCTGGCAAGTACCGGCCAACCTGTCGGCCTCTACCGGCTTCAACAAATAATCCATGGCACCGCGCTCGAATGCCTGTATCGCATATTCGTCATAGGCCGTCACAAACACCACCAGCGCCTGTTTGGCCAGGATGCTGGCGGCTTCTATGCCATTCTTGCCTGGCATGCGTATGTCGAGGAAGATAATGTCGGGATTTAACTCTTCCGCCTGCTCTATCGCGACTATGCCATTGGCAGCCTCGGCAATGATGGACAAATCTGGCCATACTTGTTGCAGGCGTGCGCGTAACTGGTCGCGCATCGGGCTTTCATCATCGACTATCATTGCGGTGGCGGACATGCTATTACCTGGTGGTGGATTGCAGAATCAATAAGAATAATATTGTTAAGCTTTACTGTCTACAGGCACGAGTATGCCGACGACTGCACCGCCCGTTTGCGGTGCCTCGATAACCAGCTGTGCCTTGCCTGAATACAGCACTTTCAAGCGCTCACGTATATTCGTCAGGCCCATGCCATCGTCGGCATGCATGTCAAAACCCATGCCATTGTCGCTGACTTCGACCAGTAATTGTCCGTCTACTTTTTTGGCCGTGATGCTGATATGGCCACCTGTGGTCTTGGGTTCCAGGCCATGCTTGATGGAATTTTCCACCAGGGTTTGTATCATCATCGAAGGGAAGGGCAGGAATTCCAGTTCAGACGGCAAGTTTATATCGTAAGTCAGCCGCTCCTGCATGCGTGCCTGCATGATGTTCAGGTAGGCACGGCACATTTCCATTTGCTGGCCCAACTTGCCATTTCCCTTGTCGCGCATTTGTGGCATGGCCGAGCGCAGGTATTTGATCAGGTGCTGGTGCACTACGGTGGCTTGTGCCGGATTGGTTTCTATGAGCTGGCCTATCAAGGCCAGGGTATTGAATAAAAAGTGCGGTTCTATCTGCGCCTGCAAGGCTGCCATCTCTGCTTCGAGCAGCCTACGTTCCAGTGCTTCGACATCGGCACGGGTTGCGGCTGCAGTGGCGGCGATCTCTGCACTGCGCTTGCCGCCCGCCAGACTCTTGATGATGAAGGAAGCGAACACCAGCGCTGGCATCAGCCCCCCCAACCCTAGCGCGCCTCCTACTATAACGGCGACCAGCGAGATGCCCAGCAAAGATGTCCAGGGAACTACAGCCAGCCAGTCAAAGAACTTCCACCAGACCACGGTCACCGTATCGGTGATGTCCATGATCAGGTCGAGTACCTTGTTATCGTCGCGATGTTTCATACTAGCTTTCTATTCTCCGCTTATTTTTTCAAAGCGGCTTATTCAGTTTGCGGGTTTGTTGCTGTCTTGTCTTTGTCAGCAAACAATTTGACGATGATAGCGCCAAACACCAGGCCATTTGCCAGCGATGATAAATGCAATATGCCGCCAGTGATCAAAGTCAGCAAAGAAGTCAGCAAGAGTTTCTTCCAGGATGCCTGCAATACCCAGTCAAAAGCTTCGCGGCCTACATATGCCAGCGTCTCAGCCAGGTTTTTTACAAAGGCCAGAACTGGGTTGTTGTTTGTATTGTTCATGTTATCGCTCCTGTTAGTTGCTGTTTCGACGGTGACCAAAGATGTGTCTTCTGTTTTTTCGTTTTTTTCTGTTTGAGAATTCATTTTTTCTCTCCTGTTTGCTGGATGACTTGCTGCATCCATGTAAGCAGAATAGCAGGCACTTTTAAGAGCTTACAGTCCGCTGCGACTAACAGTATCTTGCCGTGGTCCAACGGTAATTTTGGGGGATAAATGGGAGACCTGCACAAGTTATCGTCTGAAGAGGCTTGCAGCACAGATGGCAGGCAAGCCTCTTTTTAAACGTGGATTTTATTTATTACACAACATCAGCCGGTCAAAACCCAGACCAAAACCTATGCCCTGTTTATAGCTGCCACCGCCGACGACCTGTTTTTGCGCACCGAGTGCAGGAACAGAAATTTCAAAGCCTGCCTCAGTGTAATAGGCTAAACCGCGTTTGACTGAGGTGGCAACTTCATAAGCACTGGTCTTTAAAGCCACCATTTGCTTTGCCATGGCCAGCAGTTCTTCACGACAGGAAAGATTATCAGGATTGATGATTTCTACACCAAACTGGAAAAATTCGCGGTAACGCCCTTCCTGCGGTTTCTCATAACGCCAGCAGCGTTCGAAATACCAGAGCTTTTGATTTTTCTTTTGCTTGAAGTGTTTATCGGCAAGCAGTTGTACAGTAGCAGTAGCCTCGGGGCGCAGGCACAGCGATCTGCCTTTTTTATCGGGAAAGACATACATCTGCGACAGCACTTCAGGACCAGCCTTGTTGACATAAATATTCGCTGGTTCCAGCGAAGGCAACATGATTTCGTTAAAGCCATTCGCTTCGGCAATACCGATCAGGGCATTCAAGAGTCGGCGTCTTTCTTTAACTTCGTCACCAACCAGAATACGTGTACCACGGCTTTGTTCTTCTATTCTTAATTCCATACTTCACTCCATCACTGCATTGCAACATACCTGCCGGGCAAGAGCGTCGTGCCCTGCCGTTAGCAGAAATAAGAAAGCCCTCTGTGCAGGCTGAGAGGGCTTTCTTAGTGATGGGGCTTAACATTCATCCAAGCAATAGCTCTCCCAGCCAGCGATGTGACTGATGTTGAGCTGCATGCAAAACGGATGTCGAGAAAGTATTCATGCCTTGAGCATAATTTGCTTGGGGGGTGTATGTCAACGAGGTAAACCCGCTGGAAGTAAAAAGTTTTTCATGACTTAAGAAAATTTTGTCTTGTTACGTCTAATTACAACTTTTCAAAACATTATTCTTTCCAATCAATAACTTACGGCCCTAAATTCCGCATTGACGAACAAGCACCCAATTTTATGGTTTTGTTAATTTCCACCTAGATATTTATAAAATATATTACTAATATATTTCAACCGAATCATATGCAAATTAAAAAATGTGATTTGGTACATGCAATGTCTGGCGCTAAGAAATAGGGAGTGTTCAGACATTGAGACAGGGGAGCAGCGGCATGCAAAATGCATGTCTGCTGCTTCCACATATATGGGGCTGGTAAAGACCTTCTTCAAGTCATTCAGGCGGCGATAGCTTACAAGCTATCGAATGAAAAAGCCTGAAGGGGATGGTATTGCCTGAAGCTCTTAAACAATCAGGGAGACGTATTACATGTTATATCCAAATAAAATAGCAAGCATGGCGGGAGTATTGGCACTTAGTTTCACAGGGTTCACGCAATTGGTTCACGCTGCAGATGCAGAAGACCATGCGCGTTTGAAGCAAGCACCGATGCCACATCAAAGACAGAGTTTGCCACCGACAGCAGAACAAAAGAAATTCAATCTGCCGCCAACAAATGGGGCACGCCTGGATCTGGGCATCGTCAATAAACAAAAAAACCTGATGGCACCACCACCATCAGATGACTGTAAAAACATGGCGACGCTGGCTAACTACAGTGGCGATGCACTGGCGACTTACATCGTCAATTTGCCCAGCTATGAATGCCATTACGGTTTGTTTTCATTGAATGCAACAGATGCAGCGAAGGTTTATTCTCCAGCCAATTTCACTGCTGTCATCAATCGTTTTGCGCAAGAAGCGACGAACTACAATGCCACCAATATGGCGCTGGTCAACCTGATCATTTACCTGCGCGCCGGTTACTATCTGGCTGGCGGCAATACGATACCGGCACCATCGGCGAATTATCTGACCAGCATGCGTGGGCCTATCAAACAGCTGGTGGATGGTAATCAATTGTTCAAGACCAACACCGTTGGCCCAAGCACGGCAGCCGAGACCTTGAAGCTGGTGACCAACCTGCATGATGAAGCTTATTACCTGAGCAGCGTCAAAAACATCATCACTCGTTATACCAACACATCATCCAATCCGGCAGCTACAGATGCCTTGAAATCATCTACTGTTGCTGATGCCTATACGGCTGCGTTGACCATCCTGTTCTATGGTCATTCACGCCCGGATGCTTTGCCTGTCTTGCGTAATGATGTGTCCTATGCGACTGCTTTGAACAATTTTGTCGTCAACAACAAGGCAGCATTATTGGGCACCAGTCTTGAGTATCAACTCAGCGATACCGAGAATGAAGCTTTCCGTTTCATGCAGTACGCCAATCTGCAGCCTACGGTCAAACCCATGGTCAAGTACCAACTCAGCAACTCCAGCATGACTGGCAACGACAGCATGTTGTGGCTCAATGCTGCATCTGCAGTCAAGTACTATGACAATGCCAATTGCGCAGAATACGGCACTTGCAATTATGAGACTACGCTGGCCAATACCATCCTCAAAAACAACTACACTTGCAGCCCCAGCCTGAAAATCCGTGCACAGGATATGACTACGGCACAGTTGCAGGATTCATGTTCCATGCTGGCAACCGAGGAAAATTATTTCCACACCATGTTGCAAAGCAAGCGTCAGCCAGTAGCCGGTGACAACAACACTGCGCTGGAAGTAGTCGTGTTTGATGACTATACCAACTACAGCAAATACGCCTCCATACTGTATGGTATCGACACCAATAATGGCGGCATGTATCTGGAAGGCGACCCAAGTGTTGTCGGGAACCAGGCACGTTTCGTTGCACACGAAGCGTCCTGGCTGCGCCCAGTTTTCCAGGTCTGGAATTTGCAACATGAATACGTCCATTATCTCGATGGCCGTTTCGACATGAAAGGTGATTTTGGTGCAGGTACAGCCAAGCCTACCGTCTGGTGGATAGAAGGCATAGCCGAATACCTGTCACTGAAGAACAATAACCAGAAAGCCATAGACGTTGCCAAAACAGGGACCTATAAGCTGAGCCAGATTTTTGGTAACACTTATTCCATGTCTGATTATGTGACACGTGCCTATAGCTGGGGTTACATGGCCACCCGCTTCATGATGGAAAAACACCGCAGTGATGTTGATGCAGTCATCGCCAAGTTCCGTGTTGGTGATTATGATAGCTACCAAACCTATATGAGCAATATAGGCACACGTTATGACAATGAGTTCACAGCATGGGTTGCTGCTGCCACCACCGCAGGTGAGCCACCATTGCCTGTTGATAACAGCCTGCCTGATTGCCCTGCCGGTAGCTACATGGCTAAAAACTGCGTGAAGCGTAATTTTGCTTCCAGCACGCAAGCCTATACCTACATCATGGTTCCTGCCGGTGCAAAAAACCTCAAGCTGACTACCAGCGGTGGTACGGGTGACGTGGACTTGTATGTATCCATGGATAAATATCCAAGTACAGGTATTTATGACTACGCTTCAGTCAAGGCCGGTAATGATGAAAGCGTGACCATCAGCAATCCAACCGCCAATCGCTGGTACTACATCATGCTCAACGCCAGACAGAGTTTCTCTGGTGTGAGTGTGTCTGCGACTTACGACTGATAGCAGCAAACTGAAATTGCGTAAACAAGGCCTACACAAAACGGAAAGCCACCTATAAAAAGCAATTGAGTGTTGGGACAGACATCTTGGATGTTTGTCCCTTTTTTTTGTTTTTGCCAGAAGACGCACCAAGCAGTCCGGTCAACATCCTGTTTTTTTGCTATCCTTTATGCATGCCTGAATTCGATCAGGCAAACGGAATAAACAAGTCACAGGAGATCAAGATGCATAAAAGTCGATTGGCATGTTTTGTAATTGATTGCCAGGTGGATGATATCAATCCGGGAGCCAATTTCTGGGCCGGGGCGCTGGGTTACCCTGCCGGGGATGCGGATGAAAAATACGTCGTTCTTGAAGCCACACCCACAGGCCCAAAAATGTTGTTGCAGAAGGTCGAACACACCAGCCGCATACATCTCGATATAGAAACCGACGATAAGGAAGCAGAGGTCCAGCGTCTGGAAAAACTCGGTGCCAAAGTCGTTAAGCTCATGGAACGCTGGATCGTCATGGAGGCCCCGACAGGACACAGGTTTTGCGTCGTCAATCCCCAGCGCCCCGATTTCCATGAAGCCACGGATGTCAATGTCTGGGAGTGATACCGACGACGGTATTGTCATTCAATTTTAAAAGACAAGGATAGACATGGGTGTTGCTCAGGCAGGACTGGCTTTCAGGCGCACAGCTGCTGCCAATGATTTACCGTCATTGATAGCGGCTTTATGCAAATCAACCGTAGCGCTGATATCGCATCCCAACTCCAGGGAGTTTGATATACGACGCCATGATGACATCATGGTCCAGAATTTTGGAAATGTATGTTTTATCAGTAATGACGATTTGGTCTGGGAGTATCTGGAAGATCAGCAAAAAGATGCTACTGATCTGTATAAAATCCTGGGTTCGCCAGATGAAATACTGATCTTCTGTCAGTATGAGTCGGGCGGCAGTTTTGGCTATGCCTTCATAGAGCAGGGTAAGAGGACGCGGTCGCGCTTGCAAACAACGGGGGTACCTCGACTGCCACCACTCATGGAGAGTGGCACTCCCAAGGATTTTGAGAACCTGTGGTTATCAGCCAAATACTATCTGGAAGAAGATGATGTCCCGCCGGAAGAACGTAACAAAGTCTATTATCAGGGCGACAGGGAAATCGAAGTTTCTGAATACGGCCTGACTTCGCGCATGCTTTATGAGTACTTGCAAAAGTACTTCTCAGTTTGCCCCTGGGAGACGGATCTTGAACCGGAATACCATTTTTTCAAACTCACAAAAGAAGAAAAAAAGTGGTGGCGATTTTGGTGAGATGAAGACCCATTCTCATGAGTCAACTCTTTTTTGCATCGCCATACACCAGAGCAGTCTGAGCATTGCTTCATTACCAGATTAATGTTGCGGCCAGATCTCGGCTATCCGCAATAGATTGGTAGACCCTGGCTGGCCGAAAGGCACGCCAGCAGTAATCGCGATTTGCTCGCCGACCTGCGCCAGACCCTCTTGCCAGGCCGTGCGGCAGGCGGTGGAGACCAGTATGTCTTCGTTGGGCACAACATCACTGACGCTGGAATGTACACCCCAGACCAGCGCCAGGCGGCGTGCGGTATTTATTTTTGGGGTGATGCTGAGTATCGGTGCCATCGGTCTTTCACGAGCGGCACGCAAGCTGGTATGGCCGGATGTGGTGTAAGTCACGGTAGCAACCGCGCCAACAATTTGCGTGACTTCACGCAACGCAGCACAGATGGCATCGCCTTTATTATTCTGCGGTATTTCATGCTGGGCGGCGATCATGTTTTTATACAACGGGTCGCGTTCTACTTCGCAGATGATGCGGTCCATGATCTCAACTGCAGCGACAGGGTAGGCACCACTGGCAGATTCTGCCGACAGCATGACAGCATCGGCACCATCATAAATCGCGCTGGCAACATCAGATGCTTCGGCACGGGTGGGTACCGGGGCAGCTATCATGGATTCCAGCATCTGGGTGGCGATGACTATCGGTTTGCCATGGCTGCGGCAGACGCGCAATATACGTTTTTGTACACCGGGTACGCGTTCTGGTGGTAGCTCTACACCAAGGTCACCACGCGCTACCATGATGGCATCTGACGCGGCGACGATTTCTTCCAGCCTGTCCAGAGCTGCCGGTTTTTCCAGCTTGGCCAGCACGCCTGCGCGTCCTGCTACCAGGGCTTTGGCTTCTTCCACATCTTCCGGCCTTTGTACAAAGGACAGGGCTATCCAGTCTGCTCCCATGTTCAGTGCGAATGCCAGATCGCGTTTGTCTTTCTCTGTCAGTGCCGGTATAGGCAATACTGCATCTGGCACATTCACGCCCTTGCGGTCAGACAGGGCGCCACCATTAATGACGCGGGTGCGTATGGTGTTTGCATCACTGTCCATGACTTGCAGGCGTAGCTTGCCGTCGTCTAGCAATAGTGCTTGCCCGGCGGTGATGACGGCGAACAATTCAGGATGCGGCAGGCAAACCCGGTTTGCATCGCCTGGTGTGGTATCGCTGTCGAGTATGAATTCCTGTCCGGCTGTGAGTATCACCCTACCCGCACTGAATTGCCCTACCCTCAGCTTCGGCCCTTGCAAATCTGCCAGGATAGCAATGGGGCGGCCCAGTTCTGCCTCGATTTCACGCACGATATTGCAACGCTGTTGATGGTCGGCATGGCTGCCATGGCTGAAGTTGAAGCGGAATACATCAGCACCGGCTTCAAACAGTGCCTTGATCATTTCCCTGCTATTGCTGGCAGGGCCCAGGGTGGCGACAATCTTTGCTTTGCGGCTGCGATTCATGGCTTACTTTCATTTGTTTAAGGCGACAGCCATCGCGGCGCGATGCGCCGTGAGGTTTTGCTGCCTTTGAATATTTAGATTGTGTCTTACAAGATCAGGATGGCTCTGAAGTCGTTGACGTTGGTGCGTGTAGGGCCGCTGACGACGAGGTCATCGAGTGCGCTGAAAAATCCATAACCATCATTGTTCTCCAGCAGGCTGCGGGCGCGTATCTGCTTTGCTACTGCTCGGGCGATTGAATCTGGCGCATACACCGCTCCGGCATTGTCTTCCGAGCCGTCTATGCCATCAGTATCACAGGCGATGGCGTGGATATCTGCATGGCCGTCTAGTGCAACTGCCAGGCTCAGCAAAAATTCTGCGTTGCGGCCACCACGTCCCTTGCCACGCACAGTGACCGTGGTTTCACCGCCAGAAATCAATACGCAGGGTTTCTGGAATGGCTGGCCATGTTTGGCTACCTGCTTGGCCAGCGCTGCATGCACCAGAGCAACATCGCGAGCTTCGCCCTCTATGCCATCCGACAAAATATAGGGCGTGATGCCTGCTGCACGTGCCGTGGCTGCGGCGGCTTCCAGTGCCTCTTGAGCAGTAGCAATGACATGATGGCTGTGGCCTGCAAAACGTGCGTCATCCGGCTTGGGTGTTTCACCCTTACCGCTTTCCAGATGCTGCAAGATTTCTGCTGGAATAGCGATGTTGTATTTGCGCAAGATCGCCAGCGCCTCGGCACAAGTCGTAGCATCGGGCAGGGTGGGGCCGCTGGCGATGATGCCGGGTTCATCACCGGGTACATCAGATATCAACAAGGTCACCACCCGTGCCGGGGCGCAAGCCAGTGCCAGACGGCCACCCTTGATGGCCGACAAATGCTTGCGTACGCAATTCATTTCTGAAATTGCTGCACCACTTTTCAGCAAGGCCTTGTTGATGGCCTGCTTCTGTTCGAGGCTGATGCCATCTGCAGGCAGGGCCAGCAAGGCTGAGCCACCGCCAGAAATCAGGCAAAGTACCAGGTCATCCTTGCTCAGCCCCTGCACCATGTCCAGTATGCGTGCAGCAGCCTGCTTGCCTGCTTCATCGGGCACAGGGTGGGCAGCTTCTACCACTTCTATCTTGCGGCAGTCTGCACCGTGGCCGTAGCGTGTTACCACCAGGCCCGAGAGTTCACCCTGCCAGTGATCTTCCACTACCTTGGCCATGGCTGCTGCGCCTTTACCGGCACCGATGACCAATGTTCTGCCTTTTACTGGTGGTGCTGGCAAAAAGGCGGGTAGGCACTTCTCTGCGCTGACGGCGGCAACGGCGCTGGTGTAGAGGTCGAGCAAGAACTGGCGTGGGGCTAGGGCGATCATTTCGGGGCTTTCTTGAAAACGGGTGATGCTTAAAAAACTTGGGACTTCATTCCCCCCCCTTCAAGGGGAGGGTTAGGGTGAGGATGGGGTGCGGTCGATCAAAGGCAAATGAATTTGCAAAAGAAACCCATCCCCATCCCAACCATTCCACCGCGCCGCTTGCAAGCGGCTTGGAAATTTGTGGCGCAAAGCATGCTTTGCGAATTCCCACAAATCTCCCCTTGAAAGGGAAGGAGCCAAAATCAAGTATGCCTTTAAACAGGACATTGCCAGGTGAATTTTTTTCGTGCATCCACCGTTAAAGGCTAACAACGATCAAGCCTTGGCAATCTCATGATTCGACATGATCTCTATCGCCCGGCACAGGGCTGAATGATCAAGACCGCGCATGCCATTCGCCGAGCAGGCATTCATCAATTCTTGCACCACCGCGGTATTTGGCAAAGAGACACCCAAGGCTTTTGCCCCCTGCAAGGCCAGGTTCAAGTCTTTTTGATGCAGCTCTATCCTGAAGCCGGGATTGAAGGTGCGTTTGACCATGCGTTCACCATGCACTTCCAGTATGCGCGATGCAGCAAAGCCGCCCATCAGTGCCTGCCTGACCCTGGCCGGGTCGGCACCAGCCTTTGATGCAAACAGCAGGGCTTCAGCCACCGCCTGTATGTTCAACGCAACGATGATCTGGTTGGCGACCTTGGTGGTCTGGCCATCGCCATTGCCACCGACCAGGGTGATGTTCTTGCCCATCAGTTCGAACAGGGGTTTGACCTTGTCAAAGGCAGCTTCCGGGCCACCGACCATGATGGTCAGGCTTGCCGCCTTGGCACCGACTTCACCGCCGGACACTGGCGCATCGAGGTAGTCACATTTCAGAGCATTGATTTTTTTTGCGAAGTCCTTGGTGGCAATCGGTGAGATAGAACTCATATCCACCACGATCTTGCCAGCGTCGAGGCCAGCAGCAACACCGTTTTCACCAAACAGCGCCGCTTCTACATGCGGTGTATCCGGCACCATGATGATGATGATGTCCGCACGCTTGGCGACTTCTTCACCCGATGTACAGACGGTGGCACCACGTTCTATCAATTCAAACGGCGGGTTCTTGATGTCGTGCAAATACAGCTTATGCCCACCCGCCTGCAAATGCCCGGCCATAGGTGCGCCCATGATACCCAAACCTATAAATCCAATTTTAGCCATGATAAATGTTCCAGATAATATGTTAGTAAGTGATGAAAACCATTAACCACAGAGGCACAGAGACACAGAGGAAAAACTTAGAGAAACCCCTTTCATTCAAAAAAGGAATGAGAATGAAATACTGCTTTTGTTTTTCCTCATGCCTTTCTCTGTGTCTCTGTGCCTCTGTGTTGAGAGGTCTTAAGGTCTTAAGATCTTAAGATATTAGAGACCGTGCGATTTGATCCAGCCTAGTCCAGCCACAGTGCCGTTCTGCGGTTTGTATTCACAACCCACCCAGCCCTGATAACCCATGTCGTCCAGTGCGGCGAAGATGGTGTGGTAATTGATTTCACCTGTGCCCGGCTCAAAGCGGCCTGGGTTGTCGGCCAGTTGTACGTGTTTGATCATGGTCAGGTTGTTCTTGATGGTATTGATGAGCTCACCCTCCATGCGCTGCATATGATAGATATCGTATTGCACGAAGATATTGTCTGAACCGGTAGCGCGTATCAGGTCCAGCGCCTGTTGCGTGCCGGATAAAAAGAAGCCGGGTATGTCAAAGGTATTGATGGCTTCGATGAGCAGGCTGATATTTGCGGCCTTCAGTTTGTCAGCCGCATAGCGCAGGTTAATGACCAGGGTTTGCTCTGCTTCCTGTGTACTGAAATTCGCCGGACGTATGCCGACCAGGCAATTCAGTTGCGTGACATTCAAAGCTGTTGCATAGGCGATGGCAACATCCACGCCCTGGCGGAATTCTTCGACACGGTCAGGGTGGCAGGCGATACCGCGTTCACCTGCATCCCAGTTGCCAGCGGGCAGGTTGTGCAACACCAGTTGCAGATTATTTTCCTGCAATTTTTCTACGATCTGTTTTACTTCAAAAGCATAGGGGAACAGAAATTCCACAGCCTTGAAACCTGCCTGCGCAGCAGCGGCAAAGCGGTCGAGGAATGCATGTTCGGTAAACAACATGCTGAGATTGGCGGCCAGTCTGGTCATCGCATATCCTTGTAGATGAGTGACCGTAAGCCTCCCGCAGCATAGCTACGGGAGTTCACGGGGTGCCAGACGGGGAGGCCAGGCACCTGGAAATTTTTGGCTAACTGTTTAATCGAGCAAGGCAATTGCTGTCGGCGCATGACCATCTTCCGTCGCCAGCTCTTCAAACTCATTGATATTGTTGATCTCGGAGCCCATGGCGATATTGGTCACGCGCTCCAGAATAATTTCAACGACCACAGGCACGCGGAACTCCTGCATCCAGCGCTGGGCCTGGGCAAAGGCATCCGCAATAGCGCTAGGCTCAGTCACACGTATGGCCTTGCAACCCAGGCCTTCAACGACGGCGATGTGATCGACGCCATAGCCATTCAATTCTGGTGCATTGATGTTTTCAAAAGCCAGTTGCACGCAATAATCCATGTCAAAGCCACGTTGCGACTGGCGTATCAAACCCAGGTAAGAATTGTTGACGACCACATGCAGGTAAGGCAACTTGAATTGCGCGCCTACTGCCAGTTCTTCTATCATGAACTGGAAGTCATAATCACCCGAGATGGCAACCACCTGGCGCTGCGGGTCAGCCGCGCAAACGCCCAATGCTGCCGGTATGGTCCAGCCCAGAGGGCCAGCCTGGCCGCAGTTGATCCAGTGCCGCGGGTAATACACATGCAGGAATTGCGCTGCCGCGATTTGCGACAGGCCTATAGTGCTGACATAGCAGGTTTCGCGGCCAAAGGCCTTGTTCATTTCTTCATAAACACGTTGCGGCTTCACCGGCACATTGTCAAAATGCGTGCGACGCAGCATCGTGCGTTTGCGTTGCTGGCAATCGGCTACCCAGGCAGAACGGTCCTTGAGTTTGCCTGCGGCTTTCCATTCCCTGGCGACATCGATGAAAAGTTTTAATGCCGCACCTGCATCAGAGACGATGCCAAAGTCAGGGCCAAATACGCGGCCGATTTGTGTAGGTTCTATATCGACGTGGACAAACTTCCTGTCCTTGGTAAACACATCGATGGAACCAGTGTGGCGGTTTGCCCAGCGATTGCCTATGCCCAGCGCAAAGTCAGATGCCAGCATGGTGGCATTTCCATAGCGGTGGCTGGTTTGCAGGCCGACCATGCCTACCATCAACGGGTGATCATCCGCTATCGCCCCCCAGGCCATCAGGGTAGGTATGACAGGTACGCCAGTCAGCTCGGCAAATTCAACCAGCAAGGCAGAGGCATTGGCGTTGATGATGCCGCCACCGGCGGTGATCAGCGGGCGCTCTGCATCATTGAGCATGGCGAGCGCTTTTTCTATCTGGGCGCGGGTGGCCTTGGGCTTATACACTTCCAGCGGCTGGTAAGTGTCAGGGTCAAATTCTATCTCGGCCATTTGCACATCAAATGGCAAATCAATCAGCACAGGGCCAGGGCGGCCAGAACGCATGATATGAAAAGCTTGCTGGAATACCATGGGCACCAGTGCTGGCTCACGTACTGTTACCGCCCATTTGGTGACAGGCTTGGCGATGGATTCAATGTCGACAGCCTGGAAGTCTTCTTTGTATAAACGTGCCCTTGGTGCCTGACCAGTAATACAGAGTATGGGTATGGAATCTGCCTGGGCAGAATACAGGCCGGTAATCATGTCCGTACCTGCCGGGCCGGATGTACCTATGCAGACACCGATATTGCCAGCCTGGGCGCGGGTATAGCCTTCTGCCATGTGGGAAGCACCCTCAACGTGGCGTGCCAGTATGTGTTTGATGGTTCCTTGCTTCTTAAGTGCCGCATAAAACGGGTTAATCGCCGCACCCGGCACCCCAAACACCTGGTGCACGCCTTCTTTTTCCAACACATAAGCCGCCGCCTGTGCAGCCGTCATCTTTGCCATTTTGCTCTCCAGTTTTGCTATTAGTCGTGTGTATGCAGATCTTGAAACACATGCTAAAGGCAAAAAGGGCGACTGATAAGACGACAAATTCTCGCCTTATTCAATACAAAAAGTATGGAATAATGAACCATCTCAAGATTTTCTCCGTGCTAACTCTGTGCCTCCGTGCCTCTGTGGTGAGGGGTTTTAGCAAATTATGCCGGGACCAAAAATGGACAAACTCACCCAAATCGAAGCCTTCGTCGATGTCGTCGAAAAAGGCAGCCTGGCCCGTGCTGCCCTGGGCCAGAACATTACCCCGGTCATGCTGGGCCGCCGCATTGATGCGCTGGAAAAGCGCCTGGGCGTGAAGCTCATGCACCGCAGTACCCGTCATCTGACGCTGACAGAGCAGGGTACGGTCTACCTCGATCATTGCCGCAAATTGCTGGCAGACCTTGGCTATGCCGATCAACTGGTATCTGAAGGACGACACAAGGCCACCGGCCATCTTATCGTCTCAGCCCCCGCTGCATTCGGGCGCAAGCATGTGGCACCGCATGCGCCGCTATTCGTCAAAGCCAATCCTGCCGTACAGATTTCCTTCAACCTGACTGACAGGGTGGTCGATCTGATACGTGAAGGTTATGACCTGGGCATACGCATAGGTGGCAATATCGACCCCAATTTCGTCGCCGTAAAGCTGGCCAGCAACCGCCGTGTGGTTTGTGGCACGCCAGCCTATTTTGAGCGACATGGCATACCGCGCACACTGGAAGACCTCGCGCAACACAATTGCCTGGCGTTCAACTTGCAGGGTGGGCAACAGCGCGGCTGGTATTTCCAGCAAAACGGCAAACCTGTGACCATCAAGGTGGCTGGCAATCTGGATTGCAATGATGGCGAACTACTACATCGTTGGGCATGCGAAGACCTGGGTCTGGCCTGGCGTTCTTCTTGGGAGATACAGTCGCAACTGATCTCTGGCGAATTGATTACCGTGCTCGATGATTATGCCTTGCCACAATACGACATCGTCGCTGTGTACCCGCAACAACGGCATTTGCCTGTGAAGACCAGGTTTTTTATTGATGCTTTGAAAGCAATCTACGCGCAGCCAGATTATTGGTTAAAGAGTTAATGAAAACCATACACATATTCAAATTCAAATAGCATCTATAGATATTCCTCAGCTTGGACTTTGAAAAAATTAGGATATCGTCCTTTCACAAATTCTAATTATGTTCAATTGGTATATCCAAAATTGAGGAGACAAACGTGTTAACTTCCGAGCAAATTCCGGCTGCACAAGATAGCAACAGGCCTGTCAGTCACAGCCCTGTGCAGCTTTCCTTTCTCGACAAATTTTTCAAATTAAGAGAAAACGGTACCGATGTACGTACAGAATTACTGGCGGGTCTGACGACTTTCCTGACCATGGCGTATATCATTTTCGTCAATCCCTCTATCCTTGGCGATGCTGGCATGCCCAAGGATGCCGTGTTTGTCGCCACCTGTCTGGCTGCCGCAATCGGTACCATGATCATGGGCCTGTATGCCAACTATCCCATGGCGCTGGCACCAGGCATGGGTTTGAATGCCTACTTTACCTATGCAGTCGTCAAGGGCATGGGCATACCGTGGGAGGCGGCTCTCGGTGCGGTCTTCATATCGGGCTGCCTGTTTGTAGCAGTCAGTGTGTTCCGCCTGCGCGAGATGATCGTCAATGGCATACCGCATTCCATACGTACCGCCATCACGGTGGGCATAGGCTTGTTCCTGGGTCTGATCGCACTGAAAAATTCCGGCATTGTGGTTGCCAATCCCGCTACCATGGTTGGTATTGGTGACTTGCACAAGCCACAGCCCATTTTGGCTATACTGGGTTTCTTCCTCATCGTGGCGCTAGACCGCTACCGTATCAAAGGCTCAATCCTGATCGGCATACTGAGCGTGACGGTATTAAGTTTTTTCTTTGCCGGTAATACCTTCCACGGTGTTGTGTCCATGCCGCCTTCGCTCGATCCTACACTGTTCAAGCTGGATATCATGGGGGCACTTTCCGTTGGTATCCTGAATGTCGTACTGGTATTTTTTCTGGTGGAATTGTTTGATGCAACAGGTACTTTGATGGGCGTTGCCAGCCGTGCCGGTTTGCTGGTCAACGGCAAAATGGAAAGACTGAACAAGGCACTGCTGGCTGACAGTACGGCCATCGTCGCAGGCTCTTTTTTGGGTACTTCCAGCACAACGGCTTATATAGAAAGCGCGGCCGGTGTGGAAGCAGGAGGCCGTACAGGTTTGACCGCCGTGGCTGTTGGTCTGCTGTTTCTGGCCTGCTTGTTTATTGCGCCGCTGGCTAGCGTCGTTCCATTCTGTGCTACCGCTCCTGCCCTGTTCTATGTGTCTTGCCTGATGCTGCGTGAACTGGTTGAAATCGACTGGACAGACACCACAGAAAGCGTACCTGCAGCCATCACTGCTTTGTTGATGCCCTTTACTTATTCGATTGCAACCGGTGTAGCATTTGGTTTTATTGCATTTGCTGTCCTGAAATTGTTGAGTGGACGTGCCAAAGAGGTCAAGATCATTGTCTGGGCGATAGCTGCAATATTCCTGTTCAAATTCGTTTATCTCGGTGCAGGTTGAAGCAAGTATAAAACGAAACTACGGTTGAAGACAGCGCAGGAAACTGCGCTGTTTTTTTTTGTGATATTTTTTGCGAAGCAGAGAACCATATAATATTTGCTGCATACTCCATCATATTCTGACAAGAGGATCAGGATTAAATTAGTCAGATGGAGTAATCATGTTAGTCGTAAGAAGTGCGGGCGAGACAGATAATCTGCAGATACGCAGGCTGGTGCAGGAATCACTTGCCAGTTTCAATCTCGTGGTTGAATTTGATGGCCTGGATGCCGCCATAGGTTCAGCGGGTTTGCCCACCAGTAAAAATCTCATCGAGCTGGTTGCCGAATTTGATCAGCAGGTGTGTGGCTGCATAGCGCTTGAGGCTCTTGAAATGGTAAATACGCAAGAGGCAAAAGTGTTTGGCTTTCATGTTGATCACCGCTATCGTGGCAAAGGCATAGGGCGCAGCTTGTTGACAGCATTGATGTCGCAAGCGAAACAAAGGGATTTGAAAACCCTGTATCTCGACACCTGGGACAGTATGCACAGCGCTATCCGCCTTTACGAGTCGCTGGGCTGGATGCCAGCGCCTGACCCCGCGCCTGAATCAGGGGCAAACCGATCCTATGTTTTTACCATCAGTTGAGTTAGCATGAGCAGATTATGCGATGAGGTGAAACATGAGCGATGCACAGGCCGAATATGAAAAACTGGTCAACAAACTGACGACAGCAGCCTCAGCAGAACCCGGTCAGATGTTTGGCAAAGTATGTCTCAAAATCAATGGCAAAGCCTTTGTCGCATTGCATAAAGAGACGGTAGTATTCAAATTGACAGGTGATGCCCATGCGAAGGCGATTGCACTGGCTGACGCTGTGTTATGGGACCCCTCAGGCAAAGGCCGCCCCATGAAAGAATGGGTGGCACTGAGCGCAACGCATGGCAAGAAATTTCCCACACTGGCACAGGCCGCGTTTGAGTATGTGCAATCCATGGCCTGAAGTGACAATGAGAAAATCCCTTAGCTCTGTTTTATTATTGGTCGCTGGCCTGCTCTGTAATTTCGGGCAGGCACAAGCCGGTGAAACACGCTGGGTACATGGCTCCTGGGTCAATGTGCGCGCAAAACCAGAAGCGAATGCTGAAGTGCTGACGCATCTGGTCGCAAATACGCAGGTGCAAATGGATGCCGCTGCATCCAGCGCGAAATTCTGTGCCATCACCTGGGGTGAGGGGCAACAGGGGTTTATTGCCTGTAATTTATTGGGAGACAAGGCTTTGCGGCTAGAAGATTTTGTCGATAGCTATAACCGCAGCAGCGAAAGCACGAATTACTTCCCGGCGCGCACTTTCTGGATGGCCCCCAGCTTCAGGCGCTTGCAAGATGCCGGTTCCTATTTCCAGGAAACCATGCTCAGTCCACAGCAAAAGTTGCTGGAGACAGTAGACAGCAAGTTTGTCTGGGACAAACGGCCAGAGCTAAAGCGTTTCCCTATCCCTGAATTTGAAGCCATGAAGCAGCGAATGATGGCGGGTGTCATCGAACCAGCTTCACCCTATTTCAAACCACCGGCTCCATGGGAAGAATTATTGAAACTGGCAAAGTCGGAAGAAATACCAGGTAAAAAAACGACAGACGCTACCGTTCGTTTGCATTCATCCCTGTTTTATACTGGGGTGCTGGTCATGTTGCGGCAGCTGGATTTGCCAGCAGCTGCGCCCTCGTATTTCAAATCACTGGATGAACTGGGCAGGCCTTCTGCCAACCCCGAAGAAATATCCAGGCAATATCAGATACCGTATGCGATCAAGCCTGTCAGCGGCCCTTACTGGGATAACTATGAGCCTGCAGGCATCAATGTGATCGGTTGGTGGGATCTGGGCAAGGTCGATGTATTCCTGCAAAAGCCCGTTATAAAAAATATGCTGATGTTGGATGGCCGCATCAAATCGGCAAGCTCGGATTTGAAATATAGCCTGGGTGTGGATAGCTGCAAACAGGGTTTTCGCTTCATAGGATCTGAAGATCAAGCTGAACCTGTAAAGAGTCTGGCGCAAAGAAAGCTGGAAAGTTTGAAACCCAGTACCAAAGATGAAGCGATTCTGTATTTCTATACTCGCACCGATCTGCCACCATTGCATGGTTCAGCGAAAGTGACGACACAAGCACCATTCAAACTGCAATACGATAGTAAAGCGAAGTCGAATACCTTCGAGCATTTTTCGCAGGCCAGCATCACGACCATAGATATAGACAAGGATGGTATCGCAGATTTTGTCATCGCCGAAGCCTGGCACCGAGGGGTAATGCTCGACAGCGTCACCCATCAGCCCGCATACCGAGTGATATTCGTCAATGCAGGCGGGCGCTGGTATTTATTCGATATTGATCAGTACTTGATGTGTGGTTGCTAAAACCGGTGTTGTAACAGACCTTCCGCCAGAAAATCAAATACCGTCCGTATGCGCTTGCTGGATTTGAGTTCCCTATGCGTAGTCAGCCATACCGGCAGGGATGGCAGTTCCTGTTCTACCAATACCTGTTCCAGGTCAGCATTTCGCTCTGCCAGCCAGCGCATGGCAATACCTATACCCAGGCCTTGCTGTATGGCTTGCCAGTTGACCAGATAGTTATCGCAACGGAAGTCGAAGAAACTGCGGTCTATCTGTATGCCAGCCGCACGAAAGCCAGCGATAAACTGGTCGGATTGATCCAGCCCCAGCCAGCGAAATTTTTGCATCAGCGCCAGTGTAGCTGTCTGGTTTTTTGATGGCAAGACTGGCAAGCCTGCCAGATAATCTTTGTGTCCATACATGCCTATAGGCCAGTCTGTCAGATGACGGGCAATCAGGGCAGACTGTGCTGGCCGTATCATGCGTATGGCGATATCGGCTTCACGTTCCAGCAAATTGCTGACCTGGTTGCTGGCGACGAGTTCTATCTGGATTTCCGGATGCAACTGAGCCAGTTGGCGTAGCAAGACTGGCAAGACAAAGCCGGAAACCATCTCGCTCGCGGTGATCCTGACCGTACCGCGCAAGCCATTATCCTGGGTTGCCGCAGCCATGCCCAGTGAGCGCGCTGCCGCCATCATGTAACGGGCAGGTTCGACCAGGTTTTCACCGATACTGGTCAATTTCAGGCCACGCGCCACTCTCTCGAACAAGGCCGCACCTATGCTGCCTTCCAGTTCTGCAATCTGACGAGACAGCGTGGGCTGACTCAGGCCCAGCACCTCGGCAGCCCGTGTCAGCGAGCCTTGCTCTACGACCGCGACAAAGCTGCGTATCAGGTTCCAGTCAGTCTGGCTTGGGTCGAAAGTGTGCTTGGACATGTTACTCCATCATGAGGACAGGCAAAAGATACGCAAAAAACGGCGAAAAAATGCAAATCAAGGCATTCAAATTTGAATAGAACTTATGTATTTATGTCGATTGTAAATACATCCTGCCAGATTGAGAATGCCTGCATTACTTATTTTTGCCAACAAGCGCATCACCGGAGCCTTTCATGAATCTTGCATCTAAAACGAGCAATGCTCAATCACCCTCAGTACTGGTACTCGGTGCCAAAGGCCGCCTGGGACAGGCTGCGGTTGAGGCTTTTGCCGCAGCAGGCTGGCGCGTGATAGCCCAGGCACGTTCAGTTGGCTATGACAAGCCAGTACAAAATATAGAGTTCCTGCAATGCGATGTACTTGATACTGCCCGCATACTGACTGCCGTACCCAGCGTGGATGTGGTGATACATGCTGTTAATCCCGACTATACCCGCTGGGACACTCTGTTGCCGCCAACCACAGATGCTGTCATACGCATCGCCACCGCCACCCAGGCTTTGTTGATGGTGCCTGGCAATGTATATAACTTCGGGGCTGATTTGCCAGCGGTGCTGGCGGAAGATACTCCCTTTGTCGCCAATACTTCCAAGGCGGCACAACGCGTCGCCATGGAAGAAACCCTGGCTGCTGCCACCCAGCAAGGGTTGCGCTGCGTGATTTTACGCGCGGGTGATTTTATCGGTGGCACTGGCACCTGGCTGGACATGGCTATCACCAAGTCACTCACCAAAGGCGTGGTTACCCACATGGGGCCAGATGATTTGCCACATGCCTGGGCCTACCTGCCTGATCTGGCCACGACATTTGTACGCGTTGCCGAGCAGCGTGAGCGCCTGCCCGCATTTGACACCATGCATTACCCCGGTATTACTGCTACTGGCAAGGACGTGCATGTCGCACTGGAGCAATTGAGTGGCCGTTCTTTGAAAGCCAAAGCCATGCCCTGGTTGTTGATGCAGGGCATAGGCTGGTTTTCTCCCATGCTGCGTGCCGCTATCAAAATGCGCTATCTGTGGCAACGTCCGCATCAATTGCATGGCGATAAACTGGAGCATTTACTCGGCAAGATATCGACCAGCAGTTTGCAGGATGCCTTGCGTGGCTATGTGAATAAACCACAAACCATTAACTGATTTCTTGGCAGAGAAAAGCATAAGTAAATGAAACTGCTTTCGATGGATACAGGTCACTTGCTTAGTTGCGGCAGGGGCCTGGTCTGCAAGAAATGCAAGGATTGCCATACCGGAGTATATTCAGGTTTCTTTCTTGTTGATTGTGTATTACAACCATGCCTGAAACCCGCACCGTCATTATCGTTGGCAGCTCCAGAAGCACAGGTAATACTGCTGAACTCGCCATCGCCGTTGCCAGCAAACTCAAAGCCAGCATCATCGATCTTAATCAATATCAGATCGCCCCTTTTGATTATGAATTCAAGAACCGCGACGATGATTTCCTGACGCTGATGAAACAGGTACTCAGCTTTGACCGCGTCATACTGGCAACGCCCATCTATTGGTATGCACCCAGTGCTGTCATGAAAACTTTCATGGACAGGATTTCCGACTTGTTGAAAATTGAAAAAGACCTGGGGCGGCAATTGCGCACAAAGAAAGCCGCAGTGCTAAGCACCGGTTACGATGCCATACCTGCTGCCTGTTTTGAACAAGTGTTTCAGCATACTTTTGATTATCTCGGCATGGGATATGAAGGCATGTTGTATGCAAGCTGTCAGGATGAATTCATTCATGCCGAGCATGCGCTTGTCTTGGACAGGTTCACGGGGGCTCTGCATGCTGAATGAAACGCAAGTCGATGCTTATCTGCGCAGACTGGAATATCATGGTTCACGCGCCGTGGATCTGGTGACGCTGACAGCTTTGCATCAGGCACATCTGCAACAGATTGCTTTTGAAAACCTCGATATCAGCCTTGGCAAGAAACTGGATTTATCGACGGATGCCTTGCTGGGTAAATTATTGCTCCAGGGCCGTGGCGGTTTTTGCTATGAATTGAATCAGGCTTTTGCCCTGTTACTGGAAACATTAGGATTTACCGTCAGCCGCTTGGCGGCGCGCGTCCATAACGGCAAGGAGTATGGGCCAGACTTTGACCACATGCTTTTGCTGGTGCATCTGGATGGGCAAGACTATCTGGCCGATGTGGGCTTTGGCGATTGCTTCCGTAGGCCCCTGCGATTAGGTAGTGAGGGTGTGCATGAACTTGGCCTGCATTATTATCTGCTTGCGGATGGTGAGAGTCATTATGTACTCATGCAGGCTAAGGATGATGGTACAGGGCATGCACAATACCGCTTCAGTTTGCAGGCTCATGCGATAGAAGATTTTTTTGAAATGTGTGAGTATCAGCAGACTTCACCTTTATCGCATTTTACGCAAAAATCGATTTGTTCTATTGCTACTTTAGCGGGGCGCGTCAGTATCTCTAATAACAAGTGCATAGTCACGGATGGGGTGGGGCGGCACGTACATACTATTCATGGTGAAGATGAATACAGGGCGATGTTGCTGGAGTATTTTGGGATGCACCTGACAAAGGATGCGAAGATTGGGAAACTATTGGCAAGGCATGCCTAGAAAGTATTTTTCTTCCCCCTGAAATCGTATTAACGCCCCCCTGTAGAATGACGTTACTACGATTACCCTGAATCTGACAATATGGCTTTCAACAGATACTAAGTCTGTATCCCCGCAAGCTCACTGCACCTGCGGATTACTGAACGTATACTCAAAATACGCCAGCACCTCGCGTGCCAGCGAATAGGCATCCCGCACTTCGTAATGCGTAGAATGCACATGCCCTACTGGCGTCACGCCATACTTCTTCATCGCCAGCTGAAAACGGGCTATATGAAAAAACTGGCTGGCCAGCATGCTGGTTTTCCAGTTTTTCTCCTTCATCAGGGCTGCTGCAGCTTTTGCCGTGGCAAAAGTGGTGATGCCCTGATTATCGGTGTAGACAGCTGCGTCTGGCACCCCATGATCGACCAGGTATTTTTTCATGACGGCGGCTTCATCATGCCCCTCTTCACCAACACCGCCACTGACGAGGATGGCTTTGCATTGCTGCGTAGCATACAAACGCAGCGCCGCGTCCAGACGGCCACGCAGGCGCTCTGATGGCTTGCCATCAGGATTAACGGTATTGCCCGGCACCACCACTACATCTGCTACCACGACCTGGTCCCGCAAACCCAGGGTAGAAATGGCAGCCGCCATGAACATGAGGCAGATCAGCAAACCAAGGCTGAATTGTTTGATTTTCTTTTGCAGTGAATAGGGCATGGGAATGGCAAATAATGGAGACGAACCCGCATGCTAAGCCTTTTCACAGGGGATTGCAAAAAGAAGCTCTCAAGCCGACAACACTGCCCTGCGATTAATTTGCCATGAGCGTGCCCACTGGTTGAATACATCGGCAGGCATGGGCTTGCAATAATAGTAGCCCTGGGCGATGTCGCAGCCCATGTCTTTTAGTTGTTGCTCGGTTTTGGCGTTTTCTATGCCCTCGGCCACTACCTTGAGATTAAGGTTATGCGCCAGTTGTATGGTCGACTGCACAATGGCACGGCTGCTGGCATCTGTTGCCATGCTGCGCATGAAGCTCTGGTCTATCTTGAGTTCATCTATCTTCAGGTTTTTGAGGTAGGACAGTGAAGAGTAACCTGTACCAAAATCATCAATAGACTGGCGGAAGCCCAGTTTGTGCAGGCTCAAAATGGTTTGCAGTGCAGTTTCTGGTGAATCGGCAAAGCTGGCCTCGGTCAGTTCCAGCACTACGTATTCGGCAGGTAAATTGAATTCCTTGAGCAAGCCGCACAAATCATCGACGAGTTGCTTGTCCAGTATTGACCGTGATGACAGGTTGATAGAGACAAACAGGTCCAGACCTTCGGCACGCCATCTGGCAAGCTGGCCAAAGGCTTCACGCATGACCCACAGCGTGAATGGTTTGATGAGGCCAGATTTTTCTGCAATGGGGATGAATTCTGAGGGAGCTATCGGGCCGGATACCGGATCTATCCATCGCGCCAAAGCTTCAGCACCGATGACGGCACCGCTTTGTAAATCAATCAGGCCCTGGTAATGCAGGCTAAGTCCGCCTTTTTGCAGGGCTTCATGCAATTGCGCAAAGAGTAGTTGCTGCCTGCTGAATTGTTGATCCAGCCTTTCATCGTAAAAAGCCAGGCCCTGATTGGCAAACTGCGCCTGCAACATGGCCTGCGCCGCCTTTCGCAACAGGCTTTCAGCGTCGCCTGCATGGCTGGGGAAGCTGGCAACACCGATGGTATGGTCTATATGAATTGCATAATCATTGATTTTGTATTCGAGACGAAAGGCCAGCACGTCCTTGATGATTTCCGTCGCACTGATATCTTCTGAATGCTTGCGGTAGATACAGACGAATTCGTCGCGCCTGATGCGGGCAAATATACCGCGTGAACCCACCGTGGCTGTCATGGTTGCAGCTATATTGCGTATCAGTTTATCGCTGGCATCTGTACCTATGATGTTGGCCGTCTCGAACATCTTTTTCAGGCGTATATGTGCCACCAGCAGGGTATGACCACGCTCTTGGGCGGCGCTGATTTCCCTGCCCAGAATATCCAGCAAACGCAGGCGGTTGGGCAAACCAGTTACCCCATCCTGATAGGCAGCCTGTTCCAGTTTGGCCATGTAGTCACGGGTCTTGGCCTGTATGCCTTGCTCGCTGACATACAGTTTTTCTTCCAGCTGGCTACGGCTAAAATTATAGGCCAGCGCAATGCCCGAATAAAACAGCAGTGCCGCACTGGCTTGCAGCACGAACTTTTCATCGTAGGCATAGGCAAAAGGGAAAATGCTGCTACCCGCCAGCATGCTGAATGCCATGGCGAGCAGCCATACCAGGCTCCATTGCGCGCCCTGTTTCTGGCCTTTAAGCCACAATGCCAGGAAGGGGAAAGCATAAATCCACAAGATACCACTACCTGCAATGCCGCCCAGCAAACCCAGGGCAACACTGGCTAGCAGGGCAAACAGCAAGAGCAGGGATTCGGCCAATGCCAGCAATTTTTCCTGGCTGGAGAGGAAAAAAGCGGTTCCCAACATGAGCAGGGCCGTGATGGCGACGATCATGCCAGGCAGGGGATAACCAGACTGCAAATAATTTGCCAGCGCCAGCAACAGTGCACACGGCAAGGCCACATAGATAAGCAGCCTGACATGAGGCTTGCGCTGATTGGCGCTAAGCTCATGCCGGGCCAGCATGCCGAGCACGCCCTTTAATATTGCAGAATGTGGCATCAATAGTCTCATCGCAAGGCTCTCCCAACATCAATTGATATGGACGCAGCTCGGTGTTCGCAGAGGTGCAGAGGCAATAGCCAGTTTCAGGAATTATTGATCGGCAGCAATCATAAAAAATATTCCAAATGCTAGAAATTGATTACTCACGAGTGCTAGCCCCTGTGCGCTGGCTTTGATGCTAGAGTTTAGTGCATTTTTTACAAAATTAAAGTATTTGCAATGTTAATTTTGAAATATTTTGCTACATGTTGGAAAACCGTCAAAATCAGGGCGTATTCACCTGACTGCATCAAAACTCGTCATCCCAGGATCGATGCCGCGCTGATCCGCGAACTCTTCATCAAGCACCATGATCTCCTCGTCTGCAAAAGCGCATAGGACGGAAACACCTCGCCTGGCTCAGAACGAAAGATAGCGGTGGCCCGGGCATGTTCGCCGACGTCATTGCAAGCAAATGCCACAAGACACCGGTCACTGGACTGGGCTACCAATGCAACCCAGCCGAGTGTAGTACGATGCCTTTGGATGTGTCATCGTTCCGTCTCATTACGAGTGCGCGTCAGTCAGCCGAATAAATCCGGACCTCGGGGTCCGCTTTTAGCAAAGGCTTGAGGCTGACTACAACATCCTTCGTGAAAAGGTCGCTACTTAGGTAAGCTTCGGCTTGCTTTCGGGTGGTGAACCCATGCAGCACCTGGACGTCGTCATCACGGACCAGAAGCTCCTTCGACTTCGCACCCGGAATTTTGCCAAGGAATGGCTGCTTGAGTTTCGAGTAGATCGCTGCGGCAGCAGCCCGGTCTTTTGGATCGACCTTGAGCGTGATTTCGAGGTAGGCCTTTTCGGCAAATGCAAAGCCTGGTACCGCGAAGGCTGATGCGACAAGTATGGCAGATAAAGATTTGATCATCGCGTATTGGAAGCTGTTCGTCATGAGGTTCTCCTGGTGAAATGATGCGGGGGCAGTTTTCGGTGACTCAGGCTGCAGCGTAGATACGCACATCAGGAGGACTTTGCAACAGCGGTTTCAGTGCCGTCACCACGTCTTCGTTAAAGAGTGTGCTGGAAAGGTAGGCCCTGGTGCTCTCGACCGAATCGAAACTGTGCAAGACCTGCACGTCCTCATCCCGGATCAACAGGTCCTTGGAAAAAGCACCCTTCACCTGATCCAGGAACAAGCCTTTGAATTGTGTGTAGATCGCAGCAGCCGCGGGCCTATCCTTCGCCGCGACATCCAGACCGATTTGCAAATAAACCATCTTCATTCTCCTTGAGATTTCCGCCAGCAGGATGCCGACATGCATGAAGCTTACTGATTCCCAGATTCATTCGGAAATTGTCTTTTCGCATATAATTCATTCATATATGCTATAAATGATCAATGAATCTCAGCCAACTTCGCTTTGCCAGTGCCATCGCTTCCACCGGTTCGTTCACGGCCGCTGCGGCGGAATGTTGCGTGACCCAACCAACGCTGTCGAACGGCATCGCGCAACTGGAAAACGAGTTGGGAGAACGCTTGTTCGTTCGCACGACCCGAAAGGTCGCGCTGACACCCTTTGGGCTGCACGTCTTGCCCTACATTAATGAAGTGCTGAGCGCGCAGGCCAGCCTGGTTCAGCAGACTCAGGTTTTCCTCAATCCAGACAAGCGTTTGATACGCATCGGCACGTCGCCGCTGATCAGTGCAAACCTCTTGGGCCTGATGATAGAGCCGTTCCGTCTGCGCAACCCTGACGTTGACGTGGTGCTGCGCGAGATGAACATGACGGACCTTTACCGCATGCTGGGTGAAGGTCTCCTGGATTTTGTTTTTGGCGTGGCAAATGTTCACAAAGGAGCGTGGGTCGCTACATTCCTGTATGAAGAACCGCTGATCTTCATCCCCCGATGCGCAGTGTGGTCGGGCGGGCGAGCCCCGCATTCGGTACAACTCAAAGACATTGCAAATGAAACCTATGTCATGGTGCCAGACGCCTGCGGATTGTCGCGCGCGACCCGCGCCTTGTTTCGCAGCCAGCGTCGCAAGCTCCAGGAATACTCTGGCGAAGCCATGAGCTACCAGGTGCTGGAGGAGTGGGCTGCATTGGGTATCGGATCAGCGATACTGCCACAATCGAAAGTGACAGCAAGCGGGCAGGCTTCATCTCCGATCACCGACAAATCTGGCCACAAGGTCACGATCAGCTTTGAAGCAACCTGGTCGCGCACTGGCCACCAGTCACCTCACTTGCTTGAATTTGCCAACCACCTTCGCAAGGTTGTTCCGCGGATCATCGGCGGGACCGGATCGGGCTGGCAAGTGTAGAATCAGATTGCACCCTTGGTGCGCATATGAAAAGCTCAGTATCTCCCGGCAATCAACCGTCAACACGATATGCAAGCAATGCGGGTGAGGGCATACGTTCACATCGGCCATCCCTTTTTGCAAGAAAAGCAAATGGACAGGCTGACCCGCTTGACGATCATTGAATCTCATAAAACCTGTCTGGTAGAGGGAAAAGAGAACCATCGGGGAGTCGGTCCTGGCAAATTTTTTTGGTGATAATATGGTGATGGGTTGTCCAGTAAGTATGTCATAGGCTAATTGTGTCAGAAAGGCGTCCGATGTCTGAAATCATCCATCCCTTTTACGAGTCGCATCGCGTAGCAATGGAGGCCGCCATGCGCCATCGCCTTGACCTTGCTGAAGCGATGTTGTGCGAGCGCACGCATCTGGTCAATATTGATGGGATCAAGCAGGAGGTGATGGGCGAATTCGACATCGTGCTCACCCAAATGCCCTATGTCGGCGGTGCAGCAAGTCGTATGAGCGATTTCTTCATGCGGCTCATGGGCTTTATGGCCATCAGCCGGGTGCTGCGGCGACACGGCGTGTCGCTGTCCGTGATCGGCGACATCGAGCGAGAAACCTACAAGGCGCAGTTGCTCACCGTGCCCCAAGCGGAACGTCTCGCCGCAGGACGTCAATTCATGTCGTCAGAGAATCAGGCTTTGCTGCGCGAACATGCCACACAAAGCGCGACAAAAAACCATCAGGAAGAGTTTCCGGGAGATTTTGTTTACGATTTCGTCGAACCGGGTCCGGGTGACGACTTTGAATTTGGCATCAACTACAAAGCTTGCGGCTTTTGCAAATTCGCCGCTTGTCATGGAGATAAAGAAATCTTGCCGAACATTTGTGGGCTGGATTTCGTTGCCTATGCAGCGCGAGGCATCCACCTGGAAAGGACACAAACCCTGGCTGGCGGCGCGAGCCACTGCGACTTCCGATTCTCGCAGCTCCCGCGAGCCGTTAAAGCTTAAAGATGTTTGCATTTGCCTTGGTACGAAGCCCCCTGGCCAGGGCGTTATGACTGATGCGAAATGGCGGCCAGACTGCAAGTTCATTTGTTGCAGCCTCCCCAGGCTTGCTCCCTGGACTGGGGCAAGCCTGGAGTAGTAACTCATGCATTGGGCGGTGTATGCTTTACCTGCGGACATTGGAAAGGAGCAGCAGCATTCAATACTGGCACAGTCCGGTGTTGATCAAAGAAATTGGTGAAACCGCGATAGCCATTCCATGGACCTGAGGGATCATCGTAGGTGATGGCAACGCCATAGCAAGCCTGTATTTTTGTACTGGCACCAGCGCTGCCATATGCCTGGTTCATCGCCACGCCAAAGTTGGCGTCATGTTCATCAAACCAGGTATTCCAGATGTTATCTGCATCATGCCATTTCAATTTTTTCCAGCAATACTGATTGGGCCAGTCAGTAGAACAATAATTCTGCAAGCTCACTGCACTGACACTCGCCGGTGCTTCGTCGTACATCAGCACCATGGGTGGAATGGAAGAAGAATTTCCCACTGCACCCAGTGAGCAGCCAGCCTTGTAGCCCGGTGGTTGCGGGAACTTTGGATCCGCTTCAAAGACGGCATAAGAAGAGGGCAGCACAAAAGTATTTTCAACTGTGGCACGGTCATAACAAGTCTGTGCCTGGTAGTCCCAGATGGCACTGGCTTTTGAAGACGCTGAACGCCATGGACGTTGGGCATCGCTGCTGGCCGCATTATCCTTGATACCCCACAGCATATTCAATGAACCGCGTGACTGGCCTACCAAAAAGAGGTTGTCAGGGTCTATATGCAACTGTTCTGCGTTGTAGCGCATGAATTGTATGCCGTCGCGAATGTCGGTATTACCAGGAGCGGGATTGATGTTGACGTCATAGGATGCAACCGGATGCCTGAATTCCAGTGTGATCACGGTGTAACCAGCATTCAATGCCTGCACCAGCACACTCTGGAATAATGTCGACTTCGCATAAGGGTTGTCGCTAGGTGTACTGCTGTCCTTGAATATGAACTTTTCTGTCTGGCCGTTAGGATGGGTAAAAATAATGACCGGTCGTTTGGTACCCACCGGATCAGTCGCTGGATCAACCGGGCTGTAGACAGAAGCGCGTTGGGTCAGGTAGGCAGCGGAACCCGGTTCCCACCAAACTGCCTTGTCGGCATAACAGAAATTATCACTTTCCCAGAACGTAATCTGCCCTGATTGATTCTGATTAACGTAAGCAATGGTGTGGCTTTTGGCGACTGGCAGTTTGCTTGCACAGTCGGGTGCTGGCAGCGCAGGGCTTTGCGCAAAACTGTTACCGGCAAAAAGAAACAGGAATGAAAATACGAGTTGCACGGCTGCTTTGAATACGGACTTCATGAAATGCTCCCTGGAGTTTGCTACTTGTTGAGCTGGATAGAATCGTCATTCGGGGGATTACGGTAAGACACGCAACATCGCAGCCCCGGCCTGGACCAGACGCTGAAAGCATGCCTGTATTTCTTCTTCTGATTTTTTCTTGTGATTTCTTCTGATGATGTAAAGCGTATTGATTCTAGCTTTGTTTTTTTGGCTACAAAGAGGCTGTTACCAGAGATTACACAGACTACAAGTCGGTAACCGTGTAGCAAGCTAAAGCTACAATAGGCATACATTCTGGAACATGGCGTTTGCCAGGCGTGGGGCTGCTGGAGATGTGGGAAACCGGCGATTGAGTCGCTGGACTTGCACAGGCAGCGCATGCTGCCCGTGCAATGTCTTACATTAAAGATCAGGATGCTGCAGCATGGTCGAGGATGTTCTGAAAGGCGATGCGGAAATACAATTCATAACTGCTTTGCTCTACATAACCCAGGTGCGGGGTGGCCAATACATTTTCCCTGTGCAGCAGTGGATGATCAATGGCAACAGGTTCACTTTCGAAAACATCAATTGCGGCAAAGCCAGGGCAACCGGCGTCCAGCGCAGCTTCCAGCGCGCCTGCCTGTACGAGTTCTGCGCGGCTGGTGTTGACGAACAAGGCATCGGGCTTCATCAGGGCCAGATCAGCCGGGCTGACGATGTCGCGGGTGGCATCATTCAAACGCAGATGCATGCTGATGATGTCGCACTCAGCAAAAAAAGCCTCTTTGGATGCCGCCGCCAGCAAACCATCCGTGGCTGCCTGTGCACGGCTGGGTTCACGTCCCCAGACCATGACTTGCATGCCAAAGGCCTGGGCATAGCCTGCGATCATCTTGCCGATCTTGCCGTAGCCCCAGATACCCAGGGTACGCTTCTTCAAAACCCGTCCCAGTTGGTTATGCGCAGGATTAAGGGATGCGGTTTGCCAGGCACCTTCCTGCAAGAGCTGTGCATAACTGGTCAGGCGGCGCGAAGCGGCCATGATCAGGGTCCAGGTCAACTCGGCTGGTGCGGTTGGGTCACCGATACCTTCCAGCACCGTAATACCCAGTTCAGCCGCTGCTTCCATATCAATATTGCCTGCCACCTTGCCGGTTTGTGATATGAGCTTCAAATTTGGCAATTTTTGCATCAGGGCGCGGGTCAGGCGCGTGCGTTCACGTATCAGTACCACGGCATCAAACGGCTGCAGACGTATCGCCAGTTGGCCTATGCCCACGGCAGTATTATTGAAGACTTTGACTTCATGATCCTTCAATAAGTCAAAGCAAGGCAGTTGCCGGACTACGTCCTGGTAATCATCAAGTATGGCTATTTTCATGGTTCATCCTTATTCATTCTCTAAAATCAGGGAAAATCTTTATTCTTGTTTTCATTCATGCCTCAGTTGAAAAATCTTCACTTTCATAAAACGTAAAACAATGATAATGAAACTGACGCAAAATTCGCTTCCTGCCAGACTCGCGTGTACAATGTTCGCCTACGTAGCTTTTTGATTCTTCCGCCCCGCGCCATCCTGCCGGGCGCAAGCCAGGAGCCAAGACACCCTCTTGTCTTCGTATTATCCGACAGAACCGCCGCTATGGTGTTCGCCTTGCTTGAGCGCTCCTGCGATCGCATCGCCACAATCTAACGACGATCCTGCCGTGCCGCTACACCGATTTTTTTATTGAAATGGCATTGGAGGTAGTATCGTGAATCAACCCATCATGCAAGGTGTGGCTGCATTAAACGCACCCGCTTACGTGAAACATCAGAAATTGATCAACTGGATCGCCGAAATGGCGGCTTTGACCAAACCTGACAATATCTATTGGTGTGACGGCTCGCAAGAAGAGTATGACCGTCTGTGCGCACAAATGGTTGCCGCTGGCACCATGAAAAAGCTGAACGAAGCCAAGCGCCCCAACAGTTACCTGGCCTGTTCTGACCCTTCGGACGTCGCCCGTGTCGAAGACCGCACCTATATCTGTTCAGCCAACAAGGAAGATGCAGGCCCGACCAATAACTGGATGGCACCGGCAGAAATGCGCGCCACCCTGAACCCGCTGTTTGATGGTTGCATGCGTGGCCGCACCATGTATGTCGTGCCTTTTTCCATGGGTCCGCTGGGTTCGCCCATCGCTCATATCGGCGTAGAGTTGTCTGATTCTCCTTACGTTGCCGTCAATATGCGCATCATGACGCGCATGGGCCAGGCTGTGTATGACGTACTGGGCACGGATGGCGATTTTGTCCCTTGCGTACATACTGTAGGCGCACCTTTGGCTGAAGGCCAGGCTGATGTGGCATGGCCTTGCAATAACACCAAATACATCGTGCATTATCCAGAGACCCGCGAAATCTGGTCTTTTGGTTCTGGCTACGGTGGCAATGCATTGCTGGGCAAGAAATGCTTTGCACTGCGTATCGCCTCAACCATGGGCCGTGACCAGGGCTGGCTGGCTGAACATATGCTGATCCTCGGTGTCGAATCCCCAGAAGGCAAGAAGCATTATGTGGCAGCGGCTTTCCCGTCTGCCTGCGGCAAGACCAATTTCGCCATGCTGATCCCCGCCATCAAGGGCTGGAAAGTCACCACCATCGGTGACGATATTGCCTGGATCAAACCTGGCCAGGATGGCCGTTTGTATGCGATCAACCCGGAGGCTGGTTATTTTGGCGTGGCACCTGGCACCAATACCGCCACCAATTCCAACTGCATGGCGTCTTTGACAGCCAACACCATCTTCACCAATGTCGGCCTGACCGATGATGGCGACGTCTGGTGGGAAGGCATGAGCAAGGAAGCACCAGCGCACCTGATAGACTGGCAAGGCAAGGACTGGACCCCGGAAATCGCCAAAGAGACAGGCCGTAAAGCCGCCCATCCCAATGCGCGTTTCACGGTGGCGGCAACGCAGAACCCTGTCATTGATGCAGCCTGGGATGACCCGGCTGGCGTGCCTATCTCGGCCTTCATCTTTGGTGGCCGCCGCTCAACGACCGTGCCATTGGTGACAGAAGCCCGCAACTGGGTAGAAGGCGTCTACATGGCTGCGACCATGGGTTCTGAAACCACGGCTGCTGCCGTTGGCCAGCAAGGCGTGGTGCGCCGTGATCCTTTTGCCATGTTGCCTTTCATGGGCTACAACATGAGCGACTATTTCCAGCACTGGCTGGACATGGGCAAGAAGATAGAAGCCGCGGGCGCAACACAACCAGCCATTTTCTGCGTCAACTGGTTCCGTACGGATGAAAACGGCAAGTTTGTCTGGCCAGGTTTTGGCGACAATATGCGCGTTTTGAAATGGATGCTGGAGCGCATAGAAGGCCAGGCCAATGGTGTGGAAAACATCTTTGGCGTGACACCAACTTTTGCCGACCTGAACTGGGAAGGCCTGAACTTCACGCAAGCGCAGTTCGATACCATCACTTCCATCGACAAAGCCGCCTGGGATGCAGAATTGAAATTGCATGCCGAGCTGTTTGAAAAACTGGCTTACCATTTGCCAGCCGACCTGGAAGCGACCCGAATCGCCCTGGAAAAACGTCTGGCAGCCTGAGTTTTAAGCTGCGGGTAATAACAAGAACGCGACTACGGTCGCGTTCTTGTTTTTTGGGCCCTCAGACACCAAAAGCAAAAAAGCCACAGGCTAGCTGCGGCTTTTCAATGCACTACGCACGGTCAACTATGGGTCAACGATCAATCAGCGATGTACGGGCAACAAGACAGGCTTGCGTTTCAAACCACTTTTTGCAGTTGCCTGCTCAGACGCCTGCATGATGGCATTGGTACCCAGCACATGTTCAGTTGGCACAGGCTTGCTCAGCATGCGCGACAATTTATTCACCAGGGGCTTGCTGATATAGGCTGCCGGAAATGCGATAGGCCATACAGTCAGCCATGCTTCCATCCAGGCAGCAACAAAATCATGGCCCCAGCCCATCCACATCAGGCGCAAGACCGCTGTTGCCACCAGGCTCACCAAACCTGTGGTCAGGATGGTAGGCAACATGGACGCCAGACTTCTGGAACCAGCCACTACACGTGGCTGGCGCAGGTTCTGCCCTGCTGCCTGAGCCTGGACTGAAGCAGCAGCCAGAGAATATACAGATGATTGTTGCATAGCGACAATAAATTAATCGTGATACTGTTTAGCCACGGGCGGTTAGCCACGGGCGGTTAGCCACGGGCGGTTAGCCACGGGCGGTTAGCCACGGGCGGTTAGCCACGCGCAGCCAGGGCACGCAATTCAGCTGCCATGTTTGGCGAACTACGATCCAGGTCATTGGCGATACGACGGATAGTCAGCATATTGCGCAGATTACGTGAAGCTGTTTTTTCTTCACGGGACTGTTTTGGGCTGATTACAAGCAAGGCAGCGCGCAACATGCCCATCAACATAGGCTTGAATACGATGAGCATGGTGGCCAGGATGCCCAGACCCAGCAATGGACGGGCAGCACCAACAACAGCACTGATAGCGATTTGTGAAACTGGCAGGGCACTGGCTGCCGGGAATGCGATATTTAGGAAAGTCATGATTTACTCCACTCTTTTTAAACACTTAAAACACTTTGTAATGACGTCATAATATTGCAGTGCATCATATAATTCTAATTTTGATTTACCATATCAATTATGCTGTTCATGAATAACTGTTGGTAAATATTGGTAATTTATTAATCGGAGCAAATAACGTGAATTTTCTGACATTGGATTTGAATCTCCTGCGTGTTTTTGATGCCGTCATGATCGAGCAAAACCTGACCCGTGCGGCAGACAAGCTGGCCATGACCCAGCCCGCCGTCTCCAATGCCCTGAAACGCCTGCGTCATTCGCTGGGAGATGAGTTATTGATACGCACAGCCTATGGCGTGAAGCCGACGCCGCGCGCTGAAACCCTGTGGCCGGCGATACGCCAGGCACTGTCCGCCCTGGAAAGTGCGATTGCCCCGACCAGCTTTGATGTATCACAAGCACAAACTACCTTCAGGATGGCGATGTCGGACGCTACCGCTGCCTTGTGGATGCCCACACTGGTGAATGTCCTGGAAAAAGAAGCGCCTCGCGTGAATGTACGCATGGTGCCGCTGACCACGCGTGAACCGCGCCCTATGCTGATGCGTGGCGATATTGATATCGCTATTGGTTTTTTCCCTGGCGTTGTCGCCCAGCTTACGGGTGGGCAAGGTGCAGCCAATAGTGCGATTCGCCATGAAAGACTGTATTCCGGCCACTATGTTGTTGTCATGCGTCACAATCATCCCCTGGCCAATAAAAAACTGACGCTGGATGACTACTGCAATGCCAAACATTTACTGGTGAGTTTTTCTGGCCGCGCCCATGGCCTGGTGGATGAAGCCCTGAGCCAGATGGGACGTGAAAGACGCATCGTATTAACAGTTAATCAATTCTTTACCAGTGGTCGCGTGGTGTCAAATTCTGATTTGCTGACGGTGTTGCCGCGCCATCTGGTCGCTGCCACAGGCATGACCGAAGCCCTGGTTTGGAAAGAATTACCTTTCGCCATGCCGGATGTACACGTAGACATGCTGTGGCATGAACGCGATAGCCGCAACCCCGCACATCAATGGATACGCCGCAATCTGGTGGATATGACACACTCCAATCTGATTACCGAGTTGGAACATGAAGTAAAACTTGACACCTGAAACTCGACACCTGAAGCGTGGAAAGAATTTCATCCTTACATCAGGGTCGAAAATCAGAGTCGAAAAACAAGGATAGAGAAAAAGCACGAATTTGCTTACTATTGCGGCAGCTTGAAAAACTTGCTAGTCTGAAATCCGGTTTTTAAGACTGGCTTTCAAGCCTGGTGTTGACTTTATTAAACTGGCCAGTCCAGGAGTTTAGCAGCATGACATTTCAGCTTTAGATATGACCGAAGTCCGTAACACTTGCTTCCGACTCTTGTTTTTGCTCGCATTTTGCCTGGGCATCTGCGGAACGGGTGCACACGCGGCAATTTTAAAGCTGGACAATGGCAAAAATGAAATTCCCTTACGCTCTGCCTTCCAGATCTATGAAGACAAAAGCGCACAACTTCAGATAGCAGACATCCTCAAACCGGCCAGCACGACAGAGTTCCGGCCCTTGCACGGCAATTTGAGTGCCTCGTTTTCAACATCCGCATTCTGGCTCAAGCTGGACGTGCAGCGCAGCGGCGCTAATAGTGCCCAGCAATGGCTAATGGAGTTATCACCCGTCATACTCGACGATATCCGCCTGTACCATGTCAGCCCTGACGGCAGCATGACAGTGCACCGTGCCGGTGATCGCCTGCCTTTTTCCAGCCTGGAACTGCGTCACCGCTACCCGCTGTTCATGCTGCAATTGCCGGATACCCAGGTACACCACTTGTACCTGCGCATACAAAGTAGCAGCGCAGTCTTTTTGCGCGCCAGCCTGTGGGAATCACATGCCTTTGTAGAGAGTTCGAACCAGGTGTCCATTTTCATGGGCATTTATTATGGCGTCTTGCTGGCCATGATTGTGTATAACCTGTTGCTGGCCATCTCTTACCGTGATGTTGCGCTGCGCTATTACCTGTTTTTGTCTTGCGTAGCCTTATTGGCGGGGATGAGCCTGAACGGCCATGTTGCCATGTACATCCTGCCTGACTGGCCAGAACTGGTGGATATACTGCCCAGCTTTCTCTCGCCGCTGGTGGTCATGAGTTCTACCATGTTCATCGCCAGCTTTTTGCGCCTGCATGAAAAAATGCCGCGCATCAATCGCCTGTTCATTTTCACCCAGATCATTTGCGCCTGTGTTTCACTGGCCGTACTGGCGGGTTATTACCAGCTGGTCGCGCCGCTCATGCAGTTGACAGGCTTCGCCCTGATGATGGTGATCTTGCCTGTGTGTCTGCTGGTGGGCTTGCGCGGTTATCGTCCTGGCTACATCGTCTTCCTGGCATCGGCCACCTGGATTACCGGGCTTTCGCTGGTGGCACTACGCAATATGGGTGTACTGGAGCCAAGCTGGGCAACTGAATATGGTTTCCAGATAGGTTCAGCAGTCGAAGCCATCTTGCTGGCGCTGGCCCAGGCTTATCACATCAGCCTGATGAAGATAGAACATGCCCAGACCCAGGCCACACTGCTGGAAATATCCCAGCGTACTGAACAGGAGCTCGATGCCAAAGTCAGGCAGCGCACTGCTGAACTGGCAGAAGCCGTGGCCAGCCTGCAAAAACTGGACAAGGACAAGAATGATTTCCTTGGCATTGCTGCCCATGATTTGAAAAATCCCCTGACCAGCATCATAGGCATGAGCGATTTGCTGCGCAAATTGCAGCAAGACATGCCGGAACAGCAGCGCCAGCATTATCTGGAACGCATCAGCAATAGCGGCCAGCGCATGATGCGCATCATCAGCAATTTGCTGGATGTGAATGCCCTCGACTCTGGCCATCTGCACCTGAAATTACAAAGCCTGGACTTGAGCCAGATCTTGCAGGACGTGGCCCAGCAATATACCGAGATGCTGAAAGCCAAAGACTTGCAGGTGATACTCGACATACAGGATGGCGTCATGATCAGGGCAGACTTTGATGCCTGTGTACAAATCATTGATAACCTGTTGTCGAATGCGGTCAAGTATTCACCGCTGGGCAAGCGCATCTGGCTGAATGTCACCAGCACTGCAGGATTTGGTGTTTTCCAGGTCAGGGATGAAGGGCCGGGCTTATCCACAGCTGACCAACAGCATTTGTTTGAAAAATTCTCCAAGCTGTCCAGCCTGCCGACAGCAGGCGAACATTCCAGCGGCCTGGGCCTGTCCATCGTCAAGAAACTCAGTGAAGCCTGCGGCGGCAAGGTCGATTGTGAAAGCGTGGTCGGCCAGGGTTGCAACTTCATGGTGGAATTACCGCTGGCGGCATAAAAATATCGCCAGAGCACGAATGGCTTACAATCATAGTCATTCCAAGTACCTCAACAAGATAAAATATGTTCACAGGCATAGTACAGGGCATAGCCCGCATCGCAGCACTCAATGACAAGACCGGTTTGCGCACTTATCAGCTGGAATTCCCTGGCGGTTTTTGCAAAGACCTGGAAATCGGTGCCAGCGTCGCCGTCGATGGTGTTTGCCTGACCGTGACTGCCCTGCACGGCGACAATGCCGCAGAATTTGATGTCATGCAGCAAAGCCTGGCGATTACCACCCTTGGTGAATATGCACAGGATGGCCGCGTCAATGTAGAGCGCGCCGCCAAAGATGGTGCCGAGATCGGTGGCCACCCGCTGTCTGGCCACATCGACTTCAAAGCCCATATCGCCCAGATACGCGAGCTGGAAAACAATTACGTGATACGCATCGCTGTACCACCAGAATGGCTGCGCTATATCTTTGCCAAAGGCTATATCGCCATCAACGGTGCCAGCCTGACGATAGCCGAAGTCAATCGCCAGGAAGGCTGGTTTGAAGTCTGGCTGATCCCCGAGACCCTGCGCATGACCGTCTTTGCCGAGAAAAAAACCGGTGCCAGCCTGAATATAGAAATTGAACGAACCACACAAGTCGTGGTCGATACAGTACGCAATATGCTGGCAGAAACCCTGGGGCCGCTGATGCCGGCACTGGAAAGCCTGCTGGCGCAGCAAGGCAAGGACCTGGGGCAAATCATACAAACCCAGGTGCCGCCGCCCAAATAAGCCAGATCTGCGCTTGCCTCAGCCCAAAACATCAAAAGGATAGCCATGCACAATGAAGGAACTGGGCAAGCCAGTGAAGCAGCCACCACCATACTCAACAATATCCAGCTATGGCAGGAAGCCACGGCTGCCGGGGATGTGGATAAGTTGCTCGATCTGATGGATGAAGAAGTGGTATTCCTGGTAGCAGGCAATCCGCCCATGAAGGGGCGCGAACAATTTACCCAGAACCTGCGCAACATATTGCAGACACATCACATCGCTTCCAGTTCGCAGATACAGGAAATTGTCGTGCAGGCTGATCTTGCCTATACCTGGTCTTACCTGCAAGTCGAGATCATCCCGAAGCAGGCTGGCCCGCAAATGCGGCGTGCCGGTAATGTGCTGAGTATCTGGCGCTTGCAGGCCGATGGCAAATGGCGTATCAGCCGTGATGCGAATTTGCTGAGCCTGGTGCAGGACAATCCCGCATGAGCAACTTTAAACGCAAAGGAGATCAACATGGGACCAGCCCTGTTACCTTGGGAAAAATGGCTGCCACCTTGGCTGATTGGACCATTCTTGGTCATTGCTGGTATTGGCATGCTAATAAGCGACAAGCACCTCGCATGGTGGGAATGGGTTTTATTGCCGATAGGCATGATATACGGAGCATGGGGGACTTGGGTATGGTTCACAACACAACGCAACATATTCAAGGAAGATGGAAGCAAGCCTCCGAAGGAATAAGCAGGCTGGGCGTGCGATACAGGATGTTGTGCACAGGCATATCCACAGGCTTGTCAACATACTTATCTACATACTTATGCACCGCTTTTCTGGGCTTGTCCACAGCCTTATGTACAGGCTTGTCCACAAGCGCCCATGCTCAAAACATTGATGCACCGAATGTTGTCCCCATCACCGCACAACTGACCAGCTCAGGCCAGCCCACTGCCAAAGCGCTGGAAGGTCTGGCTGCGCAAGGCTATGAAGCCGTCATCTACCTGGCTCCACCGCATGTCTCTGATGCGGTGCGTGAAGAGAACATCATCGTCGGTCGGCAGAACATGTTGTTTGTGAATATCCCGATAGTTTTCAACAAGCCAGCCGTCAGCGATTACGAAACCTTTGCCGCCATCCTGCAAGGCCTGGGAAATAAAAAGGTGCTGGTGCACTGCCAGGTGAACATGCGCGCCTCCACCATGGTCTTTTTGTACCGAGTGGTGGTCGGCAAGGAAGATCCGTCCTTAGCCTATGAATCAGTCAGCAAGGTCTGGACACCGAGCGGACCATGGAAGCAACTGATGCTGGATGTCTTGCAAAAGCATAAGATAGCTTTTGACCCTTACTGAGAATCTGCCCGTAGACCATGAAGGGAAACCACCATTATCACCCTGATGACGCATGGCACATCATCAGAGCTATCCCTTACATGCGTGTCGCAAATTATCCCGTGCGTATACTCAAACAAATGGATGCTGCCGGACTGGCTTACCGCAAATTTCTTTCTCAATATCCGACTGTGCGGTGCGAGCCTCTGGATTTTTTCTATGAATGCAAACGTGGGATCATGGCATTGGACAAGCAGCTCTTAAGTGACTTGCTGTTTACTGCGTCCTGGCGTGAGGCAAATTGCGGTGTCTGGCTAGCTTTGCTGGCCCCCAAGCTGGAGTACAAGGAGTTGCTCGAAAGAATGCTGCCCAATCAGCCACATGCTGAAAGCAGCTTAACACTGGCTTTGGCTGCAATAGATGGACATGTCTTACCCGAACGAGAAAAAGAATTCGCGTATCTATCAAATGTACGTAGCATGCTTGATGAAATACCAGATTTTTCTGTTCCTTTACGCACCGCGCTGACATCGGAACAAATGCCTTGGTATGAGCTTGAGCGTACCGCTATTTGCGAAACCCTGAAAAAAGACGGCTTGCAAGGAGCTCAGGTTCTTATGCGCAAAGGGCTTTTTGGGTACTACAGAAAGGATTATCGAACCTGGCTAAGAGATGGAGCAGCTCCTTACATCGCAGACACGCATGGAAATATCAAAGCCAAGTTCAAAACCAGATGGAAATTCTGGTAAATCAAATTTCGAGATAGGCTGTTGCATTTACCCCCACGGAAGAAATCGTAACACCGGAAGATATCGTAACAAGTGAAATTATTGACAATGCCCATGTCATAATCATTGTGCAAAATTTGTGCACAAATGTGCAATTCGCACCGATACTTCAGGGAAGCCACATGCAAAGCAAATCGTTCAAAATGGCGATGTTGTTCGCCTTATTCATCGCTATCATAGGCGGCGCATACTGGTACAAGAACAAGAGCCCCGGCGCACCTGATGCTGTGGGCGGCCTGGTGATCAATGATGATCCGAATGCCCCGCTCACCCTGGTCGATGCAGCAGACCGTGGCCTTGATGGTGCACCCGCCCTGGCGCTGACCTTCAGCATTCCTCTCGACAGCAGCAAGACCTATGAAAAATACCTGCAGGTATTTGAGATGCCGCCCTCGGCAGCTGACCTGAAAAAAGCCGAGACCAATAACAACGATGAAGACAATGGCTATGACGATGATGGCCAACCCAAAAAGGGCAAAGTCAGCACCGTCAGTACCACCGCAGAAGATACTGACAGCAAGGGTGGCAAGCCAGTAGCCGGTGCCTGGGTGGTTGGTGAAAACCCGCGCCTCTTGTACTTCCCGCATATCAAGCCGCAAACCCGCTATGTAGTCCAGGTGCAACTGGGCCTGCCTGCCCGCAATGGCAAGACCCTTGGTAGCGAAGCACGCTATTCGATAGTCTCTGCGCCGGTGTCCCCGTCCTATTATTTCGCCAGTAATGGCATGGTTTTGCCAGCCAAGCAAAATGGTGGCTTGCCTGTAGTTACAGTGAATGTACCGGAAGTGGATGTGCAATTCCTGCGCGTGAAAAATGACCAGCTGCCACGCTTCCTCGACAGCGTCATCAATGGCAAACCCAAAAAAGCCGATGCGGCAAAAAACGAAGGCGAAGAGGGCGAAGGTGAAAGCGATTATAACTACGACTGGCGGCGCAGCAGTCTGAAAGGTGCTGTCCAGGTTTACCAGCTTGATGAATTGCGCAAGATGTCAGAGAGCGTGTATCTGGGTCGCTTCATGACCGAGCAAAAAGCCAATAAACGCAGCGTTACTTATATCTCGGTAGAAGACATCAAGGAACTCAAGGACCCCGGTGTTTACGTCGCCGTCATGAGCCAGCCAGGCCGCTTCAGGTATGAATACCAGACCACGTATTTCTATGTGTCCGACCTTGGCCTGCATACGCGTTTGTATGACAAGTCAGCGGACGCCTTTGTCAGTTCTTTGACTGATGGCAAAGCCGTCAGCGGTGTCGAAGTATCCTGGATGGATGAAGCAGGCAAGGTGCTGGCCAAGTCTGATACCGATGGTGATGGTCACGTCACTTTTGCCGAGCAACCCAAGACAGCCAAGGTCTTGATGGCACGCAAGGGGGATCAGATTTCTGTACTGGCCCTGAAAGAGCCTGCACTCGACTTGTCTGAATACGACATCACCGGTTCACCATTCAAGGCGACGCGCCTGTTTGCCTATTCTGGCCGTAATCTGTATCGCCCCGGCGAACAATTTGATTTATCGGTACTCGCCCGCGATGCCGATGGCCGCACCGTGCCTGCCAAAGCGATACAAGCCAGGCTGAAACGCCCGGATGGCAAGGACCAGTTCACCGCCACCTGGCGGCCAGACCAGCGCTTTGGCGGCTACCTCGTCAAGCGCATAGAATTACCGGCCGATGCACCTACCGGTTTCTGGACTCTGGAATTACGCGCAGATCCTGCCGACAAGGTACCGGGCACAGTATTCCGCTTCGGTGTAGAAGAATTCCTGCCAGAACGCATGAAGCTGGACCTGAGCAGCAAGCTGGCAACGCTGGCTGCTGACAGTGACTATAGTGTTGATGTGGTTGGTAATTACCTGTATGGCGCACCGGCAGCAGGTAACCGCCTGCTGGGTGTAGCCCAGTTTGAACGCAATAAGAATCCGCTGGCCAAGCAATACCCAGGTTTTGAATTTGGTGACGTCACTGAAAACGAAGCCAAGACCCGTACTGAACTCGACGAAAGCAAACTGGATGATGAAGGCAAGGCCTCCGTCGATGTTGATCTGTCACCCATCGCCAAACGCCGCTCACCTTTCACCGTGCGCACTACCCTGAGCTTGCTGGAAAGCGGTGGCCGTCCTGTTGTACGCAGTATGGAACGCGTAGTCTGGCCAGCCCCCGTACTGGTTGGCCTGCGCCCCATGTTCACAGGTGAATATGCGCCTGAAGGCAGCCCGGTAGAGTTTGAAGTCATACGTTCAGACAGGGATGGCAAATTGCAGGCATCACCGACCCTGCCGGTACGCCTGTTCCGTGAAGACCGCAATTACTACTGGCGCTTTGAAGACCAGCGCGGCTGGCAATCTGGCTTTACCGAAACCGATGAATTGGTAGAAACCAGTGCCGTTGCCGTACCTGCCAATGGCCGTGGCAAATTGCGCCTGCCGGTACGCTATGGCCGCTATCGCCTCGAAGTGCTGGACCCGGACACCAAGATGCAAGCTGTGTATCGCTTCTATGTAGGCTGGAGCGCGCGCAGTGATGAAAGCCAGGGCGTGCGTCCCGACAAGGTTGCCATGAAGCTCGATAAGCCCGTCTATAAGGATGGCGACACTGCACGCCTGACGATTACCCCACCGCATAAAGGCGAAGCCCTGATCACGGTAGAAGGTGACAAGACCCTGTGGATAAAACGCATGTCTGTCGGTGCAGATGCAACGACGATTGATATCCCGCTCAACAAAGATTGGAAACGCCACGACCTGTATGTCTCTGCCGTGGTTCTGCGCCCTGGCAATGAAGGTGACAAGGTGACACCGGCACGTGCACTGGGTGTCGCACATATCCCGCTGGACAGGGCAGACCGCAAATTTGCCGTGACCATGGAAGCACCAGTCAAAGTGCTGCCTGACAGCACCGTCAAGGTAAAAATCAAGGTACCAGAAGCCAAGGGCCAGAAAACCATGGTGACCTTGTCGGCAGTGGATGTGGGCATTTTGAACATCACCAAGTTTGTCTCTCCTGACCCGCATGCCTTCTTCTTTGCCAAATTGCGTTATGGCCCGGACCAGCATGATATCTATGGCCGTCTCATAGAAAAAATGCAGGGCCAGAAAGGCAAGCTAAAATTTGGTGGTGATAACACGCCGAAGGCAACCAAGAGCTTGCCTAAGAAGGTCAAACTCATCGACATCTTCAGTGGACCTGTGCAGCTGAATGAGCAGGGTGAAGCCGAGATACCGCTGGCCATTCCCGACTTCAACGGCACCTTGCGCCTGATGGCCGTGGTAGCTGGTGGCGAACGTTTTGGTGCCAAGAACGCCGAGATGACAGTCGCAGCACCGCTGATAGCCGAGCTGGCGACGCCACGCTTCCTGTCTTTTGGTGACACTGCCATCGTCGCGCTGGATTTGCATAATCTCTCAGGTGCAGGACAAAACCTGAAAGTCAGCATCAATGGCGGCGAAGCCCTGAAACTGACTGAGGCTGAACGCAGCCTGAGCCTCAAGGATCAGCAAAAACAAACCCTGCGCTTCCCTATTGAAGCCAAACCTGTGCCGGGTTTGCATACCATCACCGTCAACATCAGCGGCTCTGGCATCAAGATGGAGCGCAGCTTTGCCCTGACGGTGCAGGCACCAACGCCTCAGACCCAGATCACCAAACGCTTTACGGTGAAAGCCGGTGAATCTCTGGATATCAAAGAGGCTGATCTGGCAGGCTTGCACAAGGCATCTCTACTGGCGCACATGGTGGTCTCGAACAAGGCACCTATCGACATCCGCGCTGCCATCCAGGGTTTGCTGACTTACCCTTACGGCTGTGCCGAGCAAACCACCAGCACCGCTTACCCGCATGTATTCATTGATGAAGAAGCCGCCAAACGCTTTGGACTCAAGCCTTATACCCGCGAGCAAAGGGTAGAAATGCTGGACAAGGCTATCGCCCGCCTGGCAACCATGCAGGCACCGAATGGCGGCTTCAGCCTGTGGGGTAATGTGTCGGAGTATGAGTACTGGCTGTCTGCCTATGTCACCGGCTTTTTGGTGGATGCACGTGAGCAGGGCTTTGGTGTGCCGGATGCCATGTATAACAAGGCACTCGACTTTTTGCTGCGTGGTTTGCAGGACGGGGTAGCACGCATGCCTGCGAGTCCCAAACCGGTAGCAGCAACAACGACTACTACTGGCACCAGTAACTTGTGGGAAGAAAACCGTGTGCGTGACAATAGCCACTTTGGTGTACTGGTAGCAGGTGCATATGTGCTGTCACGTCAGAACAAGGCACCGCTGGCAACACTGCGCCAGATGCATGATGCGCGTGGTAATGCACAGTCTGGCCTGGCCCTGATACAACTGGGCATCGCCCTCAAACAAATGGGTGACAAGGCACGCAGCGATGTGGCCCTGGCTGAAGGTGTCAAGAAAGGCCGTGACAATGGTTACTGGTGGTATGACTATGGCAGCAACCTGCGTGACGCTGCCCTGTCCTATGCCTTGCTGGACAGGCACCAGATCAAGCTGGATGGTCGCGATAACCTGATCGGTGTCATCGCCAACGAGATGGAAAAACACCGCTACTACAGCACCCAGGAAAAACTCGCCCTGTTCCTGGTTGGCCGTACTTACAGCACTGGTGAAACGGCGCCATGGACAGGCACTTTGGCGATTGCTGGCAAGACCGATGAATTGTCAGCAAAGGCCACACTGTTCCGTGAATTGCAGGCCAGTGAATTGTCATCCGGTGTCAAACTGAGCAACAACAGCAAGGACAATCTGTATGTGGAATTGTCCATGAACGGCAACCCGGTCAAGCTGCCACCTGCGAAGAACGACGTCATAGAACTGAGCCGCAAGATGTATGCACCAGATGGTTCAGAAATCGGTAACCGTCCTTTGAAAGTAGGCGAAACCATCATCATGCGCATAACAGCCCGCAGCCGCAACGCCATGGGCACAGGCATGATCGTCGATCGTATCCCGGCTGGCCTGGAAATCGAAAACACCAACATCGTCCAGGGTGAACAGATGGGTGTGGTCACGATAGACAAACTGAACCCCGCAGAAGCCATGCAAGACCCGCACATCAAGCATGTAGAGTTCCGTGATGACAGGTTTGTGGCAGCAGTACGCATGGACTGGAATGTGTTAAACCTGTTCTACCGCGTGCGGGTAGTGACCCCAGGTAAATTCGTCATCCCGCCACTGTATGCAGAAGATATGTACAGGCCGGATTTGTATGGGCAAACGGGTGGGACGGATGTGTTGACTGTGGTGGAGAGTGGGAAGTAGCCAACATTGAGGAACGTAGGTTGGGCTACGCTTCACCAGCCCAACACTGGGCTTTTGAATAGCGTATTCGTTCATTATGGTTAGACCTAAAACCCCTCACCACAGAGGCACCGAGACACAGAGGAAAAACGGAGAAACGCTCGTCTATGAACGGCAATTATAAAGACGTCGCTCCAGCGAAGGCTGGAGCCCAGCGGCGTTCGTTGCATTACCGTACTTCGATTAAAGCGATTGCCCTTCGCAGATACCAGCCGGGTCTCGGCCCGCGGCCGAATTCCTTTCTTTGCTTCGCCAAAGAAAGGAATCAAAGAAAGGCGACCGCAGACTTGCCCTTCGGGTGCTTGCGCTGCGCTCCAGCACAAATTGCTACGTCCCAAGCGGTTGAAGATCAAGAGAAAAATCAAAGTCAAAAACAGCAGCAACAGCAAAACAAGATCAATTTGACCAACATCCACATTACTCACTTGTCGTCTATTTGATTTCTCCATATCCGAGATTAATAAAAAATTTCCACCGCATGACGCTCAATTTCAAGAAGTACGCCAACTTCACTTCCCTGCGTAAAACTCTGCTCATTCATAAAAAGAAATGCGCAGCAATCATCACCATCGCCCTGACTTTCATCATCGCCGACCTAAGCTTCCCCCTTCCTAAACCCGGTCGCGATTCCCCCTACGCCATGGTAGTCCTGGCCCGCGACGGCACGCCCCTGCGGGCCTTTCCTGACAAGGACCACATCTGGCGTCACGCCATCAGCCTGCAAGAAGTTTCGCCCTATTATGTCGATGCACTGACGCAGTATGAAGACCGCGCATTCTGGTGGCACCCTGGTGTCAACCCGCTGGCATTAACGCGGGCAGCATGGCAATGGCTGCACAATGGCAAGATCGTGTCCGGTGGTTCCACCATCACCATGCAGGTGGCGCGCATTATTGATCCCACCCCGCATACCGTGCGTGGCAAGCTGAAACAGATTGCCCGCGCGCTGCAACTCGAAGCGCATTATTCGAAAAAAGAAATCCTGAACCTGTACCTCAACTATGCCCCCATGGGTGGCGTGCTCGAAGGTGTAGAGGCTGCCAGCCGCGCCTACCTCGGCAAGCCCGCCAGCCGCCTCACACATGCTGAGGCAGCACTGCTGACGGTGTTGCCGCAATTACCGTCCATCTTGCGCCCTGACCGTTATCCACAACGTGCCCAGGTGGCGCGTGACAAGGTGATACGTCGAATGGAGGGCAACTGGAGCAAGGACATCATTGCCGACGCTCTGACCGAGCCTGTTACGGCGCAGGTGGTGCGTGAACCTTTACTTGCGCCCTTGCTGGCACTGCGCATGAAGCAGCAGGCCAGGCGCAGCAAAAACCAGCAAACCGTCATCCAGACCACGGTCGATACAGCAATCCAGCAAACCGTGGAAACCCTGCTGGCCGACCGCATACGGCAATTGCCACCGCATGTGTCGATGGCTGCGATGGTGATGGACAATGCCACGTTTGAAGTGCTGGGTTATGCCGGTTCAGCAGACTTCAGTGATCGTGAGCGTTTCAGCGACGTTGATATGGTGCGGGCTGCGCGCTCACCAGGTTCTGCCCTGAAACCCTTCCTGTATGCATTTGCACTCGATGAAGGTCTGATCCATTCAGAATCTTTATTGTCCGATACACCGCAATCTTTTTCTGGCTACCAGCCTGGCAATTTCCAGCAAAACTTCCACGGCCCGGTCAGCGTTTCTGAAGCCTTGGTGAAATCCCTGAATGTCCCGGCGGTCGAAGTATTGGAACAACTGGGCTCATCGAATTTTGTCTCCATGCTCAGGCGTGGTGGCCTTAAGCTGGAATTCCCGCGTGGCGCAACACCCAACCTGAGCGTGATACTTGGTGGCGCAGGAGCCAAACTCGAAGACATGGTCGGTGCCTATTCTTCCCTCGCACGCAAGGGCATGGCCGCCGTGCCACGCATGACACCAGCGGCAGCACGCAAGGAACAAAGGATGATGAGTGAAGGTGCAGCCTTCATCGTGCGCGACATACTGGAAACTGGCGGGCCAGTGGCACGCGCCGTCGAAGGCAATGGCAGCTACCGCGGCATCGCCTGGAAGACTGGCACCAGCTTTGGTTTTCGCGATGCCTGGGCAGTCGGCGTCAGCAATCGTTACAGCATAGGCGTCTGGGTAGGGCGGCCAGATGGCACACCCAATCCCGGCTTCTTTGGCGCGAATGTGGCTGCACCCTTGCTGGTGGATATATTCACCGCCATACCCGATGGCCGCAGCACCAGCCCGGCTGCGCCACCAGCCACTGTCAGCCAGGAAAAAATCTGCTGGCCACTGGGCACGCGCGCTAGTGAACAACCAGAAAAACTCTGCCCGCTGCAACGCACTGCCTGGGTCTTGAATGGTGCAGCACCACCAAGTTTTGCTGACCGCCTGAAAACCGCCTCACCGATTTTCACTTACTTTGTCGATAACCAGAGCGGCCTGCGGGTAGCGCCAGAATGCAGCAAGCGCCCCATGGATAAATTGCAAGCGGCCCGCTGGCCCTCCGCCCTCGAACCCTGGCTGGACGCCGGCCTGCGCAAAGTCGCCCTGCCACCAGCCTGGGCAGCAGAGTGTGCAGCGATCTACAATGCCGATGAAATCATCAAGATAGTCGGCCTCAGCGATGGCGAAATCCTGCACAGGGCCAGCGGCAAGGAAGTGCCCAAAGCCAGACTGGAAATCCGTGGCTCTCAGGCAGAAGTTAGCTGGATGGTAAATGGTCATCTGGTAGCCAACAAGCTGGCGAACCAGTCGCAGATCATAGAATTCCCTGAAGCCGGGCGTTATGACATTACTGCTTTTGATGCTTACGGGAGATACGACAGGATAAGTGTTAGCGTAACAAGGTAAAGCTATGTAAAGAAGCGCTTATCTTCACTTTTCCTTCATAGTTTTTGCTTAAGATCTATCCTGTCACCAACACCCTTAAAAGGAAACAGGATGAAAAACTTACTAAACCTGGCCCGTGCCAGTATCTTCATGGCTGCATTAGGTGCCAGCCTGCTCGCCCACGCCCAACCTCCAGGCGGCGATCAGAAAAAGCCGCCTGAAGCGGGCAAAGATGACAGGCCACCCCGCGAACCGCCACCGCAAGCCTATGAAGATTGCAAAGGCAAGAAAGAGGGCGCTGTCGTGCAAATCACCACACCGCGCGAAGGCAAGATTTCTGCCACTTGCACCACATCACCCAAAGGCCTGTTTGCCCGCCCCGAACATCCACCTCGCCCACCGGAAGGCAAGGACAATAATCCACCGCCCAAGAAATAATTTGTCACAATAAAATTTTTCTTTGCATAGATAATTTCCATGCACGCAGGATTGCCAGAGTAGAATTTCCCATTCTGGCAATCCTGCGTGCGATGGAATCAACATGAGTGAAGAAAAATTAGTTCCCGTTTTTATCCCGGCACTGGTCGCGATTCTGGTCAATGCTGAAGACAAGAAAGGCAGTCCTTTAACGTATGAGCAAGTGATAAAAATTCGAGACAATGCCAGCGCCATGATGATGGAAAAACCCCATGCTGACGCACTTGCCGAATCTCGCGGCTATGATGATATCGATCCAGAAAATTGCTGGTATGACTGGCAAATGTGCAGAAGAGAAATGGGCCGCAAGCCCGATCTCGACCCCGGCGCAAAAATCTCCATGACTAACTCAAATGATGCAAGCATGCAGCAAGCTTTTGCAGATGCCCGGCAATCATTGCCACACTTCCGCAAACTTATCGACAGCAATACTGCTGCAGAATTCTTTCCCCTGATCAAAACCAAATTCGCGCTTGCCAATGGCAATATGTATGTGTGGTTGAGAGTAGTTGAAAGCAGCGATACAGGCTTCACAGGCGAGTTATTTGAAGTACCCGCAGAACTACGTGATCATGAAATTGGCGACACTTTCAGTGTCGAAAATGCAGCAATCATAGACTGGATGATTAATCACGATGGCGCCATGCATGGCGGCTATACCATCAGGGTACACAGGGCAACGCTGGATGCAGAAGAACAAGCAAAGCTGGATACGCATTTGGGTGTCGTCCATTATCTGTGAAAACCATAATTCACTTCACGAGCAAGACTGGACAAACAGTTTCACCATCTGCTATTGAGAATAGGTCCTTTGAAAGCTTGTTGCGTGCGATTAGTGCAACGTAATCGCACGCATGTCTAGTCCACAAATACTACTGGCCCTCTTAAAATCATGCTTGCGAATATGCGTGGCTATTCGCAGCTACGCATGTAGAAAAATTGAAAAATCAATACCGAAACTATTGTTGAAACAAAGTTTGAATTCCGTCATTCCAGGTATACGTATCTAAGATCCAGCCTTTAGGTGTTTTATAGTAATAGAACGTCCATACAATTACGTGGAGCTCTCGCTTTTCGATGTATTGGTGTCGTATGATCGAATCGCCCATGTTGGTTTCCTTAATCAATTCATAGCCAACTGGCGCGCCATACCGTGAATCGTTTTTTTTCCGCTGTGATAGTGACTCAAGAGAACTGGTCAATATTTCCTTGCTTGGAATAGACATAAATTGTTCAATCACTTTAAAGGCATTTGCAGCGTCGCCCTTTGCAAGTTGCACCATGATTTTTTCAGATAACGGCTTAAGTTCGGCTTTTGATTTTAGTGTGTCGGCTTGGACAGAAAACGTCGCCAACAATATATAAATTCCGATAAGGGAACGAATCATATTTTCCTTGATACTCGTGAGTTGAATTGAGTGCATTATGCCTGCGTAGGTGCGATTAGTGCAACGTAATCGCACGCACACCCGAGGCTGAAAAATATCAATAACTACCTTAAAATGAAGCGTGCGAATACGCAAGGCTATACACCCCTAAGTGGTACATGCTGTGGATACCTCAAATAGTAATTATCAAACTCCGCTACTTCACGCAAAACGAAACCATGGCGAAGGTAAAAACGATTGGCATCACTGTCACGCAAGGCGCCAACGTGGATGATCTTCCCCAGTGTGTCAGCTTCTGCCAGTACTAGCTCCATAGTTGCACTGCCCAGACCACGTTGCTGGAAATCCGGGTGCAGGTAAAAGTGGTCAAGCAAGAGATCCTTGTCCTGCGGACGCAGCACTAAAAACCCGGCAAGTAATCCATCTTGCTTGATTAACCTGGTGTACTCCGCTGTGAAATTTTGCAGGAGCCGTTGCCGCGCCCTTTCTGCATCAAAGCGCCCTACGCGCTCAAGACTTGGGCGCATGGCGAGGGCGCGCAGTTCAGCCAGATGCGCCGCATCGTCCAGCGTGCCAGGTTCAAGTTTTAAATTCATATCAGGCTCACATTAATTGATATCACGAACAACTCTGCGCAAGAATTTTCGCCATGTGGATAAACGCATTTTTATCCACTTTAGGCACATCCCATTTACCATCCACAGGCACGCGGCGCTGGTGGGCGATCACCATATCCAGCCTGGGGATAAGCAGCAAATATTGCCCATGCAAACCCCAGGCCATATAGCCTCCGTGCAGCGGTGATTCGCCGGGTTCTTCCAGTACCCACCACATATAGCCATATGCGACATGGCGTGCTGCGGTGCTGGCCGGGTGCATGTCGGATGACGGGGTGAAAACACTGGTCGTTAAACGCATCCAGTCTGCTGGTATCAATTGCCTGCCATTCCAGTTGCCTTCATGCAAGGCCAGCAAACCTATGCGTGCCATGTCCCTGGTGGACAAGAGAAAGTGGTAGGGCAGGTGTATGGATTTACTGCTGTCGCCAAATTTCTTTTGCGCGCTGAGTTTGTAGTCCTGTAATTGCAGGCTTTGTGCGATGTCTTCATCAAAGAGTTGATAGACACTTTTGTGGGTGGCGTTTTCCAGTATGGTGCCAGCGACATTGAAGTCCCAGTTGTTATACAAAAAATAGCTGCCTGGCGTTTGTGAACCACGTGCCGGTGCATTTGCCAGGTCGTCACCACTGTTGGCTGCAGCATGGAAAACACCTGAGCGTGCCGTCAACAGGTCGCGCACCCTGGCCTGTTTTTCTGTGGATGAGAGACCACCGACATCATCGATATTTGCGGCCTCCAGGGTCTGGTTCAAATCGACTGCGCCATTGGCAACGTATTTGCCATACAGCATGGACAAGATGCTTTTGCGTTGAGACTCTATGATGCCCGGCACATCGGTACGGCCATAGCTATACAAAACACGGCCACCTCTGATGGCCAATAAAGCCGTAGTGGCCTGCTTTTGCGCGTAGCTATCCAGCTCGGCCTGTCCCTTTTTGCATTCGGCACTAGTCGTGGCAACGCTGTCCCATTCCGTGCCAGGGAAAACTGTGGCGGCATTGCCCGTCAGTGCAAAACTCGTCAGCAGCAAGGTCAGTAATTTGATTTTGTATGTAGCCATGGATACCCTTTCGCATCAGCATAGTCTACCTGACCTGAATACAATGACTTGGTTCCCCGATTCTTCTATTGTGGATATTCCATGAAGGTGCTGACCAGCGCCCTGGTCGCCAGCCCGTAAGCCTTGCCTATCTCCTGCAAGGCCCTGTCCATGGCTTTGGCCGTGGCGATGTCAGCCAGCCAGTTGTGTTCTTTTTTCAAGCTGTCCATGGCAGGTACATCAGCCACTGCATCCGGCAGCAATTGCAAACCATACCGCGTATTCACAGCCTGCATGCTACTGGCATAGGTTTTCACTTGCGAGCGGTAGGTGCGCGACCAGGCATCGGCATACAGGGCCAGGGCGATGTCATTGACGCCATCGCTGAGTGGCAGGGCGATTTCTTCATGCGACCAGAAGCGCAGCCAGTTGCTGGCGATGGTGGTGATATGGGCAGCACTCAGGCGAAATTGCTGGCTATCGTGCGTGGATAAGTAGTTTCTTATCCCCAGCTCATTTGCCAGGGTAGTGGCACGCTCGTGGCCTGCAAACGCTGCGACCAGAGCCAGCGATGCAGGCAAAGATGCCGTCACCCCGGTCGTGGTGATGATCTTGCCATCGGCCAGGTAGCGTTGATTGCGCACCCAGGTCGTGGTTGGGAATTGTTTTTGCAAACCATCCATGGAATACCAGAAACCAACAGCGCGGTGCTTGTCGAGCAAACCCGCATGCGCCAGAACCCACACGCCATCGCAGATGCCGACGATCACTGCGCCCCTGGCAGACTGTGCCTTGACCCAGTTTTGCAAGACTGCTGCCTGCACATTGTGCACAGCCGGTACGATGACATAATCAGCCCCCTGTGGATAAGTCTGGTCAAATTCTGCCATGCTTGCCTGTGCCTGCATTTTCAGTGCCGGATACAGGTTCACCACGCCGCTGCCCGTCGCCACTGAAAAGACCTGCGCCACACCTGAAGCCTTGAGTACCGCATAAGGCACGACAAAATCCGTCAGCTCGGTCATTTCATTATCCACTACCACGGCAATGACAGGCTTGTCGCGGCCAAAACGTGGCTGATAGGCAGGTAAAGGCGCGGACAAGGTATCAGCAGAAGTCAGGGAAAAGCTCAAGGTCAGTAACAGGAACAACAAGATTTTTGTTTTCATCAGTACACCGGGGATTTATCCACAGGCACACTATAATCATCAACATCTTGGCTGAAATGCCAATTTTGTCGCAAATTCTGCCATGAATAACAATACTCGCACCACAGTCTTCATCACTCTGAATGGCGTACAAAGCCTGGACCTGAGTGGCCCCATGGAAGTATTTGCTGTCGCCAATCAACACAGACCGCACGGCATGCCGGCCTATCACCTGATCGTTGCCAGCCCACAGGGCGGCAGTATCACTACTAACGCCGGGCTGGAAATACATGGGGTATGCGCACTCAGGGATTTGCCCACAGAGATCGATACCATCATCGTCACCGGCGGCAGTGAAGCTGCGATGCGGGAGGCTGCTGCTGAAAATATCCTGCTGCCCTGGCTGCAGGCACGCAGTAAAAACACCCGCCGCATCGCCAGCGTCTGTACCGGCGCACTGGTACTGGCCGCTGCTGGCTTGCTGAATGGCCGCCGTGCCACTACGCACTGGAATAGCTGCGCGCTGCTGCAAAAACTGTTCCCAGAGGTGAAACTGGATGCCGACGCCATCTTCACCGCCGACGGCCCCATCTATACTTCAGCAGGTGTGACCGCAGGCATAGACCTCTGCCTGTCCCTGCTGGAAGCCGACGGCGGCCCGGCCCTTAGTCTGGCAGTTGCGCGTGAACTGGTACTGTATATGCGCCGCGCCGGTGGACAATCACAATACAGCCACACCCTGCAAACCCAAATCTCATCACAAACCCAGGCCAGCCCGCGCCTGCAGCAATTGCTCAGCGATATCCTCGCCCAGCCCACTGGCGACCTGCGCACCCCGGCACTTGCCGCCCGCGTGTGCATGAGCGAACGTACTTTCTCACGTATCTTCCAGCAAGAAACCGGCAGCACTCCGGCCCGCTTTGTAGAAGCCGCCCGTCTGGAGTTTGCCAAGAATTTGTTGGTCACTACCACTTGGCCACTAGCAAGAATTGCAGATCGGTCTGGCTATAACAGTCTGGATACATTGCATCGCAGTTTCATGAAACATCTGGGGATTACGCCAGGGTTTTTCAGGGAGAGGTTTGGGGGTTTGGGTTGAGAACAGATAATGAATACGTGGCCAAGTGTTACAAATGAAGTCAGGCAGCGATCGCATTGACGTTGCTGTTGGGTTTTGCTTTGGGGTTGCAGTTGCTTTTGATTTTCCGCAGTTCCCATGTGTAGGCGCCGTTTGTGCGGTACAGAAAATGGATTAAGAAGAGCCGCTGTCTGAGCGAAGCGAGTTTCGGATCTTCCCATTTTTTGTACTGCACAAACGGGAACCCCTTTAGGGGCGACTACGCCTGGGTCGCCTTTCTTTGAATACGTTCTTTGGCGACGCAAAGAAAGTATTTCGGCCGCCGGGCCGAGACCCGGCTTGTGTCCACGGAGGATAACCGCTTTAATAACGACTCAAGTAGGCAACGAACGCCGCTGGGCTCCAGCCCTGTGGTTTCCAGCTTTCACAGCGACGAATACGTGCTTGATAAGCCCAGTGTTGGGCTGATAAAGCGTAGCCTAGCGAGGCCCGGCCCAACCTACGCGACGAACTTATGATTGCCGTTTATCGAAAGAACCCCATCCTCATCCCAACCTTCCCCACCGCGCCGCTTGCAAGCGGCTTAGAGATGCGTGGCAAAAATTCAAATCGACATATCCCGCAACATCCTCGAAGCCTCCCGGTTCGCCAGCAACACACTCCCATCGCGCATATGCAAACGCAATTGCGATTGCTCATCGGCCTTCATGGACTCGACAAAATCCAGGTTCACCAGCAGCGAACGGTGTATGCGTATGAAGCGCGCCGGGTCCAGCCGGGTTTCCAGTTCGGTGATGCCCAGCCTGACCAGATGCGTCCTGTCACCGACGATGATGGCGGTGTATTTTGCATCGGCCTTGAGGTAGGCGATGTCATTCACATTGACCGGGAAGATATGGCCCCGGTCGCGCACGAGGATGCGTTCCAGCCGGCTGGTTTCACGGCCAGCAGCCAGGTTCAGCGCGTGCTCCATGGCTTGCATGGATGGTGGCGCATCCAGCAAACGATCTACGGCGGCATCAAAACGCTCACGTGTGAAAGGCTTGAGCAGGTAATCAACTGCATGCAGTTCAAAGGCAGTAACGGCATACTGGTCATACGCTGTGGTGAAGACGATTTCGGGTAAATGGCTGAGGCGGCGCAAGACTTCCAGGCCAGTCATCTCGGGCATTTGTATGTCCATGAAAACCACGTCAGGTTTTAGCAAATTGATTTGCGTGAGGGCAGTGACGCCATCGGCAGCTTCACCGATGAGGCTAAGTTCTGGTCTGTCGCTGACGGCATCACGCAAGACTTCGCGGGCCAGTGGTTCGTCTTCTGCGATAAAGGCGGTTTTTATTTTGCTCATGATGTAGTCCAACCAAGCGTCACAACGAAGAGATAGGTATCGTCAAGCATATTTCAAAACCCTGTCCAGGTGCAGTATTGATGGTGAAACTGGCACGCCCGCCATATTCAAGGTGCAGGCGGCGCTCTACGGTTTTCACGCCTATGCCGCTGGAAGCCTGCACTTCTGCCAGGTCTGCTCCGGGGCCATCATCGCGGATGGTAATTTCCAGTTCGCCATGCAGGGCCTTGAGCCTGGTCTTGATGAGCAAGTTGCCAGGCTGGGCGCGCGGGTTGAAGGCATGTTTGATACTGTTTTCTACCAGCGGTTGCACGCTCAGCGCTGGCAGACCAAATCCGCCCGCCATTTCATCAAGCTGCCAGTTGACGTTTAACCTGTGTCCCAGGCGCAAGGCTTCCAGGTTCAGGTAATCACGCACGAAATTCAATTCTTCTTCAAGGGCGACATGAGTGGTACCGTTTTTCTCGCTATCGAGCACATAGCGCAGCATGTCGGAAAAGCGGAATAGCGCGGCCTCAGCCGCCTTGCCATCCTTGCGCATGAGGGCAATGATGGAATGCAAAGTGTTGAACAGGAAGTGGGGATTGAGTTTATTGCGCAAGCTGGCCAGCTCCGCCACCACCAGCAAACCCTGGGCCTGGGTCGCGGCCAGTGCCTGCATGCGGCGTGCCTCGCTGGAACGCACTGAATGAAAAATAGCGGCAACTACGCCATACATCATCAGGCTGTACAGGAAGGGCCAGATATAGGCACTCAGGGGGCGGACTTCTTCTACCTCTCTGACATGCACTATCATTTGCATGAAACCACTGACCAGATAATGCCAGAAAAAACCGAATACCACGGACAACAGGATATGGATGAACACGATACTGACAGGCCGCAAACCCTTGCGTTCTATCAGGCCAGTCAGGGGCCAGATAAAAGCCAGGGTCACGGCCGCTGGCAAAGTATTGATTTCGGAATACAGCGCCAGCTGCAAATCGAATTGCCCTTTGGACAGGCCATCAATCTGTATCGCAAACGCGATCAGTATGGAATATGCTATCCATGCCAAAGTATAAAAAAGCCACATGCGGCGCATTACCTATCCTTTCCACAATCCACAAATCTGAGCCATGCATGCAGTATCCGGCAATTCTTGCCGGACAGCTACGGTGATGACACCAAATGAGGAATTAGGGAACTTAGTTGCAAAGCTTGCGCCACTGATTAATCCTTTTCAATCCCTTCAATCTTTCTCGCGCTCCCAGTATTCCAGCGTCGCCGCCTTGTCATAGCCTTCACCAGCCAGCACCACACTGATACGGTTGCTATCAGGATAAACAATCACATCATGGGGATTACGCTCGCCTATGACCAGATAACGACATACTGCATCGGTGTGATTGAACAGACTGTGGCCCACCTTTTGCCCGGCCGGGAATACCATGTAATCCCCCGCCTTCATGACATAAGTCTGCTCGCCCATACGCAGGGTCAGGCTGCCGTCCAGCATCATCAATTGTTCTTCTTCCAGATAATGATAATGGTTGGGGCAGGCAAGTTTACCGGGAGCCAGTTCTTCCAGGCTCACGCCTACATGCTGGCAGCCGCCATATTGGCCTAGCTGGCGATAACGTGAACCAAAACTCTGGCCGTGGGAATATTCATCCCAGGGTACATCCTCCACCGCAAACGGACGGGTTACCCCGTCTTCAGTGAGTGCGATGGCTTTTCTTTTCTCTGTCATATCTGCTTCCTTAGGAATATCAGGTGGCTATGCGTGATCCGGCTGGTCTGCGTCTATTTTTCCCATCTCCAGCAAGACTTCATGGGCGGAACGGTAGGCATCGATGGCCAGCGGCATGCCGCAATACACGCTGGCATGTAATAGTACTTCTTGTATTTCTTTCATGCTTGCGCCGTTATTAACAGCGCCGCGTACATGACCCTTGATCTCGTGTGCACGTCCCAGGGCTGTCAGCATCGAGAGCGTGATCAGGCTGCGGGTTTTTAAATCCAGGCCATTACGGCACCAGACCGTGCCCCAGGCATTACGAGTGACAAATTCCTGCAGGGGTGCAGTAAAGGCATCAGTATTGCTGAATGCCTTTTCCACAAAGGCATCACCCATGACTTGTTTGCGTATGTGCAGGCCATCTTGAAACTGCTGATCTGTTTGCGAATCTGTTTGCTTATCCATTGCTATATGGGCTCCATATGGTTTTCTGTAAAGGCATGCTAGCCAGAACAGCGGAAGGGGTCAAAACGGCAATGCAATTTGTTGTTTTTAGGTAGCAATGCTGTTTTCAAGGGAAAATATGTTAATTTGGAAACTTGTTTGAGGGCAGACTTGTTTTAAGTACATACTCCCGTTACAGTTCATTACAGAAAACCCGGTATCTTTACCTAAGCCAAGATTTATTTGCGCTGCACAAGGCTTATGATGGATATTAGCGCAAGCTGCTTATGCAGCATCGGCAACAACTTATCCTGCAAGACAGGCAAGGCAGCACCATGAAACTTCTGAATCTGAAGACGGCAATATCGGCAGCGACATCCCTGGCTTTCGCCTTGGGCTTAAGTGCGCCAGCGCTGGCGCTGGAAACCGGCAAACCGGCACCGGAATTTACTGCTCAGGGCAGCAAGGGCAATATACAACTGGCTGATTATCGCGGCAAAGTCGTCTATCTGGATTTCTGGGCTTCCTGGTGCGGGCCTTGCAAGCAATCCTTTCCCTGGATGAATGCGCTGCAAAGCAAATACGGTGCGCAAGGTTTGCAGGTAGTAGCTATCAATCTGGATACCAAACAGGAAGATGCGCTGGAATTTTTAAAAGCCACTCCTGGCAATTTTCATATAGCCTATGACCCTAAGGGCCTTATGCCTCGCCAGTATGAAATCAAGGGCATGCCCAGCAGCATATTGATAGACAGGGATGGCAAGATACTGTCGCAGCATGCGGGCTTTAATGAAGCCAGCAAGGCTAAAATCGAACAGGCCATCGTGGCAAGTCTGGGGAGTAAATGATGAAACAATGTGGCAACTTCAAACATCTGCATAAACTGACCCTGCTTGCTCTGCTCGGCCTGGTGCTGTCATGCACAGCCTGCGGCAATATGCAGTTGGTGCAAGCCGTACAGCCTTGGGAAAAAGGCAAGCTGGCCAAGAAGGAAATGACCTTCGACCACGACGTGCTGGAAAACAAATTTGCCGAACATACTTATTCCAGCAAGGAATCTGCCTTTGGTGGCAGCGGTGTTGGCGGTGGCGGTTGTGGTTGCAATTAAAGAATAAAATTGAAGCATGAAATTGAAGAACAAGCTTGGATAAGACTCAGGAAAAAAGCATGAAACCAGTCACTTCCAGAACACCTGACAATCTGGCAACTACTTTGCTGGCAGCCGCGCTGGCCCTGCCCATGATGCAGGCTGCCCATGCAGAATCGGCACCAGACAAGGGTGTTATCAGCCTGAAATTACTTGACTATAAAGACAGCCAGCCTGGTGAGGACCGCGTCAAGGTGCAGGCCAGTGCGCTCAAGATCATGGCACCGCTGTCGGATGAATGGTCAGTCGGTGCGACTTATGTGACGGACAGTATTTCTGGTGCCTCGCCAGCCTTCCATAGCTATGGCCTGGTCAAGCTCAGGGACTTTCGCAGGGCACTGGATGCTGAAGTCACCCGTTATTTCTCCCACCATACCCTGACCCTGGGTGCCAGCACATCGAGCGAATCAGATTATATTTCGCGCGGCATGTCGCTACAGGGCAGCCAGTTCAGTGAAGACAAAAATACTACCTGGACTGCAGGCCTGGGTTTTGCCAATGATACTGTCAGCGCCTCCACCGGCAAGGTCAGGGGTGAAAACAAACAGGTGACCGATGCCTTGCTGGGCCTGACCCAGGTCATGAGCATGAATGATATTGTGCAGATCAACCTTGGCCTGGCCCATGCCAAAGGTTATTTGTCTGATCCCTACAAGGCTTTTGACAAGCGCCCGGATGAGCGCAATAGCTACACCTTATTAACTCGCTGGAACCACCATTTTGATGCCACAGGTGGCAGTGCGCGCGTCAGCTACCGCTATTTTGGCGATAGCTGGAAGATCAGGTCGCATACCTTCAACCTGGAATATACCCAGCCGTTTGGACAGGGCTGGAGTGTGACGCCGATACTGCGCTTTTACAGCCAGAGCGCTGCCAGTTTTTACGTAGATGCACAGCCAGATATTTATCCGTTTGCCCCCAACCCGCCAGATGGTGCGCAGAATTATTCCGAAGACCAGAGAGTCTCGGCCTATGGCGCACGTACTGTCGGTATCAAGCTGGCCAAGCAGATCAATGAAGACTGGCAGGTCGATGTGAAATTTGAGCAATACCAGCAGCGCGCTTCATACCGTTTGTTTGGCAGTGGCAGCACTGGCTTATTGCCATTTGATGCCAAGACCATACAAGTCGGACTGTCGCGCCAGTTTTAGTTATTGAATTTAGTTATTGAGTTCAGGTTTTTATGCAGATTTACCGCATCCCTTTCAAGGCCATGGCCAGTAGCTGTGAAGTCGTGATCGTTGATACCGATGAACAGCTGATGTTTGCCAAGGCACAGGAGGCGATTGCAGAAGTAAGAAGGATAGAAGTCAAGTATTCGCGTTATCGGCCAGACAGCATAGTCTCGCGCATCAATAGCCAGGCCGGGGGTGATGCAGTGGCCTGTGATGAAGAAACCGTGGCCTTGTTTGATTATGCCCAGGCCCTGCACCAGGCCAGTGATGGCTTGTTCGACATCACGGCAGGCATCTTGCGCCAGGCATGGGATTTCAAGAGCCAGCGGGTGCCGGCAACAGATGAATTGCAGTCCTTGTGCCAGCGTATAGGCTGGACAAAGGTGGAGCGCACAAGTAACAAACTCAGATTGCCGCTGGCAGGTATGGAAATCGATTTTGGTGGCTTTGGCAAGGAATATGCGGCAGACCGGGCCGCAGCAGTGTTGCAGGCTGCCGGTGTGACGCATGGCTATGTCAATCTGGGTGGCGATATACGGGTACTTGGCCCCAAACCAGACGAGCAAGCCTGGGTCATGGGCATACAAGACCCGCGCGAGCAGGACAAGATCGCTGCCAGCATCCCTTTGACGACAGGAGCGCTGGCCACCAGTGGTGATTATGAAAGATATTTTGAAGTGGGCGGGCAACGTTATTGCCATATCCTGAATCCACATACCGGCATGCCGGTCAGCCACTGGCGCAGCATCAGCGTGCTGGCGCCATTGGCGGCGCTGGCTGGCAGTTGCACTACGATAGGCATGTTGAAAGAAGCAGATGCACTGGCGTATTTGCAGAAAACCGGATTACGTTTTCTGGCAATTGATCAACAGGGCAAAGTACACACTCAGGCTACTGCCTGAACAGAGCATTTAAGGGGTATTTATCATGGCAACAATAGTTGGCGACGACGGCAACAACACCTGGACCGTTATTAATCCTTCGACCTTTACGCTAGATGGCAAGGGAGGTATAGACACGCTCAATCTTGGTACTTCGCTGCGTTCGGAGTACAAGATCACGCTGGCAGCGGATGGTTCCGTTCATGTCGATACTCTCTCTGGCGCCAGCGGTGAGTTGCATGCGACGCTGCTCAACATGGAAAGGCTGGTCTTCAATAACGGCAAGGATGTGCTGGATTTGCTGAGTTTCTTTGGCGATACCACACCGCCTACAGTCATCAGCTTTAGCCCAGCCACACTGGCAACCAGTGTCGCAACCAATAGCGACATCGTGCTGACCTTCAGTGAGACCGTCACTGCTGGCAGTGGCACCATCAGCCTCATGAATGCCGATGGCAGCGTGGTGGCCAACTACAACATCGCACAAAGCAGCAATGTCACGGTCAACGGCAATACTGTCACCATCAACCCGACCAATGACTTGAATAATGGCAGCACTTACAAACTGTCCATTCCTTCTGGTGCGATCAAGGATGTTGCGGGTAATAACTTCATCGGTACCAGTACTTATTCTTTCACCACGGTGGCCAAGGTTGTGCCAGGCGGCATTGTAGGCACGGCAGGCAGTGACACCCTGACAGGTACCGCAGGCAATGACAGTTTCAACGGCCTGGCCGGAAATGACATCATCAATGGCGGCGCTGGCCTGGATATAGCGCTTTATGCAGGCAAACGTGCTGACTTTAACGTTACCGCCTCAGGTACGAATTTTACCGTGCAGGATAAAACCGGGGCCGAGGGTACAGATACTGTCAATCAGGTAGAACGTTTACAGTTTGCCGACATGTCGGTAGCGCTGGATATCAATAGCACGGCTGGCGTGGCTTACCGCATTTACCAGGCCGCCTTCAACCGCACGCCGGATCTGGCCGGGCTGGGTTACTGGATAGGGCAGATGGATAAGGGATCAACCCTCAACCAGGTTGCCGCCAGCTTTGTCATTTCGGCCGAGTTCAAGCAATTGTATGGGGCGAATATCTCTGACAATGCCTTCCTGACTGCCCTGTACAGCAATGTGCTGCACCGGACGCCAGACCAGGCAGGCTTTGATTACTGGAATGGGCAGGTCAGCAAGGGTATGACACGGGCCGACATACTCGCCAGCTTTAGTGAGAGTACAGAAAATCAGGTGCAGGTGATCGCCAAAATACAGAACGGCATAGACTTTATTCCGTTTGGCTGACTTGCTGACTTTCAAAACGGATGCTGCAGGCCTGCAGCATCCGTCCTTGTGGATAAGCCGGTATTTACCCCTGCGTTACCTCTGCGCTTACCTTTTCTTTTTACCTCTTATAAACAGCCTCAATATCCGCAGCAAAATGCGCCAGCAAATTATTGCGCTTGAGCTTCAGGGTAGGGGTGATCAGGGTATTTTCCACTGTCCAGGGTTCCAGCGTCAAAATAGCGGCCCGCGGCTGCGCGTAGTAGGGAAAATTCTTCGTCAGCGCCTTGATACGCTGCACGACAGCTTTTTGCGCCTGCGGTGATTTCAGGCTGGCGGCATCATCCGGGTTCAGGCCCAGCGAGCTGGACAGCTCCAGCCAATACGCACGACTCAGCACAACAGCGCAGGCAATAAACGGTGAATTCTCACCAAATGCATATGCCTGCTCAAACACCACGTCATTCATGATCGCCAGTTCCAGATCAACCGGAGCGATTTTTTCACCTGTAGACGTGACGATGATTTCTTTCACACGTCCCAAAATACGCACGCGGCCATCGACGATAGAAGCCTGGTCACCAGTACGCAGCCAGCCATCGATAAAGGTCTTGACTGTGTCTTCTTCCCGTTTCCAGTAACCGCGCATGACATTCGGGCCACGTACCTGTAATTCTGCATTCTCGCCTATGCGTACTTCCACATTTTCGACAGCGCGGCCAACGGTGGCAGGGTCATTATCATCTGGTGCGTTAAAGGAAACCACAGGCGCAGTCTCGGTCATGCCATAACCCTGTACGATGGGTATGCCCAGGCCCAGGAAGCATTGTGAAATCGTCTGCGACAAGGCCGCACCACCGCTGACGGCAACCCGTAAGCGGCCACCAAACTGGTTCTTGAGCTTGCTGGCAATCAGCGGTTCCAGCACCAGCCAGCGCAGGCCATCCAGCAAGGCTGTCATTCCGTCACCCTTGAGCAAGCCCTGTTCACGGCTGAAACGACGCCAGCCCGTGGCAATCGCCAGATTGAACAAATTCGCCTGGAGTTTTGATGCCGACAGCTTGGTCTGGATCACGCCATATACACGTTCATAAATACGCGGCACAGAAATCAAGATTGTCGGCCGTACTTCCAGCAAGTCTTGCGGCAATTGCTTGACCGAGCGCGAGAAGGCAACGCAGGCACCCGCCGCCACTGGCAGGTAATAACCGGCAGTGCGCTCAAAGGTATGCGACAAGGGCAGGAAGGATAAAAACACATCGCTGATGACAGGAGAAACCCTGTGGACAACTGCCTTGACGTTAGACACCACGTTGGTATGCGTCAGCATGACACCCTTGGGTTTGCCTGTCGTGCCCGAGGTGTAGACCAGGGCTGCCAGGTCATCGGCTGCCGGACCTTTTACAGGGGCTTGCAGATGCGCTGCGCTGGCCAGCCATTCATCGATTTGCATGACAGGGACACTGGCTGGCAGGGCTGCAGCCTCCAGCAGCTTTTCCAACACCACCACCTGGCGCAAGGCGGGCAATTCCAGACCTGCACTGGCAATATCTTTCCATTGCCGGTCAGTCGCGGCGATTAAAAATGCAGCATCGCTATCACTGAGGATATAGGCAATACTGGCCGGGTTATCCAGCGCATGCATGGGCACGGGCACAAAGCCGCAAGCCTGCACAGCCTGGTCCATGCAAACTGCATGCAAGCCATTTGGCAGCAGTATGGCGACGCGTGAACCGTGTTCCAGCGCCAGCGGTGACAAAGCTTTGATGAAGCCCTGCATGCGTTCTTGCGTCTGTTGCCACGAATAAGATATCCACTGCCCTTTTAGCTCGTCAAATTGCCGGTAGGCTTCTGCATCAGGAGTTTGTGCTACCCGCCAGGCAAATAATTCTGCCAGGGTTTGCACTGTGGATAAGTCTGGGGATATGGTTGTTTGCGCAGAGGTAGACATGAAATGCTGAAGAAATTGAATATCAAGCGGCAAGTCTCCACCGGACCCGGAGAAAACTTTTAATTTTTCGAAATTAAACGAAAATGCCTGCTAAAAGCGTCATTATGCAACATATTGGGAAAGGGATTATTGCGGGAGCACAAAAGGCCGGATTCAAATCTACGTCGCCAATTTGAAGAATAACGCAATGCCACCTATAAAAGCCCAAAACAGTACAGTCATTGCGACTTCACGCGATATCTGCAAATCAATTTTACGCTGGCCCTTCGCATGTTTTTCCATCGCCTGCACGCTGGCAAAAGCAACACAGCCGCAAGCCTGGCACTGCAATAAAGACTTGCCGTTCTCTGCGGCACATGCATGGCAAACCCAGTTGTAGTTAATTCTCTTCATCTTGAAAGTGAAAACTTTTTTCTTTTGCCAGGGGCTTTATATTTTCTGTAGATGGCAGGTGCAAGGAAAAGACTTAGTGGCCCCAGCACTACTACTTGCACGATCAAAGTGAACGTGAGTGAATGACTGAGTGCTATCAGCAGACCAAACAAGATGACTTCCGTCACAAGGCAGATTGTAAGGGTTTTCCAGAGCGGGGATAAATTTTGCCAGAACGATTTCATTGTTGAATAGGTGAACATGGAAAATTCACTTCACAAAGCGTTTATTGAATATCAGTATAATCGAGTTCTTGTCCGCCCCACCCCACACAGGAGTTCTCCATGTTAGGCACGCAAGACCTTGTCCAGTTCATCATTGCCGGTATCTTACTCAATATCGCTCCAGGCCCCGATTCCATCCTCATCATGACGCGCAGCGCGACGCAGGGCTGGCGTGCGGGCTCGGCTGCAGCGCTGGGCATAGGTACGGGTACGCTAGTCCATATCATGGCGGCGGCGCTGGGTTTGTCGGCTTTGCTGGCGACTTCGGCAACGGCCTTCACTGTTGTCAAACTGGCTGGTGCGGCTTATCTTTTGTATATTGGTACGTCCATGCTGTTCAGCAAGGCAAAATCTGCTATCGCGACCACTGAGGCTAAAGCCAGCCTGCCCGCACTCAGCCACCGCAAGATTTTCATGCAAGGGTTTTTGACGAATGTATTGAATCCCAAAGTGGCGATTTTCTTTTTGGCTTTTGTGCCGCAATTTATCGCCGCCGATGCCAGCAACAAGCCACTGGCGCTGATCGTCCTGGGTTGCATCTTCAATTTCAATGGCATGTTGTGGTGCCACTTCCTGGCGGTCTCGACGGCATTTGCCAGGCAGCGCATGCGCGTCAATCAGGCTGTCACGCTGTGGCTGAACCGCTTTATCGGACTGATGTTTGTTTCTTTTGGTATCAAGCTGGCGCTGTCAGGCAAGCATTAGAAATCAGGCACGCAAATGAAAACATGCCGCATCCTTAAGAAATGCGGCATGAATGCCAGGCTCTGGATAGATCCCAAAGAGCCTGAAGAACACCAGTAATCAAATGCCTATTTAATTGGCAGGCAACTGGTATTTTTAACTTCTTCCATCACTGCATAAGTATGCGTTTCTCGCACACCATTCAATTGCAGCAAGGATTTGCCAAGGAAGTCGCGGTAGGCATTCATGTCTTTGACACGCGCCTTGACCAGATAGTCAAAACCACCCGCCACCATATGACATTCCAGCACTTCAGGGATGGCTTGTACGCCACGCCGGAAAGCGTCGAACACGTCTGGTGTCGTGCGGTCGAGCACAACTTCAATGAAAACCAGCAGGGCCACATCCAGGAGATGAGGATTGAGCTGGGCTGTGTATCCTAGTATGTAGCCGGACTCTTGCAGCTTGCGCACGCGTTCCAGGCAGGCAGCAGGGGAGAGGTTAACCCTTGTTGCCAGTTCTACATTACTGATACGGCCATCGTTTTGCAATTCGGCCAGAATTCTTTTACTGATTTTGTCGAGCATAAGAAGTCAAAAATCGTCAGTGTGGTGATTAATAATATTCGGCATAATTTTCTCACAAAATAGAAAATTTCGATATATGTTCTGATTTCCAGAATTAATCATCGAAGAGCATCTATACAATGAAATCATATTTGTTTTGATTATTTTTATATGATTGTGATGACTGTGCCAACTAATAACTCGCCTTTTTCTGCCCTGCAAGCAGAGCTGCTCCCTCCTGCCAGCCCCCTCAGGACTGCCATCACAGAAGCATACCGCCGATCAGAGCCAGATGCTGTGCAATGGCTGCTCGGCAATGTAAATGCCCATGAGGACCAGCAAAAGAGTGTTGCAGAACTGGCACACCGCCTGGTCAGCAATGTACGCCAGCAACGCACGCGCGCTTCTGGAGTCGATGCCCTGATGCATGAATTTTCATTATCGTCAGAAGAAGGCGTGGCCCTGATGTGCCTGGCCGAGGCCTTGTTACGTATCCCCGATCATCAAACCGCCGACCGCCTGATTGCCGACAAGATCAGCAAAGGTGACTGGCGCAAGCATCTGGGTGAATCACCTTCCTTGTTTGTGAATGCCGCCACCTGGGGCTTGCTGGTGACTGGCAAGCTGGTCAGTACGAATAGCGAACAAAGCCTGGGTTCTGCCCTGACACGCCTGATCGCCAAGGGTGGTGAGCCACTGATACGCAAGGGCGTTGATATGGCCATGCGCATGCTGGGCAACCAGTTCGTCACCGGCCAGACCATAGAAGAAGCCCTGAAAAACAGCCAGGACAATGAAAAGCGCGGCTACCGTTATTCTTATGACATGCTGGGTGAAGCAGCGTTGACAGCCAAGGATGCTGCCTTCTATTACAAGGCCTATGAAACAGCGATCCATGCGATAGGCAAGGCCTCGAATGGCCGCGGTATCAAGAATGGCCCCGGCATTTCGGTCAAACTGTCTGCCCTGCATCCGCGTTATTCCCGTGCCCAGCGTGAGCGCACGATGAATGAATTACTGCCGCTGCTGAAAAAATTGCTGTTGCTGGCCAAGCAATACAACATAGGCCTGAATATCGATGCAGAAGAAACCGACAGGCTGGAATTGTCGCTGGACCTGATGGAAGCACTGGCCTTTGATGCCGATCTCAAAGGTTTTGAAGGTATAGGTTTTGTCGTGCAGGGCTACCAAAAACGCTGCCCGTTCGTGATCGATTACCTGGTTGACCTGGCGCGCCGCAGCGGCAGCAAGTTCATGGTGCGCCTGGTCAAGGGTGCATACTGGGATGCAGAAATCAAGCGTTCACAAGTCGATGGCATGAGTGGTTTCCCGGTCTACACCCGCAAGGTGTATACCGATTTGTCTTACCTGGCTTGCGCGCAGAAACTGCTGGCCGCCACTGATGTGATTTATCCACAGTTTGCCACGCATAACGCCCTGACTCTGTCTACCATTTATACCTGGGCACAAAAAGCCGGTATCACTGACTATGAATTCCAGTGCCTGCATGGCATGGGTGAGACTTTGTATGACCAGGTGGTAGGTAAAGACAAGCTGGACAAACCTTGCCGTATTTATGCCCCGGTCGGCTCTCACCAGACCTTGCTGGCTTACTTGGTACGCCGCTTGCTGGAAAATGGCGCGAACTCTTCCTTCGTCAACCAGATCGTTGATGAAAATGTGTCTATAGAATCCATGCTGGCTGACCCTATCGCGGTCTCGCGTGAACTCGGTGGCGCACCGCATGCAGCCATCGCCTTGCCCAAGGATTTGTTTGGCAAGGAAAGAAAAAATTCGTCTGGCCTGGATTTTTCGAATGAGCTGGAACTGCAAAAAATCAGCGCACACTTTGCCGAAAGCAGCCAGCAGTCCCTCATAGCTGCACCTATCCTGCATGGCCAGGTATCTGCGACGCAAGCGCGCCCTGTGAATAACCCTGCCAACCAGCTGGATGTCGTTGGCGAGGTCATCGAAGCCGATGCCCAGGATGTGCAAACAGCCCTGCATGCAGCAGAACAATATGCAATGGACTGGCAAACCACAGCGCCGGTAGAACGCGCCGCCACCCTTAAAAAAGCGGCAGATTTGCTGGAAGCGCAAACCCTGGATTTCATGGCACTCGCAATACGCGAAGCCGGTAAATCCTTGCCGAATGCCTTGGCAGAAGTGCGCGAAGCGGTAGACTTTTTGCGCTATTACGCAGCCCAGGTAGAAGGTTTGCCAAATACCCAAGCGCTGGGGCCGGTAGTCTGTATCAGCCCGTGGAACTTCCCGCTGGCCATCTTCATTGGTGAAGTCAGCGCAGCACTGGCCGCAGGTAATGTGGTGCTGGCCAAGCCGGCAGAGCAAACCCCGCTGATCGCCTACCGCGCCATACAACTGATGCATGAAGCAGGTGTGCCACGTGGTGCCCTGCAATTCTTGCCAGGTACGGGTGAAGTCGTTGGCGCGCAACTGGTGGCTGATCACCGCGTCAAGGGTGTGATCTTTACTGGCTCGACTGAAGTCGCACAAATCATCAACCGCACGCTGGCGAAACGCGCTGTGGCGGAAGGCATCGATATCCCGCTGATTGCAGAAACCGGTGGCCAGAATGCCATGATCGTAGACAGCAGTGCCTTGCCTGAGCAAGTCGTCAATGATGTCTTGTCTTCAGCTTTTGACAGTGCCGGCCAGCGTTGCTCGGCTCTGCGCGTACTGTGCCTGCAAGAAGATATAGCCGACAAGACCATAGAAATGCTGCACGGTGCCATGCAGGAATTGCGCATAGGCCAGCCAGACCGCCTGGCTATCGATATCGGCCCGGTCATCGATACCGAAGCGCAAAACAATTTGATGAGCCATATCAATGGCATGCGTGGCAAGGCCAAGTCCTTCTATACACTGGACCTGTCAGCCACTTGCCGCGCCGGTACTTTTGTCGCCCCTACCGTCATCGAAATCTCTAACCTGGCCGACCTGAAAAAAGAAGTCTTCGGCCCGGTGCTGCATGTCTTGCGCTACAAGCGCAATGACTTGCCTGCATTGATAGACCAGATCAATGGCACAGGTTTTGGGCTGACCCTGGGCATCCATACCCGTATTGATGAAACTATCGATTTCATCGTCTCCCGCGCCCATGTCGGCAATATCTATGTGAACCGCAATATCGTTGGTGCGGTAGTGGGTGTACAGCCCTTTGGTGGGGAAGGCAAATCCGGTACTGGCCCCAAAGCCGGTGGCCCGCTGTATCTGAAGCGCCTGCAGCGCACACCTGTGACTGGCCTGGGTGGCCATATCGTGTATGAACGCCAGTCACCACCAGCGCTGGAAGCCTTGCTGGTCTGGGCGCAAAAACAGGGGCATCAAAAAATTGCCGAGCTGGGTGAGCACTATGCCCACAACAGCCCTTACAAAGTGACCCAGGTCTTGCCTGGCCCGACTGGTGAGCGCAATACCCTGTCATTTGCGCCACGTGGCCGCATCTTTTGCGCGGCAACGACAGTCAATTGTGCCATCAACCAGCTGGCGGCGACGCTGGCGACTGGCAACCTGCCTGTACTGCCTGCACAGACCCTGGCGATCCTGCCTGCAGGCTTGCCAGCCGAAGTCAGCAAGCTCATCATCGCTGCGGAAGCAGAACAATGCGGTGCCCAGTTGGCCCTGGTCGAGGGCGGCTTGCTGTCGCATTACAAACTCTTGTTTGCCGGTCTGGATGAAGCCATCGTCTCCGTCGTTGAAACCCATGACCATGCAGAAATACCTTTGTGGCGTTTGATGGCAGAGCGGGCACTCTGTGTGAATACCACGGCTGCCGGTGGTAATGCGAGTTTGATGACACTGGCGACCTGATCACTTTTTGTCCTGTCGCTATAACTGGAAAAGCTCCTGTGTTCAGGAGCTTTTTTTATAGATGGGGGATATAGTGCGTATCATCCCAAGTACTAACCTGAATCTCATTTCTTATTCCCATGAGCAAACCTCAAACCCCTCCAATTTCTTCAAGAAAGCGGCCCCAGCAAAGCCGCTCGGCTGATCTGGTGGCCACCATACTGGAAGCGGCCCTTCAGGTTTTGCAGCGGGAAGGGGCACAAAAATTTACCACGGCGCGGGTGGCAGAAAGAGCGGGTGTCAGCGTAGGTTCTGTGTATCAGTATTTCCCGAACAAGGCGGCCATCCTGTTCCGCTTGCAAAGCGATGAATGGCGGCAGACTGGTGGGATGTTACGCAACATACTGCGGGACGCTCAACAGGCACCACTGGATCGCTTGCGCACCCTTGTCCATGCCTTTTTGCGGTCAGAATGTGAAGAGGCTGAAATGCGTAATGCCCTCACCGATATCGCGCCGCAGTATAACGATGACCTGGAAGCACAAGAAGCATGGCAATACTGGGACTATACCGTACAGGTATTTATTGAAGAGTTGCTGCCCGAGGCGTCAGCGGCAACACGTTCTATCGTTGAGGAACTGATTTCTACCACGCTGAGCAGTGCTGGCGAACATGTCTCGGCGAATGGCTATCCTGCCGACAGGATAGATGAATATGCAGATGCCATGGCCGATATGTTTTGTGTTTACTTGAGCAGCGTCAAAGTAAAAAAAGAAATTGATCAGACTTCATGAAAGCCTGATCAATTTATGTAATACAGTTTTGCAGGGTGCACCATGCGCACCATCCAAAATTCAAGCACCTTGCGCACTTGCAGATGCTTTACCCAGCAAACGCACAGCTACCAGCAAAGACAAGCCAACCGCCACACCACCCGCGAGGAATACTGTGTGCACACCCCACTGCCCGGCAATAAGGCCAGCCAGCGGACTGGCAATACCCAGCGAAATATCCAGGAATGCCACGTAAGCGCCCATGGCAACGCTACGGCTTTGCGGTGGCGCACGGCGTGCCGCTTCTACACCAAAGCCCGGGAAGGCAAGCGAGTAACCAAATCCTGTGAGGGCAACACCAAGGTAAGCAATAGTCCTTGTATCTGCTGACCAGATCAGCAGTAATCCTGCTGCTTCAATCACTACGCTAACGAGGGCAACCCTGGCTCCGCCGAGCTTATCTGGCAGATGACCAAATAATATCCGTGCACCTATGAAAGCCACACCAAAGGCCGTGAAGGCCAGGGAAGAATTGCCCCAGTTTTTTGCCGCAAACAGCAAAGCAATGAAGGCCGTAATCACACCAAAACCTATGCTGGCCAGCGCCAGGCCCATGCCTGGTACCAGCACCAAAGCCAGTACTTTGTAAAAAGGAATACGGATACTTGCTGTGGGTAACACCGCTGGCACAGTGGCGGCTACCAGCAATGCCACCAGTGGTGAACATATAGTTCCAATAGAAATCCCAGCAAAGCCCCAGTTCGCATTCACGACCACGCCTATTGGTGCGCCCAGCGCAAATGCCCCATAAATGGCGATGCCTACCCAGGCCATCACCTTGCCAGCATTCTGCGGCCCCACCAGGCCTATCCCCCAGCCCATGGCCCCTGTGACGACCAGGCTTTCACCTATGGCGAGCAAGACACGCCCTGCCAGCAATATCCAGACCGATACAGCAGGTGTAGCTACAAAGGGCAATGACGCCAGGTAGACAAAACCAGAACTGGCGACGGTGAACAAGCCAGTTACCACAGCGCGCTTGGCACCGCGCATATCTGCAAAATTACCAGCCCATGCACGTGACAGCAGGGCGACGGTAAATTGTGCACCGATGACCAGGCCTACGACCAGGGTACTCATGCCCAGGCTGTTATGCAGGTACAGCGGCAATACAGGTAACTGCATACCCATGGTCAGGAAGCCGATAAAAACAGCCAGTGTCAGAGGCAGCAATTTCAGAAAAACACTGCGGCCAACGGCAGCGGGTGCAGCAGACAAGGGCTGCGAAGATTGAGATGATAAAGACATAAAAAAAACTCCAGACATAATCATGTGATTGATGCTGGATATGATAAAAGTCTTCATCCAAGTCGAATAGTCGCGTAATCCGGGTAACATTGAGTCACCTTGAAAGCCAGATGGGACGTGGCTTTACGTATTTTAGAGATATTTATTTTTTATTTAAAACGCAAAGTATTCGCGTTTTAAATAGCGGCGCAGGCACTTGTTGTATGTACTTGGAAATTCAATCTGAGTCAATTATTCATCATCTTCAGATAAATAATTTCTATGTTTTTCTAACAAGCTGTCTATGATTTCCAGCTTGTCTTGTGCAAGTTTTTGTAAGTCTTCGCGCTTGATCAGGTTTTCAAGCACCAGTTGAGATAGCAATGCCAGCAATCGTGAATAACGATAAACATATTTTGCATCTATGTCTTTCCTTGCATTTTGAAGATAGTGTTCTATGTCCCACATATCTCCTGGTGAGTTGACAGCAACGGCAAGTTCTTTAAATTTCGCCATGATCGCTGTCAATTCTTTTTGCAATGCAGTGTCATACGCTGCCCGCGCAATTTTCTTTTCTGTATCTGACCACTTGAAATCGCGCATAAAAAATTATAGGCAATAATAAGCTGTGGATAAGTCTGGCTATTTGAGTTTTACTCTATTTGCAGTTGAAATTGATTACTTATTTTTTTAATTCTACCGCTTCAATGGCATTGCATAAAGAATCTGCATGGCCAGATTTCTTGAATTTTTCAGCAACAAGTGCGCAATTGGTTTTGATTGATGTTGAACCCAGCAATTGCGACAAACTACGCGACAATTTGCCTGTTGTCAGGCGCGACATGCGCAGATAGTCGCCAACACCCAATTTCTTCACACGTGCAGCGTTATCGAATTGGTCAAAGGCCAGCGGCGTCACCAGTTGCGGGGTGCCTGCCCTGAGTGCTTCTGCTGTTGTGCCTATGCCACCATGGTGTATCAGGGCTGATGCGCGTGGCAAGATACTGCGCAGGGGTAAATAGCTTTGCCAAAGTATGTTGGTGGGCAAGTTAGCCGGGATCTGTTCACGATGACAACTGAGGAAAATTGCCCGCATACCCAGTTTTTGCACTGCTCGCTGAGCACATGAAAAATAATGACTGGCCTGTATATTCCCTGATCCCGGGGTAAAAATCAGTGGTGCATCGCCTGCTGCAAGAAATTCTTGCAGCTCTGTGGATAAGTCTGCATCCGGGTTGCTGTCGTATAACTGGAATTCTCCCATGACCATAGGGCTTGGCCAGTCTGGCGGCGCTGGAGCAAACCATGCAGGAAAAAAACTGATACTCAAGTCTGGTGCAGCATACATATACGGTGGCAGGCTGCTAATTGGCGGTAAATTCCTGGTTTGCCTGGCTTGATTGATGATGGGAACAGCAACCGGATCAATAAAATTCTTGTCTGCATAAGCCCATAGCCATTCACGCATCCATGTTGGCAGCCAGCGCGGTATTAATAAATCACCCATGACCAGGGGATCATGCACAGTCCTTAAATTGGATGGTGCCAGGTAAGCTGCGACAATTGGAATATCAGGACGAAAACTGCGCACGATATCTGCTGCAGGCAAACCCAGGGGATGGGCGACGAATACACAATTTTGTTCTACTGGCAAAAAGGCAACATAGTCTGGAACCTCAGTGAGTACTGGCTTACATGATTCAAGCACTATACCCATGCCTTTGCGTGTATCCCACATATCAGGATTACGCAAGGCCGTATCATATTCAGCCTGGGTGCCCAGTATTTGGTAAGGAATACCTGCCATTTCTGCATGTCTGGCATGAACCGGGGAAAGCAACATCGTGGCAATATGCCCGCGTCTCTGCATTTCTACTGCCAGACTCAGGAAAGGGAATATATCTCCCAGCGTACCCATTCCCAGGAAAATGAAATGCCTGGATTCAGCCATTATTTTTATCTGTTTGCAAAGGCTCTTCTTTTTAAAAAATTATTGAATGAGCTGTTAATTTATATAGCTAAATAAATCGGCTAAATTGCTTAAGTTCTTCTAATTACATCCCATCAGGTGTCAAATTTATCGTTATTACTTATTTTTATTCAACTCACGTAATTCTTCACCCATTTTCTTTGCTGCTTCAAACATCTTTTCCATCATGGGCGTAATCACTTTTTGCATGGCATTCATGCTTTGCTGCATGACGACCGGCATTTTGCTGACATAAGACCTGCCTGCTGGAGAGCGGTAGAAGGCACTGATGCCATCGACATCTTCCTGGCTGAGAGAATTGCTATAAATTTCGACAAAAATAGGTTCAAGTTTTTCCCAGGTCACTTCTGCCCTGTGGATATCCATGACTTTATCCCTGAATTTATCCATTATTTTTTGCTGCTCAGCACTGATGGACTGGTCTTTCAAGGCTGCTTTCATCATGTTTTTCATGACAGCCTCCATCTGGTCTTCGGTACTTTTCAATATTTGCTGACTATTCGTCAAGACCAGCAATTCTCTGACCGATGCCTCTGTAGGTTTTTCCGCATGTGCCGTGCCACAAGCCAGCAGGCTAATGAACAGTAGATTTGACCACAGCTTCATGGTGTTTTCCCAGGAGGATTGAATGAGTTACGGATTCTACGACAGTTTTTTGCTTTTGTTTTTTTGCTTTTTTTGAGCTGTGGATACCTTTAACTTGAATAACTTTATATATAAATAGTAGTAGTTGTTAACGCAGGCATGTTGCTGTGGATAAGTCAGTAAACATCCACAGGATCAAGAGTTTAGGCAAATGATAAGGCGGTGATAAAAGTCTGTATATCCACAGGACAAAATCTGAACAGTAAACTTGTAGATGAGTAAATTTAGAGTTACGCACAATGGATGCAGTGGATATCAGCAGACTTATCCACAAAGTTTTTTTGAAAAATGTTGTTTTTCGACGCGAATTTCCTGAAAAAGACTAATTTATAGCTTTGCAGGGAAGATTTTTTAGAAAAAAAGGAATGCTGACGATCTTTGGCAAAGTGATCAGATGAATTTCTTAAAGCAAGGCAGTTTTCAAAACTTGAATTTGCCTGCAATAAAAAAAATGAATGTTTTTTGGGGAATCCAGCATTTTTATGAAAGGTGAAGAAAGCTGCCAGGTTCTTTTTTTTTGAAATATCAAATTTCTTCATCAATCATTTTTATTTGTATCAAAACCAGATCTTTCAGGAAAAACTTCCAGGGTTTTCCAAAAAGGGTTTAATTAGATAACTTAGTTTATATATACATAGTAATAGTAGTTAACGTCGCGATATTTTGTGGATAAGTCCTAATTTATCCACAGAAACAAGTACTTAGTTCATGTATAGATGTGCTGATAAGTCCTGTATGAAAAAAGGACGGTTTTGGGATAAAAAATCTTCAGCTACGACTTTCACTGGTTTTGCACAGTTCATCCTGTGGATATGCATAGGCTTATCCACAGATAAAATAGGGCGGACTGACGAAAAACCGCCCCAGCTGCGTTGCAGCTCCTAGCCGTACTAAAGTACTGTCTTCGTCGCTGACGCCTTGCTGGGACGATTTTTCGTCAGTCCTGACTACAATTGTTGTTTGTTAGGGGTGTTCAAAGTCGGTCGGCTTTTTTCAATATTGCTGGCGCAAAAGTAGTGAGTAAACGACCAAAGAGCGCGGCACTTTGAACCGTAGTTGTGGATAAATGACGGTTATAGATGGCGGTATATTCAAGCTGCGGGATGCCACCGCGAGCGCGTTTGAACTGGCTGGCACCTGAGCTGTAGTGCAGTTTCAGCTTTTTATCTTTGGCTGTTTTAAGTAATAAAGCCATTAGCCTTCTGTATAAACCCAGCTCTTTTGGCAGACTGGTGTCATACCCTATCAGTGGTGTTGTCAGCCAGCCATGCTCTGGATGCGTATAAATACCTAGCACCCCAACCAGGCGGCCTTGCCAGCGCAGGGCATGCATTTCAAGGAACTGGGTTTCCAGGCAAAGTTCAAAGAAGGCGGCGCTGAAGTCTGGATTAAGGTAAGAATGTTTATCGATGAAGAGCTGGCGGTAGAGTTGCTGTAATACGGCGATGTCCTGCATTTGCAGTTGCTCATGCGTAAACACTTCTACTTCATGATTGTCCAGCAAGCGGGCATCCTGTTTGACATGATTGTGCTTCCAGACGCTGGTCTGTTGTGGGTCGCAGAGGTAAATCATGCGACTTGGGAATAATTGCCAGCCAGCGCTGAGCAGGCTTTCAGTCAGTTCAGGATTCACCTGTGGACAGATATTACGCATCATCAGCGGACGCTGTGGATAAGTGTTTAGTAACTTATTGGTAACAGTGCTGATCTCTGTTGCTGACCAGTCAGGGTACAGATTGGTTGAGACCAGATGGTTGGCAATGATGGCTGCCTGATCCAGTTTGCTGGCTTTGAACAGGGCGGAGAGCGGCCCGAAGATGGCGCAACTACCCAGTTTGATGGCTTGCGTCCATGCTGGACCGACTTGCCGTAGTGTTTCCTGGCGTGGATAACGCAACCAGGTAGAACGCGGGCTGGCGACATAGCTTTCTTGCCAGCTGCTTTGATCCAGCAAAGTGACTGGCTGGCTTTGCCCGGCGATTTCTACGGCATCGATATCGCAAGTGGCATTATTGAGCCAGTGCTGGCCACCACGTGAACGCGCAGTCAACAGCCACAGGGCATCTGCCACCACGCGTGGCGGTAATGAGGTATGCAATTTAGTGATTAAATCTTGGTGTACAGGTGCATGCCGCCATAGATGGCAGAACGGTCAGTGGCATACAGGGCACGGTTATGGGCCGCATCGGTATGCCAGGCGGCCAGTATCTCTGCCGGTAACTTGGCTTCCAGCGGGGACTCGCTACCACCAGTGCGAAATACCACCCTGGCCCCAGGCGCTGCAGTGCGGCTCACTTCTTGCCAGAGTGTTGTCAATTGTTGTTGATCCATCCAGTCCTGGGCATCGAGGAAGAGATAGGCGTCCATGGAAGCCCGTGGCTGGCCCAGCAAAAAGTCAGTGAGGGTTTGATGATGGGGATGCAGCCTGTCTATATTGCGGCGCAGGGTGTGGAAATGTTCTTGCTGCAGATACATGGGCAGGGCGGCCTGTTTTTTGGTGTCATAACGGCGGCCAAATGCCTGTTGGGCAAAACAGTTTTCTTCCAGCGGAAAATCACACGCCAGATGACGCATTCTTTCCTTGAATAAGAGATGCAAGCCATCTTTGGCTTCGTGTTTCAATTCAGCAAATTGCGAAGGTGGTATGCCCAGGCTATATAGCGCCAATGGCTGGCTGGCGATGAGGCGGAATAAGCGGGTCTCGAATACTGGCGCGACATATTGCTCGAATAATTGTGCCTGTTCCTGCTGGTTGTTAGCCTGCATGAGCTTGCTCATGTCGCCGCCCATGAGGCGCACAAAGAAATGCGCAAAGCCGATGAAGTTACCCAACAAACCATGCTGATAAGCCTGGCTAGTAAAATAATGGTAGCGCGGCTTGCCAGACAAAGAGCGACTTTCCCAGAAGTTGCTGGCATCGTCTGACAATTGTGTGCGTATATGTCGCTTATAGCGTTTCAGGTTATCTGGCTTGTCGGCATTACCCAGAAATGCCAGCACTGCATCATAGTCGGGCAAATGCCTGATGGCAGTTTGCTTGATATTGAGCATGGCCAGGTGTGCCGCATTCAAATCCACGGCATGCACTGCAGCCGGTTCAGCGGACAAATAAGCCAGGGCATTGCAGCCACCAGAAGAAATGGTCAGGATATTTGCGCCTGGCTTTAATTGCAGCGCATCCAGATCAGCTTGTGGGTCTTCCCAGATCTGGGCATACACGAGGCGGCTGAACCAGTGGGCAAACAATTTGTCTGCCAGACCCTTGCGGCCGGACGTGGTTGAATTGAAAACGGCACTGTCTATCAGGGCTTTGGTGGACATGCTGGTCTCCGCTTATGGTTGTAGGTTAAGGGAGACTTTAGGACGTAGAGGTGACAGGCTGGTGACAGTTTGATGAAGATTATATGAAAAACAAATAAGGGAATTTTGCAAAACTCTCGCACTTAAGAAAAAAGCATGAACCAATGTGATTCATGCTTTTCTTGTTTAAGTCCAGATGTACTCAGTTACCGCGTTCTGTGGATAAGCGGCGGCGTCTGGCTTTGATGAACATGAATAACTGATAAGCGAAATACAGGGACGCCAGCACGGGCATGGAGGCGACCAGTATCCACAGGCCACCAGCCAGGGGGACGGGGCCAGACCATACCAGGATGGGTACATCAGGCTTATTGCTTTTCTCGGTGGCAACTTGCTTGGGTGTGTCTATCTGTACGCCAGAATTTTGCTTGGGCAAATCTTCTGGCGCGACCACGAACACTGCTTGCGTACTTGGCGCTGCTTTGGCTGGGGCCGAAGTATTGCCAGCTGCTGCAGCAAAAACCGGGGAAGCTGGCAATGCAGTCAGCATTTGCAAAGCCAGGATCAGGACATACTTGAGTTTCATTGATGCAATCGGGTAGAAGATGCGATGTAGTTTTGACTACAAGTGCAATTAATTTTTCTCGGCAAACTTTTTCAGATTACTTAAGCCAGCTTCAAAATCGGGACCCACCATTTTATCCATAAATGGGGCAAATAGCTTCATCATCAAATTACCTTCGGTCGTACCCAGCATGGTCCAGGTGATTTTGGTGCCGTCAGGCTGGGCTTCCAGCAAGAAACTGCCAGTCGATGGTTTACCCATACCTTCAAAGTGCAGTTCATAATCAATTTCACGGAAGGGACTGGCGTGGCTGAGTTTCATGCCGCCATTGCCTTGTGATGCGCTTTTCCATTCCCAGGCGGCATTCGTGCCTGATTCAGGGCCAGAAAATTCCATCTTCATGTTTGGGTCACGCTGGTTCCAGACTGACCAGTTTTTCCACTCCTTGGGTGTGGCGATCAGAGGGAAGATCTTGGCTGGTGTCGAATGTATCTGCACACTGCGCACGACCTTGTATTCATTGGGCAGCGAATAGGCTATCGCCAGTATCAGGGCGATGGCAGTAATAAGTATGCCTGCAGACCATTTAATAATTTTCATTTTTATTCTCCCGTTAGTAATGTAAATGGTGGAAAGAGTTGATATTTGGCTGTGGATATCTCTTGCCTGGATTATCTTACTTTTCCTATGGCGATTTCCCAGTTTTGCATGAGGCTGGCAGCTTCATCGCGGCTCATGGCTGGTGTGAATTGCGTCTCCATTTGCCACTGCGAAGCGCATTCTTCCATATTTTTGTATACACCGGTTCCCAAACCCGCCAGATAAGCAGCGCCCAGCGCTGTAGTTTCAGTGACTTTGGGACGTATCACTGGTATGCCCAGCAAATCTGCCTGGAATTGCAGCAGCATATTATTTGCTGCTGCACCGCCGTCGACGCGCAATTCCTTGATGGGGAAGACAGCATCCCTGACCATGGCTTGCAATAAGGCAGTACTTTGAAAGGCGATCGATTCCAGCGCAGCGCGGGCGATATGGGCCACCGTGCTGCCCCGGCTCAGGCCCAGGATGGCACCCTTGGCCGAAGGCACCCAGTAGGGGGCGCCAAGGCCAGTGAAAGAAGGCACAAAGACGACACCGCCAGAATCCGGCACCGTTGCTGCCAGTTGCTCTACATCGGTGGAATGCTGTATGGCTTTCAAACCATCTCTTAGCCATTGCACTACCGCACCGCCTATGAAGACACTACCCTCAAGTGCATATTGTGCCCGCTTGTCAATCTGGCAGGCCGCCGTACTGATCAGGCCATTTTGCGAACTTGGGCATTGATCACCGGTATGCATGAGCATGAAGCAACCCGTGCCGTAGGTATTTTTTGCCATGCCCGGCGTAAAGCAGGCCTGGCCAAACAAGGCTGCCTGCTGGTCACCGGCAATACCGGCGATGGGGATGGCTGCGCCCAGCAGCTTGCTGTGCCCGAACTGGTGGCTGGATGGTAAGACTTCAGGCAGCAGCGCCTTGGGTATGTCAAACCAGGACAGTAATTCTTCATCCCATTTATTGTCGTGGATGTTGTACAGCATGGTGCGTGAGGCATTGCTGACATCAGTGACATGCAGGCGGCCTTCACTGAGTTGCCAGGCCAGCCAGCTGTCAATGGTACCGAAAGCCAGTTCACCTGCATTTGCACGGCGGCGCGCATCGGGAATCTGGTCAAGCAGCCACTTGAGTTTGGTGGCAGAAAAATAGGGGTCAAGTATCAGGCCAGTCTTGGCTTGTATGCGTGCAGCATAGCCTTGCTGGCGCAATTCATCGCAATAAGCCTCGGTGCGGCGGTCTTGCCAGACGATGGCATGGTAGAGCGGCTGGCCTGTCTTCCTGTCCCACAATACCGTGGTTTCACGCTGGTTGGTGATGCCTATCGCGGCGATGTCTTTCGCTTGTAAATTGGCTTTGGCCATGACTTGCTGGCAGGTGGCGAACTGGCTTTGCCAGATTTCCATGGCGTCGTGTTCTACCCAGCCAGGTTGCGGAAAAATCTGGCGAAACTCTTGCTGGGCGGTGGCGATTAATTCCCCACGCTCATTGAAGATAATGCTGCGCGAACTGGAAGTACCCTGGTCTAGTGCAAGCAGATATGTCATAAAAATTCCTGATGCATCTGAGCCTCATGGATGAAGATCAGAAAAATGCAGAATGAAAAATTTTCAGCCTGATGCTGACGTCTGGTTACAATTTTAGCCATTCGTGCAATGGCAAACAGGATTGAATTTGATATAGTAGATTATTGATTTAATATTAAGCAAGAAAGGCAACACTGTGGCAGGTTTACTCAATTTTTCTTTGTCTTTACTGGTGCTGGTCTTATTTGCCTTTGGCACCATGCGTAAAAGCCGCCGTTTGATTAACCTGTCTTTTTTTGCCATGGTCGCCGCCAGCCTGCTGGGTTGGTATCAATATATTTTCCCTGCTGGTCTTAGCCCGCTGTTTTATGCTGGGACTATGGCGACGGTGCTGGCGATTTCCATCTTCTTTTATGCCATCTATTCTTATGAATCGATCTGGACAGATGTCCAGGAAATCAAAGCCAAGCAGCCAGGCTGAAGGTTTTGATCAGAGGCATATGGATTTATCTCACATCCAGTAATTCAATATCAAAGATCAGATAGGAATTCGGCGGTATCATGCCATTGCCTGCTCCTGCCGCACCATAGCCCAGTTCTGGCGGGATGATCAGAGTGCGCTTGCCACCTACCTTCATTCCTGCAACGCCTTGTTCCCAGCCCTTGATGACACGGCCCGAGCCTATGGAAAAGGAAAAAGCCTGCTGGCCTACCGAGCTGTCAAACTTGGTACCACGTTCGCGGTTGGCGAAAGGGTCATGCAGCCAGCCTGTGTAATGCACATAGACGGTGTTGCCTGCAAGCGCTTCTTTGCCTGTGCCAACTTTTTCATCAATTTTAGTCAACCTGCTGATGACCACACTATCAGGCGCTTGGGCCTGAGCTGGTGAGGTGGACAAGATGCCAGTGAACAGAGTGCTGGCGAGCAGGGCGCTAAGATATTTGTATTTCATTCGGTTTTCCTTATAGATTAGGACTTATGCAAAACTGCCCCAGCTGCGTTGTAGCTCCTAGCCGTACTAAAGTACTGTCTTCGTCGCTACGGTGTAGTCGGGGTTTCAGACAACATGTTGACTGCCGACGTAACGAACATCCCTTACAAGGGATGTTTCTCACAGCGGTAGCCTTGCTGGGACAATTTTGCTTAAGTCCTATAGATAATACTTTTATTTTCAGTGCTTTTATTTTTGCTTGGCTGCCGCGAGTTTTTTCTCGAAGGCGATATCCAGTTTGCTGGCTTTTTTAGGCGCCAGTTTTTGCAAGTTATTCACATAAGCGACAAATTCATCCATTTCCATGGCGTCGCTGACGCTGGTTGGCAATTCATCTGGCTGTTCCAGATTGGCCAGGGTCAGGGAAAACCGTCCATCGGCCAGGCTGACCATGGAATAAGCTGCATTGCTACGCTCGCGCAGGCGGTTGACAGCATAGGCGGCCTTGGTTGATCTGGCCATTATTTGATCCCGTATTTGCGCATGATTTTTTCCATAGTGCCGTCATTATCCAGCTCTTTATTAATTTTGTTGTACAACTCTATACGCTGCTTGTCCATGCGGACATTGCATAACATATTGAGTTCTACGCTTTTCCATTTGATGGCACGCACAATATCATTTGCAAATCCTTGTTGTTGGGCAAGGTGCATGCCATGCGATTCCGAGACTATCCAGTAGTTCAGCCTGCCATTCACCAGCAGGCGCGGATTGTCATCGTCCTGACCGGCAAACTCTATTTTGTAGCCTTGCTCGCTAAGTTGCAAACCGGTAGCAGCATGTTTGTATGAGCCTATGGAATAGGGTTTGGCATCTTCAAAATTTTTCAATAGTCGGCTATCGGTTTTGCGGCTATACAAAACCCAGGTGTCGGTGACCAGAGGGCCTACCCATTTATATGAGTTTTCCCGGTCGGACGTACGGCGAAAACCAAACAAACAGGTATTGTCATCATTCAGCGTGGAATTCAAACCGCGTGCCAGGGATGTGCTGCTGATGCTGTAGTTGTCACCCGCGCGCTTGAGGATTTCTGTAATCTTTTCAGTCAGCGCACCCTGGATTTCGCCGGTCTTGAGGTCGGTATGGGTGAAAGGAGCATATTCCTGGATAAGCAGTTTGATCGTTTCTGCATGGCAAAATGCAGGAACGGTGGCCAGAGATACCAGCAAACTGGATAGCAAGAATTTCACGAACGTAGTTTCCAAAATAGAGAAGTGCTGGAAATATACCGCTGAATTTCTAATAAAGGCAGATATTTTCTTGTTTTGCGCGCTGTTGTGCGGCTAAGGCGACAGTCTGCTGGATTGTGACTGTTCACTAAACCCAGATCGTTTTCAATAAAGCAAAACTGGCAGCTATCATGGCTTCATGCTGGCGTTTTTCCTGACAGATGAAGCTTAGTTCCGTAGTGATACTGACCGCATCAGCAATCACCAGGCCATGTGCATGGGCTTCGCGTATGGCAATCGAATCGCGGATCAGGCTCAGGCCTACGCCAGACTTCACCAGATCCAGCATGGTCGGTTCCTGGTCTACCAGGGCGACCTTGTTGGGCGTCACTCCAAGCCCGGCAAAAATCTGGCTCAGCAGGCGGTGATGGGCTGATTCTGCCGGTGTCCACAACCATGGCAGTTTGGCCAGGCTGGCCCAACCCTGGCCTGCTACCCGGTTTTTCCAGCCCTTGGGTGCTACTACGCGATAGGTAAATGGTGTCAGCACCTGGCTGTGGCAAGGCGTTTTACCGTCATCTGGCGGCTGCCCCAGATAAAACCCCACATCCAGCGTACCGGCACGGATTTGCTGCAAGACCGTACCTGACATGCCTTGTTGCAACTTTGTGGATAACTGTGGATAAGTCTCGACCAGTTGCTTCAAAAATAGCCCCAGTCGGGTGAACTCAGGGTCGAGTATGGTACCTATCGCCAGCTCGCCAGAAATGGTGCTGTGCATACTATGGGCGGCCTGGCGAAACTCCGTCATGCTGGCAATGACTTTTTCTGCATAAGGCAAGAGTTTGGCACCATCATTGGAGAGGCGCATGCCGCTGGCGCTGCGTGTGAATAAACTTAGTTGCAAGCTCTCTTGCAAGGACTTGATCTGCAGGCTGACGGCAGGCTGGGTCACATGCAATTGCTCTGCTGCCCGCGTCAGGTTGCCTTCTTTCGCCACGGCGACAAAGGCGCGTAGTTGTATCAAGTCCATTATTAATAATCCTTATATTGCCATTGATAATAACTCATTGGATTAAGTGGGACGAGTGAATTAATCTCTGTGTCACCGCAGAAAAAACTGCATATCACCCCTAAGGTTTACTTATGACATCCACAATTGCGCATTATATGAATGGCCAGACTTATGCATCCAGCAGTGGCCGCCAGCAAGATGTATTTAATCCTGCTACGGGCGAAGTGACGGGCAGTGTCGCCCTCGCCAGCGTTGAGGAAGTGCATGCCGTCATCGCCGCTGCCAAGGCCGCTGCACCTGCCTGGGCAGAAACTGCCCCGCTAAAACGCGCCCGTGTGATGTTCAAGTTCAAGGAATTGCTGGACCAGCATCACAAGGAAATGGCGACCCTGATCACCCGTGAACATGGCAAGGTCTTGTCAGATGCCATGGGCGAAGTCACGCGCGGCATAGAAATCGTCGAATTTGCCTGCGGCATGCCGCAACTGTTGAAGTCGCAATTCTCTGACAATATCGGTGGTGGCATAGACAATTACAACCTGCGCCAACCTCTGGGTGTGACGGCTGGCATCACGCCTTTCAACTTTCCCTTCATGGTGCCGATGTGGATGGCACCGCTGGCGATTGCGACTGGCAATACCTTCATCTTGAAGCCATCCGAGCGTGATCCTTCCTGTTCCTTGCTGATAGCTGACTTGCTCAAAAAAGCTGGCTTGCCGGATGGTGTTTTCAGTGTGGTGCAGGGCGATAAAGTGGCTGTCGATGCTTTGCTCCAGCATCCCGATGTGTCGGCGATTTCCTTCGTTGGCTCTACCCCGATTGCTGAATACATCTATAGCGAAGGCACCCGCATGGGCAAGCGCGTGCAGGCTTTGGGCGGCGCAAAAAACCACCTGGTCGTCATGCCAGATGCCAACCTTGAGCAAGCCGTCGATGCCCTGATGGGTGCAGCTTACGGCTCTGCCGGTGAACGCTGCATGGCGATCTCGGTCGCTGTTGCCGTTGGTAATGTGGCTGACAAACTGGTAGCAGCCCTTGTGCCCAGAGTGGAAGCCTTGAAGATCAAAAACGGCATGGAGTCTGATGCTGAAATGGGCCCGGTGGTCACAGCCCAGCACAAGGAAAAAATTGAATCTTATATCGCTGAAGGCGTAGTCGAAGGCGCGCAACTATTGGTTGATGGCCGAGGCCTGAAAGTGCCTGGCCATGCAGGCGGTTTCTTCCTCGGCGGCTGTTTGTTTGACCATGTCAAAGAGGGCATGAAAATACATCGCGAAGAAATTTTTGGCCCGGTTCTATGCGTAGTCCGCGTCCCTGATTTTGCCTCTGCGGTTGAACTCATCAACCGCCATGAATTTGGCAACGGCGTGTCTTTGTTCACCTCGGACGGCAACACCGCCCGCGAATTCTCACGCCGCATACAGGTCGGCATGGTGGGCATCAATGTGCCTATTCCTGTGCCCATGGCCTGGCATTCATTTGGCGGCTGGAAGCGCTCTTTGTTTGGCGATGTGCATGCCTATGGCGAAGAGGGCATACGTTTTTATACGCGCTATAAATCCATCATGCAAAGGTGGCCGGATAGCATAGATAAAGGGGCGGAGTTTACGATGCCGGTGGCGAAGTAGCGGCTGCGTGCTTGCTCCTTCTCCTTCAAGGAGAAGGTCGGGATGAGGATGGGGTTCTGTCGATAAACGGCAATCAGATTGTCGTCGCTCCTGCGCAGGCAGGAGCCCAGCGGCGTTCGTTGCATGCTTGAGTCTTTATTAAAGAGATTGCCTTCCGTAGACACAAGCCGGGTCTCGGCCCGGCGGCCGAAATACTTTCTTTGCTTCGCCAAAAAAAGTATTCAAAGAAAGGCGACCTCAGACTCGCCCTTCGGGTGCTTACGCTACGCTCCAGCATAATTTGTGCGTCACAAAAAATGGGAAGATCCGAAACTCGCTCCGCTCAAACATCGGCTCTTCTAATTCCATTTTCTGTGGCACACAAATTACATCGTCCCAAGCGGTTGAAGGTCAAAAACAGAGCCAAAAGCAACGTCAATGCGACCGGATTTTAAATTGTTTATGCACCGTTAATCAGCAGTGGTTTTGGGGTTGTTTTTGAATTTGAAGTGGTTTTTGAAGTTAGCAGTTCCCATGTGTAGCCGCCGTTTGTGCAGTACAGAAAATGGATTAAGAAATGCACGTGTTTGAGCGCAGCGAGTTTCGGGCATTTCCCATTTTTTGTACTGCACAAACGGGAACCCCGCAGGGGCGGCTACGCCTGGGTCGCCTTCTTTGGCTTACTTTTCTTGGCGAGACAAGAAAAGTAAGTAGCTGTCGGGCTACCCCCGACCTGCAATCGCAATACAGTGACAGAAGTGAGTAAATGAGTTAGCGTACAAACACGAAAATTGATGAAAGCCTGATTTACCTGTTTCCAACAACTCACTTAAATAAACCCGGAGCCCCAAATGCCCAGCCTGCAAACCCTCTGCCCCCACCCCATCATCCAGGCCCCCATGGCCGGTGGTGCCACCCCACCTGAACTGGTGGCCGCAGTGTCAAATGCAGGCGGCCTGGGCTCACTCGCAGCCCCCTTGCTGACGCCACTCGCCATCATAGAACAGGCTGAGCACATCAGAAGACTGACGGATAAACCTTTCGCCATCAACCTCTTCGTACAAACCCGGCCACAAGTCGATTTTGCAGCCCTTGAAGCTGCCAAGTTACTGCTGCAAGCTGTTTGCCAGGAACTGGGCTGGGACAACTTGCCGACCCCGACACGCTGGTGTGAAGACTTTGAAGCCCAGCTCGATGCCCTGATCACGGCCCGCCCTGCAGTAGCTAGCTTTACCTTTGATGTCTTGCACGGCAGCCAGTTGCAACGCCTGCATGATGCGGGAATAAAAGTGGTGGGTACTGCGACCAATCTGCAGGAAGCCATCGTCTGGCAAGCCATGGGAGCAGATGCTGTCTGTCTGCAAGGTGTGGAGGCGGGTGGTCACCGTGGGACTTTCATTGGTGCGCAAAGAGATTCAAGTCTGGGTCTGTCAGCCTTGCTGGAAGCCTGCAAACCGCATATGCAGGTGCCCATCATCGCTGCTGGCGGCATCATGGATGGCAGACAGATCAAACAGGCCTTGCAGGCGGGCGCGCAACTGGTGCAGATGGGTACGGCATTCCTGACGACCAAGGAATCAGCCATCCACCCTGCCTACAAACAACGCCTGCTGGAAAGCAGTAGTGACACCACACGCCAGACCCGCGCTTTTTCTGGCCGCATTGCGCGTGGTCTGGATAACCACTTCATGCAAACCATGGCGGCAGTTGCTGACAAAGTGCCTGCCTATCCGATACAGAACGCCCTGACGGGTTCCATACGCGCAGCGGCAGGTAAAGCAGCAAATACTGAACTGATGTCAATGTGGGCCGGGCAGGGCATGGCTGCGGTGAGGGATTTGAGTGTGGCCGAACTGATGGCTGCCCTGATCGCGGAAATGCAAGACTAATTAGAATTAAGGAAAACGGTATGGAAGCAGCAGGACAGTTTGATTACATCGTCGTCGGTGCTGGTACGGCAGGTTGTGTACTGGCGAACCGCCTCAGCAAGAATCCTGACAACCGGGTTTTGTTGATAGAGGCTGGTGGCAAGGATGATTATGTGTGGATACATATCCCCGTTGGTTACTTGTACTGCATCAATAATCCGCGCACAGACTGGATGTTCCGTACTGAGGCAGAAGCGGGCCTGAATGGCCGCAGCCTGATTTATCCACGCGGCAAGGTGCTGGGTGGTAGTTCGTCCATCAATGGCATGATTTACATGCGTGGCCAGGAAAGGGATTACCAGCAATGGGCAGAGCTGACGGGAGACGATAGCTGGCGCTGGGAGCAGGTATTGCCGCTGTTCAAGAAGAGTGAAGACCACCACGGCGATGATGCAGAATTCCATGGCATGGGTGGCGAATGGCGGGTGGAAAAACAAAGGCTGTCCTGGGAAATCCTGGACGCCTTCCGCAGTGCGGCAGCCGAAGTCGGTATCCCTAACAGCGATGACTTTAACCGTGGCAATAATGAAGGTTGTGGCTATTTCGATGTGAACCAGAAACGTGGCGTGCGCTGGAATGCCTCCAAGGCTTTCCTGAGACCAGCGGCAAACAGACCCAATCTGACCATCATGACGGGTTGCCAGGTGCAGAAACTCGTGATCAAGAGTGATGAGCAAGGCAAGCGTTGTACTGGCGTGGAATTCATGGGCGGTGGCCGCAGCTGGTTTGCCGAGTCCATGAAAGAAACCGTATTGGCTGCAGGAGCCATAGGTTCACCACAGATTTTGCAATTATCGGGCATAGGAGATGCGGCACATTTGCAACAGGCTGGAGTTGATCTGGTGCATGAATTGCCTGGCGTCGGCGGCAATTTGCAAGACCATTTACAGATACGTTCTGCATTCAAGATCACTGGTGCCAAAACGCTCAACAAGATGGCTAACAGCCTGATAGGCAAGGCGCGCATAGGGCTGGAATATGCCATGTTCCAGAGCGGCCCCATGTCGATGGCACCATCACAATTGGGCGCATTTACCCGTTCGGATGCCAGTCAGGCGACACCTAATCTGCAATACCATGTACAGCCCTTGTCGCTGGAAAAATTTGGTGACCCTCTGCATGATTTCCCGGCATTCACGGCCAGCGTCTGCAATCTGCGCCCTACTTCACGTGGCCATGTGCGCATTGCCAGTAATGATGCCGCTGCAGCACCAAAAATCGTACCGAATTATCTAACGACGGCAGAAGACCGCAAGATAGCAGCGGCCTCCCTGACACTGACGCGCAAGATAGTTGCTGCACCTGCTTTACAGAAGTACAAACCGGAAGAAATGAAGCCTGGGGTACAGTTCCAGACTGAAGAAGAATTGGCCAGGGCAGCAGGGGATATAAGTACGACGATTTTCCATCCGGTAGGCACTTGCAAAATGGGGCGGGTGGACGATACTGCGGCAGTAGTCGACAGCAATTTGCGCGTAATAGGCATAAATGGCCTGCGCGTGGCTGATGCTTCTATTATGCCGACTATAACCTCAGGTAATACCAACTCACCTACTGTGATGATTGCAGAGAAGGCGGCAAGGAGTATATTGGCAAGCTAAATCAGCGGAAATTGAATCAGAACAGTAAGAAATTTTTCTGCGTGGAATTACTTATGGTAGTTATACCGTATTGTTTAGAAATCGGTTTGCTGGGTATTATAAAAAGCTAATATAAAAAACTTCCAAAAAATAAAGGAAGTGTTGTCGCGTTGGAGTAATAACCATAAGCCAGACAATAAGGAGAAGAGATGACCGACGTCATCCTGGAGACAAAGCGCTTGACCAAAGAGTTCAAGGGCTTCACAGCTGTAAGCGAAGTTAATTTGCAGGTGCAGCGTGGGCATATCCACGCGCTGATCGGCCCTAACGGTGCCGGCAAGACCACCTGTTTCAATTTACTGACCAAATTTCTTGTCCCAACTTCGGGACAAATCCTGTTCAATGGCCGCGATATCACCTCGGCCAAACCAGCCCAGATTGCGCGCCAGGGCATCATACGTTCATTCCAGATATCGGCGGTTTTCCCGCACCTGACAGTAATGGAAAACGTGCGCATAGGCTTGCAAAGAAAACTGGGCACTTCTTTCCACTTCTGGAAAAGCGAACAATCGCTGAACCAGCTCAATGCGCGTGCCATGGAATTGCTGGCCGAAGTTGACCTGACTTCATTCGCCGACACGGTGACGGTTGATTTGCCCTATGGCCGTAAGCGCGCCCTGGAAATCGCCACTACCCTGGCCATGGAACCTGAAATGATGTTGCTGGATGAGCCTACTCAGGGCATGGGCCATGAAGATGTGCATCGCGTGACCGAGCTGATCAAGAAGGTGTCGGCTGGCCGCACTATCCTCATGGTGGAACATAATATGAATGTGGTGTCGGGTATTTGCGACAAGATCTCGGTCTTGCAGCGCGGTGCCATGCTGGCCGAAGGCACTTACCAGGAAGTATCCACCAATCCCAAAGTCATGGAAGCCTATATGGGCAGTACCAGTGGTGAATTGGAAGGGGCGCATGCATGATTGCTACGAATACAAACACTAGTCCAGCGCTGGAAATTACCGGCCTGCAAGCCTGGTATGGTGAGTCGCATATCCTGCATGATGTGAACCTGAAAGTGAATCAGGGCGAAGTAGTGACCATACTGGGCCGCAACGGTGCCGGGCGCACGACCACCATGCGCGCCATTGTCGGCCTGACTGGTGCACGCAAGGGCTCGATCAAGATCAACGGGCAAGAGGCGATCCACCTGCCCACGCATAAAGTGGCACATCTGGGCGTAGGTTATTGCCCGGAAGAGCGCGGGATATTTTCGTCCTTGTCCACAGAAGAAAACCTGATGTTGCCACCTTCGGTATCGAAAGAGAACAAGGGCATGTCGGTGGCCGAGATTTACGAAATGTTCCCCAATCTGGCTGAGCGTAAAAATAGCCAGGGCACACGCTTGTCCGGTGGTGAACAACAGATGCTGGCCGTCGCACGTATCTTGCGCACTGGTGCGCGTTTGTTACTGCTCGATGAAATTTCCGAAGGTCTGGCACCCGTCATCGTCCAGGCCCTGGCACGCATGATCACGATGTTGAAATCCAAGGGTTATACCATTGTCATGGTGGAACAGAATTTCCGCTTCGCTGCTCCGCTGGCGGACAGGTTTTATGTCATGGAGCATGGGCAGATCGTTGAGAGTTTTGCGTCTGCGCAATTGCAGGAAAAAATGCCGGTCTTGAATGAGTTGTTGGGTGTGTAGGATGTACATCTGTAAGGTAACTGCCTCGCTGTCTTGGTGAAGCAGGGTTGAATAAAAATATGATTGGAGAAGACGCATGAAAGCAACATTCACGAAATTAAAAGTAGCAAGTCTCGCAGTTTCCGCCGCACTGGCTGGTTTTGCGCTGAATGCAAATGCGCAAGTATCTGGTGACACGGTCAAGATCGGTTTCATCACCGATATTTCTGGCCTGTATTCTGATATCGATGGCCAGGGTGGTGCAGAAGCCATCAAGATGGCGATTGCCGATTTTGGCGGCACGGTACTGGGCAAGAAAATTGAACTGGTCACAGCCGACCATCAAAACAAGGCCGATATCGCTGCCAGCCGTGCACGTGAATGGTTTGACCGTGACGGCGTCGACATGCTGATCGGCGGTACCAATTCGGGTACTTCTTTGTCGATGGCAAAAGTCGCGGCAGAAAAGAAACGCGTCTTTATTTCCATCGGTGCCGGCTCTGCCCGCCTGACCAATGAAGAATGCGCACCGACGACCGTGCATTATGCCTATGACACTGTGGCACTGGCCAAGGGCACGGGTTCTGCAGTCGTCAAACAGGGTGGCAAAAGCTGGTATTTCCTGACTGCCGATTACGCTTTTGGTGCGTCGCTGGAAAGTGATACTGCCAATGTTGTTAAAGCCAATGGCGGTACGGTTGCAGGCGCGGTCAAACATCCTTTGTCGGCATCTGACTTCTCTTCTTTCCTGTTGCAGGCACAAGCTTCCAAGGCACAAATCCTGGGTCTGGCAAATGCTGGTGGTGACACCATCAATGCGATTAAGGCAGCCAATGAATTTGGCGTCACCAAAACCATGAAGCTGGCTGGTTTGCTGATGTTTATCAATGACATCCACTCCCTGGGTCTGAATGCAACTAACGGCATGTACCTGACCGACAGCTGGTACTGGAATCAAAACGAAGAAGCGCGTAAATGGTCACGCCGCTATTTCGAAAAAATGAAGAAAATGCCTTCCAGCCTGCAAGCCGCTGATTACTCTGCAACGCTGACTTACCTGAATGCGGTCAAGGCTGCGGGTACGGATGACACGGCAAAAGTCATGGAAAAACTGAAGGCTGCCAAAGTCAATGACATGTATGCCAAAAACGGATACATCCGTGGTGACGGCAGCATGATCCATGACATGTACCTCATGCAAGTGAAAACCAGCGCTGAGTCTAAAGAGCCTTGGGATTATTACAAAGTGGCACAGACTATTCCGGGTGAGCAAGCATTTACCACAAAATCCGAATCCAAGTGCTCCCTCTGGAAGTGAAATCCAATTCTCGGGCGCATAGCGGCGTTGCAAAGCCTCGCAATACTTTCGTATTGCTACGTCGCTTTTGCAAGTTCTGCCTTGCTCTGCATCCCGATAATTGAATTTCAGCATTGCCGTTGTTTTACGGGGAAGGTCGCGGACTTTGTCGCGACCTTCACGTTTGCAAAATTGAAGTCATTCAACGCTAGATTTTTCGCAGAAGAAGTACTTAGGGAGTAGGCAGAAAGAAATGATTTTCTCCTGATTTTCTCTGTGACTCTGTGTGTCTGTGTTGAGAGGTCTTCACCTTTCCATCCATTTTTTATTTAGCGTGCCATGGAAATATTTGGTATTCCGCTGCAAGCGATGCTAAGCCAGCTTTTGCTGGGCTTGGTCAACGGCTCGTTTTACGCGATGCTGTCTCTGGGGCTGGCTGTGATTTTCGGCTTGCTGAATGTGATTAACTTTGCCCATGGTGCCCTGTATATGATGGGTGCCTTCCTCGCGTGGATGGGCATGAATTATTTTGGCATCAATTACTGGGCCATGCTGCTGATTGCGCCTTTGCTGGTGGGGCTGTTTGGCATCATCATAGAAAAGACCATGCTGCGCTGGCTGTACAAGCTGGATCATCTGTATGGCTTGCTGCTGACCTTTGGTATCACCTTGATGCTGGAAGGTGTGTTCCGCTCGGCGTATGGCGTGTCTGGCCAGCCTTATCAGGTGCCGGAAGCGTTGACAGGGGCGACCAACCTGGGCTTCATGATCTTGCCTAACTACCGTGCCTGGGTTGTGGTTGCTTCACTTGTCGTTTGCTTTGCGACCTGGTTCGTCATCGAAAAAACCAAGCTCGGTGCCTACCTGCGTGCCGGTACTGAAAACCCCAAACTGGTCGAAGCCTTTGGTGTCAATGTGCCGCTGATGGTGACCCTGACTTACGGCTTCGGTGTGGCTCTTGCAGCCTTTGCCGGTGTGCTTGCAGCGCCCGTCATACAAGTGTCGCCTTTGATGGGTTCCAACCTGATTATCACAGTGTTTGCGGTGGTGGTGATTGGTGGCATGGGCTCTATCCTTGGTTCGATTTTGACAGGTCTGGGCCTGGGTATTATCGAAGGCCTGACGCGGGTGTTTTATCCTGAGCTGTCGGCGACTGTTGTGTTCATCGTCATGGCCATCGTCCTGATGATCCGCCCTGCCGGTTTGTTCGGTAAAGAAAAATAAACGGAGCCACCATGAATAAGAAAATCAGTTACGGCATTGCTTTTGCCCTGTTACTGGCAGCGCCGTTTATTATCTATCCGGTGTTCCTGATGAAGCTCTTGTGCTTTGCCCTGTTTGCCTGTGCTTTCAATTTGCTTATCGGCTTCACTGGCCTGCTGTCCTTTGGTCACGCTGCCTTTTTTGGTGCTGCCGGTTATATCGCTGGCTGGGCCTTGCGTGATGCCGGTTTGCCGACTGAGCTTGGCATCTTGCTGGGGGTAGGGGCAGCAGCCCTGATAGGCCTGGTGATGGGGGCACTGGCGATACGCCGCCAGGGTATTTACTTCACCATGATCACGTTGGCCCTGGCGCAGATGCTGTACTTCGTTTTCCTGCAGGCCAAGTTCACCGGTGGTGAAGATGGTTTGCAAGGCGTGCCACGCGGCAAACTGCTGGGTATGCTGGATCTGAGTTCTGACCTGACGCTGTATTACTTTGTGCTGGTGGTGGCGATTGCCGGATTTGCCATCGTCATGCGTACCGTGCATTCACCGTTTGGCCAGGTCTTGAAAGCCGTCAAGGAAAATGAGCCACGCGCGATCTCGCTGGGTTATGACGTAGACCGCTACAAGCTTATGGCCTTCGTATTGTCGGCTGCATTGGCAGGCCTGGCCGGTGCCACCAAAACCCTGGTACTGGGTTTTGAGACGCTCACGGACGTACACTGGTCCATGTCTGGCCTGGTGGTCCTGATGACCCTGGTGGGCGGTCTGGGCACGCTGGTAGGCCCGATCGTTGGTGCCATCATCATCATCGCACTGGAAAACAAACTTGGTGACCTCGGCAACCTGCTGGCCAACATCACGACGATAGAATGGTTCCGCACCATAGGTGACTCTGTCACTATCGTCACGGGCCTGATCTTCATCGTTTGCGTACTGGCTTTCAGGCGCGGTATTGTCGGTGAATTGATGGCGTATGTTGAGCGTAACGGCAAGGCCAGGGCTGGCTGAAATTTTTGGTCTGCACAGTCTGCTTGATCTGCTTAGCCTGCCAATGAGAGAACCCCGCAATTTGCGGGTTTTTTTTATGTCTGTTTTATTTATCTGGTGCGAGTCCCGGATGTATCTAGTGGACTTGTAGCTGGCGCTGTTTTCCTTAATCTGGAATCTGCTATTGCAATTGGATTTCGCATCTAATGCTTGATCAGATGCCGTACTTACGCTGGTCTGGCACGATCATCTAATTTGATTGTCACCTTGAACTCAGGTTCTTGACATATTTTTTAATTCGGCTATTCTTTGGTTTGTATTGCAAACTAGTTTTCAATAAAGGATTGATATGGACAAAGATGATGATATTCAACAGGCAATCAATAGTATTGCCTTGATACGGCAGGTGATACGGCAAGCAGATGCAGATACACCTGATGCGAAATTGTCCGGCATCACACTGGATGCCAATCTGCTCGTGCAGCTTGGGATATTTTTTATTGTGCTTGCTCTTAGTTTGCTGGAGTTGTTCACTGCGGGTTCAATGACGGAGACAATTAGCAGCGGCAGTAAAAATCCTGAATTAATACTGGTGGGCATAGGATTGATGGGATTTATTGTGGCCGGCCTGGTGCTGGTTTTGTACTTTGTTATCTGGCGTGCTGCCAGACATAACGGCGAAGAACTCGGGAGCTACATCAGGCGCAATTTTCGCTATATGTACCAATTGTCGCTGGTATCTGACCTGTTGATGAAATTCATCTGCCTGGCTTTGTTGATACTGGCTGGCAAAGCGCTGTGGATAGCACCAGTCTTGCTTGCTTTTACTGCAGATTACTTGTTCCAGGCACGCTTGTTTACGCTGCCTTCAAAAGCAGCGGTCAGCTTGGGCGTATTGTGCCTTGGCCTGGGGACTTATCAATTCTTTGTTGGCTCGTCTGCCTTATTGGTACCACTGCTGACATTCAGCATCGTGGCAGGTTTGTCTGCAGGCAGACTGGTTTTGCGTTATCGCAGTCAAATGCTTGCAGCGCACTAGGCGGCATCATGAGCACTAAGGATTTGCAAAGAGTGCATCCCTTACTATCTGACCGCGTGCGTCTGATGATCATGGTCCACTTGTCCATCGCTGGTGGGCCAGTTGATTTCAATAGCCTGCTGGCTGCACTGGAGCTCACCAAGGGAAATTTATCTACCCATTTGCGCAAGCTGGAAGAAGCCACACTGATCAGTGTCAACAAGGAATTTATCGATCGCAAGCCAAGAACGACGTATGCCTGCACGAGCGCCGGACGACAGGATTTGCAGACGTACTTGAACACCATTGAATCATTACTCAAGCAGGTACGCTGAAACGCAATAAAAACCGGCAATGCCGTGACTTTCTTTGAAGGCTGATATGGATACTACAATAGCGATGGATACCGAAGCCAGGTCTGTCAGGTCAGCCAGACATTTTGGACTGATACCAGATCAGGACGGGTTACAAAAAAACGATGCCAGATCCTGGCTCAAGTATTTTTTTGTCGAGTACAACCCCTTGTATTTCATCAGTGCTTTTTGCATGTTGTATGGAATATTCCTGATCGACCGTAACCTGGCGACCATGACAATATTGTCTGGGCCCTTCAGTGCCGTTGGCTTGCTGCTGGTTTTGCAATTGTATGAGTTAAGCTTGCTGGCGGCTGCCATGTTCCTGGCGCACAGGCTGGGGGCCATTCGTCCTGCGGCAATGCTATGTCTGCTTGAATGCGTATTGCTGTTCGACTGCACTTTCAGGTTGGAAGGGCTGGCGATGCAGTCATGGTTTGGTGTGGCGATTGATGTGTTGTGGTTGCTGATGCTGGCCCTGAAATTGCGCCTGATGGCCGTTGCCATGCGCCTGGATATCAAGGCTTATCATTATGTATCCGTACTGCTGACGGCGGCCTGCATTCCTTTATTGATTGCCTTTCTTTCCCGCGTGGATAGCAATCATGCTGTCGGTTTGCAAGTTGCAGCCTGGCTGGGAACCTTGATAGTGCTGGCGTTGGAACTGCGTCGTCCACCCCTGAGATCCGGGTGGGCAAGGAATGAGGATCAGGCCAGGCTGGCAGATAGTTGTATCAAGGCAGCCTTCAGGATATTCATCGGTTTTTACTTTTATCATGTCTGGGCTTTCTTGTTTTTTGTGGCTGAACCTTCGATACGCGTGCAAGCGGTGTTCGGTCAATTCTCTGCTTACTTTTTGCTCTGCGTGTTGACCCGCACAGCAGCCAGCGACATTTGGAAATTTGCCATCCTGATGTTGATAAACAGTTTTTTCACTCCTGTCGTATTGACGCATGTGCTGATACTGCTATCTGTGGCTATGGGATTGCAGGCCTGGCATCGTAGCGATGGAAATCTTGGTGTGGCAGCGAGTCTGCTGATGTTTGCCGCAACTTGCCTGTCGGGCTGGAGCGGTGATGGTGCGTCCATACCGGACTTGCCAGCCTGGTATTCCTGGAAGTTTGGTGTGCTGGCAATCTGTCTGTTGTTGATCAGCTATAGAACACGTAGTCTGCTGGCAATAGGCCTGCTCTCTGGCGCTGCGTGCTATGCCCTTTATCAAGCCGTGGGCCCTTTATTACCTCACAAGGAAATTGGCAAAGGGGCAGTGGTTATCGCTCTTGCATTCTTGATGCTATTGACGGGTCTTTGGGTGAATATGCACTTTCGTGTTCACACCGGTGATGAAGAGGCATAATTTTTATCACTGACCTGTCAATAGAGAACCATGCAGCTTGCGATTTTTTATGTCAGCCAAGTGGTTTAATATCTCACCATTCTTGTTTTTTGCCAGGCCTGCATGAAACCCAAAACGCCACATACACCTGCCATGCCGAATGCTGATACCAGCTTATGGGACAGACTAGCGTTTTTAATGCTCGGTGGCTTCACGGGCGCAGCCTATGCGGCCGTCATCTGCCTGTTGATGTTTGGCTTTACCCACAAAGCCCATTTGGCACTGATACCTTACACATCGACGGTCTTTGCCTGCATGGGCTTTTTCTTTGGGAATGTCATTGTTGAAGCGTTTTTGTGCCTTTTCTATACCTTATGGGGAATGCTGTTCGTCATAAGCGATGGCAATGGCAATCTTCCTGCGAGTGATATCAAGACGCATCTGAGCTGCTTTTTCCTGCTAGGTACAGGTTCAGGCTTGAGTTTTGCGCTGTTCTGCTACTTCTAAAGTCGATAACTGTTTTACAGACATTGCTTCCAGCACCTGTTTTGCGCTGGTTTTGATGGCAATATTTTCACCAGCATTATTGATGACACCATTCAGCAACTGTTTCACGGCATCGGCATTTGTGCCTGACTGGGCGAGAGCGAAGATGGCTGTCTGGCGCACACTGGCTACCGGATCATTCAATGCGGCAGAAAAGTAATTGAGGCTGCTGTCGTTTTTATCCCACTGCGCCAGTTGCAATACGCTCTGGCTTCTGACGGCTGGATCAGCGTTCTGCGTCAGGCTTTGCAACTTGCTGATGATGTCTTTCGTAGTTTTGGCATCAATACGACTTGCTGGTGCATCCGGTACTGCTGGTGGCTTCAGGGCAGCCAGTGCCTGCAGGATGACGGCGGCTTGTTGTTCATTATTGAGTGACAGGCGTATCAATTGGAGCTCTTCTTGCGGGTAGATATTCAGGTCACGCAGCATGATCAGGCCCATGATTCTTTGCTCGCTTTCCGCGCTGCTGGCGAGTTGCCTGGACAGGGTAAATACTTCGGGGCTGCGTATGCCGGATAGCAGGTTCCTGATGATTTCTCTGATCTGAGGTGATTGTTCTTTCTGGTACAAGCTGATGATACGTTTCAGATAGTAGGGCTGCTCTTGCATGAGTTTTCTTAACTGGTCCTGGGTGTCGTCACCAGCACCGTTCTGGTCCGCAGGCGAGATCAGGCGTGTCCATAACTGGTCGAAAGGATTTGTTGCCTCTGTGCCAGGGCTACCTGCATTGCTCCACAGGCTGGTGAACTGGGCCAGTCTATTGCTAACGGGTTCTGCTGCCGGAGTTTGTGCACGGCCTGCACTTTGTGTGCTTGATCCTCCCGCAGTATCTTGGCCGGGCAACATGAATATGGAGACCAGTAAAACCAGCAGGGGCAGGGCAAGCAGGGGCAGAAATTTTTTCACGATCTTAATCCGGGTAAGGCCCGCTCATTGACGGGTGGCGTTGTACTGATCACTAGTCAATGAGCAAGAGTCATGCGTTTCATTCAAGGATACTGATCACTGGAACACCAGGCTGGCCTGGGTATTCGTCGTATAGTCCTTCAAACCAAAATGACCAAGGGCAAAGTCATATGTCGCATTCTGGCCATCGATATTGCTGGTGTGCGAACCATACACGTAGCAACTGCCGTAACACACAACTTCATCAATATAGCTTTTGATCGAATACATCTTGCTGCCATAGCGCTTGTTCTTGACTGAGAGTATCAGCGGACTGTCTATGGACAAACCATTGCTGCCGCAGGTCGGCGTCATGATATTGAAAGGGTAGACGCCGCATGACTCCAGCCCATGCTGGGCACCGGCAATGCCGATGAAGGAATTGACGGATGTAGAGTAGGCCAGCTCATTGATGGCTTTCATCGCCAGCGTCACACCCATGGAATGGCCGATGACATCTATCCTGCCGGTGCAGGATGCGGCCTTGGCAGCCTGCAAGGACGCTTTCACCGGATTGGTATTGGCGGTGCTGTGGTCGTTGATGGCAGGATTGGTTTTCGAACCCCAGTTGGGGCGGTACAACTGTGCATCGGTATAACCCTGGCTTTTGAGAGTGCTGACGGTGGCATTCCAGTCCGACGGTGAACCGGCATTGCCGTGTACCAGTACCACATTGTCGAGGCAGACGGCCTGGCTGGCGCAGGCGATAAAGCTGAGGCTCATGGCAATGAGCACCCGGATGAGTGTGAGATGTTGCATGGTGTTGTCTCCAGTGGTGTTTTTATGTAGTCCCGCGCTTTGGTGCGCGGGAAAAAACAGGGTAGGAGCAAGTTGGCAGGAGCACCACTATCCATTCAGATAGTGGCTGAGAACCTGTTCACGATCTTAAGCACGAGCGCGGTTGTGGCTTATACCGGCCTCATGCGCTGCTCAAAATGCTCATGTACTAGAGTACATTCCGCTTTTTGCGCTGCTCTTTTGTTACCCTTACCCCGCTGACGCACGCTCGCTACAGATCGTGGACAGGTTCTGAGGATGTTGAGTCAGTTTTTATGGCTTGGTAACAGCAAGCCCAGTTCATAGGCTTTGGCGACGGCATGCACGCGGCTGCGCACATCCAGTTTGGCGAAGATCTGGTCGATGTGGTATTTGACGTTGACTTCGGTGAGCTTGAGGATGGTGGCGATTTCCCAGTTGGTTTTGCCTTCATGCAGCCAATGCAGGATTTCTCTTTGCCGCTCACTAAGGGTCTTGTTGCTGATGCCTGGCTTGATGGGAAATTCTTCTACGCTTGTCAGCGCATGGGCAAGCGCCAGGTGCAGATGCGGTGTCAACAGGGCCAGCAGATAAGCATGTTGATGACTGACTTCAAAGGGTAGATTTGTGAAGATGAAATAACTGGAGAAATGCCCGCTCAGATCCCGCATGCCGTGGGCGACAGTGTTATGCATTTTCTGCTTCCTGAATGAAGCCAGCCAGTCAGCAGGAACTGCATGGTCATCACGTCCGGCCTGGAAGAAAACCGGTTCCTGGGTTTCACGCCATTTTTGCATCAGAGGGCTATTTGCCCGTCCTTTGCTGTCGAGCAGGGATTGGTAATAGTGGTAGCTCTCTGCCGGGCAATTGAACTGCAATAATTTATGCACATAGTTGCCCTGCGGGCTGACGCCGCCTATGCCGCAGACCATCATTTCATGCGGCAAGACTTCGCGCAAAATGCCTTGGGCGATCAGGCTGAAATCATCTGCATTGCGGGTTTCTGCACACGCCATGATGATGGGCAGTATGGATGCCCCGGAGACTTCCTGCGCAAAGTTCACCATGTCTGGAATCGTCCTTCAGGCTACTCAAGATGTGCGTGATGCTGGGGAGGTGTGGTGCCAAGGCTTGCAAGACGGCGCATGGCCACTGCTCCATGCGCCATCCTTAACTCATCCTTGCTACTTACAAAGCTGCTGCGTAAATCGCCCTGGCATCTTCCTTCGTCACTTCACGTGGATTATTTCCCAGCAAACGCGTTTGCAGCAAGGCGTCGCTGGCAAGCTGGTCCAGGTCTTTCTCGGTGACGCCTACCTGGCTCAGGCGGGTTTCTATGCCTACCCGTACTGCGAGGTCTTCCATGGCCTTGATCATGGCGTGACAACGCTGCTCAGCTGTGCCTGTGGCTTCTGGTGCGATGATGGCAGCCAGCTCAGCGTACAGCTCTGCTGCGTGGCCGGCATTGAAGCGCAGTACATGCGGCAAGACCAGGGAGTTCGACAAACCGTGCGGGACATGGAAGATGCCGCCTACCGGATAGGCCAGTGCATGCACTGCCGCGCAAGGTGCATTGGCAAAGGACTGCCCGGCCAGCATGGCTCCCAGCAACATGGCCTGCCTTGCCGCCAGGTTGCCGCCATTGTTGCAGGCTTCGTCGATGTTGTTCCAGAGTAATTTTAAAGCCTGCACCGCCAGCATGTCGGATAGCGGGTTCTTTTTGTGCTTGGTCGTATAGGCTTCAATCGCATGCACCATGGCATCTATGCCGGTGGCAGCAGTGACCTTGGCTGGCAAGCCTGTCGTCAGTTGCGCGTCGAGGATGGCGATGTCGGCATACAGTTGCGGCGCGACCACACCCATCTTGGTGGTGGCACCGGTAGTGACGATGGAGATAGGGGTGACTTCAGAACCCGTGCCAGCCGTGGTCGGGATTTGTATCAATGGCAGGCGCTTGCCTTTGACATTACCTATGCCATACATGGTCGAGAGGCTTTGATCGCTGCCAGCCAGGATGGCGATGAGTTTGGCCACGTCCATGGAGCTGCCGCCACCGAGACCGACGACCAGTTCCACTTGCAGGCTACGGGCATTGTCGACAGCTTGCAAGACGATGGCTTCTGGCGGATCGGCAATCACGTCGGAGAAAATACTGACTTTGAGTTGTTCCGTTTCCAAGCTGTCAATGACAGGTTGGACCAGGCCGGTACGCAGGAAACCGGCATCGGTCACCAGCAGTACATGGCTAATCGCTGGAAATTCCTGGCGTATGATTTTGCCCAGGCGCGTTGCTGCACCGGTTTGGCTGATCAGGCTGGGGACGGTTCTGAATTCAAAGTCATTCATCTTTATCTCATTCTCATTTAGAACCTGTTTTCGATCTTACTGCGCGAGCGTGATCGGGGCTCATGTGCTGCTCAAAATGCTCATGTACTAGAAGTACATTCCGCTTTTTGCGCTGCTCTTCGCCCCGCTGACGCTCGCTCGCTACAGATCGTAAACAGGTTCTTAGCTAGTTGTAGGGATCTCTACCTTAGCACATACCGAGGTTTCCTATTTGTCCAGCAGCTTGAGGTCGCGCATCCAGTCGGCATACAGGCTGGTCCAGTTGCGCACGCTGCCGTCGGCGGGTGTCATGCCAAAGCCATGGTCGCCCCGGCGGAAGGCATGCAGTTCTGCCTGGGCACTGCCTTCCAGTAATTGCTGATAGATTTTTGCGGCGACTACTGGTGGGGCTTTGGGATCGTCCGAGGCATGGACTATGAATACGGGCGGGGTGTTCTTGCCAGCTTTTGGGATTTTTCCACCGGGCACACCGGTATATACCAGGGCGATAAAGTCTGCGCGATTACCCAATTTTTCTGCGGCGTCCGCAGCGCCTGAGTCGCCTTCGTCCTGGTCCACCAATAGTTGCAAGGCCATGATACCGCCAGCAGAAAAACCGAGCACACCTATCTTCTTGCTGTCGATTTTCCATTCGCCCGCATGTTGCCGCAACACCCGCATGGCACGGCTGGTGTCTGCCGTCAGCGGCTGTATGGACTTCCAGCTGCGGTCGCCGTCCGGTGCCAGCGTACGGTATTTCAGCACGGCAGCGGTAATGCCCTGGGCATTCAACCATTGCGCGGCTTCTATGCCTTCCTTGTCTATGCAGACATAACGGAAGCCACCACCCGGTACGACCAGCACGGCAGTGCCAGTTGCCTTGTCAGCGGGGGCAGGGTAAATAGTCAATGTTGGCTTGCTGACGTAGCTGATGTATCTGTCCAGGCGACCTGTTTCATGCCTGTCTTCGGCTGTTTCTGCTTGCTGATGTTGCAGACCGGGCGCGCCGTTTTGCCATAAGGGGATCTCGATTTCAGCTTGCGCCTTACTGCTGTTACTGAACAAGATACATGTTGCAAACATCAGAGACAGGGATATCTTCATTGCGTTGATCCTTGTGAAAGACAAAGTAGCGACAGATTTATTGCACCGGATTTGCATCTTGTCTGATTTGTCTCTGCCAGTCAAACAGGCAAGCTAGTGCCGCAACTGTTATGGCATAGCCTGTACCTTGTTGCTCATAGCTTGCTTCTGTATAAGTTATCTGTGTCGTGTTTTTAGCTTTAGGTTCTTTACCTGCTTGCACAACCGTGGATTTCATAACAGATCAAATACACTCATATGGACATTTTCTTTTTAGGCATTGCTGCCTTCTTTGCTGGTTTTGTCGATTCCATCGTGGGCGGTGGTGGCTTGATACAAGTCCCGGCCCTGTTCTCTTTCCTTCCAGGAACTGCTCCTGCTACCTTGCTGGGTACTAATAAAATGGCAGGCATCTGGGGTACGACAGTAGCCGCGACCCGATACATGAAAAATGTCAGATTGCGTTGGGCCATGGTTGCGCCCGCTGCCCTGATGGCTTTTCTGTTTTCATTTGGCGGAGCTTTTCTGGTCACCCACATACCACCTACCTATTTACGTAAGGCTTTACCCTTTATTTTGCTGGCGGTGGCTATCTATACCTTTAAGAAGAAAGAGTTTGGGGCGGACAATAAACCGGTATTTTCAGGTAATAAAGAGACCTATATGGCTATGCTGGTAGGCGCAGGCATAGGCTTTTACGATGGTTTTTTTGGTCCAGGCACAGGAAGCTTCTTCATGTTTTTGTTCGTGCGTATCTTTGGTTATGACTTCCTGCGTGCTTCTGCTGCAGCCAAGGTATTGAATGTTGCCTGTAATACTGCGGCACTTATCTGGTTTGGTTATAGCGGTCACGTACTCTGGATGCTGGGTTTGACGATGGCCGTATGCGGTGTGGGCGGTTCTATTTTAGGTAGTCATTTGGCAATAAAACACGGCACCGCGTTTGTTCGCAAGATGTTCCTTGGCGTGGTGGTGGCGCTGGTATGCAAGACGACTTACGATGGTTTTCTTAAATAGCAGTGTTTCACGTGAAACAATCAGGCAGTGATAATGGGACTTCGGTCCCATTTTTTATGTCCTGATGCCTATGTTTCACGTGAAACATAGTTCTAAATAAAAAGAGAATCTTTAGCTCTCTAAAAGTTTACGCACAAAACAAACTATAATCGTGCCTCCCGTCCCAAGTTTCCCAGAAATCCACCATGTTTTATCCAAAAGAATTCGATGTAATCGTCGTCGGCGGCGGTCACGCCGGTACCGAAGCCGCACTCGCCGCTGCCCGTATGGGGCAGTCCACACTGTTGTTGACCCATAATATCGAGACCCTGGGTCAGATGTCTTGCAACCCATCCATAGGTGGGATAGGCAAGGGTCATCTGGTTAAAGAGGTCGATGCCATGGGTGGCGCCATGGCGATTGCCACTGATGAGGCAGGCATACAATTCCGTATCCTGAATTCATCCAAAGGCCCAGCTGTTCGTGCAACTCGTGCCCAGGCTGACCGCATTTTGTACAAACAGGCGATACGCAGTCGCCTGGAAAATCAGCCTAATTTGTGGTTATTCCAGCAGGCTGTTGATGATTTGCTGGTTGAAGGTAACCGTGTTGTCGGTGCCGTGACCCAGGTTGGTATCAAGTTTCGCGCCCGTGCTGTTGTGCTGACAGCAGGTACCTTCCTTGATGGGAAGATACATGTGGGTTTGAATAACTACTCGGCAGGCCGTGCCGGTGACCCACCAGCGATATCTTTATCTGCCCGTTTGAAAGAACTGGCGCTGCCACAAGGTCGATTGAAGACAGGTACGCCACCACGCATAGATGGTCGCAGCATCGATTTTTCACTGATGCAAGAGCAGCCAGGCGATCTTGATCCTGTGCCAGTGTTCTCCTATATGGGTAATACCAGCATGCATCCAAGGCAGTTGCCGTGCTGGATTACTCATACCAATGAAAAAACCCATGACATTATCCGTGCCGGTCTGGATCGCAGCCCCATGTATACGGGGGTTATTGAAGGGGTGGGGCCAAGGTATTGCCCGTCGATAGAAGACAAGATACACCGCTTCGCCAGTAAGGAATCACACCAGATTTTCCTGGAGCCTGAGGGCTTGACGACGAATGAGTTTTACCCCAACGGTATCTCTACCAGCCTGCCTTTTGATGTGCAGCTGGACCTGGTGCGTTCCATGCGCGGTATGGAAAACGCCTACATCCTGCGTCCTGGCTATGCGATTGAATATGATTATTTTGATCCGCGTGGCTTGAAGTCTTCGCTGGAAACCCGCCAGATTGAAGGCCTGTTCTTTGCCGGTCAGATCAATGGCACGACAGGTTACGAAGAAGCAGCAGCCCAAGGCATGTTGGCTGGCCTGAATGCGGCATTGAAAACCCAGGGCAAAGAAGCCTGGGTGCCACGCCGTGATGAGGCTTATCTGGGTGTCCTGGTGGATGACCTGATTACCAAGGGTGTACAAGAACCTTACCGCATGTTCACCAGCCGTGCGGAATTCCGCCTGAGTTTGCGTGAAGATAATGCTGATATGCGCCTGACCGAGATAGGTCGTCAACTCGGTTGTGTCAGCGATGCGCAATGGCAGCAGTTTGAAGAAAAGCGCGAAAGTGTTTCACGTGAAATGGAAAGGCTGCGCTCGACCTGGGTCAACCCGCGCATCCTCGCAGATGTAGAAGCCGAGCGTGTCGTTGGCAAGGCCCTGGAGCGTGAATATTCACTGGCTGATTTATTGCGTCGTCCGCAAGTGACTTATGAAAGCCTCATGAGTTTGCAAGGTGTGGAAGGGCAGGAGTTGGCCGGGCCAGGTGTGCTCGATCCACACGTCCGTGAACAGGTTGAGATCCAGGTCAAATATGCCGGTTACATCGACAGGCAGGCTAAAGAGGTTGAACGCCATGCGCATTTTGAAAACCTCAAAATGCCGGCAGCGTTTGACTATATGGAAGTGAATGGGCTTTCCATCGAGGTCAGGCAAAAGCTGAACAAGCACCAGCCTGAGAGCCTGGGTCAATGTGGCCGTATTTCTGGCGTGACGCCTGCGGCGATCTCCCTGCTTTTGGTGCATCTCAAAAAGCGTGGTTTTAAAGAGTTCTTGGCGAACACGGATGTTGTAGCCGAAGGCCAGGCGGCAGAATGATTCACGTGGAACATCAAATTACAGGCAGGTTTGAAAGTGCTTCAGCATAGCCTGTATTCAGGTGATGAATAAAAACGAAGAATAAAGTGAAATGAAAAACAAGAAGTTAATCGAGGACCAGGCCGTATGATTCACGTGGAACATGCACACTTGAGAGCGACGCTGCAGAGCGGTGTTGAGGAGTTGTCACTGAATTTGAATAGTGATCAAATTGATAATATGATTGCCTATTTATTATTATTATCAAAATGGAACTCAGTTTATAATTTAACATCTATCCGTGATCCTAAAGAAATGGTCAAGCAGCACTTGCTGGATTCATTGTCGGCAGCGCCTGCCTTCAAGGATGCAAAAAATGTGCTGGATGTGGGTGCAGGTGGTGGTTTGCCCGGTATGATGCTGGCGATTACTTATCCAGATATCAAAATATCAATGATTGATACCGTCAGTAAAAAGACTGCATTTCTGACCCAGGCCAAGACAGAACTGGGTTTGAAGAATGTGACTGTACACACTGGCAGGGTAGAAGCACTGCAGGTGAAGGACAAGTTTGATGTGATTACCTCGCGGGCATTTTCCGAGCTATGTAATTTCATTAACTGGTCAGGTCATTTGCTGGCAGACGGCGGCCAGTTCATTGCCATGAAGGGCGTGGCCCCCAATCAAGAGATAGAACGTCTGCCAGATGGTTGGCAGGTAGAAAAAATGCAAGCCCTCGCGGTGCCAGGTCTACAGGCCGAACGCCATCTCGTCTTTATCAAAAAACAACTGGCCCCGGCTTGACCCTACGGAAATCCTCTATGGCAAAAATCTTTTGTGTTGCAAATCAAAAAGGTGGCGTAGGCAAGACCACGACCACTGTTAACCTCGCCGCAGGGCTGGCGCAACTCGATCAACGTGTCTTACTGGTTGATCTCGATCCCCAGGGTAATGCCACCATGGGGGCAGGTATCAACAAATCCAAATTGACAGCTTCCATCTATGAAGTCTTGCTGGGTATGTCGGATGTGACAACGGCCAAACTGCGTTCTGAATCTGGTCGTTTTGATGTCTTGCCCGCCAACCGCGAGCTGGCTGGTGCCGAAGTTGAAATGGTCTCTCTTGACAACCGTGACAAGCGTCTGCGTGAAGCACTGGCCAAGGTGGATGCTGACTATGACTTCATCCTCATTGATTGTCCGCCAGCGCTATCCCTGCTGACCCTGAATGGCCTGTGTGCGGCGCATGGCGTGATCATTCCCATGCAGTGTGAGTACTACGCGCTGGAAGGTTTGTCCGATCTGGCCAATACCATCAAGAAGGTTTCGGCCAACCTGAATCCTGATTTGAAGATAGTCGGCTTGCTGCGTGTGATGTTTGACCCGCGCATGACACTGTCGCAACAAGTCTCTGACCAGCTGGAACAGCATTTTGGCGACAAGGTCTTCAAGACCCTGATTCCGCGCAATGTGCGTCTGGCAGAGGCACCATCTTACGGTATCCCCGGCGTGGTGTTTGATCCTGCATCCAAAGGGGCGCAAGCCTATATTGCCTTTGGTGCAGAGATGGTGGAAAGAATTAAACAACTGGAAAAATAAGTATGTCGATCAAAAAACAAAAAGGTCTGGGCCGCGGCCTGGACGCCTTGCTCGGCGGTGCCGCCGACTTTGCCGAAGCCGTACCTACCGTCACTGGTGCCCCTACCAGCCTGAACGTGGCACAAATGCAGGCTGGCAAGTACCAACCCCGTACCCGCATGGACGAGGGCGCACTGGCTGAGCTGGCGGCCTCCATCAAGGCCCAGGGTTTGATGCAACCTATCCTGGTTCGCCCTATAGGACAAAATAACGGCGTAACCCGTTACGAAATCATTGCTGGTGAACGCCGTTTCCGCGCTTCGCAAATGGCAGGCATGGATGAAGTGCCGGTACTGGTCAAGGATGTGGATGACCAGGCCGCCGCCGCCATGGCGCTGATCGAGAACATCCAGCGCGAAGACCTTAATCCTCTGGAAGAAGCCCAGGGCATACACCGCCTGATCACGGATTTTTCTTTCACCCACGAGCAGGCAGCCAATGCAGTAGGGCGCTCACGCAGTGCAGTGTCTAACCTGCTGCGTTTGCTGAACCTTGCCAAGCCTGTACAAACCATGCTGATGGCTGGTGACATCGATATGGGTCATGCCCGTTCCCTGTTGGTAACAGACGCTGCCACCCAGATACAACTGGCGAATCAGATCGTCGCCAAGCGCATGTCTGTCCGTGAAGCAGAAAAACTGGTGGCCAAGACCACGGCTGAGATGAGCACCAATGGCAAGCCGCGTGACAAGGCAGAAAAATCCCGCGACATCACCCGCCTCGAAGAAGAGTTGTCTGATTTGCTGGCGACCCAGGTTGCTCTTAAATTAGGCAGCAAGGGCAGGGGACAAATGCTGATAGACTTTGCCGACCTGGATAGTCTCGACGGCATTATTTTAAAGATACGCGGACAGTAAAAAGATTTGACCCATGCAGATACTGACTTTACCCGGGCTGTATAGTTCCGGCCCTGGCCACTGGCAAACACGCTGGGAAGCTGAATTGCCGAATGTAAAAAGAGTAGAGCAGCAAGACTGGGATCATCCGGTCAAGGATGCATGGCTTGCCACTTTGTCAGTTGCCGTGAATGCGGTTGATGACGAAGTGGTGCTGGTTGCGCATAGCATGGGTTGCGCGCTGACGGCCTGGTGGCTGGCAGCAGGCATGCCGGGCGTTGTGGATAAAAGCAAGATCAGGGCAGCATTCCTGGTGGCGCCACCAAATGTGGGCCGGGCAAATTTCCCTGCGCCCACTTTTAGTCCCATGCCTCTAGTCCCTTTTCCTGTCCCTGTTGCGGTAGTGGCATCCAGCGATGACCCTTGGTGCGATTTGTCACTTGCACAAGACTGGGCAAAAAGCTGGGGAGCGGAGTTGCACCTGATTGGTGCAAAAGGACATATCAATGGAGAGTCCGGTCTGGGTAGCTGGAAGCAAGGCCAGGACTGGCTCAACGCACTAATTGCAAAAACGGTACAATAGTAAAAAAGCACTAAAATGGCGCATTTTGATGCAATGCACCAAACATTTGGCCTTATGCATCAAACGTTTGACGTTATAACGCACTACCACGTATAATTCCGTGGTTTTGATCGGCGAGGATTTGCGCTGCCCGGTTATATCGTGGCAAGCCAGTCAAATTCAACTGTCATATTTATAAAATTGTAGGACTTACGCAAGATAGGCCAGCAAGGCCCCGCAGCGAACACAGTGCAAAACTGGACGACGGGGCTAACAATGAGCTCATGCACTGCTGCTATTTTGCGCAAGTCCTGGATAAATGAGGGAAGCATGGCACGCATCATACTGCTGCAACTGGTAGCAGCGCTGGTTGCGGGCTTGCTTGCTGGAATTTTCGGCAATATTTCTTACGGATTGTCCGCCCTGTTCGGGGGATTATCCTGTGCGATTCCAAATGCCTTGTTCGCGTTGCGCATGAGTATGAGCGCCCGGAGGTCTGGGGGAGCAAATCCGATGAGTTTTTTCATCGGTGAATTTTTCAAAGTTATATCGACAGTCGCGCTGATGGCAGCGGTTGTCTTCTGGTACCCCGATGTCAACTGGCCGGCCTTTTTGATCGCCTTCATCGTCGTACTGAAAAGCTATTTCATTTTACTCTTTAGGCACTGATCATGAGCTCAGCTGAACAAGTCACTCCGTCAGAATATATATCCCATCATCTTGGGCATTTGACTAACCATGGCCACCATGCGCAAACCTCCTTGTGGGATATGTCGTATGTGAATATTGATACGGTTATCTGGTCAGTCGTTTGCGGCTTGCTGGGTTCTCTCATTATGTATCTGGCAGCACGCAAGGCAACTTCTGGTGTACCTGGCCGTTTCCAGTGCGCTGTTGAAATGCTCATCGAAATGGTGGACAACAATGCAAAAAGCATCGTTCACGGCAACACCAGCTTCATCGCCCCTATGGCCTTGTCGGTATTTGTCTGGGTCGTATTGATGAACTCCCTGGATTTCCTGCCAGTTGATTTGTTCTCTCAATGGTTGTTCCCTTTGTTTGGCCTGGATAATGAAATGCCACACCGCGTGGTTCCTACGGCTGACTTGAACGGTACCCTGGGTATCTCCATCGGCATCTTCGGCCTGATGATGTATTACAGTTTCAAGATCAAAGGCGTAGGCGGCTTCATCAAGGAACTGTTCAGCGCACCGTTTGGTCCATGGATGTTCCCGTTCAATTTCATGTTGAACGTCGTTGAATACGCAGCGAAAACTTTCTCGCTCGGTATGCGGTTGTTCGGCAATATGTTTGCTGGCGAATTGTTGTTCCTGTTGATTGCAGCTTTGCTGGGTGCTTCCGATTCCATCTTTGGCGGTATTGGTCATTTGGTACTGGGTTCTGCCTGGTCCATCTTCCACATCCTGATCGTGCCTCTGCAAGCGTTTATTTTCATGATGTTGACTCTGGTGTATATGGGTCAGGCTCACGAAGCGCATTAATCAAGTTTTGAAGTTTCAGGTTTTTGGTTTTAGTTTTGGTTTTAGTTTTTTGATTTTGGTATTTTAATTTTAACTTTCTAGGAGTTTTCTCATGACTAACGTCGCTTTCGTTGCATTGGCTTGTGGTTTGATCATCGGTTTGGGCGCTTTGGGTGCTTGTATCGGTATCGCTATGATGGGTGGTAAATATCTGGAAGCGTCTGCACGTCAACCAGAATTGATGGACAAACTGCAAGGTAAAATGTTGCTGTTGGCTGGTCTGATCGATGCTGCTTTCATTATCGGTGTTGGTATCGCCATGTTCTTCGCAACTGCAAACCCATTCAAAGGCTAATAGCTTTCCTTTTTCTACCGCAGGTCTCTGGCCTGCGGAACGATTAATTTGATAAGGAAACTAAAGTGAATCTGAATCTATCCATGTGGTACCAGGCTGGGGTGTTTTTCATCCTGGCTTTGGTGACTGCGAAATTCATCTGGCCACCAGTGATTGGTGCGATCGATGAGCGCATGAAGCGCATTGCAGACGGTTTGGCTGCAGGTGACAAAGGCAAGAAAGAGTTAGAAGAAATGCAAAAACTCGTTCAAGCTAAATTGGCTGCTGCTGGTGAAGAAGGCCAGAAACGTGTCAGCGACGCAGAAAAACGCGCTGCTCTGATCATTGAAGAAGCCCGCAACACTGCTGCTGCTGAAGCTGCTCGTATTATCGCCGCTGCGAATGCTGATGCGAATAATCAAGTGACTAAAGCACGCGAAGAATTGCGCGACCAGGTTGCCACTCTGGCAGTCCAGGGCGCAGAACAAATTCTGAAACGTGAAGTCAACGCATCTGCTCACGCTGATCTGTTGAACCAACTGAAAACCGAGCTGTAATCATGGCCGAAATCGCAACGATCGCTCGTCCTTACGCAGAAGCGCTGTTTCGTGTTGCCCAAACCGGTAACCTGTCCGCCTGGTCGGAACTGGTTACCGAAATGGCACAGGTAGGTGCGCATCCCGATGTACAAGCTCTTGCACACAACCCCAAAGTCTCGGCTGATCAAAAAGCTGAGATTTTCTTGTCTGCGATCAAATCTCCAGTGACTGCTGAAGCGAAAAACTTCATCAACACACTTGCTGACTATGACCGCCTGACTTTGCTGCCGGAAATCGCTTTCCAGTTTCATGCTCTGAAAAACGCCCACGAAGGCGCTGCAGATGCAGAAGTGACTAGCGCATTTGAAATGTCGGCAGCTCAGTTGAGCGAGCTATCAGTGCTCTTGGAAAAGAAATTTGGCCGCAAGTTGCACCCGACAGTCAAAGTGGATTCCACTTTGATCGGTGGTGTACGCATCGTGGTTGGTGATCAGGTGCTCGACACGTCGGTACGCGCGAAGCTGCAGAAAATGCACGTCGCCCTGACCGCGTAAGAACGTAATAAATATTAGGAGTTAGTATGCAACTCAACCCATCTGAAATCAGCGAGCTGATCAAGAGCCGGATTCAAGGCCTTGGCGACACAGCTGAGATTCGCAATCAAGGTACGGTTATCTCCGTTACCGACGGTATCTGCCGCATTCACGGTCTGTCTGACGCGATGCAAGGCGAGATGCTGGAATTCCCAGGCAACACATTTGGCCTGGCATTGAATCTGGAACGTGATTCCGTTGGCGCCGTTATCCTGGGTGACTACGAACACATTTCCGAAGGCGATACAGTTAAATGTACTGGCCGTATTCTGGAAGTACCTATCGGTCCTGAACTGCGTGGTCGTGTAGTTAACGCGCTGGGTCAGCCTATCGACGGCAAAGGTCCTATCAATGCAAAACTGTCCGCGCCGATCGAAAAAATCGCGCCTGGCGTTATTGCACGTCAATCCGTTTCTGAACCTATGCAAACGGGCCTGAAGTCTATCGACGCCATGGTTCCGGTTGGTCGTGGTCAGCGCGAATTGATCATTGGTGATCGTCAAACTGGTAAAACAGCTGTTGCGATCGATGCCGTGATCAATCAAAAAGGTCAAAACGTTACATGTATCTATGTAGCGATTGGTCAAAAAGCATCTTCCGTTAAAAACGTTGTGCGCGCTCTCGAAGCCCACGGCGCAATGGAATACACCATCGTTGTTGCAGCTACTGCTGCTGAATCTGCAGCGATGCAATTCGTCTCCGCCTACTCCGGTTGCGCAATGGGCGAATACTTCCGTGACCGCGGTCAAGATGCACTGATCATTTATGATGATCTGTCCAAACAAGCTGTTGCTTACCGTCAGGTTTCCCTGTTGCTGCGCCGCCCACCAGGCCGCGAAGCTTACCCAGGTGACGTATTCTATTTGCACAGCCGTTTGCTGGAACGTGCAGCACGCGTTAATCCTGATTATGTTGAAAAATTCACTAACGGTGAAGTCAAAGGCAAAACAGGTTCATTGACAGCATTGCCTATCATTGAAACCCAGGCTGGTGACGTTTCTGCTTTCGTTCCTACCAACGTAATTTCGATTACTGACGGTCAGATCTTCCTGGAAACATCCTTGTTCAATGCCGGTATCCGTCCAGCGATTAACGCTGGTATCTCGGTATCCCGCGTTGGTGGTGCTGCTCAGACTAAAGTGATCAAAAACTTGTCCGGCGGTATCCGTAATGACTTGGCACAGTACCGTGAATTGGCAGCGTTTGCCCAGTTCGCTTCTGATCTCGATCCAGAAACACGCAAGCAGCTTGATCGTGGTGCCCGCGTGACTGAATTGTTGAAGCAAGCTCAATATTCTCCGCTGTCCATTTCCCTGATGGCCGTTACATTGTTCTCCGTGAACAAAGGCTTCCTGGATGATGTACCGGTCAAGCAAGTGCTGGCATTCGAAGCAGGCGTGCACAATTTCATGAAAACGAGCCATGCAGCATTGCTGCAGAAGATCGAAGAAACCAAGCAACTGGACAAAGATGGCGAAGCTGCCATGGCTGCCGCAATTGCTGATTTCAAAAAATCCGGCACTTATTAATTTACTGTAGCTAGAAGGAGTCAATACTCATGGCTGCAGGCAAAGAGATACGTGGCAAGATCAAAAGCGTAGAAAATACGAAGAAGATCACGAAGGCGATGGAAATGGTCGCCGCATCCAAAATGCGTAAAGCGCAAGACCGGATGCGTGCGGCTCGCCCGTACAGTGAAAAGATTCGTACGATTACGGCTAACTTGTCACAGGCCAACCCAGAGTACACGCATCCTTTTATGGTGCAACAAGATCTGTCCAAGAAAGTTGGCGTGATTGTTGTAACTACAGATAAAGGTTTGTGTGGCGGTCTCAACACCAACGTGTTGCGTCTGGTCACCAGCAAAATGCGTGAACTCGAAGGTAAGGGTTCAAAGATAGAAGCGGTCGCAATTGGTAATAAAGGTCTCGGCTTCCTGAATCGCGTAGGTGCGCAAGTAGTTTCCCATGTCACACAATTGGGCGACACTCCTCACCTCGACAAACTGATAGGTCCAGTCAAAGTTTTGCTGGATGCGTATCAGGAAGGCAAGCTGGACGCGGTTTACCTGAGTTATACAAGATTTATCAACACCATGAAGCAAGAGCCGGTGATGGAGCAGTTATTGCCCCTGACAGCGGACAGGCTGACGACAGAGAAGAATGCCCATACCTGGGACTATCTGTATGAGCCAGATGCTGCAACCGTGATTGATGAATTGTTGATACGTTATGTAGAAGCACTGATTTTCCAGGCTGTAGCGGAAAACATGGCATCTGAACAATCGGCCCGTATGGTGGCGATGAAATCAGCAACTGATAACGCAGGTAACGTGATTGGCGAACTTAAACTGGTTTATAACAAAACCCGTCAAGCCGCCATTACCAAAGAGCTCTCCGAGATCGTCGCCGGCGCGGCAGCGGTCTAAACTGAATTTAAATATTAAGAAGGAACGAACATGGCTAATGGCAAAATCGTTCAGTGTATCGGCGCTGTTGTGGACGTTGAATTTCCACGCGACGCGATGCCTAAGATTTATGACGCCTTGAAAATGGAAGGCTCCGAACTGACATTGGAAGTTCAGCAGCAATTGGGTGACGGCATAGTCCGTACCATTGCTCTGGGTACTTCTGATGGTCTGCGTCGCGGCATGACTATTTCCAACACTGGCAACCCTATCATGGTACCAACCGGCAAAGCAACGCTGGGCCGTATCATGGACGTACTGGGCAACCCTATTGATGAATGCGGTCCTGTCAGCCACGCGCAGACAGCATCCATTCACCGTAAAGCCCCTGCTTACGACGAACTGTCCCCATCCCAGGAATTGCTGGAAACCGGTATCAAGGTTATTGATCTGGTTTGCCCATTCGCTAAAGGTGGTAAGGTCGGTCTGTTCGGTGGTGCGGGTGTGGGCAAGACCGTCAACATGATGGAACTGATCAACAACATCGCCAAGGCACACAGCGGCTTGTCCGTGTTTGCCGGTGTGGGTGAGCGTACTCGTGAGGGTAATGACTTCTACCACGAAATGGCTGACGCAAAAGTGGTTGATCTGGAAAATCCAGAAAACTCCAAAGTTGCAATGGTGTACGGTCAGATGAATGAACCACCAGGTAACCGTCTGCGCGTTGCTCTGACAGGTTTGACGATTGCTGAAGGTTTCCGTGACGAAGGCAAAGACGTTTTGTTCTTCGTGGATAACATCTACCGTTACACACTGGCCGGTACTGAAGTATCCGCTTTGCTGGGTCGTATGCCTTCCGCCGTGGGTTATCAACCTACACTGGCTGAAGAAATGGGCCGTCTGCAAGAGCGTATTACATCCACTAAAACTGGTTCGATCACATCGATCCAGGCCGTGTATGTTCCAGCCGATGACTTGACCGATCCATCTCCTGCAACAACGTTTGCTCACTTGGACTCCACCGTTGTTCTGTCCCGTGACATCGCTTCCCTGGGTATCTACCCTGCGGTTGATCCACTGGATTCAACATCCCGTCAGCTGGACCCACAAGTGGTTGGTGTAGAGCACTATGAAACAGCCCGCGCTGTTCAAGGTACTTTGCAGCGCTACAAAGAATTGCGCGACATTATCGCGATTCTGGGTATGGACGAATTGGCTCCTGAAGACAAACTGCTGGTTGCACGTGCACGTAAGATGCAGCGTTTCCTGTCTCAGCCTTTCCACGTTGCTGAAGTGTTTACCGGCTCTCCAGGTAAATACGTTTCGCTGAAAGAAACGATCCGTGGTTTCAAAATGATCGCTTCCGGCGAACTCGATCACCTGCCAGAACAAGCGTTCTACATGGTAGGTACTATCGACGAAGCAATCGAAAAAGCGAAAAAAATGGCTGCCGCTTTATAAGCGAACAGGGGTGCAGTTAATCAATTAGCTGCACCATAGCTTTTTTGAGCGAATAATAAGGGTCCAACATGGCACACACTATTCACGTTGACGTGGTTTCCGCAGAAGAGTTGATCTTCTCTGGTGAAGCCGAATTCGTCGCGTTGCCGGGTGAGGCTGGTGAATTGGGTATCTATCCGAAACATACACCACTGATTACCCGCATCAAGCCGGGCGCGGTGCGCATCAAGGTTCCAGGCAAAGCGGAAGACGAATTCGTATTCGTCGCCGGTGGCCTGCTTGAAGTGCAACCAAATGCAGTGACAGTTTTGGCCGATACCGCGATTCGCGGTCAAGATCTGGACGAAGCCAAAGCCAGCGAAGCCAAGAAACTGGCAGAACAAGCTTTGGTTAATCGTGATTCCAAAATTGACTATGCGCAAGCACAGGCAGAATTGGCTTCTGCGATCGCCCAATTGGCAGCGATACAAAGATTGCGTCAAAAGCGTTAATACGATAGCGGTTCACTCCGCTGCGTAGTAAGCAAGCATTAAAACAAAAGGCAGCCTTGGCTGCCTTTTGTTTTTGGCGCTGTCTCATCATAATTGATTGAACTTAGTCTATGTCCATCACCATATCTGGCGTGAACTGGACAGCAATGAGAGCTCACGCTGATGCCTCATTGGAGAAATTCGTTTTTATCCAATTGGTGCATGCAGAACCATGATATTCAGAGTTTGAAATTCAAGCGCACACTCAAACGGGTATGCGATTTGTTCAGGCTCTGCTGCCGCACTACGCCATCGACACCCGCATACTCAGTCACGCTAGCCCTGCTGTCTGCCAGAATATTTCCCAAATTAATCGTCAGACTGGTATCCGGATTGAATTTCCATACGGCACCTGCATTCAGGCTAAATTGCCGGGGTGAGAAAGAGCGCTGCTGTGCATTGATACGCACCCAGTTTCCGGGTGTCCAATGGGCATCGATATCCAGTTTTAAAGGCCAGGCCCTGGCCGTATAACTCGCGCCCAGTTTGGCATTCCAAGGCGTCTGGCTGTCCGTCAGCATGTCCAGTCCTGAGCGTATATTTACCCTGGAGCGTGCCAGGCCCAAGCCTGCGCGCAAACTGGCATCCGGTGCTTGTGCATTCAGATCACGCAAAGCCAGTTGCAATTCCATATCAATCCCCTGCACACTGGCATCGCCAAAATTCACCGGGCGACTTACATAGCGCGCCTGATTTGACCAGGCCACATTCTCTAGACGTATTTCCGAGCCGCGCTTTTTATCGATATCCCTGGTGTATAAACCCAGGGACAAGAGACTATTCGCAGCCAGATCATATTCGTAAGTGACATTCAGCCCCAGCGAGCGCTCAGGCTGCAAATCCGGATTTCCAGAGCTGTCTGCGGTTTCTATGCCATTTGCAATGCATACGCCATTCACCAGACATGGAGCCAGAGCATTAATGAACGGGCGTTGCATCAAATCGCTGGAGCGTGGTGCATTAAACGAGCGCGCCAGACTAAAGCGCATTCTTTGCGTACCGTCTGCATTCAGTTTCTTTAGCAAATGCATGGATGGCGACAGCACGCGATAAAGGGCATGGGACTGATAATATAGCTCTTGCAGATCCAGTATTGTCTGCTCTCCGGATATGCCAAGATTCAGGGACAGGCTATCGTCAAGGCGCCAGTCATCTTGCCAGAACCAGCGGAGCTTAGTTTCTACGAGGCTATAGGGCGCATTGAATTCATCAAGAGCCAGGTCAGGATTACCGTTGAGCCAGTGTTTTTCATCCAGGCTGTCACTACTACGCATCAAATGCATGCCCGCCTTGATTTCATGTGCATCTGCTAGCAGGGTTTTATAGTCGAGCTTGAATGTAGCTGCAGTACCTGAGTTATCAGCAGAAGTACGACGCAGGCTGCTTCCCAGGCTGCTGCGGTATTCATTCCAGACTGTTTCCATACGACCGCGGTCACGGTTGATACGCGCTGATAGCATTAACTGGCTTTGTTCATGAAGGCGAATAGTCCAGCTTAGTGGCAGGCTGAATTGTTCCGTATTTCCGTGAAAATGCTCATTCATCTCCAGACTGTTGCCATCATCCCATTGACGGATATTACTATTTGCCCAAACGCTGGTGCTGGTATTAATCGCTGGCGAGAAGATAAGCTGGTGACGCTGGTTGGGTCGCCAGATCATATTACCTGATGCCGCCAGCGTGACAAAGCGGTTGCTTGTACTAGATTGCCCCTGCAATTGCTGTGCTATGCCACTACCCGATGAGGAGGATGTCTGGCTCAGGCTGCCACTGCTCTCCTGGGTTTTATAAGATGAAGACAGTTGCATATTCATGCTTAGCACGTCTTCTTCTTTTCCGTGGCTCAAAGACGAAGAAAGATTGATACCAGGTTGACCGGCACTGGTGTTGTACGCGACCCTGAGGTCTGTCTTTTTTTGTTCGGCTATGATTTTGCGGGTGATGATATTGATGGTGCCAGCAATGCCATACGGGCCAAATTCAGCGACTGTGGTTTTGATGATTTCAATTTTCTCGACCAGCTGCAAATCCATGTCTGCGAGATTCTGGTTTTTGGCAGGGGGCAAACCATCGATCAGAAACTGTGTATAAGTCGGGCTGCCAAGCGCACCCAAAGTGCTGGGCAGCCCCGGTTCGCGTGCAAGCAAATCACCGACCTTCTCGACGCCACTTTCTTCTATGCGCTTGCGGCCTATAATGGTCTTGCCCGCCGTTGAGTCACGTCGGGCATCCATGTCAGTTTGCACGCCGGTCACGACGACTTGTTGCGGGGTAGCTTGCTCCAGTTGCGTCTCCCCAGCCATAGCGCTACCTGCAAACAGCAGCAGACTCAGGCCGCAGATAGGGAACGACCTGGTCAAAACTGCGTGCCCATAGGTTTGGGAAACTTACTTGAAATGAATGGCAACCTACCTGACATGCTCAATACTATTGTAAATTAGCAAAACGCAACATTAGCAATCCCTTAATATGGATGTCAATCATAAATAGACGACAGGCATGTGCTGATCGTGAACAGATACCAGGTGAGATACTGAAGATAATCTCAGAAATAGAAAACAGGATTTTATGAGCATTAAGCAAACTGACTTGATTACCAGCATATTAGGTAGCAGTAAAATTATTGCTGTCGTTGGGCTGTCTTCAAAAACTTCACGCCCCAGCCATGGAGTGGCTGCCTATATGCAGGCGCATGGTTATCGGATTATCCCGGTAAATCCGCGTGAAGCGGGGAATGTGATCCTTGGCGAATATTGCTATCCTGACCTGATTACTGCAGCAGCAGAACACCGTATCGATATCGTCGATTGCTTCCGCAATGCGGCTGATATTCCACCGATTGTGGAAGAGGCCATACAGATTGCTGCGCCTTATTTGTGGATGCAGTCAGGCATCGTCAATGAAGCCGCTGCTGCCCGGGCGGAGGCTGCGGGTATTAAAGTCGTCATGGACAGGTGCATCAAGATAGAGCATCTTTACCAGCACTAAGTTTACTTTTGCTGCGTGCGCAATCCTTGTATATAAACGAGTTCGTTATTGGCCAGTTTGTTGCCAGGTTCGATTTGCAATGATTCTTGAAAAGCTTTCTCTGCTTCATCCAGTCGCTTAAGCTCTATCAAAGAAAACCCCATGCCACGCAAGGCGATCGCCAGGTAAGGCCGTTGCGAAAGATATCGTTTGCTCAGTTCATGGGAATGACGGTAGGCTTGCAAGGCTTCTGCCGGTTTAGCAAGTTGATTCAATACATAGCCAATTTCAGACGAGGTGCCAGCGGATACCGGGGCCAGCGATTCCACTTTCCTGAGCATGGACAAGGCTTGTTGCAAGTCCCTTCTTTCTATCGCGACAAAAGCCTGAGTTTGCAGACAGGTTTTGTAACCCCAGTCTATCCATTCAAAATCCAGCTTGCTGGATTTGCTGAATTCCTCAAATTCCTCATCAGATTGGAATGTATACTGTTTTTTGTTGCGGTCAAAGATGGATTCATAAGATGCACAATTCGATTTTGCTCTTTTATCGGCTTCTCCAAATTGCCTGGTATCGACAAATTTCTGCAAGGCCTCAGAATCAGCAGAAAATTCCACCCCTTTGGCATGTGCTATAGCTAGCCTGACATCGCTGATGACGGTGATTGTTGGCTCTTCAGCGTAAGCAGAAACTGCAAATGCGGCTGTCAATATGATTGCGGTAAATCTACGCACAATAAGTCCTTTAGTTTACATACTGGCTATGGGAAGAAGTGCTTTTCATATTATCATCAAAACATTATCTCTGAATCTGAGATACTTCTTGCGTAAGCTAAACAATATTGATTGGGGACTTGAATGACAGTTGCGGACTTGTTTCGGGTAGGTAAGGGTTTTCAGGTCAAGGATGCTGATGCCAATAAAAAACTGCTGGGTACGGCGGCCACAGAAAAGAATGCAGACAAGGCAGCCGACAAACTGGCAACCTTAAAACTCGCAGAAGAAATTTCTGACCTGCAAAATGTTTTGTATGCCGCTCATGACCGCAAGCTATTGATCATCCTGCAGGGTATGGATACATCCGGTAAAGACGGTACGGTCAACGGCGTGTTCGGGCAAATCAATCCTCTGGGGGCACGGACGGTCGCCTTTAAAGCACCCAGTACCGATGAAAAAAATCATGACTACCTGTGGCGCATTCATAAAGAAGTGCCGGGCAAGGGTGAAGTCACCATCTTTAATCGCAGCCATTATGAAGATGTCCTGATTACCCGCGTCCATGACTGGATAGACCAGGCCGAATGCAAGCGCCGCTACGCGCAGATCCGCGATTTTGAACGTATGCTGGCCGAAACCGGTACGGTGATATTGAAATTCTTCCTGCATATTTCCAAGGCTGAGCAAAAGGCCAGGCTGGAAGAGCGCCTGGCCGATCCCGACAAGCACTGGAAGTTTGATCCCCAGGACCTGGTCGAACGCAAATACTGGGAAGCATATCAAGAGGCGTATGAAAATGCCTTGCTGGCAACGGACGCCGATCATGCGCCCTGGTATGCCGTGCCATCAGACTCTAAGACCCAGCGCAACCTCGTCATTGCCAGCATAGTGCAAGAAAAACTGCTGAGCCTGAAACTCAAATATCCGCCAGGCAATCCTGATTACAGCAAGATCAAGGTAGAGTGAAGCTCAGTAAATGAAGTTCAGCTACTGGCCTGAGCTGCTTGCAGCGCCGATCTATCCCTTGCTGGCATGGCAGGGGCGGCGCACCCGAGCGGTGACACCACGCTTGCCTGAAGCCAGTGACCAAGCATATGGGCTGTGGAGTCATACCCATCCTGCTGTGGATAACTTGCGGGTTCTGGGCATAGGCGAGTCACCGGTTGCGGGTGTGGGCGTGGCTAATTATAAAGAATCCATCACGGCACAACTGGCCAAAGCACTGGCTGGCAAACTCGATACTGCTGTGGAATGGCAGGCTTTGGGGCAAAATGGCGCACGCCTGTCCTGGGCCAGGCAAGCTTTGCCAGCATTTCGCCAGGCGCAAAGCGATGCATCGCCAGCGTGGGATCTCATTCTGGTCGCTTTTGGTGTCAATGATACGACCAGCTTTTGCCCCGTTAATAGCTACCGCGCAGAATTGCAAGGCCTGTTGGATGAATTGCAGATGTTGCTAAAACCAAGTGGTCTTATCGTGTTGGCGGGCGTGCCACCGATGCAGGTTTTTCCCGCCTTGCCCGCTCCTTTGCGCCAGGTTTTGGGCATGAAAGCGCGTGCGCTGGATCAAATAAACCGCGAAATGGCAGCATCCCGGCAGCAGGTTTTGCATTTGCCGTTTACCGCAAATCTTCAAGATGTGCGCCAGATGGCCGAAGATGGCTACCATCCGTCAGCACTTGGCGTTAGTATTTGGGCAGAAGAATTAGCAAAAACATTTCTGCAAAATCGTCAAGAAAAATAATATGGCTTTGGTACTTATGCACAATTTCGCTTGCACGCGATTTATGTTAAAAAACGCGAATTTCTCATAAACTGGTATTCCTTCCCAATAAAATCAATGACTTACAGAATAATCCTGTTAACCGAATTTAAAATAAATCAGTAAACTGGCATTCTGTCATTTCTATCCACAAAGTTATCCACAGTTTATTGCCGGAAATTTTGCTGAAAATTGCGCCACTTGCTGCAGATCAGATGCCTATCCTGCGCGCATAGGCGATAATGTCGCTTATACAGCAATAGACTGCGTAGTTTGACAATGTCAGTAGATAAGCAGATGCACGCAGCGTCACCGAAAGCCCTTATGTCCATGAATTTTGCCCCGCTCAAAAACGATACCTTCCTGAGAGCCTTGTTGCGCCAGGAAACTGATTACACACCACTATGGTTGATGCGCCAGGCGGGCCGTTATTTGCCAGAATACCGTGCCACCCGCAAAGGTGCAGGCTCTTTCCTGAGCCTGGCCAAGAATCCCGGCTTTGCCACTGAAGTGACTTTGCAACCTATAGACCGTTATGGCCTGGATGCTGCCATCCTGTTCTCTGATATTTTGACCGTACCGGATGCGATGGGCCTGGGTCTGTACTTTGAAGAAGGCGAAGGCCCGAAGTTTGAGCGCCCGCTAAAAGATGAAAAAGACGTCATGGCACTCAAAGTGCCAGAAGCAGGCAGCCTGCAATATGTATTTGATGCAGTAACGCAAATCCGCACTGCGCTGGATGGCCGTGTACCGCTGATCGGTTTTTCCGGCAGCCCATGGACGCTGGCTTGCTATATGGTAGAAGGCCAGGGCTCGCGCGACTTCCATACAGTCAAGAGCATGATGTACAAGCGCCCGGACCTCATGCACCACATCCTGCGCACCAATGCCGACGCTGTCGCTACTTATCTGAATGCGCAAATCGATGCCGGGGCCCAGGCCGTGATGATATTTGACAGCTGGGGTGGGGCGCTGGCGGATGGGGCCTATCAAGAGTTTTCGCTATCTTATATGCGCGATATCGTCAGCCAGCTGCAAAAAGAGAAAGATGGCAAGCGTATTCCTGCCATCGTCTTTACCAAAGGTGGCGGTTTGTGGCTGGAACAACTGGCTGATATCGGTGCAGATGCCCTGGGCCTGGACTGGACGATGAACCTGGGCCAGGCACGCGCCAAGGTTGGTGATAAAGTGGCCTTGCAGGGTAATCTTGATCCGGCGGTGCTGTTTGCTGAACCGTCGCAAATTCGTCAGCAGGTAATTGCCACTCTGGATAGTTATGGCAAACCTGCGGCTGGTCATGGCCATGTATTCAACCTGGGTCATGGTATTTCGCAATTTACGCCAGTTGAGTCAGTCAGCGTGCTGGTCGAAACGGTGCATGAATATAGTCGTCAACAGCGTCAAGCCTAGCAGGTAGCGGTATTTGTTTATAAAATATGCATGGTTTTTCGCCACTGACTGATTACAAAGTGGCTTGTCCAGCCAGTATTTCTGGTCAGGCCAGTGGCAAAGTATGGGCTTTTAGGCACTGGTAAAACAACAAGTGCCGGAAATGCTTGTCTTTGCGTTATGTTGCTCTGCAAAACATAGTCCTGGCGTGCTTTTCCAGCCCGAAAGCTGTGGAAAACCAATGGATTAGCCGCAGTAAAATTTTGCATTTCTATGCACATTTTCTGTTACTTATGCACAAAATCGGGGCGACAAAAAATATTTTCAAAAATATTTTTTTGTCTTCCAGCATTTTTTGTAAGTCATTGATTTTAAAAGACTAAATTCTAGGCGCTGAGATAGGGCATTCTGTGGAAACCCACGTAAACGCTAGCGAAAACCGATGTCAATAGATCTTTCTCCACAAAGTTATCCACAGAAACTGTGGATATGTCAAAAAGCCTTATGAAATCAATAGTTAGCGCTGATTTTCATGTTCAAGCTTAGATCGTGAAACAAGTTTATTTACGAGTAGCCCTTGATACCCCCCTTGACAGCACCTTCGATTATCGATGGACAGCACAAGAAGAGGGCGGTACTACTGTAGCCCCGCCCCAGATTGGACAACTGGTCGCTTTGCCATTTGGCCGCCAGGAAGTAGTTGGCCTGATCATGGATGTGGTGAGCGAGACCGAAGTCCCGTCCGCCAAGCTGCGCGACGTCATCGCCGTCAGGCACGAGTTGCTGGCCATGAACAAGGAATGGCTGGCGCTATGTCAGTTTGCCGCCGAGTATTACCAGCGTCCCATAGGCGAGGTGGCGATACCTGCCTTACCCAAGAATTTGAAAGCCATCAAAACGGTTTCCCTGCAACGCGCCATCAAGAAGCTGGACAAGTTGCCAGAACTGGCCGATGTCAGCCCGGTGGGCGAGCCGCAATTAAATCCTGAACAGCAAGCTGCCGTGGATGCGGTTGCCACTGCCGAGGGCTATGCCCCGCACCTCTTGTTTGGGGTCACAGGCAGCGGCAAGACTGAAGTGTATTTGCAGACGGCCGCCAAAGTACTGGCAAAAAACCCGGATGCCCAGATCCTGATCCTGGTGCCAGAGATTAATCTGACGCCGCAGCTGGAATCCCATATCCGCGCCCGTTTCCCCGGCCTGATGCTGTCTACCCTGCACAGCGGTATGGCAGAAGGTGAACGCATGTTGCACTGGCTGGCAGCACATACGGGTCGTGCCCGTATCGTGCTTGGTACGCGCTTGGCCATGCTGGCATCCCTGCCCAGGCTGAAACTGCTGATCATCGATGAAGAGCATGATCCTTCTTACAAGCAACAGGAAGGCTTGCGTTATTCCGCGCGTGACCTTGCCGTGTGGAGGGCGCGGCAACTGTCTATCCCCATCTTGCTGGGTTCTGCCACGCCTTCGCTGGAAAGCTGGCAGGGCGCGCAGACTGGCCGCTACCGCCTGTTGGAATTGCGCGAGCGGGCAGTTCAGCACGCCGTCTTGCCCATCATACGCATCATTAACCTGGAAAGAGAAAAGCCCAGCGAAGGCCTGACGCAAAGGCTAATAGGCGCGATTAAGCTACGTCTGGAGAAGGGTGAGCAATCACTCCTATTCTTGAATCGGCGCGGTTATGCACCTGTGCTGGCCTGCGATGCCTGCGGCTGGATCAGCAATTGCACCCGTTGCACTGCCCATCTTGTCTTGCATAAAGGCGACCACAGGTTGCGCTGTCACCATTGCGGCCTGGAACAACGCATACCTCGCTCATGCCCGACTTGCGGCAATATCGACCTGCAACCTTTGGGCCGCGGCACCCAGCGCATGGAAGAAAGCCTGGCCTTGCTTTTCCCGGAGGCAAGGGTATTTCGCATCGATGCCGACTCCACCCGCCTCAAAGGCAGCGCCGCCGCTGCCTTTGAACGTGTGCATGCCGGTGAAGTCGATATCCTGATAGGCACACAAATGGTGGCCAAGGGGCATGACTTCAAACGCCTGACCCTGGTGGCAGCGCTCAATCCGGACGCTGCCCTGTTCTCGCAAGATTACCGCGCCAGTGAACGCCTGTTTGCCCAGCTCATGCAGGTCGCAGGCCGGGCCGGGCGGGCTGCACAAAAGGAAGGCGGCAATGCATCCGAGGTGCTGGTACAAACCCGCTACCCGGACCATCCGCTCTATCATGCGCTGATGGCACACAATTACCCGGACTTTGCCAAAGACTTGCTGGATGAACGCCAGCAAGCCCACATGCCGCCTTTCATGTACCAGGCTTTATTGCGGGCAGAAGCCAAAGAGCTGGAAACCGCCATCGCCTTTTTGAAAGAAGCAGCGCTTTGTACCGAACATCAGGGCATCATGATCAATGACCCCATCCCCATGACCATGACGCGGGTGGCCAATGTGGACAGGGCGCAATTGCTGGTCGAATCAGTCTCACGCCCGGCGCTGCAAGCCTTCGTCAAAGCCTGGATAGCAGATTTGCGCGCCATGAAAAGCCGGGTCAGGTGGTCGGTGGAAATTGATCCTGTGGATATCTAAGTACTTACCCACATGCGCCTGAGATTTGTGATCAGTTAAAATTGCTGTTCAAACCTGCCAATGAACACAAAGATTGCACCATGCCACTCAGCCCTTACCTGACCACCTTTCCTGAAATATCCGAGAATTGCTACCTCCACCCCAGTGCCCAGATCATCGGTGATGTACAAATCGGGCCGGACAGCTCGGTCTGGTGCAATGCCGTCTTGCGTGGCGATGTCAATCACATACGCATAGGCCATAGCAGCAATTTCCAGGACCTGGCCATGGGCCATGTCTCACACAAGAATGCCAGCAAGCCTGCCGGTTCACCTTTGATCATTGGTGATTATGTGACGATTGCCCATTCCGTCATCCTGCATGGCTGCAGCATAGGCGATGAATGCCTGATAGGCATGGGCAGCATCGTCATGGATGACGTAGTTATCCACAAGCATGTCATGCTGGGTGCCGGCAGCCTGGTGCCACCGGGCAAAGTGCTGGAAAGCGGCTATCTGTATGTAGGCCGCCCGGCAGTCAAAGTCCGCGCCCTGACTGCGGAGGAAATCAGCTATTTCAAATACTCAGCCGAGCACTATGTGCGCATCAAGAATAATTACCTGGCCAGCGTCGCTGAGCAGCCATCTGAATGAACTTGAAAACGGCTTTGTGGTCTGAACCTGGCAAACTATTTTTGAGAGATTTTCAAACATCCAAATAGAAGGACAGGACAGCATGAATGCAACACAGGCTGGCGAATACTGGATTACCACAGACAAGGACAAGATCGACATTGATCTTGTGCATCAATTCCTGACAACCGAGAGTGGCTGGGCTACCGGCATTTCACGAGCTGTGGTAGAAGAATCCCTGCGCAATTCCCTGTGTTTCAGCATTTTCCAGCAAGACCGCATGGTGGGCTTTTGCCGCGTCATCACCGACATGGCGACCTTTGGTAACCTCGTTGATGTGTTTGTCGTGACCGACATGCGTGGCAAGGGCATCTCCAGATTACTCATGGAAGAAGTCATGGCCCATCCGGTGGTAAAAAAACTGCGCCGCTTCACACTGTCCACCAGCACAGCTGCTGGCCTGTATGAAAAGTTTGGTTTCACGCCACTCAGCAAGCCTGAAAATTTCATGGAAGTATATAAACCCAGGATTTACCTGGAATAAATCTATCCCGTGCTCACCCACTCGCCCACTTTCAGGAAGCGGGTTTGTAATTCAGTTCACCCACATTGCTGGCCTCAAAATACATCATCATCTGACGCTGGCTGCCTTTTTTGATATCAGTCACTTTCTTGACGATCTGGTCTGAGCGGGTCGCCTTGTCATGATAGTGGGCTTCAACTTCGTAGCGGCCTTCAGGCAGGGCCAGGAATAGCCAGGGGCCATCCAGGCTGGTGCTCAGTAGCACGGCCTTGGTTTTTTCACTGCGGACGATGACTTTGATATCCGCCAGATAAGCGCCCGATTTGCTGGCGGCAGTACGCAGCCACAAGCTGTATTGCCCCGCCTGCTGCTGCAACTCTTCCCGTTCTGTACTGCCTATGCCGCCAGATACACAAGCGATATCCTTATTCGAGCAATTACTCCCCGCCGCCAGCACAGGCATGCTCAGGCAGAGCGAAAGTGACAAGGGCAGCAACATGGCTAATTTTGCATATTTCACGGCATGGTACTCCAGCGTAAAGTGTTCAGGTCAGGAATCAATATACTAGAACTCATTTCATCAATAGGGATGAGATGCGTTTGCCTCATAACGCGGGCTGGCCAATGGTAAAACTATGGACGAGGCAGTCAATAGCTTTGCCTATTGATAACAAGTCCAACACAGTCCAGCACGCGTTATGAGGCAAACCCTTCGGGAACTGACGATTTGGGCGCATTGCTGCGTGCAGTTTATTACCTCGCCCTCGCTAAGGCACCAGCCTTAGCTTCGCGTCACGCCTTGCACTGCATCCCAAATCGTCTTGTTCGCACTCACCCCTATTGATGAAATGAGTTCTAAGCTCGGCATTAGAGTGTTTGAGATGAGTCAAAGTTGCAACAACCTACCTGCTATCGCGCTGTTTATGCTTGTCTGGGAGCATGAAACTGCGGCATATTGAAAGTGTTCAAGCGATATGTATTCAAACCAGAGCTTCATTGCACAGCCGACCATCCTTTCCCATTCAACATGCTTTCATCCCTGCTTAAACCTGCGATAGCCATCACTTTGGCGCTGGCCTTTGCTGCACCATACCCGGCTCAAGCGCTGGAGTCTGCCCTGAGCCTGAAAGACATTTATACCAGCACGGTGGTGCAGCAAGTCCAGCCGCCGCCAGAAGACCTGCAACTTTATGTAGACCAGATGACGGTCGCACTAGCCAGTACCAGTATCAGCAATCTGTCATCACAATATATTATGCTGGTCGACCGCAATCCCAAAGTCCAGGTTGCCATGTTGTTCTGGCTGGACCAGGAAGGGCAGTATCAGTTCATAGGTGCTTCACCTGTATCGACAGGACGCTCCCCCGGCTTTGAACATTTTGAAACCCCGACAGGTGTGTATACCCATAGTCTGGCCAATCTGGATTATCGCGCTGAAGGTAGTAAAAACAGCAAGGGCATACGCGGTTATGGTGCCAAGGGTAGGCGCGTATTTGATTTTGGCTGGCAAAAGGCCAAAAAAGGCTGGGGCGACAAAATCATCGCCGACATGCGCCTGCAAATGCATGCCACGGACCCCGGCATACTCGAATCGCGTCTGGGCACGGTGCAATCCAAGGGTTGTGTGCGCATACCAGGTACCTTGAACTTCCTGCTGGACCGTTATTCCGTACTGGATGCCGACTATATACAGGGGTTGGCAGAGGGCAAGAAATTCTGGGTACTCGACAAAAACCGTGAAGACAATCCATGGGCTGGACGCTATATGGTCATTGTCGACAGCGGCAAAGAGCAAAAGCCCGAATGGGCCGCTTATATACCACCTGCACCACCGGCATCACGCAAAGCGGTGAAACCTTCCTGAGTTTTAGCAAAAGCGATAGCTGTCCCTGAAATCGACTAAGATATCCCTGTCAGGATATTTAAATCACTTCAGGGAACCCTCATGTCTATAGAAACCTGGTTGCTGTATGTCGTTGCCGTACTGGTATTGACCATTACCCCCGGCCCTGCCGTGTTGATGTGTATCACCAATAGCATCAATTTCGGTGCCCGCATGACTCTGTTCCCGGCCTTGGGGAATATCACCTCCCTCATCGCCATCATGACTTGCTCGGCAATAGGCATCGGTGCCATCCTGGCGACGTCGGCGCTGGTGTTTACCATCATCAAATACCTGGGCGTGGCTTACCTGCTATATCTGGGTATTAGCAGCTTGCGCGCCAAGAGCAGTGATTTTGTCTTGCCAGCAGAAACCGAGCTGCGCGGCACCCGCCTGCGCCTGTATGTCAAAGGCATGCTGGTCGGTATCAGCAATCCCAAGGCATTACTGTTCTTTACCGCCTTCTTCCCGCAATTCATCAACCCCGCTGCCGCCAAGCTGCCGCAATTTTTGGTCTTGTGCACCACCTTTGTATTTTTTGAATTCAGCGTGCTGATGCTGTATGCCATATTTGCCGAACGCATGGGGCCGTGGCTGCGCTCCAAGGGCAAGGCAAAGATGTTCAATCAGTTTTCTGGCGGCGTATTTGTGGCAGCGGCGGGTTTGCTGGCAACAGTTAAACGTGCGAATGACTGAGGAGAAAATCATGTCACATAGCAAAGCGTATAGTGAAAACGGTTTTTGGGAAAAGCTCAAGAAATATGCACAAGCGGCAGGCAGCGAAGTCATAGAAAAAGTGCTGTGCCTGTACTATGCAGCGCAAAGGCCGGAGACACCAGCCTGGGCCAAGACTGTCATCTTCGGGGCATTGGGTTACTTCATTTTTCCGCTGGATGCAGTGCCCGATATGCTGCCTGTGGTTGGTTACAGCGATGATCTGGGTGTGATCGCTGGTGCGCTGGTGACCGTCAGTTTTTATATTACGGATGAAGTGAAGCAGAGCGCCAGGGATAAGATGAAAGGCTGGTTTGGCAGTGGGCAGGTTTGAAGTATTGCCTTGCCAGGCTGCCTTAAAGCTCAAACCCGCTCAATCCAGTTCAAGGCTAACTGGATTGAGTCAATATTTTTATCTGTAAAATAATCGGATGTTCAGCCAGCAGCCTTCCTGGTAGAATTTTTTATAAAGTCACCGTGCCTGAACCGTAATGCTGACCAGTCTTCATCAATCGCCACCATCCTCACCGTATCAAACCCCGCCGCCTTGATCACATCCCAGCCAGTATCGCGGTTGAATTCACATTGATATTTTTTCGAGCTTCCCTTGGGATAAGCAAACCACAGCAGGGCATCCCCTTCTACCAGCTTGCTCAAGGCCAAAGACATCTCATCGAGCTCTTGCTGCTTGCTGACAAACACCAAAGCAAACCTCAGCTTCTTGACGCCAGACAATTTCTTGAGCACCTTGACACCCTCCAAAGCCGCGATTTCTGGCTCAAACGATGCCGGTGCATGCAAGACCAGGATTTCGCTCTGATCTTTGAGATTCAATTTGGTAAAAATGGCAGACATAGTCACTCCATGATTTATAGTTGCTCACCCAACTCACGAATCTTGCGCATGGTCAAAAAATTAGGCAAGAAGCGCCACGCAGCAACAGCCAGGGCCAATAGCAATATCCAGTAAAAATTGCCGCCCCTGAAAAAAACTGGCACAGCGATAACGGCAATGACAACGAAAATCTGCATCTCCTGCCCCGCCCAGCCCTGATTTTCTGTGCGTCGTGCCACCAGGCTATCAAGCAGGCGTGATATTTTTGCAGCAATATGCTCTACGCGTAATGCCGCTTTTTTTGCTTCCTGCCATGGCAGTTCTGTGCTGGCAGAGGCGCGCAGTTTTTCCAGCAATACATAATACTCGTCCAATGTCTTGTGCAAATCTTCTACCGCACTGGCAGGCAAGAGACTGTCAGTGGCCGCCACACGCAGCGCCTTGATAGTGCGCAATACTTCCTGCTTCATGGCCAGTGCAGCATCCTGGTCTGAAGTGCGCTGCCAGGTCTCGGCTTTTTGCTGGCGTTCAACGGCTTTTTGCGCTTCCGGCAACAGGGCTTCCAGTACCAGCAGCGAAGCGACCGGCATTTGTTCTATCTCACCCAGCGCAGCCAGCCAGGGGCAATAGGCTCTCAGGCCAGCATAGGCGACTACCAGGCGCTTGCGCAGTCGTTCTGGCCAGCGTTCATCATAGGCCAGCGCCAGCACTCGCGCATGCAATTTATGCAGGGGTGCGCTGTCATCTGTATCAAGGCCGTACATGAGTTTGTCGATATTGCTATGTTCACCCGGTAATTGCTTGCTGGCATAGTCTTTCACCAGGCCAAAAGCTTCTTGCCAGGCCTGCTCGATTTGCTTGCAGCAATGCTGCCATTTTTGCACGATACTGGCGACCTCTTTGTTACCAGCGTCGGCATAGGCTTCCAGCACACCATAGTTATAGAGCTGGTTCAGCCAACTGCTGGCGGCTTCATCGCCTTTCAGTGCACGGTTGGCATAGCTGAGTATGGCGGGCAATTCTATGGTTTCACCACGCCAGACAGGCGGTATACCGGGTGCCAGATGCAGGATCAGGCGCAGTAACTGGACATCTACCGAGAGCTTTTTATCCTGGCGCATATCCAGCAAGACCCGCACTGAGTTCTGGTCTTTTTGTACGTCGCGGAACCAGGCCAGCAATTGCGCATTCGATATGTCCCTGACGCCATCATCCCAGTTGCGGGCCAGCGCCACTGCCAGTTGTTCGCGGGTGTGGCACAGATACTGGCCTATATGATACGGCTCGCGAAAACCGCCCATGGCCATGGTTTCAACGGCATCTGGCAAGCTGGCATCGCGCGCCAGCCAGCGCATGATCTGTTCCTCACCCCAGCGTTTTTTAGGGTCACGCAACAGCAGGCCGCGCAACAGTTTGCGCAGATAGGCATCCGGCACGGCATTGAGTTCAAGCTCGCGCGTGGTCAGGTGGTGCAGGATCACGGCTTCTGACAAACCGGCAAACGGATGCTGGCCCAGAGCCAGCTCCAGCATGATCATGCCCAGCGCCCAATAATCTGCCTTGGCATCGATGACGCCGGACAGGCTTTCTGGTGAGGCATAGGGCAAGGTGCGTGCCGTGCCTGTCAACCTTTGCGTGGCATCCAGCACAGAAGAGATACCAAAGTCAGTGAGTATCAAATCGAGCGGCTGCAGCGTGCGCACCAGGATATTCTCAGGCTTGAGGTCGCGGTGGAGAAGTCCGGCTTTATGCACACTGGCGATGGCAGTTGCCAGTTCACGTACTATGCTTTCCAGCATGGCAGGATCTGGTCGTTTGTCTTGTACGAATTTTTTTAATGAACCAAGCTCACAATACTCCATGAGCTCATAGGCATGACCATCCGAGACACCCGCTTCCAGCACGACCACGCGGTGCTCGGCTGGTACTGCTTGCAGTCTTTCCCTGACTTCAGATTTGCCATATATGCCGTGGCGATATATCTTGGCGACGCGCTGTATGGCAGAGGTATTTTCCTCTACCAGTAACAGCTCGGCCTCTGCCCCCAAGGTTGGCAAATGATGCAGTATTTTGTAGCGATCACGCAGGGCTTGCGGCAATGACAACAGGCTGTGAATCTGGCTATGAAACTCGCTGCTATCTGGCGTTGTTGCTGCTAATTCCTTGATCAAGGGGCGATTGCAATATACGCATAGTTCACTACCGGGCGGATTACTTTGCTCGCAATCTTCATAGCTGCAAATTAATTCTGTCGCGCTGACGATTGCCTGTTTTACTTCAACTTCAGGTTCTGCCTGTTCGCGCTTTTCCATCAAGTCCACACCAGACAACAAGGTGCCGCAAACACAGCGCATGACTTCGGGCGCGTTTTCGGTTTCGCATGCGGGGCAGCGGCGTATGTAGGTCTGGCTCACTCAGGGTCTCCAGCTGACGCTATCAAATGTCAAGCCGCGGCTGGCACATAATTGTTCCAGTGCCTGCATGTCACCACGCGCCGGTATGCCTACATACCATACACGCTGTCCATCTATCATGGTCTGTATGCGCTTGTCCTGTTCATCGATGGGGGCATCGACATAGCTTTGCATGCGCGTCCTGGCGCGGTCTGACAAGAGCACCAGCGGCTGATTGGATGAGCCGCGCCAGGCCTGGATCAGTGGCTTGCTGGCGATAAAAGGTTCCGGGATAAGGGCATCGAGTTTTTGCAGCAAGTCTGCATGTTTCTTTTGCAGGGTTGCGAGTGGATAACCGCTATAGCAGAGTATGTCGAAATCCATCCCTGAACTGTTGCGCCAGTGATGCAAACCATCGAGCAAGGCATGCAGGGCTTTGGGCTGCTCAAAAGGTTCTCCACCTGAGATGGTGATGCCATCAAATTGCCCGGCACTGACTTCGCGGCACCAGCTCAGCAAAGCTGCGACTGTCATTTCCTTGCTGCCATCCCTGGCCCAGGTATCTTGCGAGACACAGCCCTTGCAAGCTATGCTGCAACCCTGTACCCATATACCTATGCGCCTTCCCGGCCCCAGTACCGTGACCGGGAAATGCGCTTTATTGATGGCAATCTTCATGCTAATTGCAGGCTCAGGCTGATGACTTTATCGGCTTCGGTAATCGCTGTCACGGTGACGCGTTGCTTGCCCTCAAGTTCCTGTTCAAACAGGGCGCGTGACAAGGGATTGATGAAATTCGATTCCAGCTGGTTGCCTACACCACGGCCACCATTGCTAAGATCTCGTATGCAACGTGCCAGCAATTCATCGCGCACCGTCGCTGGCATGGCCAGTTGCAGTTTGAGCTCTTCCTGCAAGCGACGCGCGACATTGCGTAGCATGCCATCAAAAATCTTGGCGGCGACTTCGGCAGAAATAAAATCAAAAACCACGATATTGTCACCGATGCGGTTCAATAATTCTGGCCGTGATAAATTGAATTTGAAATAATTACCTATGGCTTCGCGCACCTTGAATTCCACGGTTTCATAGCTGTCGCCTGGTTTGACATTTTCATGGCGTTGCCCGTGATTGTCTTCTACATAGATACCGAGATTGGAAGTGAAGATCAAAATGGTTTCAGAAAAATACGCAGTGTCACCACGGCCATCGGTGAGGCGGCCATCTTCGAGTATCTGCAAGAATTTATCGAGTATGCGCGGATGGGCTTTTTCGATTTCATCAAACAGCACGACAGAAAAAGGCTTTTGCCTGACGGCGTTGGTGAGTTCGCCACCAGCTTCAGAATCAATGAAACCCAGCTGGGCACCGAGCAACCTGGCGCTGGTATGCTCTTCTGCAAATTCACTCATGTCAAAACGTGTGTAAGCCGCCTCATCGCCAAACACCAGTTGTGTGAGGGTCTTGGCCAGTTCGGTTTTACCGACACCGGTAGGGCCCGCAAAAAACAGCACCCCGCGTGGCCGGCTACCGACCGAGCGTGTTTGCGCCCCAGTTAAACTCATGACCGAACGCTTCAGAATATCTAGGGTCTTGATGACTGCAGGACGTTGGCCCTTGACCCGGTCTTCGATAAAATTTTCAGCGTCGCGTATCTTGTCACGCAGGTATTCCTTGCGCCAGGGGTTATCCAGCACCCCAACTTTATAGCAGCGTACTGCATCATCTATATCACTGATAGCGAGTTTTTGCCGGTCCGCCAGCTCAGTGATATCTGCCAGGGCAGACAGGGACATGCCATCCGTTCCTTCAGTAAAAGCTTTGACGAATTGGGTGCGGACATCAGCTTTCGCATCGACAAACCCGGCAAACAAGGGTGCCAGTTGTTGTGCCGCAGCCTGGCGCATTTCAAAGTCGGGTTTGCCGATATGCAGGGTCGCAATCCGTTCACTATCGAGCGTGAACCAGGATGGCAAATCCTGCGCACGGTTAAGCAGCCACAATATGGGATTGTATAACGGTGGTCCACCATTCTGACGCGGGACTATGGCAGAGGCATTCAGCGAGATTTTTTCTGCAGCGACAAAGAAGCGATGTTCAGCCTCACTCAATTGGTCAGCCTTGCGGGTAATGCGTGAGGCAAAATCGAGGACCAGGGCGCAACGTACTTCGCGCTCAGCACTGAGTTTTTTCATCAGCTTGCCCAGGCTTTCGAGGCTCATTTGTTGACAGCCTTCCGTCAACTTCACATCGAACAGGCGAGCGGCCAAATCACGTTGTGCCGCCTCGTCAGGATAGACACGCAAGCCATCAACCGTGTCGAAGACAAGCAAAAGGCTGTAGTCCTGGTTTTTTAAAAACTCCCACAAGGCACGGTTAAACGGCACCAGGGTGGCACTGCCAGATGCTGTATCAAGCGGCAACAAAAAACTGTCACGTATGCTGCCAGAAACCACATATTGGGATCGTATAGGCAGCAAACGCTGCAGATCTTGCAGCCAGCGTGTTTCAGGTACGTTCATGGCAATTTGTTGCTACGTTGTTGTCTATGATTTTGAATTTGCTCTTCTTCTGAAAATTGCGGCAGCTTGTCTTCCACGACCAATTGTACTGGCAGTTCACCAGCCTGCAATAGTCGGGTTACTTGCATTTGTATGCCACGTGCTTCGAGCGCGGCCATTAAAGTCGGGAATTCGCTGCACCAACGGTCCTCTGCCAAATGATCGAGTACGCTACGCTCATTCTCATCTTGTTTGACGGCTCGTACGACATTGAAATTGGCCTGCCCGGTTTTGCTGTCTATACGCATGCGTACCATGTATTTATCCCAACTGCTACGGCGAAAATGAACGGTGCCGCCCTCTACAAACAGGGTATGGGATATTTCTTCGACCTGGTAGCCAAGGTCTTTCAAAGTCTGTTCCAGTATCAGGGCCTGGGCTTCATCTACCTCACGCTTTTTCTCGACTTCCAGCAAATTCTGGATGTGCAGACGCAAATCGCTGGCAAGCAGATCAGCCCGCTCACCGGGCAGGGATATTTCCAGCTCTTTTGCCATTCCTGCGATATCTTCTGGTAATTGTGGCAGGTGGGCGACGCGTTTCAGCAAGCGCGCCAACCGATCTTGCGGCAGAGTTGCACTGCTGGCCGTTGCTACATCAAAATCTGTCTGATCAAAGAGGGCATCGGCCCGTCTGGCTGACTCTTGCAAAAGCACAGGTCTGAGCTCATACACCAGTGCCTGCAAGTTACGCAGGTAAGTAATGATTTCCTGCTCATCCGCTCCTTGTGGAGACAGCGGACGAATAGCCTGTACCTGATCACTGCAGCCTATTTTTTCAGCCAATAGCAATAAATCGGCATAGTCTTGCTCTGTCGTTTGCAATTGCTGCTGCAAAGCCTGTTGACTCAAGCCAGTTGCAGCACGCAGGCGTTCTTGCAGAATGGCTTGCCGCTCATTCTGTTGCGTGCGCAAGAGCCCGGCATCCTGATGCGCCTGCTTGACAGCCATGGCAGCACGTATGCCTACTGCTGACAGCAAAACCCGCATCGCATCGGCTCTGGTCAAAACGGTGGTAGGACCGCTCATAAGCCCTGTTCAGGAAGTTGCAAGAAAACATAATATAGCATGCACAAGAAAACCCTAGCCATGAGCCACAGACTTATGCAGCCGCCTTACTGGATTACAGGCTTATTGGAACACACAGTAGCCAGTAATCAACCAGCGCTGATCGACTTTGACGAACTTGAATTCAGCTTCCCACTGATAGGGTGAAACCACGATAACACTGGCTTTGTCACCATCCAGCTTGATAGTCTTGGCCTTGATTTTCTTGATGAAAGACTGCTTGTACTCATACTCCTGAGCACAAAAGAAGATATCCATGTCTTCTGTTTCCATCAGAGGCCCACGGCCATCCTTGGCCATCTGGGCAAACTCGGCATCTGTATAAGCCTTGAATTGCTGCTGGTACTTGCCATAGTAACGCTCCAGCGTTGCAGGAAAGTCTGGTGCAAAATAGCCGGAAGCCATGAACTTGCCACTGAAAGTCTTGAGGTTTTTGGTATCCAGCTGGAATTTCTTGCTGCCCGCAATATCCTTGATTTGCGGCTGCAGGGCTGAAACCTGTTTGCCATTTTTCACTACCCAGCCATAAAAACCCTGCACGCCAGCCATCAATGCCTGTTCATCCTGGCTGTTTGCTTTGACTATTGGTGCATTGCTCAATAAAGCGGCAACCAGAACTATGCTGAGACCGGTTTTCATATTTGCAGCCTTCATGAGTAGATTTGCAGATTCGACAATAAGAATGGTAACTCATTCATGCTGGAAAATCGTGGTACTTGTGGATAAGTCGCCACCTGTCCCGCATCGCCAAACCAGCAGGCTTGCATATCTGCCGCGATGGCGGCCTGTATGCCTACCTTGCTGTCTTCAATCACGACGCAATCTGCTGGTGAAAAACCCATTTGCCTGGCGGCGTGTAAAAACAAATCTGGCTCTGGCTTCCAGGAAGAAATGTCATACGAGCTGAAGATATGCTCACCAAAAAACTTGCTCAATCCGGTCAGACTTAATGCTTTCCTGATTTTCTGCTGCGGCCCGGCAGATGCCACACACATAGGCAAATCCAGTTGCTGCAAAACTTCGATGACGCCGGGAATAGCCTGCAAATGTTCATCGAATAATAAGTCCACTGTGCGTCGGTAGCTGTGGATAAAATTCTCATCCAGATGCAAGCCATGCTGCAGCGACAAGGCACTACAAATATCTGTCAATTTGCGGCCACGAAACCGCTGTGCCAGTTCAGCGAGATTTTCTTCTATGCCGTAGCGCTGTAATTCTATCTGCAATCCAAGGTTGCACAGGCCCTCGCTATCCACCAGCGTGCCATCACAATCAAAAATCAGGCAGATAGGTCTATTCATTCGTGAGCGCGAATGATGACACAGGGATGTTCCAGCTTGCCATCACCATAGGTACGCAAGACTTCTGCCACGACGACCTGATAACCATCCAGCCAGTTGGCCTGGGCAGCCTTGGCTTGCTGGTGTATGGGATTGGCGATCAAGGCCTGCAGGGCTTCCAGGCTGTCCCAGTAATATACATTTGAAATCTGGCCCGTAGCCGCGTTTTCCCAAGTCTCTTCACCGAGATAACCGGGCGTGGATTTAGCCAAGCTGGCTATCTGTTCATCCAGCGCATAAAAAACATCGTCGTACTGTTTTTTCTTGAAAGTGAACGTAGATGTGTACATGCGCAAGCCCGGCTGATTAAAAGAGTTGCAAATCATACATAAATTTGTAGATTTCTTGAGTTTTATTTCATGGTTGATCATAGTTTGAATATTGACCGTAACGATGATGATGTTGTTTTGATTTTTGCAGCGGTCAGTGTCCGCGTTCTTACAGTGGATTAATCTCCTAGCGCAAGGCCAGATTATCATGCAGGCAGTGAAACAGGGGCTCAGACCAGGCGTATTGATTGCTCGGTTCAGTATATAAAAACCGTGATATTCCCCATTCATGCACTGGTCTGCGCTTTTCCCTGTACTGTCTATACTGAATACTGGCAAGGCTTTCCAGCCTGCCAGGGTGTTGGTTTGGTGTTTTATATTTTTACACGCAGATAAGCTACATCATTTTATGCATATAGATGTCAGCGCCGCGGATGCTAACCTCGCCCCATAAGAATTTCATACCGGAGCATTCATGTCTGACCCTATTCGTTTCTATTACCAAGGCCAAATCCAGCAGGTCAGCAATGCTGCGCCTACGCGCACGCTGTTGCAGCATCTACGTGAAGACTTGCATTGCACCGGCACCAAGGAAGGTTGTGCCGAGGGCGATTGTGGTGCCTGTACAGTAGTCGTTGGTGAAATGAAACATGGGCAGCTGGAATTGCAATCGGTTAATTCCTGCATACAATTCCTGCCCACGCTTGATGGCAAAGCCGTGTTTACGGTAGAAGACTTACAACAAAAGAATGGTGAACTGCATCCTGTGCAACAGGCGCTGGTGGAATGCCATGGTTCGCAATGCGGCTTTTGCACGCCGGGGTTTGCCATGTCCTTGTGGAGCCTGTACCTGAAAAAAGAAGGTAATACTGTCCCGCCATGCCGCAAGGAGATAGACGAAACCCTGTCTGGCAACCTCTGCCGCTGCACAGGTTACCGCCCCATCATCGACGCCGCAAAGCGCATGGGTGAGTTGCCTGCGGCTGAGTTTGACCGTGCGGCTGTCATCAGTGGCCTGCAAGGTTTGCAGCGTGGCGAGATGTTCAGTTATACGGCTGATGGCCAGACTTTCCATGCGCCGCGCACTTTGCAGCAACTGGCTGAGGTGCGTGAAGCTAATCCCAGGGCCACCATACTGGCAGGTTCTACCGATGTCGGTCTTTGGGTGACCAAGCAAATGCGCGACCTGGGCAATATCATTTATGTGCGTGAAGTCGATGAGTTAAAACACATCAAGACCGTGGATGGCATGCTGGAGATAGGTGCCGCCGTATCACTGAATGATGCCTATGGCGCAGTCTGCCAGCATTATCCGGATGAACTGACCGAGATGTGGCAGCGCTTTGCTTCGCAACCCATACGCAATACCGGCACGCTCGGTGGCAGTGTTGCCAATGGTTCGCCGATTGGTGATTCAGCACCCTGGATGATCGCCCTGGGTGCTGAGATAGTCTTGCACAGTGTGCGCGGCCAGCGCGTTCTGTTGCTGGAAAGTTTTTACCTCGACTATATGAAAAAGGATATGCAAGCTGGCGAATTTGTCGCAGCCGTGCGCATACCTCTGCCTAAAGCCGGACAGCAATTCCGCACCTATAAACTCGCCAAGCGCTATGACCAGGACATCTCGGCCGTCTGCGCCGCTTTTGCAATCAATCTGGATGGTGACATCGTGCGTGATGCACACATCGCCTTCGGCGGTATGGCCGCTACCTCACGCCGCGCACCGCTGGCCGAAGCTGCCTTGAACGGGCAAGCCTGGAATGAAGCGACAGTGAAAAATGCGATGGCCTTGCTGACGCAGGATTACACACCGCTGACCGATATGCGTGCCAGCAATACCTACCGCATGCAGACAGCACAAAATCTCTTGCGCCGTTTCTGGCTGGAGACACGTACCGATGCGCCGCTGAAACTGCAAGCCATCAATGTCTTTGCACCCGTCACCGTCACAGCTTAAGCTCAGGAGAAAACATGAATACCCAAACTGAAGCTTTCCTGACTGACAAAAACCTCGCCAAAGACAATGCAGACTGGGCAGAGGTAGGTAAATCACATCCGCATGAATCAGCAGTCTTGCATGTGCTGGGCGAGGCACGCTATACCGACGACATCCCTGAAGTGCAGGGCACCTTGCATGCGGCGCTTGGCATGTCGTCCAAGGCGCATGCAAATATTGTGTCCATGAATTTTGATGCAGTCAAAAGCGCACGTGGCGTCGTGGCGGTATATACCGCCAAGGATATCCCAGGCACCAATGACTGTGGCCCCATCATCCATGATGACCCCATCCTGTCAGAAGGCCTGGTTGAATATGTAGGCCAGCCCATCTTTATCGTCGTCGCCGATACGCATGACAATGCACGTCGCGCCGTGCGCAAGGCCGAGATAGTCTATGAAGAATTGCCAGCAATACTGACACCGCAAGAAGCAAAAAAAGCCCAGTCCTTCGTCCTGCCGCCTATGCGTTTGCAACGTGGTGATACACAGGCCGCGTTCGAGCGTTCACCTCGCCGCGTCAAGGGTGAATTGTATGTGGGTGGGCAAGAGCAGTTCTACCTCGAAGGCCAGATTTCTTACGCGATACCGAAGGAAGACCGTGGCATGCTGGTGCTGTGTTCTACCCAACACCCCAGTGAAATGCAGCATGTGGTGGCCCACGCACTCGGCGTACACAGCCATAACATCGTGGTTGAATGCCGCCGCATGGGCGGTGGCTTTGGTGGCAAGGAATCACAATCTGCTCTATGGGCAGCAGCGGCTGCAATCTCTGCCGTCCACCTGAAACGTCCGGTCAAGCTGCGTGCTGACCGTGATGACGACATGATGGTGACAGGCAAACGCCATTGCTTCCATTATGATTATGAAGTCGGTTATGACGATGAAGGCCGCATCATTGCTGCCAGGGTAGAGATGGTTTCGCGCGCCGGTTATTCTGCCGATTTGTCAGCACCGGTAGCAACCCGTGCAGTCTGTCATTTCGATAACACCTACTACCTTGGTGACGTCGATATCCGCGCCATGTGCGGCAAGACCAATACCCAGTCGAATACCGCCTTCCGTGGTTTTGGTGGCCCGCAAGGGGCGATTGCGATTGAATACATCGTCGACAATATCGCCCGCGACCTGAACAAGGATGCGTTGGAGATACGCAAGATCAATTTCTATGGCCGCAATGATGAAGAGGGGCGCAATATCACCCAGTATGGCCAGAAGGTTGTCGATAACGTCATCCATGAACTGGTGGCAGAACTCGAAACCAGCAGCGAATATCAACAGCGCCGTGCTGACATTAAAGCGTTCAACGCCAGCAGCCTCGTCCTCAAAAAAGGCCTGGCACTGACGCCGGTTAAATTTGGTATCGCCTTCAACGTCACGCACCTGAACCAGGCTGGTGCTTTGGTACACATCTATACCGATGGCTCGGTGCTCGTTAATCATGGTGGTTGTGAAATGGGGCAGGGCGTGAATACCAAGGTGTGTCAGGTAGTCGCCCATGAGCTGGGCCTTAACCTGGACAAGGTACGCGCTACCGCCACTGATACCAGCAAGGTTGCGAATACCTCGGCCACAGCTGCTTCGACGGGTGCAGATTTGAATGGCAAGGCTGCGCAAAACGCCGCGCATACCCTGCGCCAGCGCCTCGCTGAATTTGCAGTAAAAACTTATGGTGGCGAACTGGCAGACATACGCTTTGCGGCAGGCCTGGTCAGTGTCAATGGGCTTGATATCCCGTTTGAAGCCCTGGTGCAAAAAGCCTACCTGGCGCGGGTGCAATTATGGTCTGACGGTTTTTATGCGACACCGGGCTTGCACTGGGACCCCAAGACCATGAGCGGTAATCCCTTCTCTTACTATGCCTATGGTGCTTCGGTATCTGAAGTCATTGTCGATACCCTGACTGGTGAATGGAAACTCTTGCGTGCCGATGCGCTCTACGATGCCGGTAATTCTCTGAACCCTGCCATTGATATCGGCCAGGTGGAAGGTGCGTTCATACAGGGCATGGGCTGGCTGACCACAGAAGAATTATGGTGGAACAAGGGTGGCAAGCTGATGACGCATGCACCTTCAACCTACAAGATACCGGCGATTTCTGATTGTCCTGAAGACTTCCGCGTGAGCCTCTACAAGAACCGCAATGTGCAAGACAGCATACACAGGTCCAAGGCCGTCGGTGAACCGCCTTTGCTGTTGCCGTTTTCTGTTTTCTTTGCAATACGTGATGCGATTGCCAGCGTGGCAGAGTACCGCTACAACCCGCCGTTGAATGCACCGGCAACCAGTGAAGCGATTTTGTCCGCCATCAATGGCGTAGAAGCAATGGCAGCATCATCCAGCCAGGAAAAGTGAGCCGCATATGAAGCTTTGGTTAAACGCTATCGCCAGTCAGTCCGCACCCAAGATACTGGTGACGGTCGCTACTGTCTTGGGTTCCGGCCCGCGTGAACCGGGAGCCAAGATGCTGGTCACGGCAGATGAATTATTCGACACCATAGGTGGCGGTCATCTCGAAATGAAGGCAACAGAAATTGCCCGCAGCATGCTGGCCATGCCCGAAAGCCAGCTTGCCGCCCAGCGCCGCTTTGAACGCTTCCCGCTAGGCCCCAGCCTGGGGCAATGCTGCGGCGGCGTCGTACACCTGGCCTTTGAACGCGTGCAGGCTGATAGCCTGGCTTATCTGAATTGCCTGAACCAGCGTTGGCGGTTAGGGCAGGATAGCTGGCGTTTGCTGGCGCTGGACAGTGCGCAAGCGCCAACCTTGTGTGATGCCAATGGCACCCACCTGACAGGCCCGGCCTGGCCCGTGGGTTTGCCAGTGCAAATCGATACCAGCAATCCCTGCCAGGTCTTGACCGATAAGGCAGGCCAGCGCTGGCTGCTGGATTCCTGCCTCGCTTACCGCGCCCACCTGATGTTGTTTGGTGCTGGCCATGTCGGTGCCGCCATCGTGCGTGCCATGGCTGACTTGCCTTGCCGTATCACCTGGGTCGATGAACGCGAAGACATGTTCCCCACCAGGCTGGCAGCCAATGTCACGGTAGAAGCGACGGATACGCCAGAAGCCTTGATCGCCAAGGCAGCACCAGGAACATCTTTCCTGGTGCTCACACATAGTCATGCACTGGACCAAAAACTGTCTGAACACATCCTGCGCCTGCCAGACGTGGGCTGGTTTGGCCTTATAGGCTCACAAACCAAGCGCGTGCAGTTTGAACGCCGCCTGCGTGAACGCGGCATACCGGCTACCCGTCTCAATGACATGGTGTGCCCCATAGGTTTGCCCGGCATACATGGCAAGCAACCCGCAGTGATCGCTGCCTCCGTGGTTGCCCAGCTCTTGCAAGTCTGGGAAGAGCATGAAATTCATCAGCAAAAAGAACTCAGCCGCGTGCTTGCGCGTATAGGCGCTGATGTTTTTGCATCTAATACAGAAAGACAGGCAAGTGGACTGTAATAGTAAAAACGGAAGTGAAAGACGCTTGCCCGGCGATCAGGGCGAGGCGCAAAGCGCAGCGATAGTGAACTATCGCGAGCATTTGCAACGCAGCCATGATCGTCGCGCAAGTGGAAGGCACTCTGTTTTTTACTGTTACAGTTCACTATATGAGTGTCACTTGCTGGCTAAGCGTTAAACTCTCGCTGTTAGCGCTTAGCACCCACCAGAACAATGCGAATGTGACGCCAGACCGGCAGACTTGATGAACAAGTCGTGGTCTGGCTTGATTGCGCCTGCAAGACAAGAATCCAGAAAGACCACGATGAGCAATATTTCAAGTAAAAACACGCTGCAAGCTTACCGCGCCAGCGTGCTGCATTTCCAGCAAGACCCTGCCTTTCATGCGCAGGCTTATGCCTGGCATGAAGATGGCCTGTTGATTGTCGACGACGGCAAGATCGTCGCCGCAGGCGAATATGCGCAATTGCATGCCAGCCTGCCCGAGGGGACAGAGGTCATCGATTACCGCGGCAAACTCATTGTGCCGGGTTTTATCGACACTCACATCCACTACCCCCAGACTGACATGATCGCCTCGCCAGCGCCCGGTTTGCTGCCCTGGCTGGAGACTTATACCTTCCCGACTGAACGTCAGTTTGCAGACATCAATCACAGTGCCCAGGTCGCGCATTTTTTCATTGATGAATTACTGCGCTCAGGCACCACGACAGCCATGGTGTATTGCACTGTCCATCCAGAATCCGTCGAAGCCTTTTTTGCCGAGAGTGAAGCACGCAATCTGCGCATGGTGGCGGGCAAGGTCTTGATGGACAGGAATTGCCCTGAATTCCTGCGCGATACCGCCGAGGGTGGCATACGCGACAGCGAAACCCTGATCAAGAAATGGCATAAACGTGGCCGCCAGTTGTATGCGATCACCCCACGCTTTGCACCTACCTCCAGCGACGCACAAATGCAGCTCGCAGGTGAACTGGCGCAGGCTTATCCCGATACTTTCCTGCAGACCCATGTCGCAGAAAATACCGATGAAGTGGCCTGGGTCAAATCCCTGTATCCCAAAGCACGCAGTTACCTCGATGTATATGACCAGTACGGCATGCTGCGCCCGCGCGCCATGTACGGCCATTGCATCTGGCTCGACGATGCCGACCGTGCGCGCATGGCAGAGACGCAATCAGCGGTGGCGATGTGCCCGACCTCCAATCTCTTCCTCGGCAGCGGCCTGTTCAATTTTGAACGCGCCGATGCCCAGCAAGTCAGCCTTTCACTGGCAACCGATGTCGGTGGCGGTACTTCATTCTCCATGCTGCGCACCATGAATGAAGCCTACAAAATGGCACGTCTGGGAGGTACCTACCTGCCTGCGCTGCGCATGTTTTACCTGGCAACCCTGGGTGGTGCACGCAGCATGCAGCTTGAAGGCACGATAGGTAATTTCGTCAAGGATGCAGAAGCCGATTTCATCGTGCTTGACCCGCAGGCTACACCCTTGCTGGCACGCCGTACCGGGCATACCGAGAGCCTGGATGAATTATTATTCGCACTGGCTTTGCTGGGCGATGACAGGACGGTAGCGGCAACCTATGCTGCAGGCAAACTGGTTCATCGGCGCGCCGCCTGAAAATAAATGCTGTCTGGCATATGATACTGGTCTGCTTTATCTTGCAGCAGACCAGTAATCACTTATTCAAAGGAAGCCATATGCCAACTATTCAGGTACAAATGTTTGAAGGCCGTACTCCGGAACAAAAACGTGCATTTGTCAAAGCACTCACCGAAGCAACCTGTCAGACACTGGGTGCTGCGCCCGAAAGCGTCAGCATCATTTTGCAAGATGTCAGTCGTGATAACTGGGCGACTGCTGGCGTATTGTGGTCAGAGAAAACTAAAGGCTGAAGCAAGCCAGAGAACGCTGAGAATATACGCTTCACTCAACTTTCAGCTTGCCCTTGATAATGGTCTGACTAGCTTCGCGCAGTTTTTGCAGCACTGGCCGCTGGCGCAGGATATCGCAATCGGAATATGCCGCATCAGTGCTGATACCGGTCAGCGATACTGCGCCTTCTTTCAAACCATATTCAATTCTGGTCGCAGTTGATCCACCCAGAATGGCAGCAACCGCCAGGCTGATAGCTGTATCACCATGCACCTGCATATTGTCGATAACCTTGCCCGCAGTTTTCGGGCACTGATTCACATAACTGCCTATGGCCCGCGCCTTGGTGTTACCAGCAAGCGCTTTGAACACCCCATTATTGCTGCTGCCAGCGGTGGCATAAATCATGTCCACACCATCGGCCAGCATGCTCTTCGCCAGTGCCTCGGCACGCGTTGTGTCATTGAAGGGCTGGCTGCCTTCTATCCAGACGATGTGGTTCAGGTCAGCATCCGGCCTGACTGACCTGGCACCAGCGATGAAGGCATCAACAGGCTTTTGTTTTAATGGCGTTTTCACTGCACCAATGACGCCTATCTTGCCACTGGCTGACACTAGTGCCGCCTCCATACCTGCCAGGTAACTGGCCTCGCTTTCACGAAAGCTGATGCAGAGCAGGTTCGGTGGTGGATTAGTGATGCATTGTTCCAGTATCACGAAACGTACTTGTAGCGCTGTACGTGGCACGCTGTCCAGCAATTCCCTGAATTCATAGCCTATCATGACGATGATATTCGCCCCCAGCCTGATGGCATTTTCCAGCTGCTTTTGCCTGCCTGTACGGTCGGACTGGCTGGCTAAGGTGGTGGCTTGCATCTGGTACATTTGCGCTGCCTGTTTGATGCCGTCGCTGCCTTGTTGCAAATAAGGGTCGTCGTTGTCGGGGACTGGGCGTACGTAGAAGATTTTTTGTGCTTCTGCGGCGCGGGCTGGATTGTTTGTCATGCTGATCATGAGGCTCATGATCAGTAGTGCTGTCCTGAAGATTGTGTTATTGCGGATGTGGGTTTGCATGGTCGTCCTCCGGGTATTTTTACTGCTGGCTTCGGGGTCAGCATGAGCTTTTATCTTGGAGGAAAATTGTTGGGATAGAGGTTTGTGAAGGTAATATTGAATATGGTTTTGGGGGGATAGAGAGGGAGGGGGCTTGTGTTAGTTGCCGTTAGTTTTTTTGCGATGGACTATATGAATTGAAGACGATAAATCGCTATCGTATTAACGTCGCTCCAGCGAAGGCTGGAGCCTAGCGTCGTTTGTTGCATTGTCGTACTTTGATTAAAGCGATTACCCTTCGTGGATGCAAGCCGGGTCTCGGCCCGGCGGCCGAAATACTTTCTTTGTGTCGCCAAAGAAAGTACTCAAAGAAAGGCGACCCAGGCGTCGTCGCCCCTGCGGGGTTCCCATTTGTGCATTACAAAAAATGGGAAAGCCCGAAAACTCGCCTGCGGCCTTGCTTTAGGAACATGCGCTTGCAAGCGCATGTCGTTACGCAGGCGGACAGCATGCTGTCCGAAACCCCTGCTATACCTCAAACATCGGTCTTTCTCTTTCCATTTTCTGTAATGCACAAATGGCGTCGACACATGGGAACTGCTAAATTCAACAGCAACAGCAACAGCAATGCGGTTATTGCTGTTGACTAGTCAGTTAAAATTTTCTCTCCTTACTCCCCCTGATAAACCCATTTCCCGCCCTTGATCTGCACCATGACACGCGCTCTTTGATCGAGGCCCAGGTGATCGGATTTGCTCATGTTGACGACACCGTTGGTGGTCGCCAGACCTTGTGTCGCTTCCAGCGCGTCGCGCAAGGCGGCGCGGAATTCTGCAGAGCCGGGGGCAGCTTTTTTCAAGGCGACTGGGATGGCTTGTTGTAGCAGCAGGCCAGCGTCCCAGGCATAAGATGCGAATGCGGCCAGGCTGCCAGCGCCGTAAGTGGTCTCAAACTTGTTGGAAAAATCCAGGGCGGCTTTTTTTACGGGGTTGTTGTCGGCCAGTTGTTTGGCGACCATGACCGGGCCGGTGGGCAGGTAGGTGCCGTCGCAGTCTTTGCCGCAGACGCGCAGGAAGTCACTGTTGGCGACACCGTGGTTGTGGTAGATGCGGCCTTTGTAGCCGCGCTCTGCCAGGGTTTTGGGAGGCAGGGCGGCGGGTGTGCCTGAGGCGCCGACGACGATGGCATCGGGGTTGCCGGACATCAGTTTCAAGACCTGGCCGACCACGCTGTTATCATTGCGGCTGAAGCGTTCTGTCGCCACGACTTTGATTTTTTTGAGCTCGGCATACTTCGTCACTTCCACCAGAAAGGCTTCACCGAGGGCATCCGAGAAGCCGATGAAGCCCATGGTCTTGACACCTTTTTTGCTCATGTCTTCGGCAATCGCAATCGCCATCATGGTGTCGGTTTGCGGCGTCTTGAACATCCAGGCTTTATTCGCATCCATGGGTTCTATGATGCGGTTGCTGGATGCGAGGCTGATGGTTGGGGTCTTGCCTTCACCGATGACACCCAGCATGGCGAGGGAGTTGGGCGTAGTGGTCGAACCTATGATGGCATCGACTTTTTCTTCCGAGATCAGCTTGCGGGTATTGGTCACTGTTTGCGTGGTGTCAGATGCATCATCGAGGACGATGTACTCGACTTTTTTGCCTGCTATTTCTTTGGGTAGCATGGCAATCGCATTTTTCTCAGGGATGCCTAAAGATGCAGCTGGGCCCGTCGATGAAATGGTGACGCCTATCTTGATCTGTGCCTGCGCATTGATACTGATGCTGGCGCACAGCATGATCGCTGCTGCTGCCAGCAGGTTTTTTTTGATGTGTATATTTGTCTTCATTTTGTCTCCGTATTTTTTGTTGTGAGTCGTTTTATAGTTTGCAGGGTACTGATAAAAACCCGCGGAAGCGTGCGCGTCCACCCCTGACGGGTGCGGCGCTTAATTGGTAATTCGGGAAGCGTGCCAGCAGGCGGGAAATTGCTACCCTGCCTTCGAGCCGAGCCAAAAACATGCCCGCGCACTGGTGTATGCCGGAGGCGAAAGCCAGATGACGGTTCGGGCCGCGGCTGAGGTCGAGTTGGTCAGGATCAGGGAATTGCAAAGGATCGCGATTGGCCGCACCTATGCACAGGCTGATGCGGCTGCCAGCGGCGATAGCGACGTCGCCGATTTGCGTATCCACCGTCGTCATGCGGTTACCCAACTGGTTGGAACTTTCAAAGCGCAGGAATTCTTCTATGGCAGTGTTGATCATTTCTGGCTGGGCGATCAGGCGGGCTTTTTGTTCTGGCCATTCCTGCAGGGCGACCAGGCCATTGCCTATCAGGTTGGTGGTGGTTTCATGCCCGGCATTGAGCAGGAAAACACAGTTTTGCAAGAGCTCGGTTTCAGTCAGTTTTTCGCCGTTGGCTTCGCCTTCTATCAGGCGCGTCAGCATATCGGTTTTTGGGTCTCCGGGATGCAGCCGGCGCTGTGCCACCAGTTGTTTCAGGTAATCCAGAAATTCGGCGACACATTGATTGGCATAGGCAAAAAATTCTGGCGTGATGGCGGGTTCCAGCGCACCCAGTATGGCGAGTGACCACTCGCGCAAAGGCTCGCGTTCATCATGTGGCACAGCCAGCAAATTGCCGATGATTTCTACCGGTATGGCAGAGGCGAAATCCGTGATGAGATCTACCTCGCTCTTGTCAGCCATCTGGTCCAGCAAACCATCTACCAGCTTAATCAGACCGGGTTCGGTATCCGCCATGGCTGCCGGTGTCAGACCACCCATGATGAGGCGGCGCACCCGCGTATGCAGCGGCGGGTCATTGAAGACCAGGCTGTTGGTGTGGTGTTCATACAGCAGCGAATCACCATAGCGGGGTTTGAATTCCAGCTTCTTGTCCGAGCTAAAGGTCTTCGCATCCTTGTAGACATGTACCAGGTCGGCATAGCGCGTCAGCAGGTAAGAGCCATCCGGCATTTTGCGCACGGGTGTCTGCTCGCGCAGGGCGTGGTAGTAGGGATAGGGGTTCTGGTAAAAATCTGCGGGCAGGTGGCGCAGGTCAAAATCATCTGCAATTTTCAGAGATGATGAAGAGTTATTCTGATACTCAGGATTCATAAAAAACCCGGCAAAGGACAGAGTTTGCACTGTGTCCGATTTGCCGGGTACTGTCAATCAGGCAGACGACAATTCAGATTATGGCAATGGTGCATAATTCAGTGGCGTCCAGGCATAGCCCTTACCTTCTTTGCGCACATAACCCAGTGCAGGAAATGCCAGATGGGCGGCTCCGACCAGATAGCCATGCTGCGCTGCATCAGCGTAGGCTTTTTGCCTTTGTGCATAGGCAGCCTTGCTGTCGCTATCGAATTGTATGGTGACAGTGGGGTCGTCAAACTGCACGGCTGCGACGTGCATCAGGTCACCCCACAGCATCAGGGTCTGTCCCTTGCTTTCGACTTTATAGGTGCTGTGGCCAGGGGTATGGCCATGTGCTACTACTGCCTTGATACCGGGTGACAGTTCCGTATCACCTTCAAACGGTTTTAGTTTGCCTGCCTGCACATAGGGTTTCAGGATGGCGATGGCTTTTTCAAAGCTGCCTTTGGCGTCCGCTTTGGCTTTGTCCAGGTTGGCCTGGCTTAACCAGTAATCCGTATCATGCTGGTCTATGCGTATGGTGGCATTAGGGAATACGGCTTTGTCACCATCCACCAGGCCACCGATGTGGTCAGTATGCATGTGGGTGATGTAGATTTCATCAACTTGCTCAGGCAGGTAACCGGATGCTTTCAGGTTAACCTGCAGCTTGCCGACGGTAGGACCAAAAAATACACCAGCACCGCTATCGATCAAAATCAGCTTGCTGCCGGTATTGATGAGGAAGGCATTGAACGAGGTGACGACCGGGCTCTGCTGATGATATTTGGCAAGCGCCTTGCCGACTTTTTCTGGCGTGGTATTGGTCAGCAGTTTATCGACTGGCAGGGGTACAGTACCGTCAGACAAGGCGGTGACTTCAAAATCACCCAGCATGGTGCGGTAAAAACCCGGCGCGCTGGTTTTTGCCATCGGTGCGGCAGCGTGGGCGCTAATGGCAGGTATGCCAAACACGGCGATGCCAGCGAGAATGGAAGAACTGAACAGGCCGGAACGGAGCAAACTTTTCAATTGCATGGTTTTTCCTTTGAAGATGGCGGGGATGCAGCATGCTGCTGACTTAGTCTGACAGCTTGCTGTAGGAGGCACAAAAATTGTAAATGCGACAGCTATTATGCCGAATTTCTGCCAACTTCGTTGGGAGCCACTGGTTCGCCTGCTGACCAGTATTAGCTGATCAGGGACGCAGTCAGGGCATCGACTTCTTCAGCCGATTCAGACAGGATGGAAGTCAAGGTACCTTCGCCCACCGCAAAATCAATTTCCGAGGCTGACTGCCGTATGCTTTCTGGCGAGCGTGGGTCCAGCGGTGATGGCACGGCGGCCAGTTCGTTCGCCAGCAAGAGGGTGTCGCCCAGGGTTTCTGGTGGCATGACGCGCATGCCATACCACAGGGCTTCTACCGCTGATACCACGCGTTTGGGTACCAGCAATTTGTTCAGGACGGCGCGGCCTATGAAGGTTTCATCGGTTTCTGCCAGGGCATCTGTGGCAGTTGGAGTAGCATCGATTTCCAGCAAGGCCGGGAATTCCTGTGCCCGCGACAGCAGGTAAAAACCACCAACTTCATGCACGATGCCAGCGAACAGCGCAGTTTCGGCATCTACCTTGCTGACCTTGCGGGCAATCAGGTGGGCCAGTGCAGCTACATAAGCTGAATGCCGCCACAGGGCCTCCATCTTGCTGCGTATGGCCGGGTCAGAGACCGCGGCGCTTAACTGGCGCATGACGACAGCGGCAGTGACTGAGCGCAGGGTATTGAAACCGAGGATGGTGATGGCCGTGCGGATATTGGTGACGCCGCCGCCGAAGCGGTTATAGGCAACAGAATTGGCAATGGCAACCACGCGGGCTGACATCAGGGGTTCAGTCATGACCAGTTTTGCGGCTGTCTCTATACCGCAGTCCGGGTCGTCGAGAGCTTGTTGTATCTTCAGCGAGGCGTTGACATTGGTCGGGAAGACCAGATCACCCTTGCTGGCTTGTTCAACAATACTCTTTAATGCTGCCGACTTGTTCATAATGTGTTTGTTGGAGCAGTACCATGAAGGGCATCTGCTCCCCACGGTTCGCTAATTTTTATTGAAACCCAGTGCCCTCACTAGTTTACCAGCAGTTGCCATGATCAAGGAGGGTTCCTCTTCAGTATAGTCGTTGCGCACGGGAGTAGCTTGTACTGGTTGTACTTGCTGTACCCTTCGCACGGTATTGCTGGAATTATCCAGCTTGAAGGCTGACACTGCCCTGGCCAGATTATTGGCCTGATCTTCCATGCTTTCTGCTGCGGCGGCGGCCTGTTCTACCAGTGCTGCATTTTGCTGCGTCATTTCATCCATCTGGTTGATGGCACGGTTGACTTCTTCTATGCCTGAACTTTGTTCCTGACCGGCTGCCGTGATTTCGGACATGATTTCTGCCACGTGTTTCACCGAGCTGACGATTTCATTCATGGTCTTGCCAGCTGCATCAACGAGTTTGCCACCAGTATCGACTTTTTCTACAGAATCACCGATCAGGGTTTTAATCTCTTTTGCTGCACTGGCGCTGCGTTGCGCGAGATTGCGCACTTCAGAAGCCACCACGGCAAAGCCGCGACCCTGTTCACCAGCGCGCGCTGCTTCCACCGCTGCATTCAAGGCCAGGATATTGGTCTGGAAGGCAATGCCGTCGATGACGCTGATGATATCGACAATCTTGCGTGAGCTTTCCTTGATGGAGTTCATGGTGTGAACAACCTTGCCGACTTCTTCACCACCCTTGATGGCGAAGTTGGAAGCCGAGGTGACCAGGCCATTGGCCTGTCTGGCATTGTCGGCATTATGTCTGACGGTTGCCGTGATTTCTTCCATGGAGCTGGCGGTTTCTTCCAGTGCGCCCGCCTGGGTTTCGGTACGGGAAGACAAATCAGAATTGCCGGTAGAGATTTCTACCGCCGCAATCGCGATGGCATCTGTACCTTGCCTGACTTCACTGACGATATTATGCAGGTTATCGCTCATTTCTTTCAGGGCATTCAGCAACTCGCTGATTTCATCCGTGCCATCGGCAGCTTCACGGAAAGTCAGCTCACCGGCAGCAACGCGCTTGGCAATCGAGACCGCATCGCGCAAGGGTGTCGTGATACTGCGCGTCAGGAAGATGGAGAAGCCTGCACCAAATAACAAGATCACTGCACCAATGGCGAACAGGGTGAAGGTCAGTTGCTTGCCCTTGCTTTCTGCCGTGGCAGATAATTCAGAAGCGGACTTGCTTTGTATCTCGACCAGTTTGTTGATTTCCAATATGGCTTTTTGTTGCAGTGGATCAACTTGGGTGGCGATGAGTTTGACGGCTTCTTCACCATTGAAGGCAAGCAACATTTTCATTGCTTCCTTGATGGGAAAATCGATTTGCTTGTCCAGATCGGATACTGCATCGATAATCTTTTTTTCTTCTGCACTCAAACCCAGGGCGATGAGCTTTTCCCTGGCTTCAGCAAAGCGGGCCTGCTGTTTTTTGGAGATGACATTTTGTTTGTCGCTTTCGCCAAGGTCAGTTTGCAAGCCTATGTTGCGGATGGCTATGCCACTTTCCAGCATGCTGCTTTTCATGGTGGCAGCAAGTTCACTTTTACTGTGAGAGAGTTCCAGTCCTGCAACCATTTCCTTGCGGTTACTGGCACTGAAGATGCTGTCGATGAACAGGATGAGTACCAGGGTCGCCAGTATCACACCAAAGCCCACAGCGAGTCGGGTACCTATGCGCAAGTGACGCAAATTCATAGTGAATCTCCCTTAAAGAAGTTCAGTTACTACGAGGTCGTGCTTACATAAAATCTTTGCCCGGTATTGCTCTTAGCCTGACTTATCCGCGTGCATGACAACGTGCAAGTCGCATGCCAGCGCTATCCGTGTTTGTCGTGCGACGTTTTCATTCGTCACTCCAGGCAATCATGTGAATGATGTACAAGATTTCAGATCAGCCCCTTAGAACCTGTTTACGATCTTAAGCGCGAGCGTGATCGGGACTCATGTGCTGCTCAAAATGCTCATGTACTAGAGTACATTCCGCTTTTTGCGCTGCGTTTTTGTTACCCTGATCCCGCCGACGCACGCTTGCTACAGATCGTAAAACCGGTTCTTAGAAAAAATATTTTTCATAAAACAACATATCAGAATTCGGGGAAGAGAAAATCTGGTATCTCATGCCGCTCTTGGAATAAGCTACGGTGCAGTCTGGCTTGCCGGTACGATATACCTTTGTATCCATACTATGCCAAAATTGCTTTGCCGCAAAGCATGTATGGCACATGTTTTTGTTAAATTCTATTGATTGAGAGCAAGCTTGATGCCCTTATTACTCAGTGTTGTTGTACTTGTGCTGGCGGTTAGTCTGATCTACGTCTGGACGCGCTGGCGGCGGGCGGCGCAGGCTGACTATATTCGCACGTATATGTTTCCACCCGGACTGTTGGAAAGACTACACAAACAGCGTCCCGACCTGAACCAGAAAGACCAGCAACTGGTTGCACGCGCCTTGCGGCAGTTTTTTCTGGTGTATCTGAAGTCGGGTTTCAAACATATTTCCATGCCTTCGCAGGTAGTCGATGACCTGTGGCATGAATTTATACTATATACAAAAAACTACGAACAATTTTGTAAAAAGGCTTTTGGCCGTTACATGCACCACACACCAGCTGCGGTGTTGGGTGCCAGCCAGCGTGGAAATGAGGGTTTGCGCCGCACTTGGTGGTTTGCCTGCCTGGAAGAAAACATCAATCCTCGCCGCGCGACGCGCTTGCCACTGCTGTTTGCGCTGGATGCCAAATGGAATATCGCCGATGGTTTTCGTTACGAACCCGATTGCAGTGCTTTGCGCAAGAATGGCGATGGTACTGTGTATTGCGGCGGTGATTTTTATGGCGGCAGCAGTGGCAGTAGCGGCAGCGATACATCCTACGATTTTGGCGACAGTACGCACCACAGTGGTAGTAGCGCAGATGCAGGTGGTAGTGACAGTGGGGGTGACAGCAGTGGTTCGGGCTGTAGCGGGGGCTGCGGTGGTGGTTGTGGCGGAGGTGGAGATTAGGCTGACTAATACATTAGTTCGGCATTAGTTTGACACTAGTTCCAAATTACTTTGAGTGTCGTCTCAGGCACCGCTGGGCTTGAGCGCAGCATTGCTGCTTTCCAGCCTGTCCATCAATATTTTCTTTTCGCCATCGTTGAAATTCAAGAATTCCAGACCGATGCGGAAAGAAAATTGCGAGAGTATGGTGTACACCATCTTGCTCTCGACTTCTATTTTTTGCGCTTGCATACCCACGTTCAAGGGCGGCAGCGTCATGACCAGCTTCACTTTGCCGTTAAAAAAGACATTGTAGTCACAGAACATGCTGAGACCATTTTCGGAAATATCATTGATCTTGCCGTAATAACTCAGTTTTTTACCGCCGAATTCATGAATCAGGGCAATTTTCCATTTCACCAGATAGCGGTTATGTGAACGCAATAACTGCGTTTTTACGACATTGAACTTGGCCAGCGTATCCGAAATCGCTGCATTTTGAGAGGGGGGCGTATCCTGCACCAGGATGGCATCCCCCAAGTCCGGGGGCACAAATGGCGGTGTCAAAGGGCCATCTTCAAGCGCGGCATCCTTCAGCAATGCGGGCGCTTCTGGCGCTACTGTATCAGCGCCATAAGAGACTTTTCTTTTTCCAGGTAGCTTGTGCATGGCAGCATTATATAGAGAAAAATTACTGCAATAATTTCCATGTGGAAATTATTGCAGTTTTTCATGCTATTTTTTGTATCAACTTTGTAGCTTGTTTTTTTCTACTTAAGTGCTGACGGCAACCCGCTTCGCTGGCCTGAATTGCTCGCGATAACTGGCGGGTGACAGGCCAGAATGTTTTTTGAACAGGCGGCGGAATGAACTGGGGTCGCTATAGCCTGTGCGTTCTGCCACTTGCTCCAGTGTCAGCGTAGTGGTTTCCAGAAGGCGCTTGGCGATATCCATCTTGACTTGCTGGGCATAGCTGGCCGGCGTAGTATCCAGCGTCTGATGGAAGTGGCGTATGACAGTGCGTTCACTGACAGCCAGATGCCCGGCCAGGGCAGGCAGGCGGAAGGGCAGGTGGTGATTCAGGCTCAGCCATTTTTGTGCGCGTTGCACCAGGATGTTTTCATGCTGGTGGGTATCTTGCTGGGTCAGGCTCAGCATCTGCATATACGGCATTTGCGAAGTGCGGTTGGCATCGATGAGCAAAGTCTTGGCGACACCGCTGGCTATATCCTGGCCACCAAAGCGTTCCACCAGATGATAGGCAAGATTGAGGAAGCTGGTGGCAGCACCGCTGGTCAGAATATTTTCATATTCATCCAGCACTTCAGACAGACGCAGGCTGACTTCAGGGTAACGGGTCTTGAATGCCCTTTCCAGCCACCAGGTCGTTGTTGCATGACCACCATCCAGCAAACCAGCCTCCGCCAGTAAAAACGTGGCACTGCAATTTGCCGCCAGCACACAGCCCTGCGCATGTCTGGCCCGCAATATGGGAAATAGTTCACGCATGGCATGCATGCTGCTGGTCAGGCCGGTAATACCGTTTTCCATGTACAGGCCTGGTAATAAAATGATATCGGCCTTGCTGTCGGCCTGTATGCTGGAGTCGGCACTCAGCCTGACTTTGGCGGGCGTCATGACAGACTCTCCATCAATGGAATGCAAGCTCCAGGTGAACAAGGGATCTACTTCATCGACGTTCTTGAGCGACCAGATGGCATTGGCGACAGCAAACACATCCAGCGGGCCAGTGACCGCAGATGCCATGCATTGAGGGTAGAGCCAGACTTCGATATGTGCCATTTGTCGTAATCTGCATTAAAAGAGTCAATACTGACACTGTCAGCACTTTCCTGCAATAACTAGAATGTAGTCTGGAAAGTAGTTTATATGAGTAAAGGAAAAATGATGACCTCAGCAGATACTGCCACTAATACGGTCGCAGCAGAAGAACAGGCTCAACGCCTGAACCAGTTCGGTGCCAAATTTTTACCCGGCCACCTGGGCATCAATATCCTGACGGTAGAAAAAGGCAAAGTCACCGCAGAATTGCCGGTCTTGCCGCATTTGCTGGCTCCCAACGGTTATCTGCACGCAGGCAGCGTGGTTACCCTGGCTGATACCGCCTGCGGTTATGGTTGCGTCGCCAGCCTGCCTGAAGGCGCGCAAAGCTTTACGACAATTGAATTGAAATCCAATCATCTGGGCACTGCCCGCGCAGGCACCATCAGCGTGCTTGCCACTGCCGTGCATTTGGGCCGTACTACCCAGGTCTGGGATGCGGTAGTCAGTTATGAGGGTAAGACGATTGCCCTGTTTCGTTGTACCCAAATGATTTTATTCCCCCGGAAGGATGCATGATGAGTGACGCAAAGAATGATGCAAAGGGTGACGCAACTGCGGTCTTGAAACAATGGCAGGAACAGGAAGCCGCAGTCCGCGCCCGCATGGCAGAACCTGGGGTCTTAGGTCTTGAGCAATTGAAAGCCGTCAGCGGCATGGATTTTTTACGCGGCATCCTGGAAGGGAAATACCCGGTCGCCCACATAGGCAAGACCCTGGATTTCATCCCGGTAGAAGGTGAAGCTGGCCGCATCGTGTTCCAGGGCACGCCTGGTCTGCAGCACTACAATCCTTTGGGCAGCGTACATGGTGGTTATTTCTGTACCTTGCTGGATTCTGCTGTTGGTTGTGCCGTGCAATCGATGTTGCCAGCAGGCGTGGGTTACACCACGCTGGAGATCAAGGTGAATCTGATCCGTGCGATGAGCAGCAAGACCGGGCCTGTGCGGGCTGAGGGCAAGGTGATACAGGTGGGTAAACAAGTGGGTACGGCGGAGGGGCGTATCGTGGATGCGGCGGGGAGGATTTATGCGCATGCAACGACGACATGTTTGATTTTTCCTTTGCCTTGAGAGACCTATGGGGCTCTGGCGATGAACGGCAATCATAACGTAAGCGGCAATTTCAAATTCGTCGCTCCAGCGCAGGCTGGAGGCTACCGGGCTGGCGCTCCAGCGGCGTTCGTTGCATTGCCGTACTTTGATTAAAACGATTACCCTTCGTGGATACAAGCCGGGTCTCGGCCCGGCGGCCGAAGTACTTTCTTTGGTCGCCAAAGAAAGTACTCAAAGAAAGGCGACCCAGGCGTCGCTGCCCCCTAAAGGGGGTTCCCTTTGCTGCAAGGCAAAAAATGGGAAGGCTCGAAAACTCGCTGCGCTCAAACATCGATCCTTCTTTTTCCATTTTCTGCCTTGCAGCAAAGGCATCGACACATGGGAACTGCAAAAGTCAAAACCAACCCCAACGGCAAAACCAGTGCCATTACTGCCAGATCTGTTACTTGACCTTAGCCGCTTCCTTCTCCTGCAACGTCCGCCACATCACTTTCCCCGTTCCCGATTTCGGCAAGCTGTCCACAAACTCCACAAACTTCGGCACCTTGTACGCGGCCATCTTTTCATGCGCCCAGGTCATGATGTCCTCTGCAGTCACGTCGCTGCCAGGTTTTTTAACGACCACGGCTTTGACGGTTTCGCCTCGGTAGGCATCGTGGGCGGCGATGATGCAGCATTCCTGGATGGCGGGGTGCTGGTACATCATGGATTCGACTTCGGCGGGCCAGACTTTGAAACCGCTGGCATTGATCATGCGTTTCAGACGGTCGGTGAAGAAGAAGAAGCCTTCCGGATCCATGTAGCCGAGGTCGCCGGAGCGGAAGAATTTTTTGCCGTCGAGTTCGGCAAATGAGTCGGCGGTCTTTTGCGGGTCGTTCCAGTAACCTTGAAAGACTTGCGGGCCATGGATCCAGATTTCACCGGTTTCGCCCTGTTTCACTTCTTGCAGGGTGGTTGGGTCAACGATGCGTGAATCGACATTGAAATAGGGCACGCCCAGGCATTGCTGTTTCATGCGCTGTGCCGGATTGACATGGGAAGCGGCCATGGTTTCTGACAGGCCATAACCTTCCATGTATACCTGCCCGGACAAGTCCAGCAGCTTTTGGGCAATCGCGGCGGGCATGGCTGCGCCGCCACCGGATACCCGGGTCAGCCTGGAAATATCATATTCAGCCAGACGCGGGTTGGACAGGAAATCTATCATCATCGATGGTACCAGCGTCCAGTTACTGACGGCATAGCGGGTGATGAGCTGACCGGCCGCATCCCTGTCCCAGCGCGGCAGGATAACCAGGGTGCCGCCACAGTAAATCATGCTGTTCATCACTGATTGCATGCCCGTCACATGAAAAAACGGCAGCACTGCGAGAGAGACATGATTGGCAACGATATTGCCCGACCAGGTGGGGCTGGCTACCGTATTGAAAATGACTGAGCGGTGGGTATGTATGCAGCCCTTCGGTTTGCCTGTCGTGCCTGAGGTATAAGGCATGCAGGCCAGGTCTTCTGGTCCCGCCTGATGGGCTTGCGCCTGATGGCCGGCTGTCACCGCAGCTTGCCAGCTACTGACGCCAGCCTGTACTGGCACCTGGCGATCTGCCTTCACAAAATCGGGAATGGTCAGGTTGGTTGCTGCGGTCAAATGATCAGAGTAAGTAGCCACTATCGCATTTTGCAAGATACCCTGGCCTACTAATGGTTGCAGGCGCGAGAAAATTTCTTGCGAGACCAGGGCTGTTTTGGCACCGCTGTCGGCGATGTAATGCGCCAGTTCATCCGTCATCAGCATGGGATTGACTGGCACTACCATGGCGTCTGCGCGCAAAATGGCATAAAAACCGATGATGAACTGCGGACAGTTTTGCATGTTCAGCAAGACACGGTCACCTTTTTGCACGCCGCAAACCTCTTGCAGATAGCCCGCCAGCGCCAGCACTTCTTCATGCAATTGCCGGTAAGTGATAACGGTGTCATAAAAAATGATCGCTGCCTTGTCCGGGAAACGCAGCGCCGATACCTGCAAATTCGTATACACGCTGGCTTCTGGCGCGATCAGATGATGGGGCAAGCCTTGTGGCCAGTGGGCATAATGCAAAGTGTTCATCAGGGTCTCCAGTCTGTTTGGAATAGCTTTTTTATTAGAGTGCCATACCTAATTATTTTTTGCACGGTCGTTCGTAAAATAATGATGTTTATCGGAAACTTGAAACATTTTGTCAACATTTGGTGTAAAGGTATTGCAAACGGCAGCATGAAGCTACAATGATAAGCATTCCTCTATTTTGCAAGTCATCGGAGTCAGCGTGTTTCAGCAAATCAAAACAGCCTTAATCGTTTTTTCCAGCCTGGCTATGATGGCCTGCGGTGGTGGTGGCGGTAGTACTTCAGGTACCGGCACTTCCGGCGGGACGACTGCCAACCCAATGGCGATTGCAGTTCCCGATGCCCTGACTGTGACCAGTGGTGCACCCCTTAGCTTTAGTGGCCAGGCCAGTAGTACCGTTGGTATCATCACGAATATGTACTGGCAGGTAGAGAACCTGACCCTGTCAGCTAACCCGCTGGCGGCAGTGACGAATGCAGATTGCAAGACCATTAGCAAGAGCACCACGGGTGCTGATGCCAGTTGTGTCTTGCAAGTCACCCCGCCGACTCTTTTGACGGCGGACTATACCTATAAACTCACACTCAATGCTGTTGACGTTAAAGGCAATACCATCAAGGCATCCACCACTTTGCTGGTGAAGCAGGAAGCATCCACAACTGCCAATCCGGTGGCCAAAGTCAGCGGCACTACCAACGCCACGTCGGGTGACAAGGTCAGCCTGAGTTGCGCTGGCAGTGGTGGTACACCGGCAGCTACGGGTGAGCCTTATTCCTACCAATGGGTGGTCAGCGATGCAGCTGGTACTACCATTACCCTGGCACCGACGGATACCGCCGCCACCAGTTTTACCGCGCCGGTAGTGACAGCATCAACGGCATTGAAAGTGCAATGCCGCGTCACTGACGACAAGCAAAAAGTGGGTACGGCCACCCAGACCGTGACGGTGACACCTATCATCAAACCGACGGTAGTGCCTATCTCTTACAGCGGTGGTGTGGTCGCTGCGGGTTCTACTATTACTCTTGATGGCAGCAAATCAGTCAAATACGATGCCAACGGCAAGGTCGACAGCAGCACGCCCATCTATTATTACTGGAAGCAAAAATCCGGTCCTTCGGTAGAAATTTTCAATGCATTCAGCAGCGTGGCCAGTGCCGCCCTGCCCAAATTTGTCGATACCCGTACCCCGTTTGTATTTACCCTTAATGCCTCAAATTCAGTCATCCAGCCTGGCGGTTTTTCGCTGGACCCGCTGGTTCAACTGGACGTGGTGTTTTATGTAGACCCTCTGCCACCGATTTCACTGGTGTCATACACACCTGTACAAGTCGTGCTGACCAATAGTGCAGTGACCCTGAAAGTCGATGCGCCGTCAAACACCAGCAATATCATCTATTACAGCTGGACGCAGATTGCCGGTACCACCGTTGCCATAGCCGGTGCAGGTACCAGCAATGCCGGATTTATTTCGCCTAGCACACCGGGGACACTGATTTTCCGGGCGACTGGCAGTTATCAGCCAATTACCGTGGCTAATCCTGGCACGGCTTCCATTGATGTCATCGTCACGGTACAGGCACCAGCCGTAGTGAAATAACAGCCTGAAATAACAGCGTGAAATAAAGTAAGCACCCAGCAAAAAGCCCCGCATCGAAAGATAGCGGGGCTTTTTGCTGGATACGTGGATTTATTCGCGTTCTATGATTTTGCGCCTGCCCAGTTTGCGCTGGCGTGTCAGGGTTTTGGTGGCGACAAAAATCTCGCGCATGAAATAAATGAAGCTGCCTATCAGGGAAAACACGCCGCCCACAAACAGGGTGGCAATCAGCTTGTCCAGGTTCAGACTGGTGGCATCGCCCATGAACAGGGTGGCAATCACCAGACAGATCAGCAAACCGCAGGATGTGCTGAGGGTGATGGCGCGGTTGATCAGGTGCGAGCGTTCATACAATTCGTGCAATTCTTCTTCGACCCCCGGCGGGCTGATGGCCGGACTATTCTCGCTATGCAACAGGTCTTCCACTACCCTGGAGCGATCTATGATGCGTGCCAGACGGCTGGTCAGGACCGAGAGCGTGGTACCCACACCGGTCAGCAGGAACACCGGGGCGATTGAGAGTTGTATGATGTGGCTGACATCACTTAGTTGTAGATTAATCATGTGCAAGTCCTCAGGTTTTCCCGGGATTTTACAGGGACGAGGGCTTGCCTGGGCGAACGGAATGCAGACTTTTTGACCATCCTTGCTGACAGCAGCAGGTTTTTGTCGTGCAGGCAGGACTTGAGGAAGGATTACCCCACTGCGATGCAGCGGGGCTGGTACAGGATACAAGCAAGGGCGACTAACTCAAGCCATTCAAACTGCGTCAAACCATCTCAAGCTGTTTGCAAAGGCAGCGTCAGGCGAACTTCCAGGCCACCTTCAGGCAGATTGCTCAATTGCAGTTGGCCGCCGTGTTGCTGGGCGATATTCTGGGCTATCGTCAGACCCAGGCCCGTGCCGCCAGACTCTCTGGAGCGCGAAGTTTCCATGCGAAAAAATGGCTCGAAAACCTTGCTCTGAAATTCAGGCGGAATACCATGGCCACCGTCGCGTATCAGCACATGCAAGACATCCTTGGCGGCATCCTTGCCTGCCACCAGGCTGACCGTGGCGTATTGACCATATTTGACGGCATTGTCGATCAGGTTAGTCAGGCAGCGGCGCAAGGCTTGTGGCCTGGCCATGACGGTCAGGCCGGGTTTGCCTACAAAGCTGACATTTTGGCCAGCATCTGCGGCATCGGCACAGACACTGTCGAGCAGTGAGTCCAGATCCAGCGGCTTCAAGGCTTCATTGCTGTCCATGCTGCGCGCCAGGTCCAGGCCTTCGCGTATCATCATTTGCATGCCCGACAAATCTTCTATGAGCTTGTCGCGCAATTCTTCATCCCTGACCTTTTCCAGGCGCAAACGCAAACGCGTCAGCGGGGTTTGCAAATCATGGGTGATTGCCGCCAGCATATGGGTGCGCTGGGCGATGTGCTGGCGTATGCGTGCCTGCATGGCATTGAAGGCGCGTGTTGCCTGCAAGATTTCAGTCGCGCCTTTTTCTGGCAAAGGAGGACGGTTGATATCTTGCCCGAGGGCAGTGGCTGCCTTCGCCATTTGCTGCAAGGGCCGCATGGTCATGCGGGCGATCAGGAATGCCAGCACGGCAATACTGGCCAAAAACAGGAACAGGTATTGCAAGAAATCAGGGCGCAGTGGTGGTGCAGGATTACGCGGTGGTAATACCGTCAGGCGCAGGGCCGTGCCGTCATGCAGGGTGATGCCCAGGGCTTCGCAAGGCAGGCGGTTGGTTTGTATATTTTGTGGATTGCGCGGGCAGGATTCCGGATCCTGCGCCAAAGACATTACACGAAAAGTCTTGCCCAGTCTCTCGCTGACAGCAGCAGCATATTCAGAACGCGGTGCCTGGTCAGTAGTCTCGGCAGGCAGGGTCGCAACTTTCAAGCCTAGGCGTGGTGCCGTGGCCAAAAACTTTTCACGGTTTTCTGCTGGCAGGGCATCCAGCGCCAGCACCAGTTGTTCAGCCCGTTCAACTGCGTGTGAATCCCGGTATTGCGATATGGTTTTTTGTCTTTCGCCAAAAGCCAGCGACCAGGTCAGTACCGTCGAAGCGATTACACCCAGCAAAAGGATGGCAAATACCCTGCCCCACATCGACGACAGGATTTTCATGTTTCTTGCTCCACGACGACGGTAACGGCCAATACATAGCCGCCATTCCTGACGGTCTTGATGATCTGCGGTGAGCGTGCATCTTCGCGCAGTTTTTGTCGCAAGCGACTGATCTGGATATCGATGGAACGGTCAAACGGATCGGCATCGCGGCCATGCGTCATGTTCAGTAACTGATCACGGTTCAGCACGCGGTTAGGATGTTCCAGGAAAATATTCAGCATGCGGAACTCGGCGCCTGACAATGACACCACCATGCCATCCGGGCTGATCAGATGACGTGCCGTCAAATCCAGCGTCCAGCCAGCAAATTTAAGTTTTTGCAGGGCCTCGCCAGAATGTGTATTGACATTGGTTTGGGTGCGGCGCAAAACGCTGCGTATGCGCGCCAGTAATTCGCGTGGTTCGAAAGGCTTGGGCAGGTAATCGTCTGCACCCATTTCCAGACCCAGGATACGGTCCAGCGGTTCGCCACGCGCAGTCAGCATGATGACGGGCAAAGTTGATTTGCTGCGCAAGGTACGGCACAGTGTCAGGCCGTCGTCGCCAGGCAAATTCAAATCCAGCACGACCAGATCAACCTGGTGGTTTTGCAGGGCTGCCCACATGGCATTACCTTCGGCAGCCGTGACTGTACTGTAGCCATTATTGTCGAGATAATCAGCCAGCAAATTGCGGATGTCGCGGTCATCATCAACGATGAGAATTTTATTTGGTGTGTCCATGTTCTTCATTATGAGCCCGATCTAGTCGATAAAAACCCTGATTTTGTATCGTCTTGTTATCTTAAACCGTAAGATACCACCTTATCATTATTGACTGTTACACGTCGATACAAAGCGAGAGCAGACGGACATTTCGACGTTACAAGCTTGCTGCAAGATACACCACATGTCTGAGACAGCAATGCCGGATTTAATTCAAGTCCAGAAAGCAATCAGCCAGGTTAACTCAGCATTTTGTGGATGTATTTTTGTGAAATGTATATTGCAGATGCATGAGTTTGTTCTTCTGTTCTGAAAGAGAAAAAATATGAAAACCTTACAAAAAAAATTCTGTATAGCTTTGGCAGCAATCAGTTTGGGCATAGCCGCTAGTGCTGGCAGCGCCCTGGCGCAATCTTCGGCACCGCCATCTGCTTCTGCACCTGCAGGCCACGGTCAGCCGCATGGCGATCCCGCCAAGTGGGCAGAGAAGATGAAAGAGCGTATGGCCAAACACCAGGCCGAACTGCATGACAAATTGAAAATCACGGCGGCACAAGAACCAGCCTGGAAGACTTTCATTGATGGCATGAATCCAGGTGCCATGCCAGCCCGCCCTGACCGCAAGGAAATGGAGAAATTGACGACACCAGAACGCATGGAAAAAGGTCTGGAAAAAATGAAAGAGCATTTGGCGAAAATGCAAACACGTCTGGTTTCCCTGAAAACTTTCTATGCCGTGTTAACACCTGAGCAGCAAAAGATTTTTGATGAAAGCCACCGACGTATGGCATCCCATATGCGTGAACGCATGGGCAAGCAAATGGGTGAACATGGTCCTGGCCACAAAGCGGGCGATCACCCTCCGATGACAGACAAGAAGTAAGCTCAAAAAAATCAGTGCTTGCCGTATGCAGGCATTGATATTCAGACTAAGGGTAGAAAAGTGTAGAAGGCTGTTGCGAGGTGGAGGATGAATTTATCCCTCATTTTGTGACAGCCTTTTATTTTCTGAGATTGATCCAGGAAACAAGATTTTCTTCCAGCATGGGCCGGCCTATGTAAAAGCCCTGGCCCTCATGGCAACCCATGGCTGCCAGTGTCTTCCAGTGGGTTTCATGTTCTACCCCTTCTGCAATCACCTGTAAGCCCAGTTTTTTACCGAGTTGCGTAATCAGTTCGGCGATTCGCGGCCCCTCAGGCGTATCGATTTGATTGACGAAAGCGCGGTCTATTTTCAGCCTGTCTACTGGTAATTTATCCAGATAGCTGAGTGAAGAAAAACCTGTGCCAAAATCATCGATGGCGATTTTCACACCCATTTGCTTCAGCTTGGCGAGCTTGCTTTCAAACAGGGCTGCGCTGGTCATGGTGACCGATTCTGTGATTTCCAGTTCCAGGTTTTCTGGCAGTAAACCTGTATCTTTCAGGGCTGATTCGACGACTTCGATAAAGTCATCCTGGCGGAATTGCACGACCGAGACATTCACCCCCATGCGCTGCGGCGCGATACCGGCTTTTTGTAATCTGACCATCATGAAACAGGCAGTGCGCAATACCCATGCACCAAGACTGATGATAAGGCCGGAATATTCAGCCAGCGGGATAAAATCATTTGGTGGTATCAGTACGCCCTCATCATTGCGCCAGCGTATCAGTGCTTCCAGCCCGGTAAACTGACCTGTCTCCAGATCGATTTGCGGCTGGTACATGAGAAACAGGCGCTCGGTATCAAAGGCCTTGTGCAAATGCTGCATCAGGGTAGCGCGCTCGCGTATCTCTATACCCATCGAACGGGTGAATAAGGTGCAACTGCCGCGCTGGTGTATCTTGGTACGCTTGAGGGCGATACTGGCGTCTTTCAGCGGTTCGGCACCGTCGCCTACATAACCTTCCAGTGCCACCATGCCTATCGACATGGACACCGCATGGGCAGTTTCCTCTATCGTGTATGAATCGACAAACATTAGCCTCAGGGTTTCGGGCTCGAGTAATTCCTTGCTGCCAAGCAGGCCGAATACATCCCCGGAAATACGAGCCAGGAAGATGTGTTCCCCCAGTTTTTCACGTAGTCTGTCAGCTACTGCTTTCAGGATCAGGTCACCATAATGATGGCCGAGCACATCATTGATTTCAGCAAAATCATCTATGTCTATCAGTGCCACCATTTGCCCGGTCTGTTCACTTGCCAGGGTAGTGCTGATCTGTTCTATGAATTTCAGGCGGTTAGGCAGCTTCAACAACTGGTCACGATAAGCGTGGTTCTTGAGTTGATTGACCAGGCTCAGATTATCGAGACAGACACCGAGGTTGGAGCAAAATACTTCCAGCAAATGCTGGTTGATTTCCGACAGTGAAAACGGCAAGTCGATAAAAGCTGCCAGAGGGCGATTACCACGACCAGAAAAATACAGGGTCATGCTGTGATCGGTGAACAGGGATTCACGCTTGGTCAGCACATGCCTTAAGGCATCGCGCACGCGGCTGCTGTGGATATCATCAATCGGGCAATTCATCAGGCTGCTGTAATGTCCGGCAGAGGCGATGACATTGAAAGTCTCAGGGATTTCTTCATCCAGTTCATTGAGCTCGCCCTGGGCACACAATAAACCTTCTGGCGGCACACCGCACAAGGCAGCGATCTGGGTAATCACGCCGCTGGCAAAAGACTGTATGCCATGCTCGAACGTGAAGGCAGCGCTGGAGCTGATGATCTGGTGCAGGCCACGGCGGCTGGCATCGATAGTGCGTATCTGTTCATACGAGCGTACTGCTGCCGTCAGCGAGGTCAGCAATTTCTTGCGTGTCAGTTCATTCTTGGTTTTATAGTCGTTGATGTCATAGTCGCGTATGGCTTCTTCTTCCGGTGCATAACCGGGTTGACCGGTGCGCAGGATGATGCGGGTATCGGTCCAGCCTAGTTCATCGCGGATGAAACTGACCAGCTCCAGCCCTGCATGTTCGGTTTCCATGACCACGTCCAGCAAGACCACGGCGATATCGCTTTCGCTGGCGAATACCTTGCGGGTTTCACTCTTGGAGTAAGTGTGGATAAATTCCAGGGGGCGGTTCAGTATCTGCACATATTGCAGTGCAAAGCAGGTGGTGCGGTGTACATCTTCATCATCATCGACGATAGCGATTTTCCAGCTGCGCCCTGCTTGCTGAGTGGCGGCTTCTTCTTCCGCATCCTCAACCAGGAACAGCTCATCATCGTCGTCTTGTTCGTTCGACATGCTTTCTCCGGGTAGAAAAGCCTGCTAATTGATGCAACAAGTATAGTTTAAGTTTTGGCGTCGGACGCAGCCATGGCTTACCGACTTTGTGACTTTAAGTGAAATATATTAGTCAAAACTGACATGAGGCTTGCAAGCGCAATTTTCACGCAAATCTGCGCGCAGCATCCAGACCCAGGCCTGATCCTATGCTGCCAAATAAATCGCCTTCGACCTTGGTGGCGGTCGGGACTATGCTGGCGATTTGCTGGCGCAAGCCACGTACACCACTGGAGCCGCCAGTGAAAAACACGGTATCGACCTGCTCCGGTTTCAGGTTCGCCATGTTCAGGACGGTTTTGACGGTGTCACCGATATTGCTGGTCAGGTGCGCGATGGAAGCCTGCAAGCCATCCTGGTCCAGTGCCAGATGGCAGGCAGCTGCTGGCTGTTTGCTGCGCAGGCGTTCCAGTGGCAAGTCTATGGTTTGTTGATCTGACAATAAAATCTTGGCTTCTTCCGACTTGATGGCCAGCCAGTGGCCATCGCGTTCTTCTACCAGGTTCAGCAAGCGTTCAAAGCGCAGGCGCAATTCAGGGGTATTGATATCGCGATAGACTTCCTGCAATTCACGCCAGACTTTTTGGGTATACGTCAGGTTAATCGTGTGCCAGGTCGCCAGGTTGAAATAATAACTGGACGGTACGTCGATCTGGCTACCCAGGCGGCCACCCAGACCCAGCAAGGGCATGACATGGTTCAGGCTCAGGTATTTATCAAAGTCGGTACCACCGATATGAACACCGCCGTTGGCGAGGATATCGTCTTTCCTGTCTATCCTGTGGGCACGTTGCGGTGCCAGGCGTACCAGCGAAAAGTCTGAAGTACCGCCGCCTATATCGGCGATCAGTACCAGTTCTTCCTTGGTGATGCGTGATTCATAATCAAAGGCAGCCGCAATCGGTTCATACTGGAATTGCACTTCCCTGAACCCCGCAGCGCGGGCGATTTGTTCCAGCGTGTCTTGTGCGAGTTTGTCGGCCTTGCTGTCATCATCGATAAAATGCACAGGGCGGCCCATGACAGCCTGGGTAAAGTTGCAGCCTGCCGATTTTTCTGCACGTGCTTTGAGTTCACCGATAAATTGCGCCAGCAAATGGCGGAAAGGTACGGACTTGCCCTGCACCTCGGTCTGGCCATCCATCAGGCTGGTACCCAGCAAGCTTTTCATCGAGCGCATCAGACGGCCTTCATAGCCCGCCAGGTAATTGCTCAGCGCGGCCCGACCATAACTGACCTGCTCATCTTCAACATCGAAAAATACTACCGATGGCAGCGTGACTTTGCCCTCTTCCAGCGCCAGGAGCGCAGGCTGGCCCGGCCTGTGCCAGCCAACGGTTGAATTCGAGGTGCCAAAATCTACTCCACAAGCGTGCGACATGAAAATCCTGATAAAAACGGTTAAGCCAGCAGCTTTTTGAGTGAGCTGCTGTTGACAATGATGCGTTATAAATGAGCTAAGACGTGATACTGAAGAAGCTTAGTGGCAACTATGATGACAAAACGGTCATCACTACGGTGATTTGCTGGTTTCCGTGCTATCGAGTTTGACCACCAGCAGTTGATCAATGCGATAGTGATCAATATCGACGACTTCGAACTTATAAGACCCCAGCATCACAAAATCAGTGCGTTTGGGTATCTTTTTCAGCATCGTCATCATGAAACCGGCAATGGTCTCATAGCTTCCCTGCTCAGGCAAGCCATCTATGTCGAGAGCGCGACAGACATCCTCGATTGTTGTTGCGCCGTCAATCAGCCAGGAATTGGCATCACGCTTGACGATCTGGTCTTCCATGAAGGGATGGACCAGATTGCCCATCAGGGTACTTAATACGTCATTCAGGGTAATCACGCCTACGACAAGTGCATATTCATTGAGGATGACGGCAAAGTCTTCGCGCGTACCCTTGAATTGTTCCAGCATTTCAGACAGGGTCAGCGAATCAGGCACCGCCAGGGCGGTGCGTATCGATAACTCTTGTACCTTGGTGAACGCCTGGTTGGTCAGCACCCGTTTCAAAATATCCTTGGATTCGACATAGCCAACGACATTGTCAATATTGCCATCACAGACCAGGAACTTGGTGTGCGGATGTTCGGCTATCTTCTGGCGTATCACGACATCCGTGTCTTGCAGGGTAAAGTAGACGATGCTGTCGCGCTGCGACATCGCCGATGGCACGGTACGGCTTTCCAGTTCGAACACATTGCCTATCATGTGATGCTCGCTTTGCAGCACCACCCCGGCTTCAGCTCCTGCATCAAACATGGCATAAATTTCATCTGAAGTGATTTGCTCATTTCTGGTCGTCGGCAAATTAAACAGACGCAACATCAGGTTGGCCAGGCCATTGAATACCCAGACCAGGGGTTTGAACAGACGCACACACAAAAGTATCGGGCTGACCACCAGCATGGCCACGGTTTCTGGCGAAATCATGGCGATCTTCTTGGGCATCAGGTCCGCAAACAAAATGAAGATCGACGTCACGAACAAAAAGGACGTGACGAAGCTGACAGTTTCCACCCAGCTGGTCATGCCAAAGATAGCGACCAGGGCTTTCAGGATATATGGTGTCAAGGCTTGTTCACCCAGAATACCGCCAAGTATCGCAACGGCATTCAAGGCGATCTGCACGACGGTGAAAAAATGCCCGGGTTCTTGCTGCAGCGCCAGCACCTTGCCAGCACGTTGCTCGCCTTCTGCATACAATATCTGCAGCTTGACCTTGCGCGCAGCAGCCAGCGAAATTTCTGACATGGAAAAAAATGCGCTGATGGCGACCAGCAAGGCAATGATGAGAAAATGATCGAACAAAGCCATGTTGGCTCCCGTGCAAATGTACTTGACGGTAATCATATACTATTGTGCTTTGTATATTTCGCTAAAAGGTTGTCATCCATGACAAGTTCTGAACCGGCAGATGCTGCCAAAGCGTTGCCGACCAATGTGCGTTTTGTCTTGATTACGGTATTCCTGGACATCCTTGGCATAGGCCTCATCATCCCGGTCTTGCCGCGGCTGGTGGCCAGTTATACCTTGCAGGCAGATAGCCAGGCTTACTGGTATGGCGCGATTGTCGCTATCTATGGCGTCATGCAATTTGTTTTTGCCCCCGTGATAGGGGCGCTCAGTGACCGTTATGGCCGCCGCCCGGTGTTGCTGATTTGTGTATTCGGTCTGGGGTTGAATTTCCTTTTACTGACCCAGGTCACCAGCATTTACTGGATGCTGGTGGTGCGCGCCATAGGCGGTATCACTGCGGGTAACCTGTCAGTCGCGAATGCCTATATCGCCGATGTCTCCAGCCCTGAAAACCGTGCCAAAGCCCTGGGCAAGATAGGTGCCATGTTTGGCCTGGGTTTTATCTGCGGTCCTGTCATTGGCGGCTTGCTCGGTGAAGCGCATATCCATTACCCGTTTTACCTGGCGGCGGCGGTGTCACTAGGCAATGTGGTGTATGGTTATTTTTCACTGCCAGAATCCTTGCCTGCCGATAATCGCAAAGCCTTTCATATTTCTGCTGCCAATCCCTTTGCGGGTCTGCGTGGTCTGGCCCATTTACGTGGCGTTGGTGCACTGGTGTGGGTCTATGCACTGACCATGTTTGCCCAATTCACTTTGCAAACCACCTGGGTCTTGTCAACAGAATTGCGGTTTGGCTGGACACCCATACAAAATGGTTTTTCACTGTTCATGGTCGGTGTTTCCAGCGTACTCATGCAGGGTGTTTTTCTTGGACGTTATATCAAGCGCGTTGGCGACGCGAATGCGGTTTTGATCGGCCTGGCTTCGTCGACCGTGGCACTCAGTTGTTATGGCCTGGCAAACCAGGGCTGGATGATGTATGTGTTGATCTTGTGTAATGTTCTGGCCTTTGCTGCCGGGCCTGCCTTGCAAGGATTTTTTTCGCGTGCAGTCGATGCACGTTCGCAAGGTCTGGCCATGGGTTCCTTGACGGCACTGGCAAGTATCATGAGTGTGTTTGCTACGTTGATAGGCACTTCCATCGTTGGGCAAGTCAGCCATTTCCCTAAAGGCAGTGTCTTGCTGGGAGCACCTTTCTTTTTGGCGTCGACCATACAATTGATGGCACTGACTCTGGCGCTAAGGCATTTGAAAAAAAGTAGCTGAGGGTTTGCAAGAATAATTTGCAGGAATAAAAAAAGCGGACTTTGAAAGTCCGCTTTTTTTGTTTTGCTTGTCGCCAGATGATTAACGCACTGCTGTATGCATGGATGCAGTATCCATCAAGAGTTCAGGATCTTCTGCTTCTTCCACGGTTTCATTGTTCAGGCGTCTTTGCATCTTGACGGTATCCACATCATTACCCCATTTGGCTACCACGACAGTAGCGACACCATTGCCGATCAGGTTGGTCAATGCGCGTGCTTCGGACATGAACCTATCTATGCCAAGTATCAGTGCCAGACCGGCGACCGGTACACCACCAACCGCAGACAGTGTCGCCGCCAGCACGATGAAACCACTGCCTGTGATACCAGCCGCGCCCTTGGATGTTAGCAGCAAGACTGCCAGCAAAGTGATTTGCTGCATCAAAGTCATCGGTGTATCTGTGGCTTGAGCAATAAATACCGCAGCCATGGTCAGGTAGATGGAAGTGCCATCCAGGTTAAAAGAGTAACCGGTAGGGATCACCAGGCCAACCACGGATTTTTTCACACCCAGGTTTTCCAGCTTGGCCATCATGCGTGGCAACACTGATTCTGAAGATGAAGTGCCGAGTACGATGAGCAATTCCTCCTTGATGTACTTGATGAATTTCCAGATACTGAAACCATGCACCTTGGCGATAGTGCCAAGTACCACGAAGATGAAAATCAGGCAGGTTGCATAGAAAGTCGCCATCAGGAAACCGAGTTGCACCAGCGAACCAACACCATATTTACCTATCGTGAAAGCCATCGCACCAAAGGCACCGATAGGAGCAACTTTCATGATGTAGCCAACGATGACAAACAGCACGTGGGAGAATTTTTCTACCAGGTCAAATACCAGCGTGCCGCGACCACCAAAACGATGCAGGGCAAAGCCAAAGAAGATAGAGATCAGCAAAACCTGCAGTATCTCACCCTTGGCAAAAGCATCCGTGAAAGTGGTAGGGATGATGGCCATCAAGAATTCTGTCGTGGTCTGCATTTTGCCAGGTCCGGCAAAAGCTGCAATACCCTTGGTGTCCAGCGTATGCACATCGATATGCATGCCTACACCCGGTTGCACAACGTTGACGATGATGAGACCGATGATCAGTGCCAGGGTACTGACAACTTCAAAATACAGCAGTGCCATGCCACCAGTCTTGCCGACTTTTTTCATGTCTTCCATACCGGCAATACCAACCACCACAGTACAGAAAATAATCGGCGCGATCATCATCTTGATGAGCTTGATAAAACCGTCGCCCAGAGGCTTCATGGAAGCGCCGGATTCGGGATAAAAATGGCCAAGCAAGACGCCCATGACGATGGCCGTGATGACTTGAAAATACAGGGATTTGTAGAAGGCTTGAGCTTTCATCCTTGGTCTCCATTGGATGGTAGAAAGTCTCGCCTGAATAACATCATCTTGGCGAGCACGTTGCGGAATATTTTTTTCCGTCAGTGCTTGCATTATGGGAAATGCATGGGGCAGCCACAATTGTGGCTTTCCACAGTGCTTAAAATTTATGCAGGGTTTTACGCAGACTTTTACTCAGAGTTTTATGCAGCAATATGTTGCTTAGCTGCTGAAGAATGGTTTGCCTGGTGCTGAATGATGCGGCCCAGCAAACGCATTGCATCATCCAGATCCTGGGTATACGGCATGCCGCAATTGATACGCAAAAAATGATCAAAACGATTTGAATTAGAGTACATCAAGCCCGGTGAAACCAGGATACTCTCCTCTAGAGCGGCATCAAAAACAGCGCGGGAAGAAGTGCCTGTCGGCATCTCTACCCACAGCGAAACTCCTCCAGCTGGCATGGTCACACGCGTGCCTTCGGGAAAATAAGTGGCAATCGCTTCTGCCATTTTTTCTCTTTGTACAGCGAGGCTGCTACGTAGTTTCCGCAGATGCCTGTCGTAAGCTGACGACAGTAAAAAAGTCGCTGTGACTATCTGTGACAATTCTTCGTTATAGCGCGTGTGCGCATACTTCAGCATGTTCACACGCTCTTGCCAGCGACCCGCCAGTATCCAGCCCACGCGCATGCCAGGTGCGAGTATCTTGTGCACTGAGGCGCAGTAAATCACGTTGCCGCTGTGGTCCCATTGTTTTAAGGCGGTCGGTATCTTGTCGCCATCTGCGAGTGCGCTGTAAGAATCGTCTTCTATCAGCGGTATGCCTTGGGCTTCACACAGCGCTACCAGTTTTTGCTTGTGCTGGTCAGGCATCATGCTGCCCAGGGGATTTTGCAGATGCGGCACCACTACCACCGCCTTGATATTGTCATAGGTGCGCATGGCCAGTTCCAGCGCTTCGACAGAAATACCGGTGCTTGGGCTGGTGGGTATTTCCAGCGCCTTCATGCCCAGGCTTTCCAGCACTTGCAAGAGACCGTAAAAAGTCGGCGATTCTACCGCGATGACATCGCCCGCCTGTGCCACGGCACGCAGGGCCAGGTTCAGGGCTTCGATACAGCCATTGGTGATGATGACCTGGTCAGCAGATGTACTGATGCCGGAATCGAGTGCGCGCTTGGCCAGTGCCGCCTTGAGTTCGCGATTACCGCCTGGCGATATCGCCTTGGTCAGTAATTCAGGATAACGGCGCAGGGTACTGACCGTCAGGCTGCGTAATTGCTGGTGCGGATAAAGGGCGGGGCCGCCAGTCGCCCGTGCCAGATTGCATTTCACCTGGCGCTGGCCTTGGGCAATGATTTCTGACACTAGTTCATGGATGCCGACAAATTGCGCCGGGTCGATGATCTTGCCTATGGTTGGTTCCTGCGCCGGTATCAGACGCACTCGCCTTGGTTGCCGTACAAAATAGCCAGAACGCGGACGCGCTTCCAGCCAGCCCTCGGTTTCCAGCTGACGGCATAACTGCAAGGCGGTGGACAGGCTGACACCATGCACATGCATGAGCTTGCGCACTGAGGGCATGCGGTCGCCCAGCTTGAGCGTGCCACAACGGATAGCATTCAGATAATGGTCGGCCAGTTGCCTGTAGAGAGGTAGGGTTTGCATATGTCTATGATGTAAGGCTGCTCAGGGCCTGCACGGATACAGTTCAGGGCTAACGATACAATAACAGATTCTTAATTTACTGTCTGATGCGATACAGATAGGCATTCTCTGTGCCTGTGCGAAATACCCGGCAAGACTTATCCTGAAACCCATGCCTTATTACTTTCAGGAGTGTTTCATGGATATCCATACGATCAAAGCAGGACAGCGCCTGCAAGTTCTGTTAATGACAGATAGCAGACTGCATTTGCATAAAGGCCGCCTGCATATTTTGGCTGCACCACAATTTCTGGAAGGCGTGGCATGGCAAGTTGATACTGTGCTCAGTAGCGGTGCGCTGTTCACGGCTGAACGTGATGGCTGGATAGAATTGCAGGCAATAGAGACGAGTGAGTTGCTGATACAGCAAGTTGCGCCTGTCAACTGGTGGCAGGCCTTGCAGCAGCTTTGGCATGGAAAACCAGCAAGTGCTTGTCATCAGGGCGGGCCGGTTTGAGCTGTCAGGTGCTATCCCGACAGGCTCACAGCGCCTGAAAATTTAAGGGAAAAATTCCTTCAGCAAAAAGCTTTCCAGCTCTGCTGAATCTTCCACGCGGGCTGACCTGACTACTACACGGCCCAGGCGTCTGGATTCCCAGTTGAAGTCGCCCTTGTATTCCATGCGTATGATTTCTATCATGCGGCGTACCAAGGCCAGGCGTACGTCGCCACCAAGACCGGCATCAACTTCAAAAGACTGTTTGCCGCCAGAGGCCACAACGCGCGTGTTCCAGCCACGGAAAGTGAAGCTGGCTACCCGCGTGCCTACTGTCCCCAGTTCAAACACACCGCTGCCACCCGCACGGTTGGCTGCTTGCTGCATGCTGCGCTTGACATTGGCTTCGGCCACTTCCTGCGGGGTCATGCCACGGCCTGCCTGACGCGCACCTTCGTTTTCCTGTGCGGCTGCCTGCTCCGCTGGGCGGCGGCGTTCACGTGCAGCATTGGCCAGGGCCATCATATCCATTTCTGGCGGGGTCTCCTTGGCTTGTGGCGGAGGTGGCTGTGCTATGGGCGAATCGGTGACTGGCGATGGCGGTGTCTTGGGCCGGGTAATCGCGTTTTTGGATGGCGGCACCCGCACCGGTTTGGACACGGCTTTTTGTTTTTGCGGGGCAGTCGCCTGCTTGGGGGCTTTGGCCACCTGGTCCATGATCATGACCATAGGCTCACTTGAACCACTCTTGTCGAGCTTCTTCTTGAGCACATTCATGTGCAGCAAGAAGTACAGCAAAAGTCCGTGAACCAGCAAAGCCAGCAAGATGCCGAACATATTCGCAGGGCGAAACCGGATATGTAAATGAATTTCGCCCGGCAGGGTAACTTCATCCTCAGGCGCTTCTATGCTCAACTTCATGGACTATATGAACCGGTGTGCAGAATTTCAAGGTGGCAAGCATACATCAAACTATGCCTCTCCCTGTAACAAAGATTGTCTGGAGGCGAATTCGCAAATCCGGTACATGCTGATAAAAAACGAAAGTGTAACAAATGACGCGTCCGGTTTTTGAATCTTTAATGCTATTTACATTTGCAAGTAACAAACTATATATAAAATTATCCTAACTCCTGACAACTGCTTACAAATCGGTAATAAGAAATTTACATACCTGTCCTAATCTCCAAGCTTGGGTAGCAAGAATAAACATATTAATTCTTACAGGGAGACAGAACATGGAAGAGCAGTTAATCGATGCGGACATGGATACTCAGACCGCGACAGACAAGAATTTGTTCAATCAGCAGGCAGATTTGAAGGCAGCGGCGCTGCTTGCATCTGCTTCCTTGCTGGCCGCCTGCGGTGGCAGCAGTTCGACGGCGCAAAATAGCACAGGCATCGGCACAACAGCCATGGGTGCGCCACCAGCGCCGGCTCCCGACTCCAATGCTGCAGCCATTACAGCCAGTGACGCGTCACGTTTTCTGGCACAAGCGAGTATGGGTGCCAACCGCGCCCAGATTGCCAGAGTACAAGCACTGGGATATGCAGGCTGGATTGATGAGCAACTCAGCCTGCCCGGCTATGGCACACGGTGGGACTGGCTGGTCTCCAAAGGGCTTGACGATATCAGTTACCGCAATAGCCAGGCAGGCTTTGATTCCTGCGCCTGGCGCAAACTGATCAGTTCACCCGATACCCTGCGCCAGCGCTTCACCCTGTCTTTGTCAGAAGTTATCGTAGTCGCCATTGATGGCCTGATCGGTGGTGGCTGGAAAGCTTTTGCCGCCGCAGCCTGGCTGGATATGCTGGAAGCAAATTGTTTTGGCAATTACCGTGATCTCTTGCAACTGGTATCGACCAGCCCTGCCATGGGGCAATACCTGACCTTTCGCGGCAATGCCAAATTCAATGCCCAAACCGGTGCCATGCCGGATGAAAACTATGCCCGTGAACTGATGCAATTGTTCAGCATAGGTTTGCTGGAACTCAAGCTCAATGGTAATCCACGTCAGGAAGATGGCAAGAACAAAGAGACCTATGGCCTCGACGATATCACTGGCCTGGCCCGCATCTTTACTGGTTGGGATTTTGATCTGGCGGGCGGCAAGGCAGACAAGCCGGATTTTATGCGCCGTCCCATGATACAAGTACCTGTCAAACATGAAACTGGTGCTTCCATGTTCCTGGACAAGACAGTGGCAGCGGGCCTGAGTGGTGCGGATGCTTTGACGGCTGCACTGGACATCATCTTTGCCCATGACAATGTGGCACCCTTCATCAGCCGCCAGCTGATACAGCGACTGGTGACCAGCAATCCATCTCCCGCTTATGTTTCTCGCGTGGCCACGGTATTCAATGATGATGGTAGTGGTAGTGCCAGCAAGAAAGGTAATTTGAAAGCTGTATTGAAAGCGATCTTGCTTGACGATGAAGCGCGCAAGCCAGCCAATATCAGCGACCCGCAGTTTGGCAAACTGCGTGAACCTGTATTGCGCTTTCTGGCCTGGGCGCGTGCCTACAATGCCACAGCGACAAATGATATCTGGAATATCGGCAACACTGGCGACCCCGCAACCAAACTGGGGCAAAGCCCTTTGCGTTCGCCGTCGGTATTCAATTTTTTCCGTCCCGGTTATGTGCCACCAAACACGGCGATTGCGGCAGCAACCCTGGTTGCACCAGAATTCCAGATTACCAATGAATCCTCAGTGGTCGGTTATGTCAATTATATGCAGCGCGCAGTCAGCAATGGTGTCAGTGATGTCACGCCCGATTACAGCAGCCTGATGCCATTGGCTGACACAGCTGCAGCCTTGCTGGATGAAATCAATCTGGTATTGGCGGCAGGGCAATTGAGTACCGCCAGCTTGCTGGATTTGAGCACTGCGGTTGACAGCATGCCCAAGGGTAGTGATAACCGTCGCAAGCAAAGAATTTATGCAGCGCTGACACTGGTACTGGCGGCCCCCGAATTCATCGTTCTCAAATAAGCCTGGGCTTTTATCAAGCCACTAAGCTACTAAAACAATTAAGCCAATTTGCTGCCACCACTACAGGAAAGCATCATGAAAAATTCAACTACGATGAATGCCTCACGCCGGGCATTCTTGCAACGTGCTTCTGCACTCTCCATCGCTGGTGTTGCCACCCCCTGGGCATTGAACCTGGCTGCCATGGCCGAAGCGTCGGCTGCCAATGCGGATGATTATAAAGCCATCGTCTGCGTGTTTTTATACGGCGGTAATGATTACGCCAATACCCTGGTGCCATATGACAGCGCCAACTACAATGCCTATGCACAGTTGCGTCCCACACTGGCCTATGGGCGCGACAAACTGACGGCGACCGCCTTGCAGGGGCTGAATGTACCGGTGGACAGGAATGGCGTCAGCCACCAATACGCGCTGGCACCTGAACTCGCACCCTTATTACCTGTTTTTAATGCTGGCAAGATGGGAGTATTGCTGAATGTCGGTACCTTGATACGTCCCACCACCAAACTTGAATACACGAATAAGACGGCCATGTTGCCACCCAAATTGTTTTCGCATAATGACCAGCAATCAGTATGGCAATCTTCTGCCCCTGAAGGGGCAACATCTGGCTGGGGCGGGCGCATGGGTGATTTGTTCCAGGCGGGTAATGGCAATGCAACCTTCACTTGCGTGAACGTATCTGGCAATGCGGTTTACCTGTCCGGCAATACCGCCGTGCAGTATCAGGTTTCGACCAATGGCTCAGTGCCGCTGGCGGGTTTGCAGGCACCATTGTTTGGTTCTGCGGCTTGTTCCACCGCTTTGCAAAACCTGGTCACGCAAGCGCGTACGCATTTGTTTGAAAATGAATATACGCGTGTCAGTAAACGTTCGATCGAAGCCAATGACGTATTGACTGCAGCACTGCCTGACCCGGGTGCAATCAAGACGCCTTTTAATGAAGCAAATAATCTGGCCATGCAATTGAAGATGGTGGCGCGCATGATTTCCTGTGCCGGCACTCTGGGGGCAAAACGTCAGGTGTTTTTTGTTTCCATGGGCGGTTTTGATACCCATGATGGCCTGGTGACTACCCATCCGGGTTTGCTGGCAAGCGTCGCTGAAGCCTTGAATTCATTTTATGAAGCGACCAGGGAATTGAAGATAGAGAACAAGGTCACCAGTTTTACCGCATCCGATTTTGGCCGTACCCTGAGCGGTAACAACGACGGTTCTGATCATGGCTGGGGCAGCATGCATTTCATGCTGGGTGGTGCCGTGAATGGCAAACGTTATTACGGTACTGCGCCGCTGGTTGCAACTGACAGCGATGATGATGTAGGGCAGGGCCGTTTATTGCCGACCACCTCGGTCGATCAATATGCCGCTACCCTGGGTAAATGGCTGGGCGTGTCTGACAGCGATATGTTGACGCTGTTGCCGAATCTAAAATATTACGATGCTACCCAACGCTATCTGGGTTTTGTCTGATTTCTGCCTGCCTTCAAATCAGGCCGAACCAGCCCAGCGCAGCGCCACCCGCCAGCAACCATAGCAAATGCAGGCGGGTGCGCCAGACGACCACGGTACACACGACAGTCATCAACCACAATGGCCAGTCCCTGTTCATCTGGTCATGGGATGCTGCCATGATCCAGCCCGTCGCCAGCAACAGGCCGATGACGATGGGTGCCATACCCAGTTTGAAAGCGCGCACGCTGCGCAATTCACGGTTGGCATGTCCCCAGCTGGCAGCGACATAAGTCAGCGTGGTACTCGGTAACAATATGCCTGTCATGGTGACAAAAACACCCAAGAGGGCAGTCCACATGCCACCGGCATTCATGCCCACATTCCAGCCCATCAGAGCGATGAACAAGACGTTGGGACCAGGGGCCGCCTGGGCAATGGAGACTGAGGCATTGAATTGCGCATCAGTCAGCCAGCCTTGTTGGGCCACCAGATAGCGATGCATGTCAGGCAAGGTAGAAATCGCCCCGCCTATCGACAACAGCGACAGCATCATGTAATGCAAAAACAGTTGCAGCCAGTCATTCCAGTTCAGACTGATATGCAAGGCATTGTGCAGGGTATCTGGCATTATTTCAGCCTCCGGTAAACCAGTATGCAGGTGACGGTGCCGAGGGCAAACAAGACATAGGCCAGTGGCAGGCGCAAGAAGGCGATGCCGACAAAACAAAGCGCACTGAAGGCCAGGGCAGTAGCCCTGCCCAGAGGATTATTTTTCAGTGCCGGTACCAGCTTGAGCGCTGTGGCGATGATCAGGCCCGCAGTCACCGCACTCATGCCGCGCAGCGCAGCCACTACCTGGGGATACTGGGAAAACTGGGCATATATCACTGCCAGCATCACCACGATCAACAAGGGTACAGACAACATGCCAGCCAGTGCTGCCATGGCACCGGCAAAACCAAAATGGCGGTGGCCTATCATCAGGGATAAATTCACTACATTCGGCCCCGGCAAAATCTGCGCGACTGCCCAGTCTTCGACAAACTCTTCCATCGTCATCCAGCGTTTTTTTTCCACCAGTTCACGTTGCACGACGGCCAGTACACCACCGAATCCTTGCAATGCCAACAAGGTAAATGAGATATACAAATCCGCAAGGGAGGTGGGACGCTGGCTGGCAGGTTCTGTGGACATGATGATGGCAGCCTGGCGGCTTAGCATAGAGGCAGACTGGTATTGTAAAGCAGCAGGAGAAATGCTGCTGAGCAAATATTTCACCTATCCCAATTTCCATAGACACAGCCGTGTCGACCGGGGCGCATCATATGCAAAAGTAAGGACTTGTATCATTTGAAACGAAGTCCTGCACTTGCTTATTTGTCAGCCTGCTTTGCGCTAGAGTGTTTTTATTTTACTGGTCAAGATCATGAGCGAAGACAAGATAGTCATGTTTGAAGGTGCCAGCCCTGCCATGCAGGCGGCTGCTGAACAGGCGCGCAAGACTTTCAAATATTTCTGGCGCGAATTGTCTTGGGAATATCGCCGCATTATCCCCGGTCTGGGTCTGGCTGCCGTGAAAGTAGCTTTTCCTACCGGTTCGGATGGCGAAGGACCAGAAGTTGAGCACATGTGGATCAATGAAATACGCTTCGATGGCGATACCATATCTGGCGTTTTACTGAATAATCCACAATGGTTTGACAGCATCGCTGCCGGTGATCCGGTGACCGTGCCGCTGGCGGAAATTGGTGACTGGATGTACACCATCAACGGTAAGGTATATGGCGGTTACAGCATTGATGTCATGCGTAGCGACATGTCAAAAACCGAGCGTGATGAACATGATCAGGCCTGGGGCCTGGACTTTGGCAAGCCAGGTGAAGTCATGATCGTACCTGCACCAACCCAGGAAAAGCAGGGTTTCTTATCCGGTTTGTTTGGCAAAAAAGAAGCGGCGATTATTGTCAGCACAGAAGACCTGCCTGAACACCCCATGAGTGAAAACATGGCAGAGAAAATGGACCAGGGTTTGCAGGATGAACCTTCTTTCACCCGCAGCCTTGATGAAGATGGCTGGACCTTGTTGCAGAGGGATGCACTGGCTGGCAATCTCTCACCCGTGACCCTGCTGGTCAAGCATGGTGCCGACGTCAGTGCTGTCAATCCCAAAGGCGAAACCGCACTTGATCTGGCACGCAAAATGGGCTGGCCCAGGATAGTCGCTTTTCTGGAAAAGAAATTGCATTAATCTCTTTGCTTATGGTGTGCGCGTATGCGCGCACGCCACTCGCCCAGCACCGTCAGTGCGCTCTGAAATTCTCTTTCTATCAAGTCAGCCTCAGCATCCGTAATCACACCGTCGATCAGGGCGGTTGAGACTGCCTCTGCCACATCGCCAACACGGCTCATGACACGACATACTGTCTGCGACAAATCATCTTCACTGACCTGACTTGGTTCAGGTATTACAAAGGCGGCCATGCCGTGACGGCTTAGCAAGGCATGCAGGGGCAGGTGGGCATCCTTGACGCCTGCTTCGTGGCACAACTCGACAATCATCGAGAGTTCTTCAAACGATGGGTAATGTGACTCTATGCCCGGTGCCAGTTTATTGCGCAAGACATTCACCGAGACTCCCATACGGCCAGCCAAAGCCTCCAGGCCACCAGGATAGGTGCGCGCAATCTTGTATAAGGCGTCGTGCTGGTTCATGTCTGAATATTTTCGTGTCATGGTGAATTCCCCAATTTATTACCGATGATCTTTGTGTTTTTGCTCACTATGATGACATCCATCGAGAGTTGAGGGATTGTACAGATAGCTTAACCATATTTCTATAGATGAGAACCATGAACAGTTTTAATAACAAATTAATAGCAGTCATGTTGGCGCTGGTTTTACCACTCTCGGCCAGCTTTGCCCATGCGGCTGGACGTTCATCCGGTTCTTCGGGCGGCTTTCGTGGTGGCTTCTCTTCGCAAAGAAGTGTCAGCAAGCCTGCACCATCGGCACCCTCAAAGACAGGATTTGGCAGCTTCAATACCAGCAAGCCTGCGAATGTGGGCAAGAAATCTGATTCGGCGCTGAACCGTGATCTGGAAAAAAACCAGGCGCAGGCGAATGCACAAAAGAGTATGGATGCACGCCAGCAGACAGCACAGCAAAGCCAGCGCGGGTTTGGCAATAGCGGTACTGGCAATAGCGTTGGCAACAACAGTGGCAACCAACAGGCAGCAAACCAGCCTGCATATACAACACCGCCCGTGACGCAATCCGCACCGGTAACAATGCAGCCACAGGTAGTGCAGAGAGGCAGTGGCATTTTGCCTGCCGTTGTCGGTGGCGTGATACTGGGTAGTGTGATGAGCCATCCTCAGGCAGCAGAAAACCGTCAGTCCCAGCAGTTGGAACCCATTGCCAACACGGGAACGGGCAGCGGCAAGGAGGAAGTGGCCAGTAGTGCTGCAGTAGCGATGGATGACAAGACGACCGTGCTGAGTAGTTCAGAAGCAGAAAAAGCAGCGGCAACACTAACAACTGCGAAAGTGGCACAGGAGAGTGGCGGTTTTAAATTGCTGCGCACCGCTCTCGTCATCTTGTTATTCGCAATGGTGGCCTGGGCAGGCTGGCAATTCCTGCGCAGCAGACGCAACAAGCAAGACAGTGCAGTTCATTACAGTTTAGGAGGAAATTAATACCATGGCCTGGAAAGACGCATATCAGTACGTAGGCAAGTTATTCAACAAGCACGGGCAGGACGAACTCATCGCAGATGACATGCATGCAGAAAAAAATGGCCGGCAAGACTCCGCCCTGCCACTGGGCGCACGCATAGGCAGTGTCGTCAATTTGCAAAAGACACCGCTGATACGTGCCATCAGCCAAGGTTCGCTGATCGCCATGCCGGATGAGGCAGAGACCCGCATCGTTGCCATCAGCCGTGTGAAACTGTCTATCAGCGGCAAGATGTACCGTTATTACCTGAACCGGGATGCAAACGGAGGTGAAAAATTCCTGCAGCTGTATTGCGATGCCAATGATGATTTGCAAGAGCTTTTGTATTGCAGCCACCTGACGCGCTTAATACCTGAAACCGTCGAAGACCAGCAAGCTTTTCTGGGTGAAAACGGTGCTGGCCTGGGTGACCGCAATTACAGCCTGTGGCGTGAACAACTGGTGGGCATAGGCTGGGATGAAGCTAGCCTGGACAGCATATTTGCTGATGCCGACAGCCTGCAATATGAGCGTGATGCTGGTGATCCGGCGCAAGAATTTGTCGCGCCCTTCAAAGGTGTGGAAACCCGTATCGATGATGCCGCTGGCAAGCTCGGTTTGCAACAGGATGTGGTCTTCATGCCTTACCGCAGGAGTTTGAACGAAGCGGGTGATCAGTCTGAATTACTGCTGATCAGCACAGAGATTTTACGTAGCAAGGATGGCGATAACAAGCGCGACATCCATGTTGATTTTATGATTGCCCTACCCCTGGAAGCGGAAAGGCTGCTGGTGCAATAGCACCGTTTTGATGTAGTACCCGGCAACACGTAACACGCATCACGTAGCACATAACACATACCGCATCACACACTGAAAGGACATAACATGAGCAATATGAATGGCTGGGGCCTGACCGCACGTTTGATTTCCAAACACTTTGGTGCACTCGGCGACAAAATATCCGAAGCAATCGCCAATTTCGATCCTGAAACAGCAACCGAAGCTGATCGTGACCGCCTGGCCGCGACCTTGCGCGAAACTGCACAAAAACTGGCCGCCGCCCGTGCTTCTTTCGATAAAGAACACAATGACGTGGTGCGCTTGCGTGATCTGATTGCGAACGATGAAAAAGCCTCGGCGACGCTGGCAGACCGTCTGGCCAGCGGTAAAATTTCTGAAGCTACCGTCAACATGTTCTGCGACGAACTGGAAGCCAATAAGGCACGCCTGCCAGTAGAGTTGCAGGAAGAAGCCGATGCCCAGGAATACATGAACGAGCTGCAAAAAATCGTTGATGCTTTCTCCAAACAACTGGCCGACTTTGATGCAGCAGCGAAAAAAGCTTTGCAAAACCTGGCATCAGCAAAAGCGCAAAAAGACTTGCAACAATTGCGCGTAGAGCGTCAGGAGCAACTCAGCAACCTGTCTGGCATGCGCACGCATTCAACTGCCTTGAATGCGCTGACACGCCGCGCACAAAATGTCAGTAATGAAGCGGCTGGTTTGCGCATCGTGGCCGACATAGGGCAAAAACCGCTGGACCAGGCAGCAGAAATTGATGCTATTCGCAAATCTGTCGCCCAGGCCGATACTGCAGGCGAAAGTACGCTGGAAAGACTGAAGCGTTTGTCGGGCCAGAATGCGCCAGGCCAGACTGCGACCGCAGCCTAAGAACCTGATTACGATCTGTAGCGAGCGTGCGTCAGCGGGATCAGGGTAACAAAAACGCAGCGCAAAAAGCGGAATGTACTCTAAGTACATGAGCATTTTGAGCAGCGCATGAGCCCCGCATGAACGCTGATTGCGCTCGCGCTTAAGATCGTAAGCAGGTTCTAAGCCTGTTTGGCTACCCTTTGCGTTAGCAAGGTCAGCCAGCGGTCTGCACCACTGACTTCACTGATGACCTGGGAAAAGTCACAGACGGTGCGGGCCGCCCTTTCCAGTAATTGGATGTCGGCTTCATGCTGGCGTGCCACGTGTGGGTCTTCAAGAAACAGGATGCGGCGTATCTGCCTGTCGAGTACCAGTTCTGCCAGTTGTGCATCTCCACCCAGAGGGCCGGAAAGATAAGGGGTGACCCAGTTCTTTCCGGCTTCTGTTCCCTTGATTCTTTGCGCCAGCTGATTCAACAGGCCGCCAGTCGTGCCTGTCGCATAGCGATGGCCAAAGCTGTCGAGCAACTCAAAATGTTTTTCAGCCATGACCAGCATGCTTTCCTTCATCGCATCATGAGCGATCAGGGCAATGCCTTCCTTGTGTAATTCAAAAGTCTGGTTCAGCTTGCTGTCTATGGCAGCACCTGTTGCCGTCGCTTCCAGTTCCAGCCATTCCCTGGCGCTGGCCAAAGTAGCGAGAAAGGGCTTGCGGTGTATGACACACTGGCGCTTGAGTGCCTGTGCTTCCGGGAAAATCGAAGAGGGATCGACCGGGTCTATCAGATAGATCACTGCATCCACGGCTCTGGCAGGATCTTTATCGACGACCCGTGATACCAGTTTCATCAAGCCACCTTCGCGGCCATAGGGAAAACGTTCGACCGCAGGGCAGCTTTCCAGCAAACCATGTGAAATAATGGCATCAAGGGTGCGTCCGACGATCACCATTTCTGCTTCCAAGTGGTGCAAGGCCGGTCCTCCGCCGTGTAATAGCTGCACCAGGGCAGAATTAGGGGCATCCTGGTGAGAACGGTTGGCGATTAATCCTATGCGTAGCTTTTTTGCTGAGGTCACGGCATCTGCTTTCATGGCTGGTGGGAAAATTGTCTGCCCCGGTAGTTTACTCCCAGACTATCTGTACTGGCCGATTCATGACTACATTTTAGGCTACATTTTGTTACCTAATCCAACAGTCGAGACACACGAAAAAGCCAGGACAGGCGTAGCATTCTGTACATGAAGTAAAACAGGTGAGGATAAAATGAAAAAATGGCGACATCTGCTGATGGTGCTCATGATCATGATGACCTGCGCCTCGGCTTTGGGTGACGATGATTTCGACGATGAAATGCAAGTCAGGCGCTGGGCTCTGCTAGGAGATACCCAGGCGCAAAATATGCTGGGTTTGCTATATCTTGAGCCCAATGAAAATTTACAAAATGTACAGGAAGCCGCCTACTGGCTGGAACAGGCGGCTGATCAAGGCCATGCTGGTGCCCAGGCAAATCTGGGTGTCATGTATCTGACTGGTGAAGGTGTCGAGGCTGATGAAAGCCAGGCTTTCCGGCTATTTCGTCGCGCTGCTTTGCAGGGGCTGACGTCTGCCCAACTGGCGCTGGGTTATATGTATGCTACCGGCAAGGGCGTGGAAGAAAATCCTGAAGAAGCGGTATTCTGGTACCAGCAGGCAGCACAGCAGGGTAATGCCAGTGCCCAGCATCATCTGGCATTGGCCTATCAGGATGGTGCGGGTGTAGAGAAAAGTGCTGATCAGGCTGCCCACTGGGAAATGCTGGCAGCTGAGCAAGGCTTGTCGAGCGCCCAGTTTCAAATGGGTTTGCGCTACTTGCATGGCGATGGAGTAGAGCGCGACATGGTGACTGGTTATCGTTATTTACTGAAAGCCAGTGTCAAGGCCGGCAGCATGTCGATGGATAGCCGCGAACTTGTCAGCGATGACCTGACTACCGAGCAAATCGCTGAAATTCGTGATGATTCCCGTTACTGGAAAGCGCATCTTTAATATCACGCATGATGAACTGACCCGCGAATGATAGCTGTTGATCCTCTTTGGCCTGAATAAGTCTCTTGCTTCGAACGCCGCATATTTTTTGCGGCGTTTTTTTTGTGCTTCATCTGGATATTTGAGAAATGCCATAAATTAGATTTGCACAATTCCAATGAGCAATGTAATCTCAATGTCGCATGATCGTATACTCCAGAAAATGACACCCGGGGTAGCCCAAAAGATCAACGAATAAAGCTGAGAAAATCAAATGCATCGCGCTGCCTGGCCTCCTCTCTGAAGAAAAGCACATCGCTGTAGTGCGCTAGCACTTATCGGCATGCTGCATTGCGCCGGATTGAACAAGTTCAATCCGTAAATCTCCCACGTCCTCCTTTATCCGGCCTACGGCTTCGGAATGGGCGTAGCTTTTCTTTATTCGTATTGGAAATTTATATGCAATTATTGAATACTCTGATGGCACACGCCATGCCATGGATTCCCCGCTCATTGATACAAAAAATCTCGCGACGCTATATCGCTGGCGATAATCTCGACGATGCAGTTGCCTGCGTCCGTCAACTGAACATATTGGGTTTCGACGTAACGATTGATGTGCTGGGTGAGTCAGCCTCAAACCTGCAACAAGCCGCAGATACGGCCTGCGAATACATGCGCGTATTGACAGCAATTCAAGAGCAGGGATTGAAAGCCAGCGTATCGGTCAAGCCAACTGCTTTGGGATTGCTGCTGGATATGCAGCATTGCGAGCAACACATGGAACAAATTGTCGTTTTCGCCGGGCATCATCAAATCTCTGTTTGCATGGATATGGAAGATGTTGCCTGTACCCAGAAGGAAATTGAGCTATTTGCCAGGCTGAGCGTGAGGTACAGCAAGCTCAGCCTGGCACTGCAGGCTTATTTATTGCGCACCTATCAGGATATTGAAGCACTAGTGCAGAACCGTAGTAGCATGCGTATTTGCAAGGGCATTTATCTTGAGGAGCGATCGCAACTGGTAGATGGCGCATGGCATGACCGGAGCGCCATCAACCCGCATTTCCTGGCCCATGTTGCACGTTGTTTCGACACCGGCACTTTCGTTGCAATTGCTACGCACGACTGTGCATTGATAGCTCAGGTGTTGGAGCTGGTTCGCAGCCGCGACATAGGAACGGATGCATTTGAATTCCAGATGTTGCTCGGTGTTTGCGAGCCTTTGCGTGACAAGCTGCTGGGCATGGGTTTTAGTGTGCGTATCTATGTGCCATATGGCAAGGACTGGTATGGCTATAGCATACGCCGGATAAAAGAAAATCCCCAAATTGCAGGTCATATACTGCGTTCTCTGATACGTAGTTAATTTTTCTCAATAGAGTATTGCGCCATTTTCAAGCTCTCAGCGAGGGAGTGAAAATGGCGCATCTGATCGCGTAAAGCTGAATAATTCAGCGCAGATAGCGCTGTTCAAATTCTTCCGCTGACATGGCTTGTGAAAACAGGTAACCCTGCATTTCATCACATTGCTGTTGCTGGAGAAAATCACGTTGTTCCTGGGTTTCCACACCTTCAGCAATCACCCGCAACTTCAAGGCATGGGCCAGATGGATGATGGCGGTCACGATGGCGATATCGCTTTCGTTAGCTGGCAAATCAGCTATAAAGGAACGGTCTATCTTGAGTTTGTAGATAGGAAAACGTTTCAGATAGCTAAGGCTGGAATAGCCGGTGCCAAAGTCATCAATCGCCAGCTTGACACCAAGTGCTGCCAGTGATTCCAGTTTTCTCAAGGCATCTTCCGCATCCTTGATGAGTATCGATTCGGTCAATTCCAGTTCTATGCATTGTGGCTGCAAGTCATGTTCATGCAGGGCTGCGGCAATACTATCAACAAAATTAGCTTGCTGGAATTGCAGTGCCGAGACATTGATCGCCACCCGCATGGACTGGCCGTCACGGTTCCACAAGGCCGCCTGTCGTATCGCCGTTTGCATGACCCAGTTACCGATAGGGACAATGACACCCGATTCTTCTGCCACCGGGATAAATTGTACCGGGCTGACTTCACCCAGGTCTTTATCAGTCCAGCGCAGCAAGGCTTCCACGCCTAGCAGCTTGCCTGTCGCCAGTTCTATCTGGGGCTGGTAATGCAGCCTGAACAACTGGTGTTCCAGTGCCTGGCGCATGGCGTGATCCAGCTTCATGCGCGACAGCAAACCTATATTCATCTGGCGCTGGTAAAAACGGAAGTCTGAACGTCCGCGCTCTTTCACGTGATACATGGCGCTGTCGGCATTCTTGATCAGGTCAGCCATGCTTTGCCCATCTGCAGGGTAAAGCGCAATCCCTATACTGGCAGTGACGGTGAAATTCATGCCATCAAGTGAAAATGGCGCTGACAATTCTTCCAGCACTCTTCTGGCACAAATCTCTGCACCTTCAGCATCGGCTTCATGCAAGAGCAAGACAAATTCATCGCCACCCAGGCGTGAAGCGGTATCGACCTGGCGTATGCATTTTTTCAGGCGTTCGGTGACTTGCAAAAGTACACGGTCACCAAAGGGGTGGCCCAGTGCATCATTGATTTGTTTGAAATGATCAAGATCAAGGAAGAGCAGGGCAAAGGTAGAATGATTGCGGCTGGAAATGGTAATCGCCTGACGTATGCGTTCATCCAGTAACAGACGGTTAGGCAAACCGGTCAGTACGTCCGAGAATGCCAGTTCTTCGATTTTCTGTTTCGCCGTATGGGTTTCTGTCCTGTCCTTGAAAAAACCTATGTAGTTCAGTGCTACTCCCTTGGCGTCGGCGACCCTGACCAGGGAAATCATGCACAGATAGGCATGGCCATTCTTGCGGCGGTTCCACAATTCGCCTTCCCAGAAACCCAGGTTTTCCAGCTCTTTGAGCAGGTTTTCTACCTGGGCGGCATTACCCTCCATGGCGAAAAATTCTCGCGGCGTTTTACCCAGCATTTCTTGTTCGGTGTAACTGCTGAGGCGCTCGAAGCTGGGGTTGGTCGTGACTATTTTTTGTTCTGCATCGGTAATGAAAATCGCATCGGTACTCGATTCAAATACCTTGGCCGCCAGCCGCAGGCGTGCTTCATCTGCCAGGCGCTGGGTGATATCGCGATAAGAATATACCCTGCCTATAGGGCGTCCGCGCGCATACTGCGGCAGGGTTACTCTTTCCAGTATCTTGCCAGAGCGTAGCGTCAGCACATCGGTGGCTTCCATCAGTGGCGAGCGGGTGATGGTGCCCAGCCTTTCTTCATACTGACTGGCATCGAGCATGCATTTATCCATCCAGGCATAGATGGCTTTATCATCACGCTGGGTCATCAAGTCATCCGGCAAGCCCCATAGTTCGGCGAATAAATGGTTATAACTGCGTATCGCTCCATCCAGGTCAGTGACCAGTATGCCGTCAGCTGTTGACTCCAGGGTGGCGCGCAGTTCGGCGATGAGTTTTTCCAGTTCATTTTCGACCTGGCGCTGGTTGGAATGGTCATTGATGGCGACGACGTAGACAGAACTGTCCAGGCCCATCCTGACCAGGGTTACCCGTCTTTCTATCTGTACTATGCTGCCATCTGCACGTTTCAACAAGGTTTCGGAATGAATGTTTTCTGATAAGCCAGCCGCTACATCTTCCCAAAAGAAGAGGTCTTCAGGTGCCACTGCCAGGTCGACAACACCCTTGCCAAACAGGCTGTCTGGGGGGACTTGCAGAAGACGATGGATAGCCTGGTTGGCAGCGACTATGCGCAATTGTATGGGGTCAACCAGTATCACTGCTTCCAGCAAACCTTCAATCAGTGATTGCCAGGGATGGGCTTTCATGCCGCTGCTCCATCTTCGGGACGCGGCTCTGCCTCCAGTCCGCGTTCAAAGAAATAGCACAGGCGTTTGCGCGGCGATAAATAGTCGTAGGCCGCCTTGGGCAATTGCAAGGGTTTCAGGCTGCGGTGTATGCACACCGTGTTTTCATGCTCCAGGTTGATGACCAGTGCTTCTTCCCGTGGCACGGCAGCATTGTGGATGACCACCTTGGGTTTGATGGGGCGGGCGGAATTCACTGATACCACCATGGCATAGCGTTCGTCCGTCAATTGCACGACTGAGCCAGGCGGATAAATCCCCATCATGCGGATGAAGGCAGTCAGGGTGGGGGCATGAAAACGCGGTTTGTGCTGGGTAAATATCTGCGACAGGGCTTCGTGCGGGGTGACTGCAAATGCCGGGTTGGCCGGATTACAAAGATTATCGTAATGATTGACCAGCGCAACAATGCGGCTGATGGCACTCTGCTTGTCGCCCTGCACATGGCTGGGATAACCAGTGCCGTCTGCATGTTCATGATGCTGGGCGATGGCCAGCAAGACATTCGCCGACAAACCCATCTTGCGTGCCATCGCCAGGCTATGCAAGACGTGCTCATGATACAGCTCGCGTTCGGCATGGTTGAAATGTTCATCTTGCCAGCGCAAACGGTCGGGTAGATCCATTTTACCTATGTCATGCAAGATGGTGGCGACACCCAGATCCAGCATCTCTGCCTTGCCCAAATGCAGTGCCCGCCCCAGCAAGAGTGCGATGACTGTCACATTGATGGAATGCCGCGAGGTCTTTTCACCTGCTTTTTCAGACAGCAGGCGTATTGCTGCTTCATCCTCACCCAAAATCTCGCCCAAAAAACCTTGTATCAATTGCTCGGCCAGCTCTTTGGCCTGGGATGGCTGTGAGTGCACTATATCCGTGACTTGCTTGAAGGTCTGTGCCGCATGCGCAAACTGGCGTTCGCAGACTTGCAGACTGGCTTGCTGGTTGGCGAGCAGTTCACGTCTCTGCCTGGCGGCGAAAGCACCGGGACTTTCGGTTACTTTGTTTTCTTGATGACCAGGCTGTTCGCTGGCTGCGGGCTTGGTCTCTGAGTTGACTTCCGGGCTGCTTTTGTCGGGTGCATAGCGTATGCGCTCCAGGCCCAGTGAACGTATGGTGTCGATTTGCGACTGGCTGCTGATCTTGAAATTGGAAACAGGGAAGGGGTGATCCATCCAGCCCACATCCAGATAGACAAACATGCCTATGCGTAGCTGGCCAAGCTCAATAAACTGTGTATGAATATCAGTCATGACACCGGTTTCCGGTAATTTGACGCTTGAGCTCGGGTTTTTAAGTGAATATGCTGCCCTTGCGCAAAAGGCATTCCGGGCAGCATTATTCTGCATGTTACATCAGCTCTTTGTCCGGCTGGCTACAATTCAGGCTGACTGTGGGTTTTATGCTTAAATTCTGCTGGTGTTGCTGCAACCAGCAGCTGTTCTTTTAAACGATATAAGCGATATGAGCGATATAAGAGATTTAAGGCTTGGCACAATCGCAAACATCATTTCCCTTGTCAAAAACGATACGCCAGACACCGGGGCTTTCCTGTCTCCAGATGGAAGTAAAGGTGGCCACCAGCTTGCCTTGCGGGTCACGTACCGGCCCGCTGCTGAGAGCCAGTTTGCCTGACTCCAGTACTTCTACCGTTTCTGGCGCCCAGGAAAAGGGCGCGGCTGGGCCTTCATAAAATCGCTTCCAGGCTGTTGCCACTTCCTGTTTGCCATGCAAAACCTTTTTGGTCGAAAAAAAGATGGTTTCATCCGCCAGAAATTCAGTAAAAGCCTTGTGGTCGCGTGCTTCCATGGTTTTGGCAAAGGCGGTCTCGGTTTGCATGACCTGTTTGGCCAGATCACTATTGCTGACAGTGCTATCTGCCGCCAGCGCAGGACCCGCAAGTGTTACTGCGAGGCCAAGGCTGCTGGCGAAAAACAGACGGGACAAGTTCTTGCGCATGGGATGCTCCTTCATGAAAATGAATGTGGTGAACCAGGCATACATGAAACTCTTACTCAATTTATCGTGTCAGCAATCGTTTTAAGGCTTCAAGACAGATGCTTTCTTCCTCCGCCACAACTTGCGCACTATCCAGACAAAGAAGAACAGGATGACAGACCAGGGCAGGAGATAGGCGATACCAGTAATAGCTACAGCAAGGCCCTGGGCAAGGTCGCCGCCAAATCTTGACAAGGCCTGTTTGATGGGTTGCCCGAAAGTATGGCTATTGTCAGGTCGCAGTGTCACGCTCAGCAATTCGGTTTCCACTCGCTGCACCAGTTGTTCGCGCTGGCCTGACAGGGATTCTATCTGCTCTTGTACGCTGGCCAATTCCTTGCTGGTCTTGATGAGGGCATCGATGTCTGCATTGGCGCGACTGCGCAGGGCTTCCAGTCTGGAGCGGTAGTCATTCAGCATGGCCAGTTTTTTCTGGTTATCCTGAATCGGCCCAGCCAGGTCTTCAGCCGTGACAGATTGATGAACCACTTCACCCTGTTTGTTCAAATTGACCTGTAATTTCTGTATGCCTGCCGGACTGGCGCGGAATTTCAGGTGCGCACTTGCGTACCGTCCGGTATCGAGCCTGGCTTCCAGTATCACACATTGTTCAGCTTGCAGGCTGAGACAGAATTGCTGTGCTGCTGCATGCATGGAACCAATTTTTTGCTCATCTATTTCCAGTTCCAGCGTATGCGCATAAGCCAGTGTCTTGTTGCTGCCATTATTGCCATTCATTTTGCCGGTTTCAACCGCATTGCCGCCAGCGCTGCCTTCTTTTTTTGCGCAGGCCAGCAGGCTCATGCATAACAGTATGCTTAACAATACGGTGCGCATGATGGTGCCCTAATCCTTGTTGTTTTTCTTGAATGCCAGCCAACCGGCAATGGCAGTAAACGTCGCCACGATGGCAACCACGATCCAAAAACCATTTTCATGCTGCGCCAAAGGCACGCCTCCAACGTTCATCCCCAGCAGGCCTGCGATGATATTGATGGGCAAGGCCAGCACCGTCACTATCGTCAAAACGAAAAGTGAGCGGTTATTCTGCTCATTGACGCTGGCTGCAATTTCTTCCTGCAAGAGCTTGATGCGTTCCTGCAACGAAGCCATGTCACTCAGCACGACGGCAAATTCCTCAGTGGACTGGCGCAGTTCCTGTACATCACGCTCTGCCACCCAGACCGGTGGCCTCTGCAGCAGGCGGAACAAAGCGGCCGGTTCAGGAGCCAGCAATCTTTGCAGGCGCACCAGCACACGGCGCAATTCACCCAGGTTGGCGCGCTTATGATTCAGGCGATCTGCCAGCAAGTGGTCTTCGATATCGTCTATCTTTTTGATGAAATTACGCACTATGCCTATCAATACGTCGGCCTGGTCACGCAATAAGTGCGTCAGCAACTCTGTTGGTGAGCTGAAATGCTCGCCCTGGTTGACGGCATTGCGCAGCCTGTCTACCGACTTCAGGGGTTTGCGCCTGGCGCTGATCATGACATTGCTGCTGACATTGAGCCACAGCGTGGCGATGTCCGAGGCTTCAAAGGCAAAGTCATGCAAGACATCATTGACGACGGCAATCAGGCTATGGTCGGCATGCTCAATACGGGTGGAGCGTGAGCCTTCATGCAGGGTTTCAAAAAACTCATCCGGCAGGGCGGCGTATTCGCGCAACCATTTTTCTGCAGCGACGTTGGATAGATTGAAATGCAGCCAGATAAAAGAATCATCCCTGGTGCTGTGTCTGGAGTGCAGCCATTCGACGGCTTCTTTGGTATCCAGCGCTTTGCCGGCTTGTTCATGCGCAAAAATATAGCCACAAATCAGTCCTGACTGATCTGAACCATACGATAAGTGATCTGTTTGCATTGACTGTCCAGGCGAAGAAACTGGGCATATTGTAAATCAGCCAAGCACGTTCATGCCTGGCTTTCCGTGCAGTTTTTAGCTGATCAGCATGTTCTTGTATGACAGCGAAGCCTGACGTATGCAATCCTGGAAGGTCAGGGCTGCATGCGACAAAGGCCGGGTCTTGTTCCATATCATGCCTACCGGGCTGGGCAGGTGGCCCAGATTCAGCGGCAGGATTTGCAAGACACCTTCAGCCACCAGTTGACGGGCCGCCGACAGTGACAATAAACCCAGGCGCGGTGGTTCCATCAGCAAAGGTACATTCACCGAGCGCGATACTGACTCAATGACATCGGTTGGCTTGTTCAAACCGTTCTTGGCCAGCAGATTGATCATGCGCTGGTGCGTCGGTGATTCTTCTACCGACAAGATCCAGGGCAGGTTATTCAAATCCATCCAGGTCAGGTTATCGCGTCTTGCCAGAGGGTTCTTGCTGGAAGTGACAATGACCAGGGGATCGTCATACAAGACTTCTTCCTGCAAATGTTCGGCTGCTCGTTCAGAAAACACGCGGCCTATGACCATGTCTATCTTGCCTTCACGCAGCTCGTGCAAGAGTTGATCGACCGTACCATCCATGATGCATAAGGTGACATTCGGCCAGCTGGTCTTGAGTATCTTGACCGCCTTGGGGATGATGGTGGTGGAGACCACGCTCAAAATACCTACCGTGACCTTGCCGACCGTGCCGGTGGCCAGAGAACGCATCTCTTGATGTGCTTTTTGCAAGTTAAATAAGACTTCGCGTGCATGCCGTATCAGGCATTCGCCAGAAGGTGTTGGTTTTATACCACGCCCGGCACGTTCGAATAACTTGACACCTATCCCTTCCTCCATCTCTCCCAGCATTTTGGAAACAGCCGGCTGGCTGACATGCAAAGTCGCCGCAACCTGAGCAACTGTCTGCTTGTCAGCCAGTTCCACGAGCAAGCGCAAGTGCTTGATCTTGAGTTGTCGGGCGAAATACTTTTCTATGGGCAAGGTATCAATCATAACGATAATTATATACGTTTTCCTCAAATTCTCATTGGACGGTAATGAAATTGTAATGGGATCATTCTGAAATGCAACAAAGTGTATCGAATTGTGAGTGTTGACGAAACTGTGGATAAGCACAGTCGCTTACCAAATAAACCCAAATAAAACGATACGCAGATTGTTCAAGCACCGGTTTGGTTCGACCGCAAAAAGGCAAGTCAGTTCAGTAGGTTTATTGCCATCTTTGCAGTTTGTACCTGTTCATGATTCACCAAGGAGATTCTGGATGTTTTATCAAGAGAAGAAATGTGCTTATGCTGTCAAGCTGGCACTGGCTATGTTGTCTGGCAGTATGTTGGTCAACGCTCAGGCGCAGACTGAGTCAGTAGAAAAAATTCAAAAAATTGAAGTCACTGGTTCCCATATCAAGCGTATTGATAAAGAAGGTACTTCTCCTATCCAGACACTGACGTCAAAAGACATCAGCCAAAGTGGCGCGACAACTGTTGCTGAATTGCTGCGTACTATCCCTGCTCTGGGCAGTGGCGGTGCATTCGATGCAGTTGACGGTGGTTTTTCCCGTGGTGTAGCGACAGCATCCCTGCGTGGTCTGGGTTCCAGCTCCACACTGATTTTGTTGAATGGCCGCCGCATGACGCCATCCGCTTATGCTAACCCGAATCAGGGTCAGTCCACACTGTACGATATCAACAGCATCCCTTTGTCCATGCTGGAACGCGTAGAGATTTTCAAGGATGGCGCATCTGCAGTGTACGGCTCTGACGCTATCGCTGGTGTTATCAACTTCATCACCAAGAGCGATTACCAGGGCGTGCAAATGAACGCCAGCATGGGCGCTAATGATGACAACAAATTCAAGAAAAAAAGTATCAGTGCTTTCGCCGGTTTCGGTAACTATGGCCAGGACGGCTATAACATTACCGTCAGTGCTGAAGTATCCAAGCGTGACCGCGTTGCCATCAAGGATGCCAACGACGTAGAAAAAGATCTGTACAGCGTACTCAACAGCCGTCTGTCACCTTATTCCAGCAGCATCAGTAACCAGCCTTTCTTCTATCGTGAACGTACACCAGGCAGCAAGACTTTCTTCTCTGCCAATGATGCCAACGTGATCAACCGCACCAATTGCGATCCATCACGCCTGATCACAGGTGGCGCACAATACAATATCGCTACTACCAGCGTATTGTATGGTCGTCAGTTCTGTAACTACAATCTGGACGATTTTGCTGAAGTACAAGGCGCAGGCCAGGACATCAGCGCGATGTCACGCGGCATCTATCAAATCAACGATACTTTGTCCGCTTTCGCTGAAGTTGCGTACAACAAAACTGACCGTGACTACACAGGTGGTTCACGTTCCATCGATGGCCGCACACCATCTACAGCATTTGCCCTGTCTGGCGCTGGTACACCATTCCAGGCAATCTTGCCGGTCGGTCATCCTGACAATCCTTTCCCGACCAGCCGTGCTGCAGTGGTTTACCGTTTTGAAAACATCGCCGGTGGCAGTAATACCACCAACGAATCCCTGCGTTTCGCTTCTGGCTTGAAAGGCAGCTACAAAACTTGGGATTGGGAAACTGGCGTTCTGTGGAACCGTTCCGAGCGTACTGATCTCGCCAATGGCTTCCTGTTGCTGCCAGAAGTGCAAAAACTGATCGACCAGAACATGCCTTTGGCCGATGTTGCCAAACAGCCTAACCTGAGCCGTCCGCTGAAGAGCGTTGGTGTTGCTGAAATCGCGCAAGCCGACTTCAAGGCAAGTACAGAATTCGGTAACCTGCCAGGTGGCGCAATTGGTTTTGCTTCCGGCGTTGAATTCCGTCAGGAAAAAATGACTTTGACACCAGATAACCTGACCAGCTCTGGTCAGATTCTGGGTCTGGCTAACCAGTTCATTCAAGGTCAACGTAATGTCACTTCCGCTTTCGTCGAAGTGCGTACACCTATCCTGAAAAACTTTGAAATGGATTTCGCTGGCCGTATCGATAAATACCCTAGCTTCAAAACCAATTTCGTACCAAAAGTCGGTGCAAAATGGACAGTCAATGATTCACTGGCTTTCCGTTCGACTTATGCACAAGGTTTCCGTGCACCGGCACTGGTACAAGTTACTGCAGGTGGTACACAGACTTTCCTGAACAGCCTGGTTGATCCTGTCCGTTGCCCGGATGGTAAGACACCTTTGACTGGCGCCGACAATACTGATTGCTCCAGAAGTATTTCGACGTTGATCCGTCAAAACCCTAACCTGAAGCCAGAAACTTCACGCAGTTTCTCCCTGGGTATGGTCTTGTCACCTACACGTGACTTCGACATCCTGGTTGACTACTACAACATCCGTAAGGAAGACGAAGTTGCAGCCCTGTCATCTACACTGATCTTGAATAACCAGGATGCTTATCCAGGTACCGTGATCCGTGACACCAATCCTGTCAATTTCGTTAAAGACAAGAACGGTAATGTCATTCCTAACTCTGGCCCGCTGATTTCCCTGTTGCGTAACTACATCAACCAGGGTAGTACGGTAGTGAGTGGTGTCGACATTGAAATGGCAATGCGCAACAACCTGGGCACGAGCGGCAAACTGGACACACGTTTCCGTACTTCTTACACGATCGAGTTCCGTCGCGCAGAAAAACCGGGCGATCCAGAAACCAACCTGGTTGGTACACGTGGTGGCTTGTCCAACTTCTCTACCAGCGTTGGCGACATCCCTCGTCTGCGTGCGTCGTTGTCCTCCTCCTGGACTAAAGAAGCGCACACAGTCAATGGTGCAATCAACTTTGTTGGCGGCGTATCCCTGATGCGTTATACCAATGCTGCTGAAACTTACCCAGTGTCTTATTGCCACTACGGTACTGGCCAACCAGCGACAGCAACATCACTGGGCGGCGTAGCGAAATACCTGACCTATGTACCTGAGTGCTCCGTTGCCAGCTGGACTACAGTTGACCTGGGCTACACCTACAAAGGCTTTAAAGACCTGACTATCGGTCTGCGTGTATTGAATGCGCTGGATTCCAAAGCACCATATGATCCTAACTACACAACTGCAGGCTACAACGATAGTTTACACAATGCCTATGGCCGCGCATTCCGTCTGAACGTAGGTTATGTATTCAAATAATCTGCAAGCAATGCAAGAAGTAGTATAAGAACAGGGGCCTCGGCCCCTGTTTTTTATTAAGCCTTGCAAAGTTTCAGTATAATCAGGGCATTTAAGACATCAGTCTCTGGCAAACCAGCTTACACGTGCAGGTAAGACATCGTGGCGATGAGCTGGGATTTTTGATACAAGTAGAAAGCACGCCATGTTTAGTTGGTTCAGTACAAAAGAAGAAAAAGCGTTCGGTCTGCAACTTGCTGAATTTGTCATCAAGGAAATACCCTTGGAAATAGTCAAAAAGAAGCAAGACAAGACTGTGCTCAAGCGCAAGAAAGTCATGCAGCAGGTCGCGATCAAGGTGTTGGAATTTAAGCGCGACCACCGCTTGAATCTGTATAAAAAGGCACAACTGGGAAATAGCTTCAAGTGGCGTTTGCTGGAAGAAGGTTTTGATGCAGATGTTGCTGGTGAACTGACAACAATAGTAGTCAGGGAAATGGGTTAAGTGGTGTTGCAGCATCCTGCAGACTGGCTACAGGATGCCTGAAAGAACTCTTTACTGAGTTCTGCGACTTACAAATTCGGTGCCAGCCAGCGTTCCACCTCATCCTTAGGCACACTGCGCCGTTCGGCCATATCGGTGACCTGGTCATCAGCAATTTTACCTACGCTGAAATACTTGGATTCAGGATGGGCAAAGTAAAAGCCCGATACTGCTGCGCCCGGTATCATGGCCCATGATTCAGTGATGTACATTTCGATTTCTTCACACTGCATCTGCTTGAACATCTCGGTCTTGACCGTATGCTCCGGGCAGGCCGGGTAACCGGGCGCTGGGCGTATGCCTTTGTAGTTTTCCTTGATCAGGTCTTCATTGCTAAGGGCTTCGTCGGCGACATAACCCCACAGGTCCTTACGCACGCGTTCATGCAGGTATTCGGCAAAGGCTTCAGCCAGACGGTCGGCTAAAGACTTCAGCATGATGCTGCTGTAGTCATCATGCGCATCTTCAAAGCGCTTTTCATACTTTTCTATACCCAGGCCAGCGGTTACCGCGAACATGCCTATATAGTCCTTGATGCCGCTGTCTTTTGGTGCGATGAAATCTGACAGGCACTGATTGGGTCTTTGCACGCCATCAATGATGGGTTTCTCGGTTTGCTGGCGCGTGCCGTAGTAAGTCAGGGCCACCTGGCTGCGCGTGTCATCGGTATAGATTTCTATATCGTCGTCATTGACGGTATTGGCAGGCAGTAAAGAGACCACGCCATTCGCTGTCAGCCAGCGGCCTTCGATGATTTTCTTCAGCATGGCCTGACCTTCGGCAAATACCTTGGTTGCTGCCTCGCCGACGACTTCATCAGTCAATATGGCCGGGAAGGGTCCAGCCAGGTCCCAGGTCTGGAAGAACGGGCCCCAGTCTATGTAATTGGCGATCGTCGCCAGATCAATATTCTTGAACAGGCGGCGGCCTATGAACTTGGGTTTGACCGGCGCATTGCTGCCAGTGAAATCCACTTTCATTTTATTCGCACGGGCTTGCGCCAGCGTGACCATGGGCGTGGCTTTTTTATTTGCATGCTGGGTGCGGATACGTTCGTAATCGCTACCGAGGTCTGCAATATATTGATCACGGCTCTCCGGCGTCAGCAGTGATTGTGCGACAGACACTGAGCGCGAAGCATCGGCCACATACACTACCGGGCCTTCATAATTCGGCGCAATTTTCACAGCCGTATGCGCACGGCTGGTAGTCGCGCCGCCGATCAGCAACGGGATCTTGAGCATGCGGAAATGGGGGTCACGCTGCATTTCTTTCGCCACATAGGCCATCTCTTCCAGCGAAGGCGTGATCAGGCCGGACAGGCCTATGATGTCGGCATTTTCTGCCTTGGCCTTGGCCAGAATTTCTGAACAGGGCACCATCACGCCCATGTTGACCACTTCAAAATTATTACACTGCAAGACCACGGTGACGATGTTCTTGCCGATGTCATGCACATCACCCTTGACGGTGGCGATGACGATCTTGCCCTTGGGCTTATTGTCGCCGCTGCGCTTCTTTTCTTCTTCGATATAAGGGATAAGGTGCGCCACTGCCTGCTTCATGACGCGGGCAGATTTGACCACCTGTGGCAAGAACATCTTGCCCTGGCCAAACAGGTCACCAACGATATTCATACCCGCCATCAACGGGCCTTCGATGACCTGGATAGGGCGACCACCAGCATCCATGATGGCAGCACGGGCTTCTTCGGTATCTTCGACGATCCAGTTGGTGATGCCGTGCACCATCGCGTGTGACAGGCGTTTTTCTACTGGCTCGTTACGCCATTCCAGCGTGGCTTCTTCTTTCTTGCCGCCAGCTTTCAGCGTGGCAGCAATTTCTATCATGCGCTCGGTCGCATCTTCCCGGCGGTTCAGCACCACGTCTTCGACACGCTCACGCAATTCAGCATCCAGCTCACTATACACACCGACCATGCCGGCATTGACGATGCCCATAGTCATGCCTGCCTTGATGGCGTGGTACAGGAATACGGTATGGATAGCTTCACGTGCCGGGTCATTGCCGCGGAAAGAGAAACTCACGTTCGAGACACCGCCGCTGATCTTGGCGCCGGGCAGGTTTTTATGTATCCAGTCTGTCGCTTCGATAAAGTCGACGGCGTAATTATTGTGTTCTTCAATGCCTGTCGCGACCGCAAAAATATTCGGATCAAAGATGATGTCTTGCGGATCAAAATCCAGGCTATCGACCAGCAGGCGATAGGCGCGTTCACAGATTTCTATTTTGCGTGCATAGGTATCTGCCTGGCCTTTTTCATCAAAAGCCATGACGATGACGGCTGCGCCATAACGCTTGCACAGCGTGGCCTGGCGCAGGAATTCAGCTTCGCCCTCTTTCATGGAAATCGAATTGACGATAGCCTTGCCCTGCACGCATTTCAGACCCGCTTCGATGACCGTCCATTTCGACGAGTCGATCATGATGGGTACGCGGGCGATATCAGGTTCAGAAGCGATCAGGTTCAGGAAACGTGTCATCGCTGCCAGTGAATCCAGCATCGCTTCATCCATATTGATGTCGATGACTTGCGCGCCATTTTCTACCTGCTGGCGGGCCACTGCCAGCGCTTCATCGTATTGCTCATTCAGGATCAGGCGGGCAAACGCTTTCGAGCCTGTGACATTGGTACGTTCACCAACGTTGACAAACAGCGATGTTTCATCAATCGTGAACGGTTCCAGGCCCGACAGGCGCATGGCTGCTGGTACTGTCGGGATATCACGTGGTGTGCGGGTTTGCAGGATGTCGGCAATCGCCTTGATATGGTCAGGCGTGGTGCCGCAGCAGCCACCGGCGATATTAATGAAACCCGCTTCAGCAAATTCTTTCAGCAAGGCTGAGGTATCGGCAGGCAATTCATCAAAGCCGGTATCACTCATGGGATTGGGCAAACCGGCATTCGGGTAAATACAGACAAAGGTGTCGGCAATCTTGGACAATTCTTCTGCATACGGGCGCATCAGGGCAGCACCAAGGGCGCAGTTCAGGCCCACTGTCAGTGGTTTGGCATGACGCACAGAATTCCAGAATGCCGGTACAGTCTGGCCAGACAAGATACGGCCAGAAGCATCGGTCACCGTGCCAGAAATCATGATGGGCAGGCGGCTGCCGGTTTCTTCAAAAAACTGGTCGATGGCGAACAACGCGGCTTTGCAGTTCAGCGTATCGAAAATGGTTTCCACCAGCAGCACATCGGCACCACCTTCAACCAGGCCACGGGTTTGTTCCAGATAGGCTGCCACCAGCTGATCGAACGTGACATTACGCGCTGCAGGGTCATTCACATCCGGTGAAATCGATGCTGTCTTTGGCGTAGGACCCAGGGCACCTGCCACGTAACGTGGCTTGTCCGGTGTTGAATATTTATCGCAGGCCGCCCGCGCGATTTTGGCTGAGGCCACATTCATCTCATAGGCCAGATGCGCCATGTGGTAATCATCTTGCGCAACAGTGGTCGCACCAAAGGTATTGGTTTCTATGAGGTCGGCACCGGCGGCCAGGTATTGCTCATGGATCTCGGCAATCACATGCGGCTGTGTCAGCGACAGCAATTCATTATTGCCCTTGACGAAGAGTTCACGCACGGTTTCAGGGCCGCTAAAGTCCTTGAAACGCTCGCCGCGATAATCTTCTTCCGTCAATTTATAGCGCTGTATCATGGTACCCATGGCACCATCGAGTATCAGGATGCGCTTTTGCAAAATCTCGCGCAAACGGGTTTCGAGGGCAGATACAGGCAGGGTCGTAGTCATGATGTTTACTCAAAAAAGCAGGGCTTATGCAAAATTGTTCCAGCAAGGCGCAGCGACGAAGACAGTACTTTAGTACGGCTAGGAAGCTGCAACGCTGCTGGGGCAATTTTGCGTAAGTCCTGAAAACAAAAACCCGATCGGCTCATGCTGCTGGCGGATCGGGTAACATCCTTTTAGCAGCATTTATTACGCGCCCGCAATCTGAATCTCAAATCGGCGCAAGAAGGCATAAATTATACGTCAAATCAAGGGCTTGGGTATGGCTGGCCTGCATCCTGTCGGTTTTTGACCATGACAAAATGCTTAGTGAGGGACAATCGAAATGATAAAAAATGCTGAACCTGCTGTCGGGTTGAGGTCGGATTGATATAGGGGTGTGCGTCCTGGCATATCCGAATTAACAGTTTTTACTTGCCGAATTGCAGTGGCGGCATCAATATTCTGTTTGCACTAATAATTTAAGGTAATGTCTGTGTACGACTATCATTTTTTGCCTTCCTGCCAATAAATCAGATGACAATTTCCGCACTGATTATTGAAGATCATCCGATCTACCGCGATGCCTTGCTGCTATTCATGCGTCATTTGCTGGGGGCAGCTCATGTAGCAGCGGTAACTTCAACAGAAGAAGCCCTGGCGCAATCGTCCGGGCTTGTGGGGTTGCGCCTGATTTTGCTGGATCTGCGCTTGCCGGGCATGAATGGTGTAGAAGCCATCTGCTCGCTACGCAAACATTATGCAGATGCCGCGATTGTCGTGGTGTCTGCTTCCGACGACAGGCGCGAGGTTGATGCAACCCTGCGTGCCGGTGCCAAAGCCTTTATTTCCAAAGCCGTATCCACCGATCTGATGATAGAAGTCGTACGCAAGATATTGGCAAATGAAGCACTTGAAACTAACTGGATCACTTTGCGTGGCAAACAAGCCAACAAAGAAGAACCCTTGCTGGCATTGACACCGAGGCAGCAAGAAACCCTGATCCTGTTGTGTCAGGGTTTGTCCAATAAGGAAATCGGCCTGCGTCTTGAATTGGCAGAAATTACCGTGAAAATGCATGTGACCTCGATATTCAGGGTGCTGAATGTCGTCAACCGTACCCAGGCGGTACTGGCTGCCCGCAGCCTTGGGCTGTACACGCCGGATCACTAAGCACTTACTTACAAAACCCTTAAAAATTGTTACAATATGTAAGTGACAAGATTGAGGGACGTTGATGCCAGGATTTTGCCCTTGCGGCGAAAGTCCATCCCCGCTCCCTGGCTGATGTTCAATCCGCCTGGCTGATACCCATGATGCCATCTTCCATGCCGCGTTTACTCCGGCGGGGATGTTGCGCTGTCTGAAAAACTGCCTGAACTGCATTTCTTTAATTGAGTCTTGAATTGAGTCCCAATTCACCCCCGTATTTTAACTTTATATAAATAAGGCCGCTCCATGGGTATTAACGCCAGCACCATACAAAAACTGTATATCGCCTACTTTAATCGTCCCGCCGATGTGGCTGGTTTGACTTACTGGGAAGGGCAGCTGGATGGCAACAAGATTTCCCTTGCGGGCCTGGCGCAGTCATTCAGCGAGCAAGTTGAATATGTCGCGACTTATGGTGGGAAAAGCACTGCTGACGTCGTCACGGCCTTGTACAAAAACCTGTTTGGCCGGGCACCAGATGCGGCTGGTCTGACATACTGGGCAACCCAAATTGACACGCGTGCCGTCAATCTGGGTACGGCAGCATTGGCCATCCTGAATGGCGCCACGCCTGACAGTCTTGACGGTATCACGATACAGAATAAACTTAATTTCTCTGCCAACTTCACGGCCAGCCTGAACACGGTAGAAAAAGCCAATCTGTATAGCTCTGCTTATACATTTGAACTCATGCGTGGCATCTTGTCTGGCGTGACTGCAACCGGTGCCCCACCTAGCCTGGTGCCGAGTCTGCCGCTCAAGATTACCGAGGCGGCAAATGGTATCAGCAATGCGGAGAGAATTGCCGGGATGGATGTGCTTGTTGACCTGAAAGGTGTGCAGGCAGCAGCAGGGTATACACTTGAACTGATGAATGGTAACAGTTCATTTTATGTTCCGGTGACGCACATCCTGACAGCGGCAGAAGTGAGTTCGCAAAAGGCACTTATTCACATTCCGGCAGGAATCAACTGGGGGCCGGATGGCGCAAAATTATTAGGCGTCAAGGTGACCGACATTTTTGGCAATTCCGGAAAGATAGGTGCGCAGACCACGGTTGTACTCGACACGACGCCGCCCGTGCTCCCAAGCAAGGCTACCTATATGACGGCCTGGTTCATCCAACCATCAGCTAGCCTGGATTATGGAGTCGGTGAAATTCAATTCAAGATACTTCCTGGTGAAAATGCCGGAGGGACAGCGGTGCTGATGGAAAATGGTGTAGTGATAGGCAAGGTCAGCAGCATTGCTGCCAATGCTGACATGCTCGATTTCATGATAGATCCAAAGATCATGAAGCAGGTGTACAGCGATGTTTATAGCAATGCTTTTGGTGGCTTGAGTATAGTCCTGACAGATGCTGCGGGTAACTCTGGCACGACCATGTTAAAGGACTACAAGATCAAATATGCTGGTAAGTACAAGGATGGAACACTTGCCACAAATATCAGCATTTCTACAGACAGCAAGAGTGGTACGTTGTTGGTGAAGGCAACGATTAACAGTCTTGAATACCTGAATAGTCAGGCATTTTTGAAAATCAATGGCCAGATAGTTGCATCCGATCTCAACATATCTACTGCGGATACATCAGTAGATTTTAACGTCACTGCCGTGAATAGTGTGCAGATACAGAATTTGATCAACAATGGTGGTGTTGTGTCTGTTGTCATGGTTGACATGAATGGCAATGCGATTGAAAGTGTGAATAATCCTGTTCTTGCAAGTAATCAGTATGGTAGCCGTGCTTACGTTGATTCCAGTTTATTTAAACCTGTCCTGCCAAGAACAGGTGCTTTATACGGATCGATTGACCAGGGTTTGCAGATAAGGGAAATCACATTTCCGATTGCGCCAGGTCTGCATACCGGCGGGACGGCTGCAATCTGGGAAGATGGAAAAGTTATCGCCAAAATTTCCAATATAACGGCTACTTCAAATATGCTTGATTTTGTATTTGACACCGCTATGAGTTTGCAGGTTTATACTGATTACTGGACAAAGAATAACCTCAGTTTGGTGATGACAAATGCAGCGGGATATTCATCCAGCATTTCCTTGTCCACGCCAGATATGTTCTTGACCAGATATGATGTCAATGGCACTCCAGCGACCAATATCGTACTGACGCCTTTGGGTGTCAATGTGGAGAAAAACACGCTCAATAGTTCAACGACCAATTTATTGGTGACAGCAACGATTTCGCCTGGGTTCCAATATTTCGACAGCACAGCGTACTTAAAAATTAATGGCAAGATTGTCGCTAAAGATGACGTTATCGGAATATCGGATACCACGGTTGATTTTAACCTCGGCACGTCAGACGCGTTGCAGTTGCAAACATTGTTGAAATCTGGTGGCGTGGTTTCCGTACTGCTCGTTGACAGGAATGGTAACTTTGTAGAAAGCGTGAATAACCCGTATTTGACCAGCAATTTCACAGCATCATCGGCTGTTGATGATGCGCATATCCAGTTGCTCAATGTTGCAGATGCTGCGCCACTGCTCATCATAGGACAAGCACCTCAGGTAGCAAATGCGGGACTAGGCTAGCCAATAAAAAAAGCACATCACGGTCTTGCTGTGATGTGCCAAGGGGAATCGTAAGTAAGTGGAGTGGTTTGGTGCTCAGTCAGCTTTTTTCCGGCTGGTGAACAGGCTGGCAATAATCGAGCTGCCTAGCAGGAGACCTATAACAATCAGTGAGACGCTGGTTGGTACGTGCATCCACTTCACTATCAGCATCTTGATACCGACAAACATCAGCACAAAAGCCAGGCCGAATTTCAGCAAATGGAAGCGGTCTGCCATATCTGCCAGCAAGAAATACAGTGCACGCAAGCCCATGATGGCAAAGATATTTGATGTGAACACGATGAACGGGTCAGTCGTCACAGCAAAGATCGCAGGTATGGAATCCACTGCAAAAATCACGTCAGATATTTCTATCAGGATCAACACCAGGAACAAGGGCGTGAAAAAGCGCTTGCCGTTTTCCTTGATGCTGAATTTTTCTTCATGAAACTCTTTGGTGAAAGGCAGCAGTTTTTTCGCCAGGCGCAAGATCGGGTTAGCTTCAAGGTCAGGTTCCTGTTCAGCTGCTACCAGCATGCGCATGCCTGTGACCAGCAAGAAAATACCAAACAGATACAGCACCCATGAGAATTGCGCGACCACCCAGCTACCGGCCAATATCATGATAATGCGCATGATGATGGCACCCAGCACGCCGTACAGCAAAACCTTGCGCTGGTATTGGGGTGGCACCGCAAAGTGACCAAAGATCAGCAAGAAGACAAATACATTGTCGACCGACAGGGATTTTTCTATGACATAACCAGTCAAGAATTCCATGGCCTTGGCCGTAGCCACTTCGCGGCCAACCGTGTCTGATAAATATATCCACAGGCCAAAATCGAATAGCAAGGCCAGACTGACCCAGACGATAGACCATGCCGCCGCTTCCCTGACGCTGACTTTATGGGCGCGCGAACCACCAAGGGCCAGCACGTCGATTGCCAACATGAGTAAAACAAAAGCGATAAATACTGCCCACATCCAGGGCTGAGCGACGGAATGGATCATTTCTTATTCTTTCTCAATAAAGCCTAGCAAGTGCAAGAGGCTGGTGAACAGGTTAAAGATGGTGACGTACAGGCTGACAGTCGCCATGATGTAATTGGTTTCACCACCGTGAATGATGTTGCTGGTCTCGAACAGGATCATGCCCGACATCAACAAGACCATGACGGCAGAAATCGTCAGGGACAGTGCAGGGATCTGGAAGAAAATCGCGCCCAGGCTGGCAACAAAAGCTACCAGCATACCCACCATCAAAAAGCCCGCCATGAAACTGAAATCACGTTTGCTGACCAGTACATAAGCAGACAAGCCCATGAAAATCAAACCGGTCATGGCCATGGCTGTCATCACGATGCCGGTGCCGCCTGGCATACCCAGATAACGTGTCAGCATTGGGCCCAGGGTGTAACCCATGAAACCGGTCAGGGCAAATACGGAGGCAATACCCCAGCCGCTGTTTTGCAATTTAGTGGTCGCAAATAGCAGGCCAAAATAACCAACCAGCGTCAGCAAGAAGCCCGGACCTGGAATATTGAAGGCAATGGTTGCTGCCGCAGTCATTGCTGAAAACAGCAGTGTCATGGACAACAACAGATAAGTATTGCGCAAGACTTTATGGCCGGCACTGACATTGCTGTCTCTATAGGCGACGGTTTGTGCATCACTGGCAGAACGACTCAAGATTTTCATGCTTTTCTCCTGAAATGTTGAAGCCACGCATCTATGCAAAATGGCTTCACCTTCGCAACAGAAGGTAGAGCTAGTGTAGGTCCTGAAGATAAACAAGAAAAGTCGAATATAATTGAGAAAAAGATCGAAAAAGACGATGTATTATCAAATTGGCTAGAATCGAATAGACCAGAACCGAATAGACCACAATCAAATCAACCAAAATCATATGCCCAGCCTTAACTACAAGCATTTGCATTATTTCTGGATGGTGGCCAAGGCTGGCAGTATTGCCCGTGCCAGCGAGCAGTTACACCTGACACCGCAAACCATTAGTGGGCAGTTGAGCCTGTTTGAAGAAATCCAGGGCGAGGCTTTGTTCCGCAAAACCGGGCGTAATCTGGAATTGACCGAGGCAGGACATCTGGTGTTAAGTTATGCCGATGATATTTTTGCCCTTGGACAAGAGCTGGAAGAGGTCTTGCACCATAGACCTACGGCACGCACTGTGCAGTTAAGAGTGGGTGTATCTGATGCCTTGCCCAAGACCCTGGCTTACCGCTTGCTGGAACCAGCCCTGAAGTTGCCGCAAACCTTGCGCATTAATTGCCGCGAAGGCAAGCTGGAAGTCTTGCTGGCTGACCTGGCGACCCATAAGCTCGATGTTGTCATGTCAGATAGCCCCATGCCTGCCAGTGCCAACGTGCGCGGTTATAGCCACCAGCTTGGTGAATGCGGTATCAGTTTTTTTGCCACCAAGGCCTTGCTGGAGCAATATCCACAAACATTCCCCCAGAACCTGGAAGCGGCACCGTTTTTGTTACCGGGGGAAGACGCGGCCCTGCGCGCTCGTTTATTGCAATGGTTTGATCATCAGGGTTTGCATCCGCGTATTGCCGGTGAGTTTGATGACAGTGCACTCATGAGCGCTTTTGGTCAGGCAGGAGCCGGGTTTTTTGCAGCACCAACGGTCGTTGCTGATTTGGTCATGCGCCAGTATGACGTGCAGTTGCTGGGGCAGACTGATGAAATCAGGGAGCAGTTTTATGCCATCTCAGTACAGCGTAAATTGACTCATCCGGCGGTGCTTGCTATCAGCCGGGCTGCCCGTGGTGATTTGTTTGCGATGGGCGATGAATGACACAGTCTTAAAGACAAGTATAAAAAAGCGACAGCATGCGCTGTCGCTTTTTAGCCTTTATGCAGAAACCGGAACCCGGTCTGCAAGTCTGGATTATCGACGACCCAACAGAGTCTTGATATTTTTATCCATAGGGATAGCATAATCAACAGAGCTGATCACGGTATTGTCGCTAGGTCTGACCAGTTTCAAATTCACAAAGACCAGTTTGTCACTTTCGGCATAAGTACCGACGATGACCGCCTGGGCGCTATGATTCTGGGCCACGTCCTTGATTTCACGTGTCAGCAGCAATTCGCCAACATTTTGCTTCATGAAAACTTTGTCGCGGAATTTCATTTCCACCATTTTGTAGTCACGATGGGTGAACTGACCCGAAATATGTTCAGCAACGATGCGGCCAAATGTAGAAGACTCTTCGAGGAAGTTGATATTGGCAAGAGTAGCAATAATCAATGGACGCGACTGATCAAGTTTCAAACCAGCATTATTGATCAGTGTATTTGCTGCACGCTGATTAGCCGGGATGAATTCATTGGCCTCAGCATCTTTCCAGGTTGGAACCGGAGATGCGGCCGCTGGTGGCGGGGTATTACCCAGACCCAGATTGGCACAAGCACTGAGTGCAATAGCGGAAGCGATGACGAGAGCTGCACTTTTCATCATTATTGACCCCCAACGACACGGAAGTTGAAATCAGTGTCTTTATTGTAAAGTGTCCAATCCCAGTCTGCGACATAGTAAGCATCAGTACGACGGGCGATATATTGTGAATTTTTAACCAAAGAAGTGGTCACTATCAGCTCATGCATAGGCGTACGGCCTTTTGCATATTCCTGATTAACCCAGTTGGTCCAGTCATACGCACCCGCCAGAGCCAGGCCACCCAGAACTGCATCAGTCCTGACAGGTATACCCAGACCATGTACGGCAGCAATGCCAACACCAATCGCAGTTACGCTGGTAAAGCGTTTGTTTTGATGACGATCAGGCGAGAAACGCACCAGTTGGGTTTCAATGTTGACAACCTGGGTTGTACTGTCATTGATTTTTCTGACAACTACGCCCTGATTGACCAGGGAAGTAATGATCTGATTGTAGAAAGCCTGAGTGAACTGGCTATCTTTTTCTGGCGGCATGATGTAAACCGGTGCGCCTATCTTGTCAGTTCCGAGTTTGATTTGCTCTGCTACATCTTTCGCGATGACGAGCCAGTGCGACGCCGCTTGCAATTTGTTTTGCGTCGTCGTCGGGAAATTGCCTGCTAAGGGCGTTTCACTGTATGGAGTTGCACAACCTGCCAACAGCGCGGCTGCCAGGGCAATGGGAAGAAATTTCTTCATGAGCTCACCTTTTTTTAGGTCTTAGTCAGAGTTTTTGTTATCGAAAACGAAAATGGCAATAATTCAGTGTAAGAGAATACAACAAGTAGCGGCAGGCAACAAAGATTTTGCTTGCAGCAAGGCATTAATTGAACTATTCCCGCAGATATCATGTACAGACCACTGTTTATTAAGGAAAGTTGTAGCTTTTTTGCTTCATTTTTTTCAGCTAGCTAAAAAAATGTCCCTCTTTTAAAGCGAAACCTTGTAGGAAATCTGTTGCCAAAAGTCGTTTTCCACCGGGTTTTTGCAATTCGATCAAGCTGAGCGAGCCTTGACCACAGGCAACGATAACACCTTGCTCTGCATTCGCCGATAGTATTTGCCCGGGTTTATGGTTACTAGTTGTTTCAAGCAGCTTCGCGCCCCAGATTTTAATGGTGGTTTCTGCATGTTGAGCATGGGTGCCAGGGAAGGGATTGAAGGCGAGTATTTTTCTTGCCAGTACCTCTGCAGGCAAGTTGAAGTCCAGGCCGGCTTCTTCTTTACTGATCTTGGAGGCGTAATTGACACCAGTCTCGGGCTGGATGGTCGCCGTGAGGGCGCCATTTTCCAATTGTTGCAAAATAGCAACAATCATTTCGCCACCCATAGCCGCAAGTTTGTCATGCAGTATGCCCGTCGTATCTGCATCGGTGATGGCTATACTTTGCTTTAGCAACATGGGGCCGGTATCCAGGCCTTCTTCCATTTGCATGATGGTGATGCCAGTCTCGGTGTCGCCTGCTTCTATCGCTCTATGGATAGGGGCAGCACCACGCCAGCGCGGCAACAGCGAGCCATGTATATTCAGGCAACCAAGGCGCGGTATATCTAATACTGAGGTTGGCAAAATCAGGCCATACGCAGCAACCACCATGACATCATGCGGCGTGCTGTTGAGTAAATCATGCGCTTCTCTGGCAATGTCAGGATACTTGCCATCCAGGCGCAGCGATTGCGGCTGTGCTACCGGTATTCCGTGTTGCAAGGCAAATTGTTTAACGGCAGATGCATGCAATTGCATGCCGCGGCCTGCCGGGCGGTCAGGCTGTGTCAGTACCAGAGGTACTTCAAATCCTGCCGCATGGATGGCTTGCAGTGCGGTAGCGGCAAATTCCGGGGTGCCGGCAAAGATGACGCGCATTAGCGTTCAGCCCGCTTGCGCTGTTCTTCGCGTTCTTCTTTCAGCATCTTGGTCTTGATGCGGTTGCGCTTCATGGGCGACAGGTATTCAACAAATACCTTGCCTTTTAGATGATCCATTTCATGTTGGATGCATACTGCCAGCAAGTCAGTTGCATGCAACTCGAAAGGCTTGCCATCAGCATCGAGGGCACGCACTTTGACTTCGGCAGGGCGTTCCACACCGTCATAAATGCCGGGTACAGACAGACAGCCTTCGTCATAAACCTTGCGTTCTTCACTGGCCCAAAGTATTTCGGGGTTGATGAAAACTTGCAACTGGTCATTGGTTTCTGACACATCAATGACCACTAGTTGCTCGTGCACATCGACCTGGGAAGCGGCCAGGCCGACACCGGGAGCGTCGTACATGGTTGCTGCCATATCGGCCACCAGAGTTTTCAGGCGTTCATCAAATTGTGTTACCGGTTTTGCCACTTTATGGAGGCGCGCGTCGGGGTAGCGCAGTATATTTAGTATCGTCATAAGACTTTTCACAACAAGCTTTGATGCTTATTGCGCAGTTTTTCTTGCTAGTTCAAGGATTTATGGGCAGAATTTGATTCAATTTGGCAAGTTTTGCAAGATTGCGCCTGCCTGCGCGCCTTCACTTGCGGTATTGCAGTATTTTGCATCGGATATTATTCATGAAAAAGTTTAGCACAATCGCCTCTATCTTCGCTGTCAGTCTTCCTCTGATTTCTACTGGGGCGCTTGCGGCTGGTGGACAGGCAACCACGGCACAGGCGCAAGTTGTTGCCAGCAAAACCAAGTGCGAATTCTTGCCAGAAGCACCTGACAAGCATGTCGTCGTCAAGGGGGATACGCTTTGGGGCATAGCTAGCATGTTCCTGAAAAATCCCTGGTGCTGGCCGGTAGTCTGGGGCATGAACCAGGACGATATCAAGAACCCGCACTGGATTTATCCTGGTCAGATCGTTTATTTTGACCGCGTCAACGGTCGCTTGCGTCTTGGTAACCCAGGCGGTGTGCCGACAGTCAAGTGGAATCCAAAATCACGCGTCCAGGGTTTGGGCGAGAATGCCATTCCTGCCATTCCGGCATCCGTGATAGAACCTTTCCTGTCCCAGCCTTTGATCCTGGAAGACGATGATCTGGCTGTCGCACCACGCATTATTGCTACCAAGGAAGGTCGCGTCAATCTGGGCTTGAATGAACAGGCTTATGTCCGGGGCGAACTCGACGGTGGTACTTCCTTCCAGGTTTTCCGTCCTGGTACACCTTTGCTTGATCCCGTCACAAAGACTGTTATCGCTTATGAGGCCGTGTATCTCGGTACCGTTAAGCTGGAACGTGAGGGGAATGACGAGAGCGATGTACATACTTTCTCTGTTGTCAGATCCAAGCAGGAAATGGCGGTAGGTGACCGTCTGATGCCTATTCCTCCTTCTCCAATTTTGAGCTATGTACCGCATCCACCTAAAGAAGACGTTGATGCACGCATTGTGTCTGTCTATGGCGGTGTAGGGTCTGCAGGCCAGAACCAGATCGTTTCTATCAATCGTGGCAAGAACGATGGTTTGAATATTGGTACCGTATTGACTTTGTATAACTATGGCAGAGTGATACAGGATAAGACTGATGCTAATAAATCAATTAAATTGCCTGATGAACCTATTGGCGATTTGTTTATTTTCCGCGTATTCAATAATGTGTCCTACGGCCTTATCATGCAGGTAAAAGATATAGTCAAAGTCGGTGACGCAGCCAAATCGCCAAGATAGTTCTGCTCGGTAATGGAGCCGGGTTTGGATGTGCACCAGGATTTGATGGCCTGGTTGAGACTGGAGCAAACGCCAGGTGTGGGCAATGAGTCTGCAAGGCGTTTGCTTGCCGTATTCGGCCTGCCTGAACAGATTTTTGCGGCCACTCATGCTGCCCTCAGTGAAGTAGTCACGGCAAGACTGGCCAAGGCCTTGCTGACTATTCCCCCCGACTTCCAGCAGCAACTGGACAAGACCCTGGCCTGGCAAGAACAGCCAGATAATCTGGTCCTGACACTAGCGGATGCAGACTATCCACGTTCTCTGCTGGAAATCCCCGATCCACCATTGATGTTGTATATCAAAGGCCGTGCGGAATTGCTGGATGCAGCCACGGTTGCCGTAGTTGGCAGCCGCAATGCCACCGTGCAAGGCATACGTAATGCCGAACAATTTTCCGAATCCTTAAGTAATGCCGGGCTATGTATCAGCTCAGGTCTGGCCGCTGGCATCGATGCCGCCGCCCATCAGGGGGCATTGCGTGGCCCAGGTTCCACCATTGCGGTCATAGGCACAGGTGCCGATATTGTCTACCCTGCACGTAACCGGAATCTGGCACATCTGATTGCGGATGGCGGTTGCATTGTCAGTGAATACTCACTTGGTACGCCGGCACTGGCACCAAATTTCCCCCGTCGCAACCGCATTATCTCGGGCCTGGCGAAGGGAGTATTGGTGGTTGAGGCTGCAGCGCAATCTGGTTCCCTGATCACCGCCCGCATGGCGGCGGAACAGGGGCGGGAAGTATTTGCCATCCCGGGTTCTATTCATTCGCCTTTGTCCAAAGGTTGCCATCAGTTAATCCGCCAAGGTGCGAAGCTGGTGGAATCTGCGCAGGATATATTGGAAGAATTGCAATTGCAGTCGATAACTTTATCCGCACAGAAAAATTCCCGCGGAGTCAATATGGAAACTTCTGACCTTGGCCTCTTAAAAGAAATCAGCTTTGATCCGGTACATATGGATATGCTGGCAGGCCGCACTGGCATAGACATCGCCAGCCTGACAACAGAGTTATTAACGCTGGAATTAAGCGGACAACTGGAAGCTTTGCCGGGTGGTTATTACCGTCGGCTTGCCTGATTGATATCTGTTAACAAATTTGCAGGGGCTTGTTTGAAATCGCTGCAAAGGCTACAGTAGCAGCATGTTTGATATTCTTGTTTACCTCTACGAAACCTATTACCGTCCGGATGCCTGTCCTGACACGGCGGCGTTGACTAAAAAATTGTCGGCAGTTGGTTTCCCTGAGGATGAAATTTCCGAAGCGCTGGACTGGCTGACGGGGCTGGCTGTGAATACAGCTGAACCAGCTACGGCAGCACCGGTTTCCAAGGGTTTCAGGATTTATGCTGAACAGGAAATTGTTGCTTTGGGCACGCCAGCCCTGGGTTTTATACAATTTCTTGAATCTGCCGGATTACTTAATGCCAATCAACGCGAAATCGTGATTGAGAGGGCATTAGTTGTCAATGAATCACCTCTGCCGTTGGACAAACTGCGCATTATTGTTTTAATGATGCTGTGGAGCCAGGGCGCCGAGCCTGACATGCTGATGTTCGATGAATTATTGTTGTCAGATGACGACAACACGGGCAGGCTTTTGCATTAATCATTTCCTAAATGGAATTTTTATGACAAAAATCGCGCTTAGATTGCGGTTTTTCGTCTATCACGTTTATCATTCCCCGCAAATTTAGGTTAGTCTTACGCTTATTTTGCGAAATGTTGCCTATTAGACATTGGCAACCACGCTTTACACTATTCGAGAATCCCGAAATGACAAAAACGCTCATCATTGCCGAAAAACCCTCAGTCGCTAATGACATAGCGAAAGCGCTGGGTGGCTTCACCAAGCATGATGATTATTTTGAATCAGATAATTATGTGCTGTCTTCCGCAGTAGGCCATTTGCTGGAAATCACAGTTCCTGAAGAATACGATGTCAAACGCGGCAAATGGAGTTTCACTCATTTGCCGATGATACCGCCGCATTTTGCCCTGAACCCTATCGCCAAGACTGAATCGCGTTTGAAGGTGTTGAACAAGCTGATCAAGCGCAAGGATGTCACTGGCCTGATTAACGCATGTGACGCGGGCCGCGAAGGTGAGTTGATTTTCCGTCTGATTGCCCAGCATGCCAAAGCCAAGCAACCAGTAAGCCGCCTGTGGCTGCAGTCCATGACTACGGGGGCGATACGTGATGGCTTCCAGAAACTGCGTAGCGATACAGAAATGATGCCTTTGGCTGATGCAGCGCGCTGCCGTTCCGAGGCTGACTGGCTGATCGGTATCAATGGCACCCGCGCCATGACCGCCTTCAACTCCAAGGAAGGTGGTTTTTACCTGACCACGGTTGGGCGCGTTCAGACGCCAACCTTGTCCATCGTGGTTGAGCGCGAAGAAAAGATCAAAAAATTCGTTTCCCGCGACTATTGGGAAGTGAAGGCGGAGTTTGTTTGTGCCGCTGGTATTTATGAAGGCCGCTGGCAAGATCACCAGTTCAAGAAAGATGAACACGATCCTGAGAAAAGGGCTGAACGCCTGTGGAGCAAGGCTGCTGCAGAATCTGTCGTGGCCGCTTGCCGTACTCGCCAGGGCAGTGTTACCGAAGAATCCAAACCGGCCACACAAATCGCACCACCGCTGTTTGACTTGACCAGTTTGCAGCGTGAAGCGAATGCGCGCTTTGGCTTTTCTGCCAAAAATACCCTGGGCCTGGCGCAGGCTTTATATGAAAAACATAAAGTATTGACGTATCCGCGTACCGATTCCCGCCATTTGCCAGAAGATTATCTGCCAACGATAAAAGAAACTCTGAGCACGATAGCAGAAACCAATAATTACCATCAGTTTGCGTCGCAAATCCTGAAGAACAATTGGCTCAAGCCGAATAAGCGTATTTTCGACAATACCAAGATCAGTGATCACTTTGCGATCATCCCGACTGGTCTGGCACCTAAGAATTTGTCCGAGCCTGAACAAAAACTGTATGACCTGGTGACGCGCCGCTTCCTCGCTGTGTTTTTCCCGTCAGCAGAATTCCAGGTGACTACCCGCATTACTGAAGTATCCGGCCATCAGTTCAAGACTGAAGGCAAGGTCATGACCAGCGCTGGCTGGCTGGCAATTTATGGCAAGGATGCGCTGGAAGAAAAAGTAGATGGCGAAAGCAAAGGCACGCTGGTTGCCGTTGCCAAAGGCGAAAAAGTCCTGACTGACCAGATCACGGCGAATGCACTGGTCACCAAACCACCTGCCCGCTATAGCGAGGCAACGCTGTTGTCCGCCATGGAAGGTGCTGGCAAACTGGTCGATGATGGTGACCTGCGTGAAGCCATGGCAGGCAAGGGCCTGGGTACACCAGCCACCCGTGCCGCCATCATTGAGGGTTTGCTGAACGAGAAATACCTGTTGCGTGAAGGCCGCGAAATGATGCCTACCGCCAAAGCTTTCCAGTTGATGACCTTGCTGCGTGGTCTGGGGGTCGATGAATTGACTTCACCAGAACTGACCGGCGAATGGGAGTACAAACTCTCGCAAATGGAAAAAGGCAAGATCAGCCGTGAAGAATTCATGCGCGAAATTGCCCAGATGACCCAGATCATCGTCAAGCGCGCAAAAGAATACGACAACGACACCATCCCTGGCGACTATGCGACCTTGCATACGCCTTGCCCCAACTGTGGTGGTGTGGTCAAAGAAAATTATCGCCGTTTCGCCTGTACCAAGTGCGAATTCTCGATGAGCAAGACACCAGGTAGCCGTCAGTTTGAAGTGGCCGAAGTGGAAGAGTTGCTGACCAAGCGTGAAATTGGCCCGCTGCAAGGCTTCCGTTCCAAAATGGGACGTCCGTTTGCAGCGATCCTGAAGATCGTGGCAGATGCTGACCACAATAACCTTAAGCTGGAATTTGATTTTGGCCAGAGTCAGGATGAAGGTGAAGATGGCGAACCTGTCGATTTTTCTGAACAAACTTCACTAGGACCTTGTCCAAAGTGCGGCAACGGCGTGTATGAGATGGGTCTGGCCTATGTCTGCGAAAAGTCCATGGCCAAACCCAAGGCTTGTGATTTCCGTAGTGGCCGTATCATCCTGCAGCAAGAAATCCTGCCTGAACAGATGGGTAAATTGCTGAATGACGGCAAGACAGACTTGTTGCCTGGCTTTATCTCGCAACGTACCCGTCGCCCATTCAAGGCTTTCCTGGTGCGCGGCAAGGATGGCAAGGTCAGTTTTGAATTTGAAGAGCGCAAGGCCAAAGCCCCAGCGGCTGGCAAATCCAAAGCCAAAGCAGAGCCTGATGCAGAAGCCACGGTTGCAGTTGCCGCCACCAAAGTGACCAGGGCCAAGACAACAACTACAGCTAAAGCAGCGCCTGCCAAAAAAGCCGTAGTCAGGAAAAAGAAGGCGGCCTGATCATTTATCCTGCTGAATCAGGGTAAACTCCAGCCGGAAAGTGTCATATTTGGCACTTTCCTGGCAGAGTCAGTCATTTTCGCGTATTGTTAAAAGGTGATTTTTTAGATATAGGGTACACATGGTCGCAAACGAGTCTTTATCCAGTGCTCGCGCTGAATTTACTCATGCATTTAATCATGCAGTACCCGGCATTCTGCCCGAAGCTTTGGAAGCACTGCTGACCAAGGCTAATTACAACGGTACTTCCTCGGCTGATAAAAGTCGCATCGTCAATGCGCGCGCCATCCTGCCAGAAAAATGGGATGCCATTTCCCGTGCCATGCCTGTCCACCTGATGCAATTACTGGACCGTAGCATTACCACCGCCTACAGCACCTTCAGACCAGCCTCTGCTTTAGGCAAGGCAACTGAACTGGCCTTGCTGGATTCTTCGACCTTTGAGACGACGCTGCGTTTTAATGAGATGACGCAGAATTTCCGCGATAAAGCAGGGCAAGCCTTGCTGGATTTGAATATCCGTATCGCGATCTTGTTTGGGCAGGATGATATACGCGAAAGGGAAAATCCTTTCCGGCCTTATTTATTGGCGCGTTGCATTTTCCTTGCGGTTGAAGATCAAAGGCTGGTACCAGATACTGAAGCCATCCTGATCGAACAATTGGGCGAAACCATGGCTGGCACCATGGCGGGTATCTATGAGGCAGCCAATGGCGCACTGGAACGCCAGGGTATCAGCGCAAATCTGGCACTCAAGATCAGCAAGGCCCCTGAATCACAACAGACCCGCAATCCGGCCACTGGGCAGCAGGGTGGCTTCGGCGGATCTGGTGGGCCAGGTGGATCAGGAGGTTCCGGAGCAGCAGGTGGGCAAGGTGGCTATTCCACTATGCAGGCTGGTATTTTTCCGGGTGCACAAGGTGCGCAGGGGCAAGCTCAGGTACAAAACCAGGGCGCATTCCCGGCAGCGCAACAGACCACCATGGCCAGCCCCAGTGTGCGCCTCGAACAATTATTTCAGACTGTGCGTGGCAAGCCCTTGTCTCTGCCGGCGGCCACTCCCGTACTTGCACAAAGTGCAGCCAGCAGCATGCAGGCTGCAGCATCCAACCCCTATGCTGGAATGCCGTCCCCAGGTGCTTCACCTGCCAGCGCGGGGCCAGCCTGGTTGACTGGCAGCAGCGCATTGGGCGGTGTCCTGAGGCAGGCTTTTGGTGAGACTGCACCTGTCAGTCCGCACAGGGATAAACATACAGATGGCAGTATTCCATTCACCGTCAGGGATAACGCCCCGTCCAGCCCAGCTAATGCGGGCAATCAAGGCCGCGCCGGTCAATTCGCTCATTCTGGCTTGCCAGCTTCGGTAGGCGCAGGTAGCTCTGACCAGATACAAGTGCCAGCCGCCCTGGTCGCCTCGCATTTGCAGAATATTGAAGCTCAGCTCAAGCAAAGGGCAGACGCGCAATCGCTGCCGCCAGAAATGAGCATGGGTTTGTCCAAAGTCCTGGGACAAATGCACAAGGTCATGGTGCCGGACAGTGCATCCATGAAGGACGAGCAGGGTGAAATCCATAACCTGATACGCGAGCAAAAGGACGCCCTATATAGTCTGGCGAAAGACACTGAAGAGCAGATGTCCATCGATCTGGTTGCCATGCTGTTTGAAGTCATGCTGTGTGACGAGCTGGTACCATTTAATACTCGCATCAGCCTGGGGCGCCTGCAATTCCTGATACTGCAACTGGCGCTGAAAGAAAAAAACCTGCTGAGTGACAACAAACATCCGGCCCGCCTTTTGTTGAACCGGATTTGTTCCATTGCCTACAGCGCCCAGCAAATCGGTGATATTGATAACCATGTTACTGAAGAAATTGCCCGCATCATCAAGACACTCATGCGGCACGATAGCGAAGTACCAGAATTGTTTTCACGCATACAAAACAGGTTTGAAACCTTTATTTCCCGTGAATTACGTACCAATAATCAGCACATACACCGTACCGTAAAAGCCCTGGGTGAAGCAGAAATCCGCTTCATGCGTTTTGCCTGTATTGCGGTGGCGATCACTAAAGCCATGCCAAAAGTTAATGTGGAGATGTCTTTCCGCAGCTTCCTCAGGAAAGAATGGGTCAGGGCGATAGAGGTGGCGGAAAGAACCGATGCCTTGCTTGCCAGACGTTATCGCCTGCTGGTGCCTGACTTGCTATGGAGTGTCTTCCCCAAGCTGGATAATGACGACAGGAACTTGCTGTCATCCATGTTGCCAAACATGGTAGGAACCTTGCGGCATGGCATGGACTTGATGGAACTGGAAAAACCAAGACAGCAGAAGCTCTTGAACTGGCTGGCTGAAGCACATTCCAAAGCCTTGCGCCCGCCAGCCGACAGCAAAAAGCCGCAGGGCTTGAGTCTGCCTGCCATGCATGAGCGTTTTGAACAATTCACTAATCAGCCAGATACGATAGAGCATTCCGAAGTCCATCATTATGAATTTGCCAGGGAGTTGTATCAGCTAGGTGTGTTTGGTGAATTGGGTTTGCGGACCAGGATGCTGGATAAAGAAGTCCAGAAACAAGTCCCGCCTGCTGAAGGTGTGATTGCTGTTGATACCCCGGCTGAGCCTGAACTCAATCCGGCTTATCTTGAACGTATCGTCTGCGGTGCGCTGATTGATATAAAAACCGAAAAGCTGAATGCCAAGGCTTGTCTGCGTTGGGTAGACCCGAATTTGATTTATGTCGTGCTGAGCATGAAAGGGGATGATTTCCCTGCCGTACTCAGCATACGTGTGCTGTGTGAATTGCTGGAATCAGGCAAGCTGCGCTTTATTGAAGATGAACCCCTGTTTGAACGCGCCATCCACACCCTGCTCAAGTCCGCTGATGAAGTTGATAATGTGCGGGTTTAAAAAACCGCCCATACCAGATTCATCAACTGAGATTTTCTAGTCGTCAGTACTATCCAGGTCTGGCTCAAAAAAACACCACTTCGCTTGTGGCCAGTTGCTTTGTATGCCATCTTCCACTTCATTGATGGCAGCAATCAGCGCCTGATCCGAACCCTGTGGACGCATTTTTGCCTGTACCGCGATCATTAATTGATCACCCCATTGCAGGGTGATCAAATTGATGACGTGATCGACGTGTGGATGGTTCTCTATATGTGCACGTATCGCCTCATTCACTTCCGGTGCAGCAGACTCGCCGGTAATCATCGCCTTGACTTCCCTGATGACAAAAAATGCCACCGCCATCAAGAGTATGCCCACGACGATAGAGCCAATCGCATCCCAGATCGGGTTACCAGTCACCACCGACAACACCACTGCAACAAAAGCTACAGCCAGCCCAGCCAGGGCAGCGATATCTTCGCCCGCCACCACCATCAATTCAGACTGACGGGTTTCGCGGAACCAGTGGAAAAAATTCTTGCCGCCAGATATTTTGCGTATCTCCACCATCGCCCCATACAGTGAAAATGCTTCCAGGGCGACGGAGATGCCCAGTACCACCAGCGCCACCATCGGGTTCTTCAGCGGCTCAGGATGCTTCAGGCGCTCTACACCTTCCAGTACAGAAAACGCGCCACCCAAAAAGAACAACAGCAAGGCCACCATCATGGCCCAGAAATAAACCACCCGCCCATACCCCATAGGGTGAGAAGCATCTGGCGCGCGCTTCGCTTCTTTTATCCCTACCAGCAAAAAGATTTGATTAATACAATCCGCCGTGGAATGAATAGCCTCCGCCAGCATGGCCCCCGACGATGTAAAGATAGCCGCGCCAAATTTAGCCAGGGCAATACCACCATTGGCACCCAGCGCATAAAAAATCGCCTTGGTAGAACCTTCTGAATTCGCAGACATGAGAATAATTAAAAGTGAGAAAAACCTAACCATACTTGATTTCTCTGCAAATAATCAATCAGGCATTCTGAATGTTTGCCTTTGCAGAATTTGTTTTTGGTGGATACATATGTAGAGGGCTGTTTGTCCCGATAAATTCTTTCAGCCATGAGGTGATGCAGGCATGTCGCAAAGCCGTAAAACTCCTTCCCCTTCAAGGGGAAGGCAGGGATGGGGATGGGTTTCGGTCGATAGGCGAAATGAGCGCTATATAGATAGCCCCCGACCCGTCGCTCCTGCGCATGCAGGAGCCCAGCGCCGTACGTCAATGAACGGCGAAGCAGGCAACCAGGACAGACGCCAAATACCAGGGCTGTAGGGTGCGCCGTGCGCACCGTTCCCGCACCTTATATATACAGCGGATGTTTTGCACCTATAAGTAGTAAAGAAGCAGTACACGGCCCACCAAAGAGCGGTGCGCATGGCGCACCCTACAAAATTAACCGTCGTCGCCCCCAGATAAGCCTCCCCCAAGAATTCCCTAAATAATTTACGCCAGGGTCTTGCAAAGTAGGGAGATAGTTTGCTATAGTTCGCATCCCGCTGAAGAGCGGGGCGAAGAAAGTGAAGCAAAGCTGGAGATTGAGCGGAGAAGTAGAAGCTGCGGAAAGATCTGGTGCTGTGAATGCCGCGCAACAGTTTAAGTCGTTCGAAAGAGCGAAACAAAACGAAGTGAGTTGCAGGTGTTGACAGGGTAAGTAAAGTGCTTCATAATCTCGTTTCTCTGCTGCTGACGCACACAACGCTGCGACGCAAAGCTGGATCGGAAGACGGTCTGGCAGGGTAGAAAAGAATTTGGTTCTTTAACAATTAACAGTCAATAAATGT
>NZ_JBMPOZ010000005.1:245359-297322 GCF_049340385.1 Undibacterium sp. Ji83W | reverse complement strand
AGATTCCGCAACCGGAGTTGCATATCCGGGGTGATCAGAATACCCGCTACGAGTTTATTGGCAAAAGTATCCTGACGGCACAACGTGCCGGTATCGCCAAGGTCGGCTTCGTGATTGAACCGCCTCCGCGGAACTAAGACAGTAGGGTGCGCCGCGCGCACCTCAAAGCAAGACCTCTCAACACAGAGACACGGAGACACAGAGAAAGGCAAGAGGAAAGTCTTGTTGCTGAAACTGATCACAGATCATTTCATTTGGTCATTACAAGCAGCATGTATTAAAAAGTTTTCTCTGTGGTTTTTCTCTGTGACTCTGTGTCTCTGTGGTGAAGATTTTTGGTCTTGAAGTTTGATTTTTTATTTACATTCCGCATCATTCGTTATGTGAATAAGTAATTCATAAAGGAAGCATTATGGGTATGCAAATGGGTTCCGGCGGTGGTTCAGCCGATCCGGAAGTGATGATAGAAATGAACATGACGCCGCTGATTGACGTCATGCTGGTATTGATCATCATGTTGATTATTACCATTCCTATTCAGAATCATGCAGTGAATCTGAATTTGCCGACAGGTCCAACGCCACCACCACTGGTCGATCCAGTCGTGATCAATGTGGATGTGGATTTTGATGGTACCGTGTCCTGGAATGGGACTGCAGTAGATCCCAAGCAACTGGAAGCAAAACTGGCGGAAGCCGCTTCAGTGGCAAACCAGCCTGAGATCCATCTGCGTCCGGTCGCTGTTGTGCCTTACAAGTCTGTGGCTGCGGTCATGGCGGCGGCACAGCGTCTGGGTGTGACCAAGATTGGTATGGTTGGGAACGAGCAGTTCTTGAAGTAATTCAGGGTATGTCAAAAAAACCGGGGAATCTTCATTCCCCGGTTTTTTTTCGACTCATACTTTTCGCATGCTACCTGGCAAATCTATCGAGGCAGAGCTTCATACAACTCCAGGGGCAAGCCATCAGGATCAGCAAAAAAGACAAAGCGCCGCCCTGTCAATTCGTCCAGCCTGATATCTTCCACTTCCAGCCCCTTTGCCTCCAGCATCGCTTTGCAGACTGACACATCATCGACCTCAAATGCCAGGTGACGCAAACCCTGCGCCTCAGGCCGGGATACCCTGAGTGGCGCATCAGGGAAGGAAAACAATTCTATTTGTGAACCGTCTGGCAAGGCCAGATCAAGCTTGTATGAAGCTCTCTCTGACCTATAGGTTTCAGCAATAACGCTTAAGCCCAGAATCCGGGTATAGAAATCCTTGGACACCTGATAATCAGCGCAAATGATGGCTACATGATGTATGCGCTTCAGCATCGATCTGTCGTTCAGTCTAAGTCAGGGTCCAAATCAGGTATTTTGCATGAATTGCAAATACAGATCACGGGCACGCGTCGCCACTGCACCTATAGGCAATTCGCGATTTTCATATTTGGTGCAAGGCGTGACCTTGGCAAAATTTCCTGTATTGAAAATCTCTTTGGCCGCCAGCAATTCTTCTGGCTTTACAGTGCGTTCAGACACTTGCTTGCCATCTTCCTTGAGCAAACCAATGACACGTGCACGCGTAATGCCGGACAAGAAACTGCCGTTTGCCACAGGCGTGACGATCTCATCCTCTGCAGTTACAAAGAAGAGATTGGCAGTGGCAAATTCAGCCACGTTGCCATGCACGTCACGGACCACGCCATTGTCAAAACCTCTTTCCTTGGCTTCGCGCAAAGCCCTGGTGGTATTTGGATACAGGCAGGAAGCCTTGGCATCAGTCGGTGCCATGGAAGGATCGGGACGACGCAGGCTGGACAGGCAGGCAGAGAAGCCGGTAAATGCTGGCATGGGCGCATCAAACAAAGTCAGCGCAAAGCCAGTAGTTGATGGTTCAGGGATTAGCAAACCGTCAGTGCCAAACACCAGCGGGCGTATATACAACTCAGCATCCGCCGGGAACAGGGCAATGCCCTCACGGCACAAGGCTTCCAACTCATCGACATTGTAAGGGCATTGCAAACCCAGGCGCTGTGCCGACTGTATGACGCGGGCCAGATGCAGGCGCAGATCCGGTGTCAGGCCACGTATGGAACGCGCACCATCAAACACTGAGGAACCTAGCCAGACAGCATTATCCATGGCGCCAAACAGTGGCGTATTGCCTTCACTCCATTGTCCCTTGAAGTAGCTACGGTACATAATATTCCTCACTCATTGATAGTAAATTGGCGACGCATCGCGAATGGTAATTTCTAATGTATCACATTCAACATTTGACCTGACGAAGCGACATCAAAGCTGAGCCTTGCCGGGTTGCACTAGTTGCGCCTGATTGACACTATGTTTGCTAGTCCTGACAACCACATATTGCTTGCGGAACTCCAGCCCGCGCTGTGGCCATTTTTCTGCATATTGTTTCAGGTGTTCAATTGCCGGAAAAAAATCTTCGCCATTGACACGGCAATCCGCAGCCAACTTGCCATCATTATCACGCGAGGCAAACAGGCGTATGCCGAGAAAATCACTGGTCTGTAATAAATCATGAAAAGCGGGCATGCTTTCTGTGAACAGGCAGCATGGGCAAAATGGATGCGCTTCTTTTTTCTTGTGTTCAGGCTGGCTGGCGAGGTGGGCGACTGGACCCAGTATCACCTGGCGAAAACTGCTGCTTTCTGCCGCCTCAGCGCTGGTATTCATTTCTATGACAGTGCAATTCAGTGGCTGCTCACGGGTAGCATCCAGCAAAGCCAATAAGTCCATCTTCACCCAGGTGCGCAAACCCTCCAGCATGGCTTCTGACTCAGTGGCCCCCATGGCATGCTGGTATTCGCTCAGGCCTTGCGGGAAGTACTCTGCATGGCTGGCATAGATGCGTGTACAGGTACGACATTTATCTTCGGCAAGCGCAACGGTTTCCACACGTTCCACAGCCAGTAACAAGCCTTCGTCCAGAGCGAGGTAATTATCTTGCCATTTCAGCTTGATTGTTTCTGCAGTCAAGACTTCAAACAAGGCCAGCGTTAATTCTGCATCAATATTCAGATGGGTAAATACCGTACTTGCAGGCTGGCTGACAGAGCCGGATACAAACTTGTCCCTGAAGTTCTTGAAAACATTACCTATGGATGTAGTGACTGACATGGAAACTGAGTGTGAAGATGAAGACAGACCTGCATTGTAGCAAGAAGACCGGCAGACCAAGCTATTTGCATGCTGCGCAAAAGTTTCAAGCCTTGATGGCATTGATCAGTTCACGTGCATAAGTTGGCAATTCATCATATTGCCGCACACAGATCAGCAGATTCCTGACGGCCCAGGTATCTGTCAGATACAGCCTGTGTATCTTCATAAGTTGCTCATAACGTAGCGCTGCTGTCTCTGGGATGATGGCGATGCCAGCCCCACTTTCCACCATGCGACAGATGCCATCAAAGCTGCGCAGGCGCAGGCGGTAATGCAAACGCTGCCCTAGCCGCGCCGCATGTTCATTCAGGTATTGTTGCAGGGCGCTGTCACCTGCCAGACCGACAAAATCATAGGTCAGGGCATCCGCAAAGGACAGGCTGCCATTGATAGTTGCCGTGATTTGCAAAGGATGCTGTGCGGCAGTCACCAGCACCAGTTGATCCTGGCGGAATGAAAACGTCTGCAAGTCTGCACTGTCTACGGTATCGGCAATGATGCCTATATCTGCCTGCTCGGCGATGATGGCTTGCACGATGTCATTGCTGAGCCTTTCTTCGACTTCAATATTGATATGTGGATGTGCCTGCATGTAAATGGCCAGCGCCTGCGGCAAAAATTCAGTCAGCGCCGAGGTATTGCACAACATGCGTATATGCCCCTTGAGACCTTTTGCATAATCACCCAGGTCACCACGCATTCTTTCCATTTGCTGCATCAACATGCGCGCATGATGCAGCAGAGTGCGGCCAGCATCAGTGACTTCAACACCGCGCCTTTGCCGCAGCAACAGGGGCACGCCCAGCAAATCTTCCATGCCGCGCAGACGTGCACTGGCCGACGCTAGCGCCAGATGGGAACGCTCAGCCCCTGCGGTGATGCTGCCCGCCTCCACTACGTGGACAAATAACTGCAAATCGACCAGGTCAAAGCGCATTAGAATAATATTTTCAAATTCTAGACTACGTAAAATACGAAGCCTGCCTGAGTATATTCCACATTTTCAGTTCTTGCTGGTAATGGCAAACTGTCTATATGGAATCCTTCATTGCGCTATTTACCCCTCATGGCAACAGCACGCAGTGGCTGGCCGTAAGCTTTATTTTTCTCCTGGCAGGCATGGTCAAGGGAGTCATAGGCCTGGGCTTGCCCACGGTGGCAATCGCCTTGTTGAGTTTGTCGATGACGACCATGCAAGCCGCTGCCTTATTGTTTTTACCTTCGCTTTTAACGAATATCTGGCAACTCACCAGCGGTGCCAGGTTACTGCCCTTATTACGCCGCCTGAGCCCTATGCTATTGGGCATCTGTCTGGGTACTTTTGTTTCGGGACTCTTATTCAGCAAGCTCAGTCCAGTCTGGTCAGGGGCGGGACTGGGCGTGGCATTGCTGCTATATGGCGTCATGGGCTTGGCGTCGGTACATTGGCAAGTGCCAGGTCATGCAGAACACAGACTCGCCCCTGTCATCGGCATTGCGACAGGCATGGTCACCGCGTCTACCGGCGTATTTGTCTTGCCGTCTGTCCCTTACCTGCAAGCACTGAATCTTGACAAGGACAAACTGGTGCAAGCCATGGGCTTGTCTTTCACGGTATCCACGCTGGCCTTGGGTATCAATCTGTATGGCAACGGTACTTTGCAATGGAATATTGCCGGTGATTCCATGCTGGCCCTGCTACCCGCGTTGGCAGGCATGCAATTGGGGCAAGTCATACGCGACAAAATGCAGCCAGCGCTGTTCAGGCGTTGTTTTTTCATAGGCCTGCTGGCTTTGGGCGTCCACTACTTATGGGGAGCAGTGAAATCATGACTGAGATCACTTCTGGCGAAGCTGTGAAAACGGCACTGCGCATCTGCAAACAAGATGAACAAAGCAACTGCACACATTTGTTGCTGTCTGCATTCCTGGATCAGCAGCATGTGGGCGCGCTGGATTGCAGCATACTTGCCGGGCAAGTATGCGTCCATGTCCTGTATGTGAAACCCAGTTACCGTGAGCTTGGTATTGCCAAGGCCCTGCTGGCGCAATTGCATGCAGAATGCCCGGGGCTTGAGGTGATTTGCGAAAAAGGGAACGAGCAGGGAATGAAGCATTAAAAAATCACTGCTTCCACCGCCATAAAGTATCGCAATAACACGCAAATAAGCAGGCAAATCATCTATGATCATGTGCATCACTTCATAAGGTGCGCACATGAATATCGAAGTACTCTTCCCTACCCTGGTTGGCATCTCCAAGGCCGATGACGACACCATTTATGCAATCAATGACGAAGTCTTGCGCCGCAAGGAAGACTTGAACCGCTTGCTGAGCCATTCATGGGGTGACAATGTGCTCAGCTCATTCGGCAATGAGAAAAATATCTTTGCGCTTGCAGGCTTACACCATTTAAGAAAATTCATAGAAGATAGTGTCTTGCTGTTTGTTCACATGACCAGGCGCGACAAGGACTGGAAAATAGATCACCAGTACACGCAAAGCTGGATCAATGTCACCAAGAAATTTGGTTACCAGGAAAGACATAATCACGACAGGAATGTTGAAGGCGTGCCTATCAGCGGCGTCTATTATTTCAGCACCAACCAGCATGATGGCGAGCTCGCCATCTTCCCTTGCGACATGCAATACAAGCAGTTTGAAAACTATGTCATCGAACCTGAAGTCGGCAAGCTGGTCTTGTTCAGGTCCGATGTATTCCATAGAGTAGGTCCCAACCTCACGGATACCGACAGGGTGTCTTTCAGCTTCAATTACCTGCTCAATAAATAAAGCATTTCTAATGTAATAAATGCTTCTCAAAGAATGCGGTAATTTTCTTGTCCACCGCAGACATTTGCGCACGGTCAAAACCGGGTGGATCGTTGAGCATGTCGCCAATCAGCCCAGTCAGGTTTGGTGGCAATGGCGACAGCAATGAACCATGACCAGCCTCGGGCAGGTCTGCAATATGCTCACAAGTCTGGCAGGCGGCCAATACCCTGCTGCTATGAAAACGCGGCACCAGCCAGCGGTCTTGCCCGGCAGTCACCAGGCCCAGTGGCACAGGTGGATTTTGCAGTGATGTCATATCAAAGTCAGCAGCGGCTGGCACGCCAGCTACAACCGCAGCAACGCGGGGGTCATGGTGCTCGCGCATGGTGGTATCACTGAAGCGGCTGCGGATGATCATCAGGGCCAGCCATTTCCTCAGACCATCAAAGAACCCGTCAGTGAGCCTGGTATTCAGGCCCACGCAGGATTGAAAGTCATTGACGAGGTCTTCTTCACAATGCTGTTTGAAACCAGCCGGTGACCAGCGCCCACCTGCCATGCTGAGCGCGGTGTGGCCGCCTGCCGACATGCCATACATGCCTACCTTGTCCAGCGTCAGCAAGGGCGCAAAGCGCGAGTCACGGCCAACAGCATCTATGGCGCGCGATACTTCAGCTGGCCGTAAAGTCCAGCTATCGGGGCCGGGATGGCTATCGTCCTTGTAGTTGTCGGCATGATGTTCAGGCATGGCAACAACAAAACCTGCCTCAACCAAGCTGCGCGCCAGGTCTGCATATACCCAGGGCGAGCCGCCGGAACCATGGGAAATAATAATCAGATGACCATTGCCACGTACAGGCTCTGACTGTTCAGCCAGCTTGAATTGAAAACGGCCACGGTGCACTTGTTGTTCGGGCGCATTGCTGGGGTAATACAGGGTGATAGTGCCGTCTGTAGCGCTTGGGGCTATCGTTGTCAGGCCAACAGATGCCTTTGCCATGCCACTGCTAAAAAACAGCAGGCATAGCAGCGCATATGTGAAACAGTTGAATAGTCGTCTAACAAGAAGTAGATACTTCGCTTTCATCATTCAGGCTCCAATCGGTTGAGTGCCGGAGGCTAGACCCCGGATGAACGGACTATGCGCAGGAAAGTGAATGATGTCTTGCCGCAGACTGCAAATTGCAGATTTCGGCTAACCGATTTCAAGAATCGGCCATATTTTCTTTGCGGTACTCAGTAGGTGTGAGCCCGGTGGCCGCCTTGAAGGCACGGTTGAATGGCCCTATGGACTGAAAGCCGGAAGTCAGCGCAATCGTCAGGACAGGCAAATCACGCTGCGCCGGGTCAGACAAAGCAGCACGTGCTTCGTCCAGACGAAAGGCATTGATGTAGGCATTGAAATTGCGGTAGCCAAGCTGCTGGTTGATAAGCTTGCGCAAACGGTATTCAGGAATTTGCATCTTGCCAGCCAGGCTGGCCAGCGTCAGGTCTTCGCTGCGGTAATGGCGCTCATCCTGCATGAGCTTTTGTAAAGCAATCACCAGTTTGTCTTCACCCGTATCAGGCGCAATGACAGGTAAAGGATGAGCTGGTAGGACGGCTTGTTCTTTTGGTGAAACCGCAGGCAGCGGGAACAAGTCCAGATGTCCCAGTTTTAACATCCTGAATGTCACAACAGCGATGATGAGCAACAACACAAGCACGTCAGCCATCGCGGTACCACCTGCGAGTCTCCCCTGTGGCGAGCTTAAACGGGCAATCAATAATAAAACGGTATAAATACTGCCAGCAATGACAATAAAAGCGCGCAGGCGGCGGCGTTGCTCAACCAGGTCGGTACGCCAGTTCTTCGCCGCAGCCAAAGCAGCCAGGATAGCAAACATCAAGGGTATTGCGCGTTGTACACCCACAGTCAGCGGCGCAATGACGGTGGCACTACCAGCCACAACAGCACAGTTCAGTGCACTCAGGGCAGCAACGGCAAACCAGACCAGCACCTGCCAGGGTCGCAATATATAATCATCATCAAACAGCGCTTGCACAAATACCCAGAACAGCACGGCATTTGCAACAGAAATGGCGACCAGAGGTGCTTGCCACAAACGCGGCACCATGGTTTCAAACCAGGGAGTAGCGCTGATCACCTGTACCGCAAGTCCAAGGCAAAGTGCAATGCCGGAACGCACCACCAGCAATTGCGGACGGTCACGGCCCAGTATGGCGGACAGCAGCAAAAGCAAAGCCAGTAGTGTGCCGCGCAAAGCTGCATCGAGCAAGACCAAGGGATCAAGAGCTGACATGCCTGTCCATCAAAGAGGAAAGGCAAAACAATAACAGCAGCCAGACGGCTTAGGCAAGCAGTGCTGCTGTCATAGCGCTTACCACCAAATTGTAATCAACTGTCCAGATGAGAAATCAGCAAGTTACTGAAGCGCGATAACTCCTTGCGCTTGACGTCGCCATGCCCTTCGGCTCCAGGTGCATCGACTGACAAACCTACTGCAATAATATCGATCAGCAATAATTGCAGGATGCGTGAAATCATGGACAAAAAGGTGGCATTATCTTCGGTATGATTCACAGCCAGACAGACTGTCGCTTTTTTGGCCAGTGGTGACTGATTGGGCGTAATCGCAATCACATCTGCCCCGGCCAGGCGGGCAGCGTCAACCGCTTTCAGCAACTCTGGCAGTTTGCCAGAGTTCGAGACAACGATGACGACATCACCGGGATTCAGCAATTCTGCCGCCATGGAAAATAAATGCGCATCACCATAGGACGCAGTAGGAATGCGGAAACGGAAGAATTTATGCTGGCCATCCAGCGCCACGGCACGTGAATTGCCCATGGCATAAAACTCGACCTTGTTCGCCTTGCGCAACAGGGCGATCGCCTGGTCTAGCGAACGTACGTCCAGCTGGTCACGGAAATTCAAGATCGCCGAGACTGTATTATCGATAACCTTGGCACTCAGGTCATGCGTGCTGTCGCTCATGCGCACCTGGCTATGGCGTACAGGTATCGTGCCGGTGAGACTGCTGGCAAACTTGAGTTTGAAATCAGCCAGGCCAAGGAAGCCCAGCGAACGGCAGAAGCGGATGACGGTAGGCTGGCTGACATCAGCCAGACGGGCAATCTCTGCGATTGCCTCATTCAATACTGTACGCGGGTTTTCCAGCACCAGGGTCGCGACACGGCGCTCTGCCGGTGTCAGCTCTGCCTGGATTTGCTGTATGCGGTCCATCAATGAACTATCGCCACTGCGGCCACGCAAGTGCTCAGACAAAATTGCCGACACGCCATAAAACGCCGGGTTGGGTGTTGTAATCACAAAGGTGGGGATCTGTGCCAGATAGCTGGTGAAACGCCCTTTGGCTTCAAAGCGTGTGCGGAAGGCAGAAGTGGCGAAATAATCGCCCATCAGCGGGACGATGCCACCACCTATATAGATACCGCCAAAAGCCCCCAGGGTCACTGCCAGATTGGCACTAAAACTGCCGAGCATGCCGCAAAAGCATTCCAGGGTTTCCAGGCAAAGTGCGTCAGCATCAGTCAGTGCACCGCGCATGATGTCTTGCGCTGGCAGGCCTTTGACCTTTTTGTTATTCCTGTCTGCCAAAGCGCGGTAAATCAATTCCAGGCCAGGGCCAGAAATCAGACGCTCGGTAGAAACATGCGACCATTCTTTCCAGGCAAATTGCAGAATGGCATATTCACGCTCATCCACCGGCGCGAAATTGACGTGGCCGCCCTCACTGCCCAGTGTGACGAAACCATCAGAAGTAGGAATCAGGCCAGACACACCCAGACCCGTACCTGGTCCCAAAACACCAATAACGGATTTAGCCACCGGCGTACCACCGCCAACCTGCATCAGGTCTTTAGCCTGTAAACCCGGCAAGGACATGGCCAGGGCGGTAAAGTCATTGACGATGAGCAGGGTGTATAAACCGAATTCACGCCGTACATCTTCTATGGAAAATGCCCAGTCGCGGTTGGTCATCCTGACCTGGTCACCGTCGATAGGGTTGGCCAGTGCAAACGCAGCATGATGTACTTTGCTGGCGGGCACAGTGGATAAATAGGCGCGCAGCAAGGCGATGATGTCGGTGTATTCGTCACACTTCAAGACCTTGACGGATTCAAACACACCTGGTGAAGACTCAAGTGTAAAGCGCGCATGGGTTGCGCCTATATCTGCCAACAAGCGCGGGCCACTGGAAAAGCCCGCCGCGTTACCATGTTCTACAAGTGCGTGTTCTGTCGTCATGCTGTCTTCATATATACGGTTTGCTGCCTATTTTCTTAGAACCTGCTTGCGATCTTACTGCGCGGGCGTGATAGTAATTAATGCGGGACTCAAGTGCTGCTCAAAATGCTCATGTACTAGAGTACATTCCGCTTTTTTGTGCTGCGTTTTTGTTACCCTCGACCCCGCTGACACCCGCTCGCTACAGATCGTAAACAGGTTCCTACAGAGAATACAATTCCGCAATTTACCACAAACACCCTGAAAATCATGCCCAAAATCAGTGATTGCCGTAGCAAGCTACCTGCATCTGGCTCTAAACGGGCATGACAATATCATTTACTTAACTTTATTGATAGTTCTGCCTTGCTGTTTTTTAGCCAGTGCACATCGATATGTAACTGTTTTTTTGCTTCATCCCAGTTGAACGGTGTCGCTTTTCCTTGCAGGCTTACTGATGCTGGTTTGCTGGCAAAATTGTGTATATGCAGTGCGATATCCCTGTCCGCAGCCTCAGCATGTACGCCTGTCTGCGCTCGCAGACTGATTTTCAACTGCGCAACATTTGCCTGGCTACTGAAGTGCATGAGGGTGTAAGCCCCCTTCTCATAAGCATTCGCGGTTTCGCCATCATCGTCATACAACTTGCCTGCCGACTTCTTGACGGCAGCATCATGGTAATAATGCAGCTCCAGTTTTTTTGCTGAATAATCGCGGGTATTCTGGACCAGCGGACTCATGGGAACAAAAGCGCCAGCACACACAAACACCGGGATATGGTCTTGCTCCACGCTTACCATGCCACTAGCACCACCTTGATATTGCTGACCAGTATAAAAATCAAACCAGGTGCTGCCTGCCGGGAAGTAGACGCTGGCTTCTTTTTCACCTGCCTTCATGACAGGATGCACGAGAAAGCTATCTCCCCATAGATAAGTGTCAGCCACGGTTTGCAGTTTCTGGTTCTGTGGTTCCGCAAAAAATAACGGGCGCATGAAAGGCAGGCCGTGCTGGTTATTCTCAAATGCCAGGGTATAGTTATACGGCAGCATGCGATAACGCAATTCTATTGCTGCTTTGGCCAGCGCCCTGGTCTTCGCTTCACGCAAGACGGGTTCGGATGCCACTTCTTCTTGCGCATGCGGGCGGAACACGGGCTGGAACACGCCATACTGCAACCAGCGCGTATACAACTCGTCATCCAGATTGGCACCAGCAAAACCACCAAGGTCAGAATGCATATAAGCCATACCCTGCATACCCATCTGCAAGGCTATCTCAGGTTGTGAACGCAATCCGCCCCAGGTGCGATTGACATCACCAGACCACGGTATCATGCCCAGCCTTTGCGAACCTGAATAACCAGAGCGCATGAGGATGAAAGGTCGCTGATTTGAGTAATCTTTCTTGTAGCCATCAGCAATCAGTTTGGCCCAGTTATGACCATAGATATTGTGTAATTCATCGGCACTGCCAGTTTTATGCTGTAAGGCCGATGGATGGACTTCCGGTTCGCCCAGATCACCCCACCAGCCAGCTACTCCCATATTCTTCAGATCTTTATAGATAGCCCAGAACCAGTCTTGCGCGGGCGGGTTGAAGATATCGATGAGGCCAGTATTTCCAAAATAAAAATCATAGGTAAATGGCTTGCCCTGCTTATCAGTTGCCAGAATATTTTTATCGACAGCCTCTTGCCATTTTTTTGAGGTCGTCAAAATGAAAGGCTCGGTAATCAGGATAGTCTTGATATCTTGCTGGGCAAAGTCAGCAATCATGCCTTTGGGATTGGGGAAGCTGTCTTTATCAAATTCCAGATTACCCATGGTGCCCTTGACGTCTTTACCGAACCAGAAAAGATCAAAGATGATGGCATCGACAGGAATTTTTTCAGTGCGGAATTTATCCAGTATGTTGCGCGCTTCTGCTTCATTATGATAACCAAAGCGGCTGGCGAAATTACCAAAGGTCCAGCGCGGCGGCAAAGGCTGACGCCCAGTCAGACTGGTATAGTTACTGACGATGTCTGCCCAACTGTCACCAGCGATGACCTGGTAAGTCTTGCGACCACTGATGGTTTCATAAGCCAGCACATTGTTTTTCTTGCTGTCCAGGTCAAGCTGGCCTATTGCCGCATTATCAAAATGCAGGCCATACATCTTCGATGAAAACACCAACGGCATGGCAAAGTTCATTTGTTCTGAACGTTCTTCATAACCATAGTGCGCCTTGTTGTACAAAGGCAGGCGATTGCCGCGACGGTTCATGCCAAGTGCACGGGCACCGCCACCGTACAAGGCTTCACTGGCATCCAGATTAAAATCCAGTACTTCTGCCTCTGCCGTTTTGCTATAGCCATTTTTTTCAGACAGCAAGGGCTTGCCTTTATAAGCATAGGCAATTTGCAGCGGTGATTTGGTGATGCTGACACTGATGTCACCCGCAATGTACTGAATGCTGTTTGCTGTTTCTTTGAAACTGGCCTTGACGCGGGCCGGTGACAAAACAACTGCATGCGAAGCCGGATTGAATTTCTCAGCAACAGGAATAAAACTGGTTTCCATGATCTTGTCGCTATATGGCTTCAAGACATAGAGGCCATCATTGGTTTTGATTTCCAGGTGGCCAGCCTGCTTGCTGACTGACACGATAGTGCGCGCAGAATTTTGTGCCTGGACTGTACTCACCAATGCAAAGACTGCCGCCGCGAAGATATTCAGTTTGACTATGCTTGTTTTTTTCATGCTGTCTCTAATTATTTTTTTGCCTGTGATACTAAGGCGCGATCAATACCGTGCTCAAGCCACTATTGAATTGCACCTTGCCATTGACGACTGTCGCTGTCTTGCCTGAGTAATAGTCACGCAGTTTTTGTCCGTCGGCAAACACGCCGCTGACGCCGATGGCAGGATTGCTGTTAGCCGGGATATCCAGTGCAATCACCACTTTATCGCTGATGCCGTTCTTGTCATAAGTACGCTTGAAGGTATAAGGCTGATCCGCCAGTTTTTCATGCTCACCCACACCTATGGCAGGGTGGGCACGCCGGAACAAACCCAGGCGGCTCCAGTGTTGCCGGACATCGGCAATACGATAGCCATCACGGCTGGCATTCTTTGCCAGCTCATCCCAGTTCATGAAAGAACGCAAAGTCGCATCACCTTGTGCACCAGCGACATTCAGCGAGCGTGCAGTTTCATCACCATAATAAATTTGCGCAGCGCCAGGGCTGAGCAAGAGTTTATTGGCAGATTCAAACGGTTTCTGGCGCAAGAGATCAAATGGCCCGCCATCATCATGCGAGCTGATGTAATTGAGTACAGAGTAAGCAGCCAATGGCCCATGCAGACGCGCGGCATAATCACTGAACAAGGCTTCATAAGTCTTATTGGCGTCCGACTTGAAACCAAAATTGATGAGGCTGTCAAAACCATTCTGGTAAAAATTGACCTTCTTACCGCCACCCATATCAAAGTCCTGACCGTGGGCCAACACGTAGTTATAGACTTCGCCTGTCATGAAGAAAGCCTGCTTGCCCAGTTTCTTTTTAGGGTTGGCTTGCTTCCAGTCTTCATACGCTGCGCTAGCGAGTCCATGCAATTCTTTCCAGACCTCTGGTTCGGTATGTTTGGCGGTATCAGCACGGAAACCATCGACACCGTATTTCTTTACCCAGTCCACATGCCATTTCATGAGGTAGTAGCGCGGGGCGCGGGCCAGGCCCGTGCGCTGGAAAAAATCATCCAGCTCCTTGACTTCTTTGTCGTAACGCCCTTCTGCCTTCCATTTCGCTACCACCACTGGCGGCAAGGTGACTGTGGCTTTGCTGTCTGTGCGTATGTCCGGCAGGTTTTTCACCAAGGTGCAACTGACAGTGGTTTCAGTATCCTTGTAAGTACAGGTGGGCGAGGTCCTGACCCATTCTTCTGGCCAGACCGGGTCTTGTTCCGTCACCGGCCCCAGGTGGTTCATGACTACATCCAGCAAGACCCGCATGCCATGTGCATGCGCGGTATCAACAAACTCACGCATGTCAGCTTCAGTACCCAGGTTGGCATCGACGCGGGTGAAGTCCTTAGCCCAGTAACCGTGAAAGCCATAAGACTTGCCCGTCCCCTCATCGGTACCGGCATGGATTTGCTCGACCGGCGGCGTGAACCAGATGACATCGACACCCAGGTCTTTGAAATAACCAGACTTGATCTTCGCCGTAATGCCAGCCAGATCGCCACCAGCATAGCCGCGCAAAGGCGCTGCGTCATTTTTACGGCCATAAGCGAGATCATTTTTATGATTGGCATTATGAAAGCGATCTGTCAGTAAAAAATAGACAGTGGCGTTTTCCCATAAAAATGGCTGGGCTGTTTTTAGCTTGGGTGCAGCCAGCGACGTGGAACTACAAGACGCAGCCAGCAGTGCTGCCAGCCCCAGTCTGATTGCTTTTGCTTGCATGATGAGACTCCGGCTGATGCTGATTGCTTAAACGGTAGCAGCATTAGCTGCCGTCTTGTCCATGCCAGATGCAACCAAGGCTCCCTCAGCAGCTTCATCCTTGACCAGCAAAGTCAGCAAGCCCGCCAATATCATGCAAGCACCACCCAGCATCAGCACCTTGACGGACTGGTTATCAAAGAAATACTTCAATATCGCACCGAGCACGACACCGGCAATGATCTGCGGTATCACCACAAAGAAATTGAACAAGCCCATGTAATAACCCATGCGGTTCGCTGGCAATGCACCCGCCAGAATTGCATATGGCATGGTCAGCACACTGGCCCATGCTATGCCCACGCCCACCATGGGCAAGAGCAGCATTTGCTTCGATGAGATCAGGAAGATACTCATGAGGCTGGCACCACCTATCACCAGGCAAAGCATGTGCACAAATTTGCGGCTGGTCATCTTCGCCAGCACAGGCAACAAGAAAGCCGCAAGTGCCGACACACCACCATACACAGCGAACATGATACCCACCCAGTTACCGCCTTCCTGGAAGGCTGCTGACTGTGCATCGCTGCTATGGAAAACAGTTTGCGCAATCGAGGGCGTGGTGTACACCCACATCGCAAACAAGGCGACCCAGGTAAAGAATTGCACCAGCGCCAGTTGCGCCATGGTCTTGGGCATTTTGGTGAAACCGCCAAGAATTTCTGATACGGCCTTGCCTATGCCCTGGTTATTCTTGCGTTCCTGCTTGAATTTTTCCAGGTCTGCCGGAGGAATTTCCTTGCTGGTGAAAACTGTCCACATGACAGACAAGGCAAATATGGCACCGCCAAAATAAAAGGAATAACGCACAGTATCAGGGATCGCACCATTCACAGGTACATTGCTGACACCCAAGTAATCAGTGAATATGGTCGGCAACAAAGAGGCAATCACGCCACCGCAACCAATAAAGAAAGTCTGCATGGCAAAGCCCGCAGTTTGTTGCGAGACATCAAGCTTGTCACCAACAAAAGCGCGGAAAGGTTCCATGGAAATATTGATGGCACTGTCCATCATCCACAACACCGCTATCGCCATCCACAAGACGCTGGAATTGGGCATGAGGAACATGGCAATCGACGCCAGTATCGCACCAATGAAAAAGAAAGGACGACGACGTCCCCAGAAAGGGTGCCAGGTATTGTCGCTCAGGTAGCCAATGACAGGCTGTACCAGCAAGCCTGTAATCGGCGCAGCCAGCCAGAACAGGGCCAGCTCATCCGGGTTCGCACCCAGGGTAGAAAATATGCGGCTGGTATTGGTATTTTGCAGTGCAAAACCAAACTGTATGCCAAAGAAACCGAAACTCATATTCCACAACTGCCAGAACGACAGCCGTGGTTTGTATGCAGATACTTGCATGGTGCTTTGTCCCCAAATTTATTATGAACTACTGTTGCAGTATTGCTTGCTGGCTGAAAACGACTTCCCAACAAAGTCACCATAGTAAGCACATCTGCATTTTGAAATACTACCACAGCAAAATGTAATCAAACTACATAAATTTTCAAGAGCAACTACAAACACCAATCATGTATGATAAAAAAGGGAATATCGTTTAAAACCTCAGCTTGAAAATAGCAATCTGTAGCAATACTACCCATCACTTCCCGCGCTTTTCCAGATTTATTCTGGCACATCTGGATGTACCAAACACTTAGAGAAAAATGCCCGCCACTTTCACAAAAGCAGCGGGCATTTTCTCTATATAAAACGGGGATTCAAAACCTCACTTGCTCCTGAAAATCAGTTCCTTCATCTTCTGCAATTTCGGATACACCACAGGCACGGTCAGCATGGTGCTGGCGATGGCCATCAATAACAAGGCAGTAAAGGTTTCGCTGGTGATGATGTTTTTATCCAGCAAAATATTGACGAAGATAATCATGATCAAAGCCTTGGTTTGCAACAGCCAGCCTATGATGGATGCCTCGCCTTTTTCCCATTTCAGTATCTTGCCAGCCACCTGTATGCCTATCAGCTTGCCAGTGACAGAGGCAACCAGCAGTACGGCAGCGGCGATGAATACCGCAGCGCCACCCACGGCCCAGTTGGTACGCAAACCCGTACTCAGGAAAAACACTGGCATGATGGCCAGCAAGACATGGTGGCGCATGAGGTCCATTTTTTCCTGGTTGAACCAGTGGGCATCCATCACAGCACCCGCCAGGAAAGCTCCCACCATATAATGCAGGCCAGCCCAGTCAGCCGCAAAAGCACAGGCTGCCAGCCAGATCAGGCCGACATACCAGCGGTCACGCTCTTCCAGCCAGACCATGAGTTTGCGGAACAACAAGGTAGCAACCGCAAACACCACTAAAAAACCGACTTGTCGCCCAACCCTGGTCCAATCCAGCAAGATCACCGCCAGCACGCCCCAGATGGCAATGTCGTCAAGACTGGCATAACGCAGTATGCGCTGGCCTATGGGCTGGCGCAGGATATCGAGTTTTTCCATCAACAAGATCAGGATGGGCAAGGCAGTTACTGCGCAAGACATACCCACACCGAGCACGAATTGCCAGCTCATGGCCTTGGTGCCCATCCAGCCATCCATACTCAGCAGACCCATACCAGCTACGCAACCAAACAATAAAGGCATGCCCAATGCCAGGCCCGCCGTGATGGTACTTTCGCGTCTGTATTCCCAGGCCTTCTTCAAGTCCAGTTCTATTCCGGCAATCATGACAAAAATCATGACGGCCCACCAGGCAATGCCGTTCAATGACTGTATCACCTGGGGATTAAAGACAAACTTGTAGTAGTCAGGATAAATCGCACCAAGGACGCCAGGCCCCAACAAAATACCAGTGATAATCTGGACTACTACCAGTGGTGCATAATAGTCTGTTTTACCTACCCGCCAGATCAGATAAGGCAGCGTGAAAATCACAAACATCGCGATCAAAAAAATCTCGGTGGTGCTCATACCAGTATGCATAATTTATATTTTTTGAGTTTGTTTTTCTATGCACCAATTCTTGCGAGTGGTGCCTCCCCCACTCAGTATTGACTCAGCTTCTGGCCTTGCAATGCTGGGCAATATAGGCAGCATGTCCTGGCATGATGGCCACGCATTTCTGCACTACCTCACGCACACTATCGAGATATTCCATGGTGTCCGTTTCGGTCTGCAAATTTACCAGAGGATTGAGGCTTTCAGGAATTAAATTTTGACCTTCAAAAACCTGCAGCCAGCCGACCTCGGCAAACAATTCATTATCAACGCGCAGCAAGCGCCCGCTGGCACGGAACAAGTCGATTTTATGTTGCAGACTATCGGGCACAGGCATGTCAGCACAGGCTTTCCAGAAGGCTGAATCATCACGCTGATTGAGTTTGTAATGCAGGATCACAAAGTCACGGATGCGCTCATATTCAAAGCGCGACTGACGATTGTATTCGGCGATATCGACAGCATTGAAACCCTGATCGGGAAAGAAATCGATCAGGCGCGCAATAGCGGATTGTATAAGGTGGATACTGGTTGATTCCAACGGCTCCAGAAAGCCGCTGGACAGACCTATCGCCACGACATTCTTGTTCCATGTCTTGTTGCGCATGCCGGTCTTGAATTTGATAACGCGTGGATCAGCCAGTGGCTTGCCATCGAGATTGGATAACAATACAGCAGCAGCTTCATCATCACTGACGTATTGACTGCAATACACATGACCATTGCCTATGCGATGTTGCAGAGGAATGCGCCATTGCCAGCCAGCGCGGTGTGCAGTGGCTCGCGTATAGGGCAAGAGTTCAGGCGCTGACTCACAAGGCACGGCTTGCGCCCGGTCGCATGGCAACCAGTGTGACCAGTCTTCATAACCCGTTTGCAAGGTTTGCTCTATCAACAAACCACGGAAGCCGGAGCAGTCGATGAATAAATCACCCGTGATGCGTTCACCATTTTCCAGAACAATGGCATCGACAAAACCATCAGCTTCGCGCTGGCTGACTGAGACTATCTTGCCTTCGGTACGCACGACGCCACGTGATTCGGCGATCTTGCGCAGGTAGCGTGCATACAGGCTGGCATCAAAATGATAGGCGTGGGCAATCTGGTTCAGCGGTGAATTAGGCACGTCGTGGCGGGCCGGCATGAATTTGTTTGCCTTACCCATCATGCGGGTAATTGAATAAGCCGCCAGTTCGTCGGCCTTGCCCAGCTTGCGCATTTTTTGCCAGTACTGGTCAAAGCGCACACTGCCAAGATCCTGGCCTATGGTGCCAAAGCCATGCATGTAACGATCGCCCTGCTTGCCCCAGTTAACAAATTCTATCGCCAGCTTGAAGGTACCTTGCGTCTCGCGCAGGAATTCATTTTCATCGATGCCGACGACCTGGTTAAATCTTTGTATCATCGGTATGGTGGCTTCACCGACACCAACAATACCAATTTCATCCGACTCCACTACACGGATCTGATATTGCCCCTGCAGCACGGTCGCCAGCGCAGTTGCCGTCATCCAGCCTGCAGTACCACCGCCAACGATCACTACATTTTTTATAGTTGTATTTTGCATGTTGTCTCCACCAAAAAAACAAGCCCCCGTGAGCTCGCGCTGACAGGGGCTATTTGCAGTTCAGCTCAGAACCTGTTTACGATCTTAGAACTTGTAGTTCAGGCCGAATAGATAAGTCCTGCCATACACAGTCTTGTCCGTGATCTTGTTTGGATCAGTATCATATTGCTGGAACGGTGCATTGTTCCAGTTATTCGCTTGCGCCAGCAATGATAAACCTTTCAGGTAACCAGTCTGGAATTCATACGACACCTGGAAATCAACGATAGTTTCACCCTTGATGAAAGTCAATTGCTGATTATCCTGGAAGTCACTGATCTGGCCCAGGAAGTCAGAACGTTTGCGTCCCGCTATCGCTATCTGGAAACCATTCTTTTCGTAGTACAAACGCAGATTGCTGACGCGTTTGGACAAACCTGGCAACGGGATGTTTGCAGCACTGATATTTTGTGTACCAAAACCAAATGCAGGCAAAGTAATCTGACTTGAAGTATCAGAGTGATTCACCATGACACCAAAGCCATCCAGCACTGGAGTGATCATGGAGAATGGAATATTCAGGGCAACTTCAAAGCCATGAATATTACCGCCTTCACCATTTTGTGGCGTCGTCAGCAAGCCAACAGTAGAACCTTGATATGGGCCACTCAGAGGCAAAGGTGTCGTTGCACTGACAAAGGGCTTAAAGTCGAAAGTACGTGGCGCACGGTAGATATAAGTATCGAGCTGTTTATAGAAACCGGCAACGCTGAAATAACCCTTCTTGCCAAAATATTTTTCATAGGACAAATCGAAAGCCTTGGCACTGAAAGGCTTGAGTTCGGCATTGCCACCGCTGCCAGTGAGGATAGGGAAAGCGCCGCCAGTCTTGACACCAAATTCCTGGCTGGCACGCAAATCATCCATGTTCGCACGTGACAAAACTTTTGCCAGACCTACACGCAAGAACTGTTCTTTACCCAGATCAAAAGAGACGTTCAGGCTAGGCAGGAAATCAGAATAAGACTTGCCACCAGAGGTAGTCTTGAATGGGCAGGTATCCACAGTGATGCCCGTGCACTTGGCCAGATCAACCTGATTACCAGTCGAGCGCTGGTTAGTATGGATGAATTGACCACCAAAGTTACCACGGTAATTCAAACCCATTACCTGACCATCCAGATCACCCATCGCGTAGGCGGTCGTTACTTTTTCATTGACGGACCAGTCTTTTGCCAGTACAGATGCATCAACCCAGCGCGCCAGTTCATAAATCGTCCCCAGAGAACCATCGGGATCAAACGACACGACTGGCAAACCAACTGTGCCCGCAGTTGCCACTGCGCTACCAGGCACAGCTGCAGATGCGTAACCGCCATTACCCTTGACAACCAGGCGCCCTTCCTGACCAGTACGGGCTTTGTCACGCTCAGTGTAGTTAAGACCAAACTGGGCAGCGACGACAGGACCAAAACTCAGGTCACGTTTGGCGGTTAAACGTATGCTATTGACCTTGTCGTTAATATCTGGCAAAGCTACGTATCCAGCTTGCGGCGTATTCGGTCCACCACCCCAGCCGTCAACGTCAGTCAACCTGGAGACATTGCGGTCGGAATAGTTCAGGCTGGTGGAGTACTTTACATCTGCAAAATTACCGCCATTAAAACCGGTATAAGAAATCGAACCCAGTGGCGATGCATCACCCGGCTGACCAGCTGTGGTTTCATAGCGTTTGCTATGCTTGACAGCTTTTGAATAAGACAGATCGGCTACTGCCGTCCACTCATCAAGTTTCATTTCATTATTCCAGCCTATAGACGTCAGCTTGTCGTCAGCGCTTTCCTTGTGATTGCGAACTACGCCTTTATAGTTACTGAAAGTACCCGCAGTCGCAACACCATTGACGATGGTTGCATTGCTGAGTACGCCATCTGGATCATAACCACCGGCTGAACCGGCAATTGCACCTTCCAGACCGGTTTTCTTCAGGCTGTTAGAACCAGCGGAATAAAATACGTCTACAGAAGATTTGAAGTTTTTATTTGGCTTGTATTGCAAAGTCAAAGAAGCGCCGTCGCGGTTACTCTTGCTGACTTCAGTGTCAGACTTGAATCCGCCCGGTGCAACAACTTTGGCGCCGTTATAATCGACTGTTGGCGCAAAGCCACCCCAGGAATCGAACTTTTGCTGGCCGCCGCCGTCTTCCTTGAACTTGGTCAAGCCCAGCGAAACACCAATAGTACGGTTGGCAAACTGGTCTACATAAGAGAAAGATGCGCGGTCGCCTGTGCCCTCTTCGGAGCCTGATTGTACGCCTGTGCGTTGTTTGCGATAACTGGCAGCCAGTACGCGCTTGCCAAAATCCAGCGGCTTGAGTGTATTCAGATCAATAGTTGCTGCCAGGCCCTGGCCCACCAGAGCGGCGTCTGGCGTTTTGTAGATCAATACAGAGCCCATGAGTTCAGCCGGGAACAGATCAAACTCCGGGCTGCGGGCATTACCTGTGGAAGCCTGTTCGCGACCATTGAGCAAAGAGCCATTGAAACTTGGCGACAAGCCACGCACGCTGACGTCTGCTGCCTTGCCTGACGAACGGCTACGTTGCGCTGTAACACCAGGCAAACGGGCGATCGATTCTGCCACGCTGGCATCGGGCAGTTTGCCGATGTCTTCAGCAGAAATTGCCTCGACGATGGAATTGGAATTTCTCTTGATCGAGATGGCTTCTTCTATACCCTTGCGGATGCCTGTCACGACCACAGTATTGTTTGCTGCTTCTTGCGCAGTAGCGATGTCGGTCATACTAAAGATCAATACCGCACATCCAGCCGCAACCGGGCTCAACTTAAAAGAAAAACGGTGCAGAGCTTCGCCCTGCCGACGCTTTTGCGTAGCTTGTTTCATGTAATGTCCCCTCACACTTTTATTTGACTTGCACTCTTTGAGTCACCAGGCAGGAACCCAACATCCCAGCCTGGCAATCAGAACCCAACGTTCCGAGATGAATTTTGTACTAAAACTAGATTCAATGTCAAACGAAGACTACAAAAAACTACAAAGAAAATACATGCACCACATAAGACCTCTATAGCAAAGGTTCCTCTATGCACTGAAATGTGTTGTGTATGCCCCACAAGCGGGCAAGAGAACAATGTAGTTAGACTACTTTATGTAATCGAACTACTTATTAAATTCAAAAGATTTAGTATGTGAAATCAGGCAAAATTGACAAAGGCTCAGGTCTGGAAGACAGGCTTAAGGCCATGCAGGATTTGTCAGGGTAACCACTGGTACCGCGTTAAAAAACGGCAGGCATGCGGCTGTTGCCGCATAGTGTGGGCGAATTTTGTGCTGATGCGGAGACAGAGATGCCTATGCCGAAGCTGTAAGCCTCAGCTTTTTACATCATTCCAGTACACCGGCTTTATACGTAAAGCTCGCCCTGGGCAACCAGGCAAACTTGTCCATGTACCAAGACAGTTTCATCTTCAGCGCTCAAGTTCACATGTAATTCGCTGGGCCTGTGTACATAAGCCCCTTGAGCGAAAATTTGCGTATCACCAGCCTGGGCGCGCTGATGTCTGACCATGTATGCGCCAGCAGGTCCTACTGCGCTGCCAGTGGCGATATCTTCAACCCTGCCTTCGTTGTCCCAGGTGCGCCCTTCACGGCGCTGCACATCAAGCACGTAGACAAATTTTGCACCCACGCTGGCCAGCAGGGCTTCAAATTTCTCATGGCAAATACGCGCCTTGTCCAGATGTTGCTGTATCGGCACGATCAGATAAGGCAGGCCCGTTGATACTACTTGCAAAGGCAAATCTGTTACCTGGTCATGGGTGTGGAGGTTCAGGGCTTTCAAGAAATTTTCAGCAATGCTTGTGCTCAAGGGTTCGCCAAAGCTGGCCTTGCCCTGATTCATTTCAGCAAAAAAATTGCCATTCTCTTGCCTGCTGCTGGCAAATACACTGCGTTCATTCAAGACAAACTCAAATTCTGCAGTCTTGCTTTCAGCTTGATAACGCTGATGCAGGCAGGCTGCTGCACCGATGATGGGGTGACCTGCGAAACCCAGTTCTTCTTCCATGGTGAAAATGTGGGTGCGCCATCTGTTTTGCCCTTCCAGCCTCTGCAGGAAGATACTTTCGAACTGGCGCATTTCCCGCGTCATGGCCTGCATCATATAGGCCGACAAGGTTTGCTCCAGCACAAAGATACTCAGGCCATTGCCCGCCAGAGTTTGTCTGGCAAAGACATCTACCATGGTAAATGGGAAAACTTGTTTTTTCATTTTTTGCTCCCTGTATGGTTTCAGCCCCGGCCAGTTTTCAGTATAGGTAAAAAACTTCTGTGCCAAGCAAAATCTCAGGCAGCTTTCTGTTGTTGGCGACGCCAGTGCCTGCCGTAAAGATGCAGACCTGCCATGGGCAACAAGAACCAGAAGATGCCATTGGCGACCACACTGGCCTGGGTAAAATTGAAATGATAGTGATAACCGGTGCCATCAACATACACCGCTACATATGGGAAACCGGCAAACCAGCCCTCGCCAGCAATATTGGGATAGGGCAGCAACATCCAGAAAGTGCCCAGCCATGACGCCAGCCCCAACACCAATCCTGCCAGCAGGCTGCCATAGCAGAGTTTTTTCCAGTTTTTGGGACCCTTGCCAGACAGCGACAGAAACAGGCTGCTGAACAGGCTATAAACTCCGGCCAGCATCAGCAAGCTGGCTGCCACAAAAATAGTGATGAGCATGATCTGTCAAACCATAAAAAAGAAAACCAAATAAGCATGATAGCACCTGCATTTTGCTTTATTTTCTCCTTTTTCAGGATTTCATGCGTCCGTTGTAAAACGGCTTTGTTTTCGGCAATTTAGTTGCCTATTAGCTGCTTATCAGTTGATTATTAGCTGCTTATCAGTTGATTATTAGTTGCCTGTGGCTTGATAGTCTGGTGTGGCTGGATTAAGCTGAACCGGATGCACTTTAGAATATAAAAAGAAAACTATGTCATCTCTGTCATCCCTGCGTTCCTTATGTTCCTTGTTGCGCCTGCCCCTGATTTCTGTTCTTCCCTTATTTTTACTAAGCCATTCTGCCATGGCAGCAGATTCCAATGAGGAAGAAGACCTGGCCCTGGTATACGGTGACAAATCCATGATCAGCATCGCCACCGGCAAGCCACAAAGCCTGCGCCGGGCACCTGCAGTGGCTTCGGTCATTACGGCAGAGGATATACGCACACAGGGGTTCACCGACATCGATCAGGTGCTGGAAACCATACCCGGCATGCATGTCAGCCGTGCTGCCATCCTGTATTTCCCTGCCTATATCATGCGCGGCATAGGTGGCGGGGGCGTGACCAACCCGCATATGCTGGTCTTGCAAAACGGCATACCCATGACCACCTCTTACACTGGTGACAAGGGGCAGGCACTGTGGCATGCCATTTCAGTAGAAAATATCTCCCGCATTGAAGTCATACGCGGTCCTGGTTCTGCCTTGTATGGTGCTGATGCCTATTCCGGCGTCATCAATATCATCACCAAGACAGCCGATGAAATATCCGGCACTTTTGCGGGAGCTGGCCTGGGTTCTTTCCGCACCCGTGATGCCTGGGTATTACATGGCGGTCAGTGGGGGCCATTCAAGCTCGCCGCTTATCTGCGCGCCGGCGCTACCGACGGCCAGAAAGAACTCTTGACGGCTGATGCCCAGTCCAGGAATGACAAACTGTTTGGCACCCATGCCAGCCTGGCACCAGGCAGCGTGCATACCGGCCTCAATCCTGTAGATGCGAATCTGGATGTCAGCGTGGGTAACTGGCGCTGGCGTTCCAGTTTATTGAGCAGAACGAATATGCAGACTGGCGCAGGCGTGTCTTCAGCGCTTGATTTTGGTGGTGATGCGGCGTCGACAGAAAGACTGACTTCTGACCTGTCGTGGACAGATCCGGCTTTTGCACAAGACTGGGCACTGGGCAGTACGCTGAGCTTCATGCATTACACCGAAAAAAGCAGTCTGCAACTCTTGCCACCAGGGGCCAGGTTACCCACAGGTGTTTTCCCGGATGGCATGATAGGCGGCCCTTCACGCTGGGAGAGGCAATTCCGCCTGTCAGCCTTTGCCAGCTATACAGGCTGGACCGATCATCAGTGGCGTTTGGGCCTTGGACACGATGATGTCAATTTGTACCGCACACAAACGATTAAAAATTTCCTGCTAAGCCCTGCTGGCATCCCGATACCGACCGGGGCAGTCATGGACTACAGCCAGATACAGCCCCATATCCTGCCAGCACGCAGGCAAAATGATTACCTGTATCTGCAGGATGAGTGGAATCTGGCCAAGGACTGGACCATTACAGCTGGCCTGCGCCATGATCATTATTCCGATTTTGGTGGCACCACCAATCCTCGCCTGGCCATCGTCTGGGATGCGCGGCATGATCTGACCGCCAAATTTTTATATGGTCGTGCCTTTCGCGCTCCTGCGTTTAATGAATCATATGGACTCAATCCTGTCGCCAATGGCAATCCAAACCTGAAACCTGAGAGCATAGCCACCACCGAGCTGGTCCTGTCCTGGCAAGCCAGCAAAGATGTCTTGCTGAACCTGAACGTTTTCCGCTACAACATGCAAGACATCATCCGTGCCGTTGCCAACCCCACACCCGGGACAGGGTCGACCTTCTTCAATACCGGCAATCAAAATGGCAAAGGCCTGGAAGCAGAACTGCGCTGGGATGTAAATAAAGATTTGAAATTGCTGGCCAATTATTCTTATCAACATTCTGTCGATGAAAGCACGCAAACCGATGCAGGCTACGCTCCGCATCATCATTTGTATGCACGGGCAGACTGGCAAATCAGTTCTGGCTGGGCCGTCAGCCCGCAGGTGAACTGGGTAGCAGACCGCCGCCGTGCCGCTGGTGACCTGCGTCCGGCTATCGCAGACTACGCCAGTCTTGATCTTAGCCTGCGGTCACTGCGTGGGCGTGGCAAATGGGAATGGGTGGCAACCGTCAGGAATCTTTTCAATGCCGACATACGTGAACCCAGCATCACCCCCGGCCTGGCAATTCCAAATGACCTGCCGATGGCACCAAGAGCCATCTACCTGCAAGTCATGTATAAAATGTGATTCTACAAAGACAAGCACAATCCAGGATGCGGCATTCCCGCCACACTACACGGCAGGAGACTTGTAAAGCATTGATACTTTCAGCGCTTGCCTGCAGAAATCGGTGACAGTCCTTCCCGGCAGATTTATGATGAATGCATTAAAGCAATGACTGCCCTCGGGAGGAATGATGTACTTGCCACCACATACAGCCATGCTGACAGCCATACTCCTGTCATTTTCACTGGCAGCCCATGCCAGCGCAGACAACAACGAAGAAGACGATGACCTCAAGGCCATCTATGGCGATAAACTGACCGTCAGTATTGCCACCGGCAGCCAGAAATCCTTGCGGCTGGCTCCGGCCGTCACCAGTGTCATCACCGCTGCCGACATACGCGCCATGGGAGCTACCGATCTGGATCAGGTATTGGAAACGGTGGCGGGTATGCATGTGGAGAAAATAGGTGCCAACTATTTTTCTGCCTATGTATTGCGTGGCATTATCAATGAACTCAATTCACAAATCCTGGTATTGCAAAATGGTGTACCAATGACCGTGCTGCTGACTGGCAACAGATCACGGCTCTGGGGTGGCTACCCTTTGCAACATATCTCGCGCATAGAAATCATACGCGGGCCGGGTTCAGCATTATATGGGGCCGATGCCTATAGTGGCGTGATCAATATCATCACCAAAAATTCTACAGAAATAAAGGGCACAGAATTTGGTGTCACCGCTGGCTCATTTTCTACCCGCGATGTCTGGATACAGCATGGTGGCAAATTGGGCAGCGTAGACTTTGCTGCCTATTTGCGCACAGGTAAAACCGCAGGCAGTGCCAATATCATAGAAGCCGATGCGCAGACCGGACTGGACCGCGTATTTGGTACGCATGCCAGCCTGGCTCCCGGCCCGATGAATAACGGCCATGATGCCATTGATGCAAATATTGACTTGAGCTATGAAAAATGGCGCTGGCGCAGCAATTTCATCTTGCGCGATAACATAGGTACGGGTACGGGTGTTTCTTCCTCCCTGGACCCGGTTGGCAAATTGAAAAGCCAGCGCCTGACTTCAGACATATCCTGGAGTGACAATCATGCAGGGCAAGACTGGGGTATGGGTTTCAATCTCAGTTATGTGCAGTACTTGCAGCGTCTGCCTACGCCGCTGGTTTTGTATCCGGCGGGTGTGACCTTTCCCACGGGCAGTTTTCCAGATGGCATCATAGGATCGCCAAATACCTCTGAACGGCAAATACGTGCTTCGGCCTACGCCATGTATTCAGGCTGGCGGGACCATCAGCTACGCATAGGTGTCGGGCATGATGATCTGAACATGTACGATACCTATGAATTCAAGAATTTCCTGGTGACCCCGGCAGGGCTGCCACAGCCAGCGGGTGCGGTGCAAACCTATACCGGTACGCTGGCATTTCTGCAACCACACCGCCGCACGATTGACTATGTGTATCTCCAGGATGAATGGCAATTCGCACCAGACTGGAACCTTACCGCAGGGCTCAGGCATGACAGTTACTCTGATGTCGGCAGCACCACCAACCCACGCCTGGCTCTGGTGTGGGATGCAGCCTATAACCTGACCGCCAAACTCATGTATGGCGAAGCTTTCCGCGCGCCGTCTTTTGCCGAACTGTACAGCATCAATAATCCAGCCCAGCGTGGCAACCCGTCGATATTACCTGAGAGTGTCAAGACGCTGGAAGCGGCCCTGATCTGGCAAGCGCGCAGTGACTTGCAGGCAAAATTCAATATCTTCCAGTTCAGGATGAAAAACCTGATACGCACTGTGCCCAATGCGCTCAAAGGTACCGGCAGCTCATATGCCAATACCAATAGCCAGGAAGGGCATGGCATGGAAACCGAATTGAACTGGCAAGCCAGCCGTCAACTGCGATTGAGCGGCAACTACAGCTATCAAATCAATACCGATCAGGTCACCAACCAGGATGCTGGTTATGCGCCACACCATCATGTCTTTGCCCGCGCCGACTGGCAGTTTGCGCAAGACTGGTTATTGAGCCCGCAATTCAACTGGGTGGCAGGACGCAAGCGCACCGTTGGCGACTTGCGCCCGCCTGTGGCGGATTACAAGATGATAGATCTCAGTCTGCGTACCAATGCCGGTGCATGGGAAGTGTCGGGCAGCATACGCAACCTGATGAATGTCGATGCGCGTGAGCCCAGTTTTGCACCAGGCAGTATCCCCAACGATATACCGCTGGCGAAACGCAGCTTTTATTTACAGCTCACGTATAAAATGTGATCGCGACACTGACACTGGCACTCATTTCACGATCAGGAATGGAATGAGTTCTGGTCGTCAACTCTTGCATGAAATCACAAGTAGCCAGAAACTTTGGGTAAAATAACGTCTGACTCTGCGACATGGTGACTCACCGGACTACCTTGCATACACCTATCAATTATCAGGTTTTTCCTTCTCATCCCAAGTTATCCCCATTAGTCATGCATGTCATGGTGGTAGAACTGGATGCTTGCGAAGCATTTTTACCTGCCAGCTTAAGTCCTGCCATCATGCTGTTTGCCCATGGCGGCGGAGTAGTGATACAGACGGATCAATCCGAGATAGTCGCCGAGCGCTTCTTTTTACGCGGACCTGTGATGGAGCCTACGCACGTCCGTTATGAACCCAAATCCCTGGCATTGTCAGTATGTTTTCGCCCCGGCATGTTGCAACAAGCCATGGGCATCAATGTTGCCAGCATTGCTGGCAATGCCCTGCCCTTTCATGAACTGGTGAGTGCAGAGCGTGTCCATGCCTTCTTGCGAGCGCTGGATGATTTGCAGGATGTCGGTGCCATTGTGGCCTTATTTCAGGATTTCTTGCTCGATGTACTGGATCACAGACCCAGGAGCAGCATGGGTGCGGCATTTCTGGCAGCCCACAAAAAAATCTTTTTCCCCTTACTGGAATTGTCTGAATATTTTGGCATAGGGCAAAGACAGCTGGAGCGGCGGGTGCGCGAAAATTTTGGCGTCACCCTGCGCGATGTCAGGCGCATAGTCAGATTTGGTTTTTCCCTGCCCCACATCATCAAGCCCGATGTTGCCTGGGGTGACCTGACTCAAATTGCCCAGGATGGTGGTTATTACGATCAAGCCCACATGCATCGCGAATATCTGGAACTGGCAGGCATACCACCGGCACAACTTAGACAAAAGATCAGTGCCCGTGATCCTGCTTACTGGATTTATCTGATATCCGATGCAGACTTCAATAATCTTTTTTTGATGATAGATTGACGGGTCGGTACAAATTTGACGCTTTGGTACAAGTAAGAATCAGACTAATTATTTAGACTGTTTTTCATTGCAAACATGAGAAGCGTGATGAATATGAGCCAGCAAAAAGATGGCAGTCGCAAACCAAACAGCGTTCGAAAACCGCTGCAAGTGCGTCAATTAAAAATCGATTTATCCCAAGGATTTTCACGTCACTGGCTCGGGGGTGATGCCTTCCGTACACATTTGTTCAATGCCCAGTCCTTCAGTTTTCCACTCGGTGAGCAATATTTCATCGACAGCGTCAAGGCAGCCCTGCCCTTGCTTGAAGATGAGCAACTGAAAGAAGAGATCAAAGGTTTCATAGGCCAGGAAGCCAGCCACCGTCATATCCATGCGCAATATAATCAGCACTTGAATACGCAGGGTCTCAGTTATTTTATCGAGCCATTCGTCAAGTGGCGCATACGCAGTGCCGCCAGTCTCAGCGTCAAAAGCAATCTCGCCGTCACCATCGCGTATGAGCATTTCACCGCCATTTTCGCCGATGGTGCATTGAGTGAGCCATGCTGGATAGCTGATGCAGAAGAACCACTAAAAACACTGTGGACCTGGCACTCCATAGAAGAGACCGAACACAAATCCGTGATCTTTGACACCTATCATGCGATAGGTGGTGGCTATCTGCGGCGCATAGCCTGGTTTTTGTATGTGACCATGTTGTTCAGTTTTGATACCACGGTGCAAACCATGCATTGCCTGTATCGCGATGGTCAATTATTCAAACCCAGGACCTGGTGGCAGGCGCTCAAATATTGTCTGCGCCCGCGTGGATTGCTGTGGTTTTCGTTGCCGCATTACCTGGCTTATTTCAAGCCCGGCTTCCAGCCCTGGGAGCGCGAGAATCTGTATCTGACCGAGCAATGGCTGACAGAACAAAAGCCTAGTTACCGTGAAATCGGCAAACCCGTTGAAACCTGAAAAACATGTACCCAAAGAAAAAGCTCGCTGACAGCGAGCTTTTTCTTTGATAGTCAAGTTCAGGAACACAGTCCTGATCTTGCCTGATCCTGATTCTGATCCTAGTAATCAGCTCAGCTTAGTGCTGGAGCAAAGTATTCACTTCTGCCAGATCGTCTTCCTTCAAGGTACCGGCAGCAGATTTCAGACGCAGGCCGTTCAGGATAGTGTCATAACGTGCTTTTGCCAGAGTCTGACGTGTGGTGTACAACTGTTGCTGTGCATTCAGTACGTCGATATTGATACGCACACCAACCTGATAACCAAGCTTGTTGGAATCGAGTGCGGATTGGCTGGAAATTTCAGCAGCTTCATAAGCCTTGACCTGTGCCAGGCCAGAAGTCACACCGACAAAAGACTGGCGTGCCCCTTGCGCGGCTGCACGGCGGGTAGTATCGAAATCGCTACGCGCCTTTTCTTGCAAGGCGACTGCTTCTTTCACACGACTATCGACAGCAAAGCCTGAAAAAATAGGGATATTCCATTGCACACCAATCTGCGTAGTTTTCGCCACACCCGTCAGATTAGGATTGGTGGCACCGGCATTGGATGTACGACCAGTGCTGGCGACCAGATCAACGGTAGGATAATGGCCAGCACGGTTTCTTTCGATTTCGCGCTTGGCAACTTCAACTGCCACCTGTGAAGCCACGACGCTGAAATTTTGTTTTTCAGCAGAAGCAACCCAGTCATCAATCACCGCAGGCTGCGGTTCGCTGAGTTTGACACCAGGTCTCAGTTGAGCCAGTTCGCCCGCCTCCTTGGCGATGATTTGTTGCAAGGCAGCGCGCTTGACTTGCAAATCACTTTGGCCTGCATATTCCTGTGCAGTCACCAGATCGTAACGGGCTTGTGCTTCGTGCGTATCAGTGATGGTCGATGTACCGACTTCAAAATTACGCTTGGCAGAAGCCAGTTGTTCAGAAATCGCACTCTTTTGCGCGCGCAGGGTTTCCAGGGTATCTTGCGCAGCCAGCACATCGAAATATGCCTGGGCTACCCGGATAACCAGATCTTGTTTTGCCTGCTCAAATTGTGCCTGGCTGATCAGCAGCGACAATTTACTTTGTTCATAGACCTGCCAGTTACCCCAGTTGAACAAGGGTTGCGACAATCCGAGTGTCCAGGTATTGGTGACGCCAGTAAATGAGCGGCTGCCACTGACGATGTCATTTTCTGCTTCTGTCCGTGCTTTACCATCACTGCCTTTCAGAGCGATACCGGGCAATAGACCTGCACGGCCTTGCACAGGTTTTTCCTGCGCTGCAGTCAGGCTGGCGCGGGCACTTGCATACTGCGCATCATTTGCCAAAGCATCCTTGTATATTTGCAGCAAATCAGTCGCATTTGCATTCATAGTCAAGAAAGCAGAGGCCAGCAGTGTGGCAAGAATAGGATTACGCATGTAAGGCTCCGAAAAAAAGTAAATTAATAAGTGGGCATACCCGTATCAACTTGTTGTGCCCATGCATGCACACCACCAGTTAAATTAATTGTTTGGGTATAGCCCTGACGTTCTAAAAAATTTGCTACCTGCATACTGCGCCCGCCGTGATGGCAAATACAGACAATCACGTCATCCGGTTCCAGTTCATGAAAGCGAACTGGTACTGTCTGCATGGGCATCAATTGCACACCCGGGATATGACAAGTCTCATGCTCCCAAGGTTCCCGTACATCGAGTAAAACCGGGGCTTTTCTACTACTATCGTTCAACCATTGCGCCAGCTCTGTTGCAGTAATGTTTTCCATGACATGCCTCCCGTTTTCTTTTTCAGGATTACAGGCTGAAATGTGAAACTGGCTTGGCACCTGCAGCAGGCTCCACCACCGTTTCAAACAAGTTTTTCTTGCTCACTGCAGAGGCAGAAGTGCGCGTGAATAACTGTGCTGTCAATGCTGGCAGTTGCCCTACGAAAGCCAGCAAACGGCCACCAACATTCAATTGCTGTTGCAGATGTTCAGGCAATTCTTCCAGACCGCCAGCGATGACGATGGCATCATAACTACCAGTATTTTTATCGCTGAAGGCATCAGCCAAAACTACGTCAACATTACTGACATGATTGCGGTGCAAATTACCGGTCGCCAGTTCATGCAAGACTTTGGAGGATTCCAGCACAGTCACGTGACGGGCAGAGTAAGCCAGCAATGCCGCCAGATAACCTGTGCCGGCACCTACCAGCAAGACGTTTTCCTGCTTCTTCAACACCAGCTCTTGCAAAATGCGCGCTTCCAGCTTGGGCGTCATGGCCTTGCTGCCATCAGGCAAAGGCAACTCGGTATCAAAAAACGCCAGGCTTTTTTGTTCTGCCGGGAAATACTCTTCGCGTTTAACCACAATCAGCATATCCAGTACTTCCTGGCTCAACACGTCCCAGGGGCGGATTTGTTGCTCTATCATATTGAAGCGTGCTTTTTCGATATTCATTTCTATACTCGATTGCAAAATTGATGGAAACGGCATTTTATCAAAGCGCTTGGACAGTTTGACGATTACCGCGCCATTTTTGCGTAATCCACAGCCCTAAATCATCCAGATAGGTATAAATCACCGGCACCACCACCAAAGTCAGCAATGAAGACGTGATAATCCCGCCTATCACAGCCTGTCCCATGGGTGCGCGCTGCTCAGAACCCTCAGACAGGGCAAATGCCAGTGGCACCATGCCAAATACCATCGCCAGCGTCGTCATCAGGATGGGGCGCAGGCGTACATGAGCAGCTTCCAGCAGCGCTTCCATGCGGTCCATACCTTCTTTCCTTGCCTGATTAGCAAAATCTACCAGTAAAATGGCATTTTTGGTAACTAATCCCATCAACATGATGAAACCGATGATGGAAAACATATTCAGCGTAGAGCGGAAGAACATCAAGGCCAGGAAAACACCGATCAAAGTCATGGGGAGGGCGGACATGATGGCGACAGGCTGCAAGAAGCTGGCAAATTGCGACGCCAAAATCATGTAAATGAAAATCACCGCCAAAGCAAGGGCCGACAAGGCATAGCCAAAAGATTCCGTCATGTTCTTGGTGGCACCACCCATTTTGTAGCGGTAGCCGGGTTGCCATTGCATGCCTTCCAGCACTTTTTTGACTTCTGCACTGACTTCACCAGCAGAACGGCCAACCACATTGGCTGACAATTCGACTTCACGGTTCAGGTCACGGCGGTTGATCTGATTCGCTCCTGTTGATGGCTTGATGTCTGCCACCTGTCGCAAGGGCACCATTTTTGGTGAACCGTCAGCATTGGTCTGCGTGCTGCTGAGCATCAGGCGCGACAGGTCTTCAGGATTATTCCTGTCATTTGGCGACAGGCGCACAGTGACATCGTAGTTTTCATCATCCGGTGCACGCCAGGTCGTGGCAATCTCGCCTGCCAGCAAAGGCCGCAAGGCACCACCTATTTGAGCCACGCCTACGCCAAGGTCTGCCGCAATATCGCGGCGCGGTTGCACCGAGATGGTTGGTTTTTGCGCCTTCAGGCTGGAATCCAGATCAACCAGGCCATGTATGGCGCGCAATTTTTCCTGCACCTGCTCAGACAATTTAGCCAACTCACCCAGATCACTGCCTTGCAGGCTAAAACGCAGATTCTTGTTATCACCACCGACGCCATCCAATGCACCTATATGCGTGACCGTGATACCGGCTATCTGGCTCAGGCGGGTACGCAGTGGCACTGACATCTGGCTGGTAGTCCTGGCCCTGTCCTTGCGAGGAACAAGACGGATAAAGGTGGTCACATAATTCTTGCCCTGTGCCGAGCCGGTATTCACTGTGCTATAGGTATCCAGCACTTCAGGGAATTCCTTTACCACGGCCTCGACCTGATGCACCTTGGTCTCGGTCAGCTCCAGCGACGAACCTACCGGCGTGTAGTAATTGACACCTGTTTCAGAATAATCAGCCTGCGGTACAAATTCTGAACCTATCAAGCCTGTACCCGGAATTGCCAGACCAAGAAAGAAGGTCAGCGCTGCAATCAACAAGGTCTTGATGCGATGTTTGAGTGACCAGCGTAACATCACCTGATAGCCACGCGAAAACCATTGCACCCCGCGTTCAAACTGTTCCAGCACGCGGCCTATGCTATTCGCATACCAGCCTTTGCGAATCGACTTGCCGTTTTCATCTACGGTCGGATGACCATGTGCATCAGGGTCTGGCCAGATGGATGACAGCATCGGATCCAGCGTGAAAGACACAAACATGGAAATCAATACGGCGGCGGTGACGGTAATACCAAACTGGTGGAAGAAGCGACCGATAATCCCGCCCATGAAGCCCACAGGCAAAAACACCGCTACGATGGAGAACGTCGTCGCCAAAACTGCCAGGCCTATCTCTGCCGTGCCTTCGAGGGCTGCCGTATGGTGATCTTTGAACTTGCCATTCACCTTCATGCCAGCATGACGCACGATATTTTCACGCACCACGATCGCATCATCAATCAGCAAACCCACGCACAGCGACAAGGCCATCAGGGTAATCATATTGATGGTGAAGCCAAACATATCCATGAACAGGAATGTACCTATCAATGCCACTGGCAAAGTCAGTCCGGTGATGACGGTAGAGCGCCATGAATTGAGGAACAGGAAAACAATCAATATGGTCAGTGCTGCACCTTCTATCAGGGTACGGCGCACGTTTTCTACACCTACGCGTATCTGGCGTGAACCGTCCTTGATGACTTGCACTTTGACACCTGGAAACTGCGCCTGCAATTGCGGTTCCAGTGCCTTCAAGGCGGCAGTCAGGCCATCTGCCACTTCTATGGTGTTTTGCCCCTGCGCCTTCAGAATATCCAGTGCCACAGTGCGCTGGCCGTTATACAGTGCCAGGCTCTCTTGCTCTTCCTGACCATCCACCACACTGGCGACTTGCGACAACAATACCGGCTGGCCACCACGGCGGGCCACGATGATGCGGGCAAAGTCTTGCGGATTCTTGATGCGCCCCTGTATCTGCACGACTTTTTCATTATCCAATGCACGGATGGCACCGGTAGGCAATTCCTGGTTTTCATTGCGCAAGGCATTGATGACCTGATCTACACCCAGGCCCAGCGATTCCATTTCACCCGGCTTCAGGTAAATCTTGATCTCGCGCTTGACACCACCGACCAGGGTCACCGAGCCTACGCCGCGTACGTTTTCCAGACGCTTCTTCACCAGTTGATCACCGATGGTCGTCAGTTCGCGGAAATCACGCTTCTTGATCTTGTCGTCATTCGTCACCGAGACCGAGAAAATGGGCTTGTCGGATGGGTCATAACGGGTCACCCTTGGTTCTTTGACTTCCTTGCGAAAGCCCGCCTTGATCAGGGCCACTTTTTCACGCACGTCCTGTGCTGCCTGCGCCGGATCAACGGTCAGGTCAAATTCCAGGATAACGACAGACGTGCCCTCATAAGAACGTGAAGTCAGCGCGCTGATACCGTTGATGGTATTGACGGTTTCTTCAACCTTGCGGGTGATGTCGGACTCTATGGTCTCAGGTGCAGCACCGGGATAATCAGTCTGGATCACTACCACAGGAAAAGTAATATCGGGGAACTGGTCTACCCGCAAGCGCTTGTAAGAGAACAAACCCAATACCACAAAGGCCACCATCATCATGGTCGCCAGCACTGGATTGCCTATGCTGATACGTGTGAACCACATGATTACACCTTGCCTGTCGTGGTTGTAGTGGCAATCAGCTTCACAGCCACGCCTGCACGCAGGCGGCCCAGATTTGCTTTGACTATCTTTGCTTGCGGTGCCAGGCCAGAAACCACCTCAACCACAGGCTTGCCCTGGCTTTCACCACGCAGGCCCAGCTTGACCGGCTTTTGTTGCAAGACATTGTTTTCTATCGCATACACGAAAGCCTGTTCGGCTTCGTACTGTATGGCAGTGTCAGGCACGGTCAATACTTCAGATTTTTTATCGACCACCAGTTGTGCTTCACCAAACATGCCTGCGCGCAAAATGGTATCGGGATTGGCAACTTGCACATAGGCCATGATGGAGCGTGAACCCGCCGTCGTGGCCGGGTTGATGCGCACGACCTTGCCATCGACTGCCGCTGGCACACCTTCTATTTTCAGCTGTACGGCCTGGCCAATTTTGATGCTGGCGATATCTTGCGTTGGTACTGGTGCTTCCATTTCCAGCATGCGCAAATCAACAACATCCAGCAAGCGGTTATCTGGCGAAATTTTTTCGCCGGGTTGCACCATGCGATTGCTGATCATGCCTGAGATGGGTGCACGTATGACAGTATCCGCCAGCGCTTTTTGCGCCACATTCAACGCAGCTTTGGCGCTGTCTACATTGGCCAGTGCGATGGCATATTGGCTGTTGGTATTGTCATAGGCATTTTTGGAAATAAAACTTTTTTCCAGCAAGGCTTTGTTGTTGTCGCGTGCCAGACGGGCGATTTCCATTTGCCCCTGAGCAGCGGACAAAGCGCCTTTGGCTTGCTCCTGCCTGGCCAGATAATCACTGCTATCCATCTTGATCAGGACTTGGCCAGCTTGTACGGCTTCGCCTTCACGCACCAGGACTTCGGTAATATCTCCTGCCACCCTGGCTTTGACGGCAGCCTGATTAATGGCGCGCAAAGCACCTGACAAGGCCAGGAGTTTTTTGACTTCGGTGCTGCCAACCTCCACGATGTCTGCAGGTAAAAATTCCAGCACTGCAGGAGTTGATTGGCCAGGCACCGCTACCGAACTGGCCGATGCAGTGGCTGATGCCTGCACTACATTGCCCTGAGATTTTTTCTTCATGACTATCATGCCTGCAGCCAATAGCAGCACTACAGCAATGATCCAGAAAGTCTTGCGCTTTAACATGATTGTTTTCCAAAAGTAATTGTTTCAGGACCTGGGGGCTAAGACGGTCAATAAACTGTCCAGGTCGTAAGAAACCCTGACTTTAAAGCCTGACACAAGGTGAGGGTCAAGCAGCGCATACTCTCCAATAAGTAATAACCTGCCTACGATCTTACTGCGCGAGCGTGATCGGGGCTCATGCACTGCTCAAAATGCTCATGTACTAGAAGTACATTCCGCTTTTTGCGCGGCTCTTCACCCCGCTGACGCCCGCTCGCTACAGATCGTAAGCATGTTCTAAGAAATCTATTTTTTTAACAAACTATGCAGGGCCATATCTATATAGTGCTCAATATAGGTATCGAGCTGATCTGGATCTACTTTGCAAACTCCTTGCGAGTGCTTCCAGATCATCATCATGATCATGGGCGCAATCAAGAGCCGGGAGTCGATTTCAAGATTCACGTCCCGTATTTCTCCACGAGCCATGCCGCGCTTCAACATCTTCGCAACCATGTTTTCACCACGGTCTATGACTTCTTCCTGATAAAACCTGGCCAGTTCAGGGAAATTACCGGCTTCTGCCATCATCAGCTTGGGCAGGCCAGACAATTTGTTATTGCCTACACTTCCCCACCAGGTAGTCATGATCAGGCGGAATAATTCTTCACTAGTCCCCTCAAACTGATCAATGACACCCTCAGCCTCACCTATCAGAGGAACGATGTTTTCCCTGACCACGGCCTTGAATAACTCTTCCTTACTGCAAAAATACAGGTACAAAGTCCCCTTGGAGACACCGGCAGCGCGCGCCACATCATCCAGACGTGTTGCCGCGAAACCACGCTCAACAAATAAATCGAGGGCAGCAGCGAGTAATTCTTGCGGGCGGGCATCCTTGCGGCGCTCCCACTTGGGCTTAAAAGGGCATGACATATTAGCAACAACTCAATTAACTTACTTTTGAGTCAGTAATATAGTCCGGCCCCAGATCAGCGTCAAGATAAACACTTGTTACGTCCGAATAAAGTCTTGAACGAAACAATAAATTCTTAAATATCAAGCAATAGTCGAACAATAGAACCTTAAACAATCGCTAGTCCGCGGTTGAAAGCATTCAGAGATGCATATTAAGCAACCTTAATAAGCAACCATAAATTAGAAGCCATTGCACATATAACGCAAATGAGCGGGCTTTGAAATTTTGCTATATCTGAATTCCCTGAATCTATAGCTACTTTGCCAAGCTGCTTCGATTATTACAATCGCCATGCGACAGAATGCAAAATTGAGTAGATCAAACATAAGAATTTTGGAACAGGCTGCAGATATATAACAGCCGACCTTTAGAAAATACAAAGATAGCCCGTCAATTTGCGAGAAATTTTATTAACCAAAACTTCTGAAAGCAGTCAATTATTTTTAGGACTTATTTTGCATTAGTGGCAGCACAGCCTATGTTGCGGATTTGTTTACACCATTAGTCGCTTCTTCGAACTACTCAATAAGCTTGTCGCCATCATTGATTTTTGCCTCAAATCGGCAACTAATGCGGAAAGTCGTCGAAAGGACTCTGTTCAAAATAAATCGCGAATTCAAATTTCATCCGCCTGGTTTTGCAAACAGACAGTTGAACTCTTTATATTTCGGATACGCCCATTGCTATGGTTTTTACGAAATTTTTAGAGCTCATTGATACATTTGATTAGCGCCGCACAGTGTTGCAAGATATACCCTTCGTCTGGTGATCTCCTGTCATGGAACTCACTAAAAAATTACTAAAAAGAGCATCGACTCTGAAAGAGCAGTTTCCTGAATATTGCTATCACCGCTCTTAGTGGGAGCAAGACGTTGTGTTCAAAAAACGATCTGTTTATTTTTTTGCTGTTCACTGTGTCGCGTGATTTCGTTCACAAATCGTGGTCGGCACCTGAAAACATTCCATTCAATTATGCAATCAGCCATTAGCCATTAGCCATTAGCCAGAATTATGGAACCCCTGATTAAGTCCGGTTCACTATTCGCAAGTTATTGATTTTCGAGAATTAATTTTACGAAATTGGACTTAATCAGAGATGCCTTATGTTTGCTACCGAACATACGACTTGATGAAGCTCGCTTATCCTTGCCGACAAAAAAAACAAGCATATCGAATGGTTAACTTAACCACGCGATGTGCTACCAACTCGCAACTTGACAGTTAAAGCACTTATGCCCACTCACCTCAAAAAAATAATATTACCTCTGTTCATACTTTCGCCTGCGTTATTTAGCCAGGCACAGGCTAGCGAGATGGAACAACAGATGCTGCGTTGTTCCGTGCTCGGCGATGCGAGTGTTCGTCTTAGTTGCTTTGACGCCCTCGCCAAGGCCTCTACCCCAGTCGAGGCTGACAAACCAATTGCCAAGGCAGAAGCTCTGCAAGATTTGAAAGAGACCGTGGCACCTGAAAAGCCACCAGAAGCAGCACCCGAAATGTCGCGCATGGTGCAACGCTGGGAACTCGATGAAGCGTCCAAGCGCGGCAAATTCGTGTTTAGGCCTCATCATGATAATTATCTGCTAGTAGCAAATTACAGCAATGCCTCGAACGATGAACCGTTCAAGAACTTCACACCTTCCGGCGTCAAATCCAAGCATGTGGAATTGACTTATCAACTGAGCATGAAAATGAAACTGGCTGAAGAAGTGGGTAGCTCGCCTGTTGATGTGTGGGTGGCCTACACCCAGCAAAGTTTTTGGCAGGCGTATAACCGCAGTGCATCCAGCCCTTTTCGCGAGACCAATTACCAGCCAGAAGCCATGGCAATGATCCCTGTCAATAAAAGCATAGGTGATTTCAATATCCGATACCTTAATTTTGGTCTGGTACATCAGTCGAATGGTCAGACCTCGACTTTATCACGCAGTTGGAACCGCATCTATGCTGAGCTGGGCGTTGAACACGGCAATTTCTCAATCAGCACCAGAGTCTGGCGTCGTCTCGATAATGCCAGGTCAGATAACGACAATATCGATATCGTTGATTACTTGGGGCATGGCGACATACATGCCACATATCGCGAAAAAGGCGGGCGCGAATTTTCCCTGACCGCACGCCGCAATTTCAATACCGGCCATGGTGCATTGCAAGCCAGCCTCGCTATGCCTATTACTACAAATCTAAAGGCTTATTTCCAAATGTTCTCGGGATATGGTCAGAGTCTGATTGACTATAATTATTCGCAAAAATCAATAGGTGCGGGATTCATGGTTGATTTCTGATTGCTTTGATTGCGGTCTATTGTCCCTGCATGGCTGTACATTCTTTACATATGTGCAGACATGCTGGCATATCTTTTACATGTTTTACAGGTGCAAAGATATGCCAGCGCCCCGTCCTTAACGTATCCGTCTGGTGGTTTCTCTGGCGATCAATTCCAGACCCGGCAAAGTCGTATCGACTTCATTACCAGCTATCAGACCTAGCAGGGTCTTGGTAGCAAGCAAGCCCATGTCATACAGGGGTTGGTGTATGGTCGTCAGCGGCGGCGTGGTGTACAGAGAACTGGGCAAGTCATCGAAGCCTATCAGGGAGATATCTTCAGGCACACGTATGCCCTTGCGGTACAAACCCAGCCTGACGCCATAGGCAGAAAGATCATTTGCAGCAAACACGGCGCTGAATTGTTGCTGGGTTTCCAGCAAACGGTTAATTGCCAGCAAACCACTGGCTTCATGGAAGTTGCCTTCAGCCACCAGGCTTTTCTCAAATGGGATATTGGCTTCACGCAAGGATTTTTGATAACCCTCTTGCCGTTCAACCGCATCAGTATTGTTTGCAGGGCCGGTGACAAAGGCAATGCGCCTGTGACCCAGTTCTATCAAATGCCGGGTTGCCAGGTAAGCGCCATGGACGTTATCAAGCTTAAAACCAACTGCAGTCTTGCTGTTCAAGCTGCGGCCAGTGGCCACTATGGGTTTGTCGAGGGCGAATTCCAGCACTTTTTTGTCAGCGATACGGCCGGACAGCAAGATGATGCCATCCACTTTGCGCGCCAGCAAAAGCTTGATGCGCGCCGCCTCTTCATCGGCATTCCAGTGCCCGCTGACGATCACCGATGCATAGCCAGTACCTTTCAGCCCATCATCAACCCCATGCAGGGTTTCATCAAAGAAGGGGCTGGAAATATCCTGCACGACGATGCCTATGGTCATCGATCGACCACTTTTGAGCCCTTGCGCCAACTGGTTGGGCTCGAACTTCATTTCTGCAATGGCAGTTTCTACTGCCTTGCGTTTGTCATCAGAGACCTTGGCCGTGCCATTCAGGATGCGCGATACCGTGCTGGGCGATACCCCAGCCTCACGCGCAACATCCAATAAGGTGACCGGCTCATTTTTTCTTTTCGTTCTGTCAACCACGCAATGCCTTCCCAAGCTGGGTAATTATTTATTTTAGTATTTACAATTCAGTGAAAAGCTTTTCACAATTAGCATAACATGGTTTTTTAGGCGTGCGCAGTGGGTCTGCCCTCTATCCATCAGGTCTGCACACAAACATACACAATTGCAGCAGTTTTGTATTGGCTCTCATGATCGCCCTTCAAGCCTGCCTTGCCAGCGCAGAAGGAAATGGAGACGCAGCCTTGCATAAGTGCTCAACCAGCTTTCTATGGTCGGGCAAATCAGCCAGGGCGCGCTGGGCCATCTGGGCAATCATCTGGAATTCCTGTGCAGCTTCCTGATTTTGTGGATACACAAATTTATTATTCGCCATATCGGTCTGGAATTCCATCCCATACAAAACGAACTGCCAGCTCGATGGCGGATACATTTCCAGGTCTGCAATAAAATCCATGCGGTGCGGTGGGCGGCAGCTCCACATCTTCAGCTTTTCTTGCAGGCTCTCTGGTATAGAGGCAGCATTCCTGTTATCACGCCAGAATGCTGAATCGCTTCTTTGGCTCAGACTGAAATGCATTTTGACAAAATCAACAACCCGCTCATAGCGCGCTTTCATATGCTGATTGAATTGGGTTGCCACGGCATCAAACTCACCGTTGAAAGGAAACAGGTAGGTCAGCAAATACGCCGCTGTTTCTATCAGGCCTATGCCCGATGATTCCAGCGGTTCGATAAAACCACCCGACAGACCAATGGCTACACAGTTCTTGATCCACTGGGTTTCACGGTAACCGACATTGAGTTTCAATAACCTCGGCGTCATACCGTCAGCAGCCGGACCTATGTATTTACGCAAGACTTGTTCTGCCCTCGCTTCGTCAGTATGACGGCTGGAAAACACATAACCTGTGCCACGTCTTTCCTGCAGACCTATGTCCCATATCCAGCCTGCTTCCTGCGCACTGGAAATGGTATACGAAGGGATAGGTGTGTCTGGCTTTGCATAAGGCACTTGCAAAGCCAGGGCGCGATCTACAAACAGGACATCATTCAAAGACTTGAATGGCGATCCCAGGGTTTTGCCTATCAGGCCTGCACTAAAACCTGTGCAATCGATAAACAAATCTGCCGCCAGAACCTGGCCATCTTGCGTGTGCACGGCCGCAATCGCACCCTCTTCGTCCAGTTGTACATGCTCTACCGTTCCCAGTATCCGCTTTACTCCTAGTGATTGCCCATGCTCAGACAATAATCCGGCGAGGCGGCCAGCATCGAAGTGGTAGGCATAATTCATCGGCCCCAAAAAGTCTTTATCGGCAAATCTCTTGGGGCCGCGTGACGCATCTGCTATGCATTTTTGCATGGTCACTGCATCCGCAAAAGCTGGTTGTTGGCCCTCGCGCGCAGCCAGCCCTTTCAGCCAGTAGGGCAATAATTCCGGCCCTCGCTGGCTGGGATGACTGAAGGGATGAAAGTAATGATCCGTGCCTGCGCTACTCGCTGGCCTGACCCAGTGATCAAAACGTATACCCTGTTTGAAGGTCCCATGACATTCTTTGATGAAGCGCGCCTCATCTATACCTATCGCTGCCAGGGTGCCACGTATGGAAGGAAAACTGCCCTCACCAACACCAATAATGCCTATGTCTGTTGACTCCACCAGGCGTATCTGTATACCCTCCCCCTCTTTGGAGGATGACAAATGCCTGGCCATAAAACATGCAGTCAGCCAGCCAGCTGTTCCACCACCTACGATCAATACACTTTTTACGGCTTTCATTTGAGCAAGCTCCTCTGATTTCACAACAGTCAACGAGTACATAGCATGGTATTGAGTACGTCTTTTCAGCAACTGCCAATGCTGGTTACGGCACCATCCTCATAGTGCAATAGTCGGTGGAAGTTTCACGGACAAACGATGAAAGCAGCCTGACTTGCCAGCAATAATTCCGAACTGATTGCAAACTGATTACGAACGAATTGCCAAGCCATTTCTAACTAATGCCGAATCAATCTCGAACCATTCTCGAATTTTGACGCCGCTTTGCATCGCAGTTTTCAGCAGAATTTCACTTATATTACAACATTTTGAAAACGTTATCATTTTCTGTTTGACACAGAATTCAAGTTTTATGTATTATGAAAACGGTTTCAAAAGTAAATCAAAGAAACGCCAATAAGAAAACGTTTTCAAAAACGTCATGGTTTAATCAGAGCAAAAAAACCAACCCAACCTGTAACAGGAGACATATGAAAATCCGCAATCTTGCGACCCGGAAAGTCGCGACCACACCTATACAACTGGCGATCCTTACCCTGATCACCAGTATGGGCGCAGCCCAGGCGCAAACTCAAGCGCCGGCCCCGGCACCAACGACCGCCAGCCAAACCAAGGCAAATAACGAAAGCACGACTATTTCTGAAGTGATCGTCACGGGTACCAAACGTGCCACTTCACTGCAAAAAACCCCGGTTGCCATCACAGCCATCAATGCTGCGGCCCTGGAAGATGCCCACGTGCAAAACGTACAGGACGTGGTCAACCTGGTGCCAGGCTTTCAAGCTACAGGCCAGGGTGATCATGGCGTCATCACCATGACCATGCGCGGCATTGGTAACGACAGTGCCAAAACTGAATACGCTGATCCTGAAGTTGCCTTGTTCATTGACGGTATATATGCCCCTCGTCCTGAAGGTGCAACTTCTCTGCTGTTTGATCTGGAAGGCATAGAAGTATTACGCGGCCCGCAAGGTACCTTGTGGGGTCGTAATGCCACTGTTGGCGCGGTCAACATGCAAACCGCCAAACCAAAGATAGGCGAAAGTTCTGGCTCTGTAGAAGGTGGCCTGGGCAGTTACAAACGCTTTGGCAGCCGCGGCGCATTCAATATCCCGGTCAGCAATGAATTGGCGCTGCGCTTTGCCTATGCACATGAGAAACATGACGGTTATGTCGATTATCAGGCACCCACCATGCTATCCCTTGATAGCCAGAAAGCTGCGTTTGCCACTTACCTCAAGAACGGTGGCACAGTAGTCCCCTTCCAGCCTATCAACTACGCCTTGTTTGTGCAGGATGGCCCCAAGTATGGCGCGCAAGACCAGACTGCTGCACGTATCAGCATGCTGTGGAAGCCTAACGCTGCCACCAAGATTGATCTGTCATATGAGAAATTCATAGACCGTGGCACACCATCAATGAACTTGCTGCAAACGCCACGTGCCGGACAAAGTCACTGGTCAGCGCTGATCGATACAGCCCCCTTCACGGAGCGCGATAGTGATGCTATCCGGGGCCGCATAGAATATGCCGTAAACAAGGATATGCAACTGACTTACATCGGTGGTTATTCCAAGTTCAGTGGTTCTTCCCGCTTTGACCAGGACGGTGGTGCCAATGCACCAACCAGCTTTACCTCTGGTGGCAGCATGCAGGCAAACAATACCGTTTCATCCAACTATAAAAACTTTAGCCATGAAGTAGAACTGCAATCCGTGGGCACGCGTGATGTAGATTGGCAACTGGGTTTGTACTATGGTTCAGAAACCAATGATATCCGTTTTGATATTCCTATCCTGAATGGTACTTACCAGGGCACAGTAGGCTGGCAGGGCTCCTTTATCCAGCCTAAAGAAACCGTAGAAACAGCAGCAGCTTTTGGTCAGGCAACCTGGAACGCCAGCAATGACACGCATATCACAGGTGGCTTGCGCTACACCCAGGACAAACGCACGAATGTGGATGGTCGTGGTTATGGTTTTTCGGGTAAGCCTGAACTCAGCCAATTACCTATCACACCGAATGTCAATCCTGCCTCTGCCAACTCGAATTTCTCTGCCTATTCTTTCAATGATGGCAGCTATAGCGGCAACAAGGTGACAGGCTTGCTGCGCATCTCGCACGACATCGACAAAGATAATATGGTGTACGGCAGCATTTCCACCGGCTATAAATCTGGTGGCCTGCAAGATGGCGGCAAAACCTACGGACCTGAGACCCTGACCAATTTTGAACTCGGTACCAAGAGCACATTGCTGGGCGGCACAGTCAGATGGAACAACGCCCTGTACTATGGCAAGTTCAAGGACTTCCAGTTCAGTGCGCCAGTTACTGCGCCAGACGGCACCCGTGGTTTGCAGACATCCAATGCTGACGGCGCAAAAGTGTATGGTTTTGAATCCGAGCTGGCAGCAAAACTCAGCAAGGACGACAAGTTGCAAGTCACCATTGCCATCGCCAAGGCTACGCTTGGCAACTTGATAGGCGGCTCGAATGACTATGCGCTGCCTGCATGTAAAGTGCCCGGCATCAGCAATTGCCTGGATGTATCTGGCAATACCATGCCGCATACGCCCAAGTTTTCTGCTCAAGTCTTGTATCAGCACACCTTCCATTTGAATGAAGGCACATTGACACCACGCATCAGCCTGCATTACGAGACTGAAACCTGGCTCAGCGTCTTCAACTATGGTGACGGTGACAAGCAGGAAGCCTATAGCCGTGCTGATCTTGGCATGCGCTATCAAGCCACAGGCAAATCCAGCTGGTATGCAGACTTCTTTGTCCGCAATGTCGGTGACAACAAGGTCAAAACCAGCGCCATGAATGCGAATGGCCCATGGCAAGCACAGTATCTGCCGCCACGTACCTTTGGCGTCAACGTTGGTATTGATTTCTAAATACCAATACTGGCCGCAAGCTAAACGCTCAAGCCTGTAAATCGCCCCGGCCCACGCAAGTGGCCGGGGTTTTTCTTTATCGGTCTTAAAAACAGACGTTTTAGCATTGTTTAACACAAGTGCAAATTACAAACATTGCATTATGTAAATTCACCATTAGAATGAATTCTGGCCAAGTACCATAAAGCTTCCCCCTTGCCATGTGTTTTAAATAACAGGAGATAAAAATGCGAAGAATATTTATCAAATCCTTGCTTGCAGTTGCCGGGTTTTCCATGTTGGCACTGGGTCAAGTTTCTGTCGCCGCTGACAAGGGCTCTGCAGATGAAGCCATCGCTCTGGTGAAGCGCGCCGCGACCTACCTGAAAGAAAACGGCAAAGACAAAGCCTATGCCGAATTTAATAACCCCACCGGGCAATTTGTCGTCAAAGACTTATATGTATTTGTCTACAACACCAACGGTGACGGCATCAACCGCGCCCATGGCGCGAATGCCAAGATGGTAGGCAAGAACTTACTGGAATTAAAAGATGCTGATGGCATGCCCATCGTCAAAAGTTTTCTGGATGTCGCCAACAGCAAAACCGGACATGGCTGGGTAGACTATAAATGGCCAAACCCTACTACCAAGATGATGGAACCCAAATCGACCTACATTGAACGTGTGGGTGATGTGTTGATAGGTTGCGGGATTTATAAATAGCTGTTTCTGTCTGAGGCGCAAGCACAAATGCGCCTCAGCAATCTCATCGCCACTCGCCATCTTTAACTATCTCAGGCTGTTGAAATTTCACGTATCAGTAAAAAGCTGGCGCCGCCTTCGCGAGGACTGCGGTAAATACCTCTGGCATTGAGTACGTGCGCTGCAACTGCAGCCATCTCCCAGGCATTCACTTCTTCTGCTGTCCATTTCGGTGTAGTCAGGCATGGATAGTCATGCACCTCACCAAAGTCACGCACGGCCTGCACACGAGCTCTTACATTTTCAAGCAAATGGAAATTTGCCCAGGCCCATAACCATGTGTCTGTTCTGGATGAATAGGAACCTATGAAGTCTATCCTGGCAACGACAGCTGCTACGCCATCATTGGAAAAGACCAGCTCCCCTTTTACCTGATCCCAGTCATATCGCTGATGAGAACCCAGGTCAAATTCTTGATTCAACTGCTCAGTTTTCTTTTGCAAGTCTTCATAACAGGTATCAAGAAAATTGCTCCAGGCATCAGATGCAGCCCCATCAATCCTATCCAGACTGGCAGAGCGCGCATCTTCATAGCAGCCATGACAGAGCAATTTGATGGGCACAAGGTCTTCATTACGCTCATTCCATTCACCCTCGGTCTGATAATGTGCGTCACATATTGCACACCATGCATCCGGCCAGGGATTATCCGCATCAGGGTAATCGCAATGCCAATTTTGCACGGGATGGGCTATCAGGTGTTCACATACATAAGTTGCATGTGCCTTGCCATGCTGAGCGCATTCCAGCTCATCTGATTCTTCCAGTTCTTCATCCATATTAATTTCAGTTTTTCGTTTTTTTGAAAACCTGAAATTAACAGGAAAAACCAGATCTGGCTATTCACTTTTTACCGGAGAAATACTCAAGATTTCATTTGTCCTGCAACTGCGCACTGACAAAGTCACGGTACCAATATGCACTGTCTTTCAAAGTACGCTGTTGTGTCGCATAATCCAGATACACTAGGCCAAAGCGCTTGGCATAGCCTGAATTCCATTCGAAATTATCCAGCAGGCTCCAGTAGAAATAGCCTTGCACATCGACGCCACCAGCTATCGCGTCGTGCATGGCTTGCAAATGCAATTGCAGGTATTTGATGCGCTGCTCATCATGGACTTTACCGTCTTCCAGTTTGTCTGCAACCGCCATGCCATTTTCAGTAATATAAATCGGTGGCAATGCAGGGTATTCGGCATGCAGCTTCAACAATAAATCAGTCAGGCCGGAAGGATAAATTTCCCATCCCATGTCGCTAAAGCCCAGCTTGCCTTCCGGCTGCTTGGGTGGATTATCGGTACTGACATAAGCGCGGAAATAATAATTCACGCCTAAAAAATCCAGAGGCTGGCGGATGATATCCATGTCTTCTGCATGCACATGAAACTTGCTCATGTCCATGCGCTGCAGCGCTTTTTGCGGATAAGAGCCTTTGAATATGGGATCCATGAACCATAGTACAGAACGCGCATATTCCCACTCAGCCTGGGCAATATCTGCAGGTGAATCCGTAGCGGGCATGGCTGGCCACTGGTTCAAAACTATACCTAGTTTGGCCGGACAATTGATCGCACGCATGGCTTGCAGCGCCAGACCATGCGAGAGCAAAAGATGATGCGATACCTGTATTGCCAGCGCAGTATCAGCCACACCCGGCGCAAACTGGGCATTGCCATAACCAAGATTGGCAGTGCACCAGGGTTCATTATGAGTGGCGATACTGGCAACGCGGTGGCCAAAGCGGCGCGCTATCTCTGCTGCATATTCAGCAAAGCGCAAGCAGGTATCGCGATTCAGCCAGCCATCCAAATCCTGCAAGCCCTGGGGTAAATCCCAGTGATACAAAGTCAGATGGGCAGCGATGCCGTGCTCTTCCAGTTTATCCAGCAAGTTAGAATAAAATTCAAAGCCTTTTTCATTCCAGTCACCATAACCCAGTGGCTGCACACGCGACCAGGATACCGAAAAACGATAAGCCTTTAATCCCAGGCCAGCGATGATACCCAAATCCTCTGCATAGCGATGGTAATGATCGCAAGCCACATCACCGGTACTGCCATCAATGATGGTGCCAGGTGTATGGGTAAAGGTATCCCAGATAGAAGGCCCACGACCATCGACATCTGTCGCCCCTTCTATCTGATAGGCACTGGTGGCAACGCCCCAGGTAAAAGCAGGTGAAAACGCAGGCATCGTTGATGGATTAGTCATGGTCTAGTTTTGGATAGGTTCGCTTTAAGCATTCATGCTCTTTTTATATATCGCTATGCCTCATGGCAGAGGAGCTGACCTGCTGGTCACCTCCTCTTCTTTTGCAGCAGCTTGAGCCAGGCTCAGATGCGCATTTTTAACGAAGCATGCGTTTAAATTGAAATCGTTTTCAAATATAGTCAAAAAATGACTGTTTGATCATCAATCTTAGTAAAAATCGACATTCCTGCCCGATCACCAAAGTAATCAAAATAAAGATTTTTTCATCAATCCAATGAAAACGTTTTCACAAACCGGAATTTATCACCGGATATTTAACCTGTCAACGTCTTGCTTTTTCAATTTATATCTTTCTCTATGAAAAAATCTTGGATTCGTATGAAAATTAAAATTCCCCAGATGTTATTTTCATTGTTTTTTCATAAATTATCCTGAAATCAGTTTCATCCGATTTCACAAACTGGGCTCAAGATACGCTCTGGCTTTGACTCGCTTACAACATGATTTCAAATCAAAAATCTTAAACTGCATGCCTGAGAAAAGCCTTAAAACACTGCTATTTGACAGGCATTAACTACTAAAGCCATGGGCGAATCTTTTTCGTACTTATAAAATTTTTTTGTTAATGCAGCGTGCCACATTAAAATTTCATGCTATTCTGCGCTTGAAAAGGTTTTCATGAATAAAAGTGAATACTGAATCAAATTAAAAATCAATTACAAAATTAACGAGACAGCCTGCAAACTCCTTTGTCAGGAAGACTTAGCCAGATCATCAGCAAAGATGATTTTGCATAAGCAGACCTGCAAGTGAGCGTCATAAACTATGCATCGCATACATTGAGACGATGTAATAATGAAGACCTGCAGGCATGCCGCCTACTTGAAAAGAAGCGTGCAGCCCATGATTACTGAAACAGAAATCACTATTCCCCCGGCAAATCCGGTCAGGAAATCCCCTTTGCTCTGGGTGCCGACCACCTACTTTACGATGGCACTGGCGTATATGATGCTGACCAATGTCAGCGCCATCATGTTCAAGAACATGGGCATGGACAATGGCAAGGCCGCTGAATATGCCAGTTACCTGATCCTGGCCTATACCATCAAGCCCTTGTTTGCCTCTTTTGTAGAAATGTACAAGACCAAGAAATTCTTTGTCATCTGCACGCAACTGATCATTGCCGTCGGTTTTGTCGGCGTTACCCTGGTCATGTCCTTGCCCAACTACATGCTGATACTGATGAGCGTGTTCTGGATCATTTCATTCCTCGGCGCTACGCAAGACATTGCAGCAGACGGTGTGTATGTCACCTCGCTGGACAGCAAAGCACAGTCACTGTATTGCGGCATCCAGAGCCTGAGCTGGAATATCGGCCCCATCGTTGCAGCAGGTGGACTGGTTTATTTAAGTGGCAAACTGCATACCGATTTCTTTCATCATGACCCCAAGGTATTCGGTGCAGACTGGATGGATGCCTGGCGCGTCATCTTCCTGATCGTGGCAGGTATCATCGCCCTCATGGCAGCCTGGCATTTACGTACCATGCCGGATGGTGCGAAGGCAGAAAATACACCTACCAATGTCAGCGAAGCCCTGTTCATTCTGCGCGATTCTTTCGTTACTTTTTTCCAGAAACGTGATGTCTGGCTGATGATAGGTTTTGCCTTCCTGTTCCGTCTCAGCATAGGTTTCCTGGAAAAAATCGGCCCCTTCTTCATGGTTGATCCTGTCAGCAAAGGTGGACTGGGTTTATCCAATGAAATGCTGGGTCTGACCTACGGCACTTACGGACTCATTGCCGTGCTACTGGGCTCTTTATTGGGCGGCTGGTTTGTCGCCAAGCGTGGCTTGCAACCTACCCTGTTCATCCTTTGCTGCGCCGTGAATATACCGAATGCCAGCTTCCTGGTGATGAGCATCTTCCAGCCAGAAAGCCTGTGGCTGATCACTGCAGGTGTCGCCGTCGAGAAATTCTTTTTCGGCTTTGGTTCAGTCGGCTTCATGATCTACCTGATGCAGCAACTCGCGCCTGGAAAATACACGACCACCCACTACGCCTTCGGTACCGGCCTCATGGGCCTGTGCATGATGGTGACTGGCGTCATCAGCGGCCACTTGCAGCAATTGCTGGGCTATACAAATTATTTCATCTTCGTCATGCTGGCTACTATCCCCTCTTTTGCGGTATGCTGGTTTGCGCCTTTCCATCAAAAGGAAGGGCTGGCAGAAAACTGAAATTATTCGCAGCACACAATAAAATAAAGGCGGCTCGTCCCAACCGTTCACGCTTTAACGTAACAAGTCCCCCCACTTTCAATGCCGCCTCGTGCGGCATTTATTTTTGCGGGTTGTGGATAGAGCGAATTGGTTTCTCAATAAATGTGTCGGGTAATTTTACTTCTAAGGAAATAGTTGATCAATTACGAGCCAAACAACATCAATAGCGTCCGTGTTGACGTTGCATTTGATCTTGCGGTTGCCTTTGACCTTGTAGTTGCCTTTGACCTTGTAGTTGCCTTTGACCT
>NZ_JBMPOZ010000005.1:0-245263 GCF_049340385.1 Undibacterium sp. Ji83W | reverse complement strand
ACCTTGTAGTTGCTTTTGACCTTGTAGTTGCTTTTGACCTTGTAGTTGCTTTTGACCTTGTAGTTGCTTTTGACCTTGTAGTTGCTTTTGACCTTGTAGTTGCTTTTGACCTTGTAGTTGCTTTTGACCTTGTAGTTGCTTTTGACGTTCGCAGCTCCCATGTGTCGACGCCGTTTGTGCGGTACAGAAAATGGATTAAGAAGAGCCGTTGTCTGAGCGTAGCGAGTTTCGGATCTTCCCATTTTTTGTATCGCACAAACGGGGACCCCGTAGGGGCGACGACGCCTGGGTCGCCTTCTTTTGCTTACTTTTCTTGGCGACAGCAAGAAAAGTAAGTAGCTGCCGGGCTACCCCCGGCCGGCAATCGGAAATGACCAATGCAGCCATTTGAAAATCAAAACATGCAAACACCGCGATTCAGAAGTTAATGCACTTTATGATGTGTTGTGAACGCCCCTGGATTCCTGCCAAAAGCACGCAGGAATGACGTTATTAAGGATGCCCGTTTGCGACCTTCGCGCAACCAGATAGAACAAAGCATCCACAAATCACTGTATCCAATCTTGATACACAAGGCATCGATATAAGCAAACCGCATATACCCCAACAAATTTCCAAACTATGGCTATACTATCCCCATACTTGCCACTTTGACCTCAAATCAGTCTTACCCAAATGCAAGTAAATCATTTTCCAACTATGCATAGTTGGAAAAATTCCTTAGCCTCAGGAGATGAAATCGCTAGCATAGCTGCCTCATAAACAAATGCTAAACCTGTCGCAACATATCGTATGCACCCAGGAGCACACTAAGATGACAAAACAAACTGATCCCGCAGTACTTGCGTTGATTGGCAATACGCCTATGGTCAAGGTTACCCGCTTTGACACAGGGCCATGTGAATTATTCCTCAAACTGGAATCACAAAACCCTGGCGGCTCCATCAAGGACCGCATAGGCAGGTCCATGATAGAAACAGCAGAACGCGAAGGTCGCCTGCAGGCAGGTGGCACCGTGATCGAGGCAACGGCTGGTAATACCGGCCTGGGTCTGGCGCTGGTGGCGCGCGCCAAGGGTTACCGCGTAGTACTGGTAGTACCGGACAAAATGTCCACAGAAAAAATCCTGCACCTGAAAGCCATGGGCGCAGAAGTTCACATCACCCGCTCTGATGTAGGCAAGGGCCACCCCGAGTATTACCAGGACTATGCGGCACGCCTGGCCAAGGAAATACCCGGCTCCTACTTTGCCGACCAGTTCAATAATCCGGCCAACCCACTGGCGCATGAAACCACCACGGGGCCAGAAATCTGGGCGCAGACTGACCACAAAGTCGATGCCATCGTCGTCGGCGTAGGTTCTGGCGGTACGCTGACGGGCTTGACACGTTATTTCAACAAGGTCCAGCCCGCGCTGGAATTTGTACTCGCTGACCCAAAAGGCTCGATACTGACTGAGTACGTAGAGACAGGCAATATCAATGAAGTCAGCGGTTCCTGGGCGGTCGAGGGCATAGGCGAAGACTTCATCCCCGGCATTGCTGACCTCAGCGCTGTCAAGCATGCCTATACCATTGATGATGCTGAAAGCTTTGGCACAGCACGTGAATTGCTGCGCGCCGAAGGCATATTGGCAGGCTCTTCCACCGGCACCTTGCTGGCCGCAGCCCTGCGCTATTGCCGCGCCCAGACCACGCCCAAGCGCGTAGTCACCTTTGTCTGCGACACCGGCACACGCTATCTGTCCAAAGTTTACAACGACAACTGGATGACAGACCAGGGCTTGCTCAAGCGAAAAAACTATGGCGATCTGCGCGACATCATCAGCCGCCGTTTCGATGAAGGCGGCGTGATCAGCGTCAATGCCAGCGACACCCTGATGGTGGCCTTCAACCGCATGCGCAGTGCCGATATCTCGCAACTACCTGTCATACGCGATGGCGCGATTATCGGTATTATTGATGAATCAGACCTGTTGCTGAAAGTATCTGCGGATGCCAGCCTGTTCCGCAGTGCAGTAGAAGACACCATGACCAGCCAGATAGAAACCCTGGCACCGGATGCCAGCATCGCCGCATTGCGCAGCACACTGGACAGCGGTCTGGTCGCCATCATTGCAGCCAACAAACCGGAAAAGCAGTTTTATGGCCTGATTACCCGCTTTGACCTTCTCAACCATATGCGCAGGACACTTTCATGAGCTATCCCGAATACAAGAAGCCTACCCATCCGCAAGCCTTTGGTACGCGTGTCATCCACGCCGGGCAATTCCCCGACCCGGTCACGGGTGCCATCATGCCACCTATCTATGCGACCTCCACCTTCGTGCAGGACAGCCCTGGCGTACACAAGGGTCTGGACTATGGCCGCTCGCACAATCCCACCCGCTGGGCGCTGGAACGTGCCGTAGCTGACCTCGAAGGCGGCGCGCAGGCATTTGCCTTTGCCTCCGGCCTGGCAGCGATTGCCACCGTGCTGGAAATCGTCGACAGCGGTGCCCACATCATCGCCGGTGATGATATGTATGGCGGCAGCTACCGCCTGTTTGAACGCGTGCGCAAACGTAGCGCTGGCCTGCAGTTCACGTATGTCGATATGACCAAGCCAGAAGAAGTGCTGGCCGCAATACGCCCGGACACCAAGATGCTATGGGTAGAAACGCCGACCAACCCCATGCTGAAACTGGCTGACCTGCGCGCGATTGCAAAAATCTGCCGCGAGCACAATATCATCGCCGTGGCTGACAATACTTTTGCCAGCCCCAAGGTACAACGTCCGCTGGAACTGGGTTTTGATATCGTCGTCCATTCAATGACCAAATACCTGAACGGTCACTCCGATATCATCGGTGGTATTGCCATCGTTGGTGGCGAAGCCCATCAGGCTGACTGGCGCGAACGCCTGGGCTTTTTGCAAAACTCCGTTGGCGCGATCGCCAGCCCCTTCGACAGCTTCCTCGCCTTGCGCGGTATCAAGACACTCAATATCCGTGTCGAACGCCATAACTCAAATGGCCTGGACCTGGCACGCTGGCTGGAAAAACAGCCCAAGGTCAAGAAGGTGTATTACCCAGGCCTGGAAAGCCACCCGCAACATGAGCTGGCTAAACAGCAAATGGATGGCTTTGGCGGCATCATTTCCATAGAACTTGATACTGACCTGGCAGGCGCTCGTCGTTTCCTCGAACGTTGCGAAGTATTCGCCCTGGCCGAAAGCCTGGGCGGCGTAGAAAGCCTGATAGAACATCCGGCCATCATGACGCATGCAACAATCCCGGCAGAACAAAGAGCCAAGTTGGGTATCACCGATTCATTCATACGCCTGTCGGTAGGCATAGAAGATGTGGAAGATTTGAGGCAGGATTTGCAGTCTGCCCTGGATGCAGTTTGATCAAACTTTGATTAAACTGTAATTGACAGGCCCGGCATAAACAACCGGGCTTGTCATGTTTTACTCGCGATACCACTCAGGTAAAAAACTTTTACCACCGCTGACTCGTTGATATTTCCCCTTGGCTTCATCATACTGAAATACCATGCTGGAACGAAGGGCACTGGGGATGACCTCATAGCTCGTAAAGTATTCGCCACTGGCATCGGGTATGTCGTGACGTTCTATTTCCCGATACTCAAACATCTTTGCATTTGCACTCAATACGATGTCACCCGGCAAGTCTTTGCCGGGCTTGAGCTGCAGCGTCACCTGTATGTCCAGACAATTACCGTCCCTTCCCTCCCGGTCATTCAAACGCACACGTTCAGGCTTGCCTGGCGCTTTCTTCATACGCCTGATGCAATCTGCATGATTGCGTTCTTTCATTGTCAACAGGACATCCTGGTTTTCGGGTATTAAACCCGTCACATGATGCTGAGCCAGCATATACAATTGGGCAAAAATCCCAGTTTCACCTCGATGAGATTCACTATATTCAATCAACAGCCCTTGTTTGGCTGGTGCCAGTTCCATGATTTTCACTGTCTCGATTTTCTGTAAGGAGCGTAGCGTATCGATCTCATCCTGCCTGGCTTCGAGCAACCATTTTTCACCATCACGCTTGAACCAATAAGCCGCAAGTACATCTATGCTGATTTTGCCAGTGTTCAGGGGAATCGCCCTGGTCAGCATGACAGCCCTGTCGTCTCCCAGTCTAAATACCTTGACTGGTGTCAGGTACATGCCTTTTGTGTTGAACCCATCGTCCTGGACTTTCAGTATAGGGCGTTCGACTATGGAATTTGCTTCCCAACCTTTGAAAACCAGCTTCATCAGCGCATCTGGCTCCAGAGTGTCGGCATATTCTATTTTGGAACAGGCAGTCATCAACAAGAGCATGGATACCAAGATGCATCGTAAAAAATAAGACACTGAGACCATCCAAGAACAGGAAGAAGCGACAATTCTAGCTGAGGGCTATTAATGCATACAGGCGCTTCACGTCTGCTTACAATTTTGCGACAGGGAAATTCAGGCAGCAATGAAAGAAACGTTGCGACGCTGCCAGAACGGTTGATCAGCCCAACGTTGCTCTTGCTGGTACCACACTCGCAGATGATGCAGATAGGCTGCCTGTATGGAGTTCAGTTCAGCTACATAGCCAGTTTGTGCATCAGCATCATAATGCGACACCGCCTCCGCCGCTGCCAGGCCGGTGTACAAGGCATTGAATAAGCCTTGCGAAGACAGAGGATCAAAACTAAGCGCAGCATCACCCACTGCCAGCCAGTTGGAACCGGCAAACTGCTGCAACACTGCAGTATGGGCAGCACAATATCCATGCTGCTGCCCTGGCACAAAACCATATTCATCGAGACAGGCCGACAATTGGGTATTCTGGCCCAGACGCTGCAACAGCCCTTGCTGATGATTGCATGCCGCAGCTTCTGGCAAATCGGCATCGGTGTAAAACGCCACAATGCGGCCCTGCCCTGGCAAGGATGAGCTATACCACCAGCCGCCCGCCTCCGCACTGATGTGGCTGGAGCCTGCGCTATTGTCAGTGTCCCTGCCGATCAGCCAGCTGCACACCAGTTTATCCGTGGCTTTGCGGGCTATGCACAGTTGCCGTGTGATTAGTGATTTTCTGCCGCTGGCGTCGACCAGCATCCTGGTTTCTACCTGCACCGTCTTGCCCTGCACAACGATGACAGCATCCCAATATTCTGGATTGCTTTTCGCAGGTGTAAAAGACAGCAACTTGCTTTGTCTCAGCAAAGCCGCACCACGCTCTTGCGCGACATTCTGCAACCAGCAATCAAAACGATGACGGTCCAAATACCAGCCGTGACCATCGAGATTGCGCATGGCATCTTGCTCTATCGCCAGATCACTGCCCCAGTGACTGATGTTCAGATGTGCGGCTTGATGGCCTTGCTGCAAAAACGCTTCATACAAACCCATGTCAGCCAGCAGCTTACCGGCTGCGGCTGGCAGGGATTCACCTATGCGCATGGCTGCTGGCGGTGATGCTTCCAGCATGACTACTTTTTGGAATGGTGCCAGGTTCAGGGCAAAGGCAGAGCCCGCAGGCCCTGCCCCTAAGACCAATACATCTATCTGCAATGTTCCCACGTCTAACGATGCAAACCACGCGGGAAGCGGCGTACTTTTTCTATCGTCATGATGTCGACAGATTCAGCATTCGTCACTTCTGCGGCCCCTACCCTCGCATGCTCATCATGCTGCGCCTGTTTATTATTTGGTGCAGGCATGTCGGCGATAGGTATGTGCTGGTCTTCCACTTCAAACTCAGCAGGAAAATGCTGATGATCAGCCGGACCGGGATGCACTTCCACTACACCGAGATGATCAAAATGATGAATCATATTATTGATCTGGTCGGTATAACTGGTGCTGCCCAGCGGGTTAATCCACGAGGCACGGTTGGCGAATGCGGCCAGCCTTTCACCCAGCGGTTTTTTCTCATCCATGACGACAGCATAGTTTTGCTTGGTCAGGACCTGGTTAGGCACGCGCGCTGGCCAGAAGCTTGGCACATACGGGTCATAGGACTTATCGTAGCCAGAACGGCAGCTTGCCGTATCTGTCTGCCAGGGCACGGCCATCCAGCGGGTAATGCCGCCAGCCTGCTGGCCGTATAGAGGGCCATTAGGTATGGTGACGCCATCGCTGGTGAGTATCTCACCCAGGCCAGGCGCAATCCAGCCATCGAGTGCGTGGGCAAAGCGGAACGGTGCCATATACATGGTGCTGGCCCGCACTGGCCAGGTCATTTCACAACCTGGGTGGAAGGCGTCAGCCAGGCAAAAATCCAGCGCTGCCTGTGTCAGTGTGTCGCCCTGCTGCTCCAGCGGCACCTGGTCTATGCGTTCAGCATGTTTGCGATCAGGGTCGTAATCTTCTACAAAATTACCTTCTGCCCATTCCATCAGCATGGCCAACTGGGTTGCAGTCAGCGAGGCATTTTGCCTTGGTGTTTGCGCAGCGGGGATAGCCATGGCATCACCATACAACCACGGCCAGGGTTTGGGTGACCATGCATCGACTTCATAGTTGCGGAACTGGTTGGCGATGGTCCGGCGCAATTCTACATAGGCGGTATTATTGCTGGCCAGGCGCGACAATGCCTGCGCACTCGTAAGGTCAACCATCCCTTTCCAGCCAAAACCTGCATTGAAGCCAGCATTCACCCATTGCAAGCCATTCAGGCGCTCAAACAGGGGCAGAATATCGAAAGTAAAGCTGGGACGTTTGGGCTTGGGCAAAGTGCCAGCAGTGATGGCGACATCGCGCATCAAGTCCCACATCGTACGCACTGATTTTCTTTGCGGCGCATAGTTGGGTGGTGCAACTACCACCCAGCTTGGCTCCACCATCAATTCCAGCCCTTCATAAACGACCTTGGCGTTGACGGGGCCGTCAGAAGTGTCATCATGCCAGCCCTCATTATTGGCAAAGGTGATGGCGCGGCTATTGTCGTAAGAGGCGGATACACCATGCCCACCCAATACAATCAAGCGACCTTGCTCGTCGGTGAAAGCTTCGCCCAGATACACAGGCTTGCCCATGAATTTGCCATCATCAAAACGCTGCGGTTTGCTTTTTTTGCCGCTGACTTTTCTTTGCTTGGGCGTGATCGACAACATGCTCCTGTCCGGCACTGCCGCATTGCGCAAGGTGGTTTGCGGTGCCGATGCGGCTTCAGGAATATCCAGCGCCAGCTGGAAGCCATACCATGCTGACTTGGTATTGGCGAGTTGCACCTGCCACTCTACTTTTGCATTGTCAGCATTCAGTTCCTTGACGATCTCGCCCTTGGCATTCACGCCATATACGCGGAACCTGGCACCCTGGCGTTTGAGTTTTTTATGGGCGTCACGGTAATAGCCGGGTGCCTCTGGTTTTGGATAAGGTACTTCTGGCCCCAAAAACCATTCCTTCTCACTGGTGCCTACACGCGCAACACCTATAGCTGGATAAATCACTGCCTTGACGATGCAAGTGTCCTTGACTACGGGTTCTGCTTTTGCCTGCGCTACTGCGTGAAAGGGGCAGCCCGCAGTTGGGGAACGCGGCTCACGGGGGTCTTGCAGGCTTTGGCCATTGGCTTCATGCCTGGCATCTGCACCTGCTGCATAGACGACTTTGCGCGCTTCAGCGATAGAACCAACCGGTGTCTGTGCTGGTGGTACGCGCCAGATATTGAAGGCCAGGCCCTGACCATATTCAGACTGGCCACGTACGCTGATATCCTGCTGCGGCAAGATCAAGGTGGCGACATGGATGAAGGGGCTTTCAGATTCTGGCCATTCCACCGTTGCCTCATCCAGCGGCATGGTCTTGGGATTGGTACGCAGTTGCACCATGAAGCGGAACTGGTATTCGCGCTTGGCCAGGCGGTTGCACATGTCTACGGCCAGATAATCGCGCTCATCATTTGGCACGTTCTCTGGCGGAGTGACAGGCTCCAGGCGGTATTTGACGTATTCTTTTTTTCCAGCCTGGAAAGGCAGGATGGCCCAGTAAGTCGTGGTCAGGGTACTGCCCTCGACCTTTTCCATTTGGTCCAATATTTTTGCAGTCTTGGGATGTTTTTTCAGGTAACCAGGATAGTCCTGCGCGACCACGCCAGCATAAGTAAACTCCACCATCTCCTTGGCATTATCGACAAAGAAGACCGGGAAGTTTTGCATGATGAAGTCAGCCGTGTCGCCATCATCACCCAGCGCCTTGGGGCCGGGCACGCCAAACAATTTGATACCTATGCCCAGGGTTGAGTACAGGTCAGGCGAAGTTGGCGTGGTGTCACTGGAAAACCTGACCCAGGCATCCAAGCTCTCATGCGCAAAAACACCGACCTTGAGTTTGGCCGGTATTTTCTTTTCCATCACCAGCCTGGCGCTGGCGACCCCGTGCAATTTGCGGAACACCGCACGCTCTGCCGGACGCTGGCCCAGTCTGATGCGGTTTCCCTGTGCTATCCCGACAAACATCTCGGTCAGACGCTCAGGCGCCTGATTGGCCTGGTCAAAACATGGTGGAATGGGGTCTTGATCTTTGCTCATACACTGTCTCCCTTTTTGTACTGAATGCGCAATTGCTAGCTTTAGCATTGGCTGGTGCGCATTGTTGATGCGGACATTTGCCGGACGCGCATAGCAAGGCGTGTCCAGCAAACATGAATATCAGGAATGCAGGATGATTATTTGATAATATTGAATTTTCGTCAAGTTTAGTTGGCCGCGAATGTGCACTTTTGACAAAACTTGACGATGTTGGTTTGGGGCATTAACTCAAAACGCCCCAAACTAAAGATGGAGGAAAAACTATTTCGCCCCGACTTCACCCGTCATCAGACGATTGAAATAAACCGTACCCTGCCCTTTGCGCAAGCCATACAACTGCGCCGGGCGATTACTACCGAGACGCCACTTGCCTGGCAACTCTTCGAGGAAATCACCTTCCCGGATGCGCTTGCGAAACGCGCTCTTGTCCACCAGACGCCCCAGCAAGACCTGGTACACGCGCTGCAGCTCAGACAGCGTGAATTCTTCCGGCAACAAATGGGCAGGAAGGGAGGTGTATTCCACCTTGTTGCGCAGGCGCTGGACTGCAATATCCAGTATCTGCGCATGATCAAAGGCCAGCTTGGGCAAGCCCTCGTCAGATTCAACCGGGCACCAGCGCACCGCATCGGCATTGCCGCCATGGCTGAGCGTGATGCGGTCAGAAGAAATCAGGGCAAAGTAAGCAAAGGTAGTGGACCAGCCACGCGGATCGCGGTTACGGCTGCCAAAGCCCTGCAATTGCTCAAGATAAGGCGCTTCCACCCCGGTTTTTTCCTTGAGCTTGCGCAAAGCAGCGCCATCAAGATCGACATCATTGTGGATATCAATAAAGCCACCAGGCAAACTCCATTGCCCTTTGCAAGGGTGGTCACCCCGTTTCACCAGCAAGACTTGCAGAGCCTGGTCCCTGATCGTAAAAATCACCAGATCTACGCTCGTCAAAGGAACATCATAGTCATGGATATTGTAATTGAGCAGAAATTCCTTTTCGCTTTGCTTAGCAGTCGCCATGCTTCTTCCCCTGAGTATTCAATGCTGACATTGTAAGCGATAGCCGCATTTAGTACAAATCCGTCACTAAGTTCGTAAATATTTAAAACTAACTTAGTTGAAATTTACAACAAAGTATCTTATATTACAGTCAGCACGAAACAAAATCGAGAACGACATGGAACTGAATAACTACGGTGCAGGCGTATTTGGCATCAAAAATTTTATCACTGAAGAAGAATGCGAACGCATGATCTTTACCAGTGAACAAATAGGCTACGAAGAAGCCATGGTGCAAACCGATGCAGGCATGCAGATGTACAAGCACGTGCGCAATAATGACCGCATCATCTTTGATGACAAAGTCCTGGCAGCGGCCATTTTTGAAAGAGCAAAACTATTCCTGCCTGCGGAATTAAAAGGATGGACTTTGCTGAGCCTGAATGAACGTTTCCGCTTTTACCGTTATGAAGCAGGCCAATACTTCAAATGGCATAAGGATGGCAATTATGCCCGTACAGAGGATGAAGTCAGCTTTTTGACTCTGCTGATTTATCTCAATGATGACTACACAGGCGGCAGCACATCCTTTCGCTGGGAAACAGTACAGCCAGAAAAAGGCATGGCGCTGGTTTTCCCGCACATGGTGTTGCACCAGGGGGCGCCTGTGGAAAGCGGTGTCAAATATGTCTTGCGCACGGACGTCATGTACAAGAAGATAGCAGATTCCCATTGAGAGGATAGACGTATCACTTTGCGTCAAGTATAAGCTCTGTGGATATCTGCCATTTTTTTATACCGGGAGTTTGCCAGGCATGGTCGTCAGTCAATTCAAATTGAAGTGTTTAGCCGGACTGATTTTCTTTGTCCATTCATGCGCGCAAGCAGAGGGCAGCGATACCGTAACGGCAAACACAACACGCTTAAAACAGCTAAAAGGAGCAGAAACTGAACTGCGGGAAGCTGAGACCAAGACGCATCGCGACGATAAGGCCAAACGTTTAACGCTTATTTCCAAATATTGGACTTTAGGATTGATGCGTTCAATGGCGGGTGATGTAGATGGTGCGATTGCAGCATTCAATCAAATGCCTGTTGAAGACGCTCCAGCGACGAGTAGTGAATTCGACAGCATCAACAATGCTAAAGCTGAAGATGCCATTGCCGCTATCGTCCGTGAAGCCCAAAAAACACAGGTAGTCATTTTAAACGAATCGCATCATGTGCCCATGCATAGAGCATTTGCGATGAAACTGGCACGGGAATTGAAGAAAGCTGGTTATACCTACCTGGCCTGTGAGGCCTTCAGTATGTATGACGACTTTCCTTTGCAAAAACAATACGTCAGCGAAAAGGCGGGTATTTTAACTAAAGAATCCACGTATGCCAATTTCTTGCGAGATGCAATGCAAGATCAATGGAAGTTTGTCAGTTATGAGCAAGTCAATGGGTCGCGCGAATCAGCGATGGCGAAGAACCTGGTGCAAAAAATCTTCAGGCAAGACTCGAAGGCAAAAATCTTCATCTATGTAGGCTACAGCCACGCCTACGAATTTCCGGTAGCAGAGACTGATGATGACAAATCCAAGATGGCAGCGCAATTAAAAAGGCTGACGGGTATCAATCCATTGACGATAGACCAGACGGCCATGTATGAGCATGTTGATTCAAAACGACAAAGCAATTTATACAAAGCTGCACTTGCCAGGATGGCGCAGGAAAAGCCTTTTGTCCTCAAATCTGGCGAGCGGCAATATCTGAAGCTGGGTATCGATAATAAGCTCGTCGATATGCAAGTCATTTATCCTGCATATTCCACCAGTCCTGCAACTGGCAGGGCCAGTTGGCTGGGGACACTGGCGGGATTTACACCCAGGGATATTCCAAAAGAATTACTACCTGCTACAGGACGACGTCTGGTCTATGCCTTTCACAAGCAAGAGCCGGCAGATGGCATGCCTGCCGATGTAGTGATGGTGCAGACAGGAAAAACGCCGCCTAAATTGATGCTGCCACCTGGCGAGTTCCGGTTTGCTTATGAAGATTAAATCATCTCAGGAGCGCAACCAGTATCAAGACTTTTTATAGTATCCGATTGCCTGATTCCGTTCACTGAGATCAAACTGATACAGACCAAAAAAACCTTGCCGAACTTTCACGGTCAAGGCTTCATCGATATTCTTGCTGCACCAGTAATTCCTGTCATGGTAAGGATATTCAACCACGGGAAGATTCTTGTCTTCAGGCAGCAAATTCTGGCAACTTGCATCGCGGTGATATCTGGCTTCCAGCAAAGGGCCGCGCACCAGTTGGTTAATGCGAATACCGCCTACATAGCTGGTAACACCGAGCACCAGCCCGCTCAGCATAGCCAGACCAATGACATTACTACGCGGGATGAATTCGCGTTTGCTTGCCTTGAACATTAAAACAATCAGCACGACCGCAAAAGTCGCACCAAAAACAATATGAGGTAAAAAATAATGTAGATTAAAGAAGGCATATTCTTCATGTTGCAGCATCGTATCGACGAAACTGTAGGCGATTAAAATTGCAATCCCAAACAATAATTTTTTTGTTGCGGGATGTTTCGTCAAGTCGAAATTTGCCTCTACAAGCTGAGTATTGGCCGGGTATTTATCCAAGATTTTTAATTCACGAAAAACTGTCAACAAGTCTGGCTCAGCATTCCCACTATTCAAATTACTGCCTGTATTTTGCAACTGCCAATCTTTAAGCCTGATATTCAGGAAACGTGCGCCAGATTGGGGGCGTAACTGGATAAGCTGAAAACGCTCAACATAAGTTGCATCTTTGAGTTCTGTCCAAGCTATATCTTTTTCAAGAAAACCAAGAATTGCCCATCTACTCTTTGGTGGAAGTTTTAAACGCACACCCACATCATCTATGTACAAACTGGCGGAGCGATAAAAGATTTTTGCTACATCATCGAAGACAATCGCTGCTATAAGAGCAAGGACAAATGCCGGAGGAAATGACGCATCTGCCAGAATGCGAATGAGCATCTCCGGCTTTAGCAAATTCTGATACAACATCCAAAGAAAAAATGCGATAAAAGGAAACAATAACAGTGTGGCAAATAACAAGCGCTTTACCCAAGTATGTTTATCTTGCTTCTGGACGAATACATAACTAGCAGGCATGGTTTATATATTGTTCCATCGTTGAAGATTTACATTCGAACCAGCAATTTCCGTATGTGATGACACAGACACCTTTCACGACAGTATGCATTTCAAGAGCAGGCATTTGCTGCACTCCCAATGGCAACCAGCATCAAGACTTTTGTTTGTATTCGCGAATGGCCTTTGTCTGCTCTCTTAAATCAAATTGATAAGAGTTAAACAAACCTTTGCGCACCTTGACGGTCTGGACTTCATCAACATCTCTGCTGCACCAATAATCTTTGGTCATGTGTGTATATCCAACTACTGGAAGGCTTCTATCTTCTGGCAGTAATTTCAGGCAATTTGCATCGCGATGATATCTGGCTTCCAGCAAGGGGCCACCTGCAAGTTGATTGACGCGAACACCTCCGACATAACTGGCAATACCAAATGTTACCCCACACATCATCGCCAGCGCAGCGATGATACCCGGAGGGATATTGTCCCGCACCCTGGCCCTGAGTAACAAACCAGCCACAATCGCCGCAGCGGACATGGCTGCAAATTCATGTGGGCCGGGCTTGAAAAAAGCATAGCCTTCGTGCTGCAGCATGCTATCCAGGAAGCTGTATATCACCAGGCCGCCCATTAGCAGTAGCAGTTTCCTTGTTGCCGGGTGTTTCATCAAATCAAAGGTAGCTGCATCAAAACTGTTATCTTTGGAAAAAGATTCAAAGACCTCCAACTCACGAAACAGCTTTATCAAATCAGGCTCAGCATTCCTGATGTGGAGAGTGGTATCCTGCTTTTGTAACTGCCATTCTTTTACTCTGATACTCATGGGCTGCATTGTCGGTGTTGAGCGCAAATGAATGAGCCCGAAACTTGACAGATAGGTGACACTCTTCACGTCAGCCCAGAGAATTTTTCTTTCAAGGAATTTCATTATTGCCGAACCTTGACCAGGCAGCTGCTCCAGTCGTACACCAGAACTATCCACAATTAATCTGGCGGAACGAAAAAACTTCTGTATAGCAAAATGGAAGACAAAACCTAAGGGAATAGCCATTAAAGGAATGAGTGATTGTGGAGCTATCTTCTTGTAATCTCCGAGCTTTACCAAATCCCAATATTTGAGCCAAAAAAGCCCAGCGAACAGGCTCATTGTAAGCGTGGATAGCAACAGCAATAATATCCAGGAAGATTGATTTTTCTTCCAGGTGAACACATAAGTTTCGGGCACAGTTTTCATCATATCCAGGAGCCGGATTCAGCATGCAAAATTAACGTCAAGGGCGCATGATGTCACAGATAGATACTTGCTACAACTTCAAGTCAATCTTGATAACGTGAACGCAATAACTGCATCATCGCCACATTCAATTCCCAGGCATCTGATACGACCTGATTTGTGTAAGGCAGGCATTGCGTATATTGTGAAGGTACGAAATGTAGAGTTAGTGTGATTTGCTGTTGGCCGGAGGCACGTTAGTGGCGGTGGATTCTTTCTTATAGTCGCGAATTGCCTGGATTTGTTCGCTAAGATCAAATTGATAGTGACCAAACAGGCCTTTGCGAACTTTAACGGTCTGGACTTCATCAACCTCCCTGCTGCACCAATAATCCTTGGTCTTATGGGTATATTCGACAACAGGCAAACTCTTATCTACAGGAATTAAATTTTCACACCTGTCATCTCTATGATATTCAGCAGAGATTAAAGGGCCGCCAGCAAACTGGTTAATCCGGATACCGGCAACATAACTAGTGGCAAGAAATGAAAAACTGGCAAGCACTACCAAAAACGCAGTAATTCCCTTGGGTGGCGGCTGTCGCTTATTAGCCGTTGAAGCCGCCCAGGCCAGTACGATCGTAGCAAGAACGGCAAAAATAGCATGGGGAAGTAAATAGGCGATATTAAAAAATGCCCAGCCTTCTTGCTGGATCATGACATCGAAAAAACAATAAACAAGAAGAGCGCAAATTCCCAACAATATGCTTCTCGTTACCGGATGCTTCATTAAGTCGAACTGCGCCGGATCTTTAGATGCATCCCTAAAAATATCCAACTCACGGAAAACGCTGAGCAAATCTATCTCCGCGGGCTTTATTGCATATTGCGAGGGTTCTACGCTGGAAAATTTCCAGTCTTTAAGCCTTATCGTCCAAAGAATTGAATTTGTTTTCGAAAGAAGTACTACACCTCGCACACTGAGCATATAGCTCGCGCTTTTTACGTCAGCCCACACCAACCTCTTTTGAAGGAGCTTCCATTTTGCAAATACGGAATCTGATGGCCACTCCAGAAACACCCCTGTGCCATCAATAACCAGCTTCGATGAACGGTGAACCCAGTAGATCCCACCCTGGACAAAAAGTACAAGCCCGAATGGCAAAAACACGAAAAGATTTTTTTGCCAGACCTTGCCTGATTCCAGAATTTTTTTCCAGTCTTCAGGTTGAAACAATTCCCAATAGCCAGCCCAGATGAAAACTGGCAACAACAGTAACACTGGAACAAGCAGTATCCACTTTTCCCGCTTTGACAAGGAACTCATGCCGCGTACAAAAGTATATTTTTGTTGGTGCTCTAACATGCACTAGCCCTAAATTAATATGGACATAGTATAAATAAAAATTTGCATCCCTTACAACAAAACAATTAAAGGTAATCAAACCTCTCCTGTCTGTATGTCAGAGCAGGAGCGGGGCTTTCATTTCTTTGCATAGCGTTCACGCAGCAATTTCATCATCGCCACATTCAATTCCCAGGCATCGGACACGACCTGATCTGTGTAAGGCAGGCTTTGCGTATAAGGTGATGGCCCAAACTCTGGTGTCAATGTGATCTGCTGTTTGCCGGAAGCGCGTTGCAGGCTGATGATAGCGTCCCACCAGGACAGATGTTGCTGCAAGGCTGCTGAATGTTCAGGCGCGCGAAAATCATTGACTTGTGGTCCCTGGCTATGGCCGACGCGGGCATGGATGTGGCGCACATGAGGGAATACTTTTTCCAGTAATTGCGCCTGGTCTTCCAGCAGGGATTCGCAGGCACAACACCAGTGTGAGAGGTCAGCATTAAGTTGCAATTGCGGGCGCTGCTCAAGATAAGGCAAGAGCAACATGGGATGCCCACTGAAGCGGCTGCGGTGAATTTCATGGACAATGGCGATACCGGTTTCAGCAGCTATCTCGTCAGCCAGGTCCAGCAATTCATTGTTTTGCGCCTGGCTGTAAAAGTCCTTGCCGGTATGCGTGTTTACGAACAGGGGTTTTGCTGCGCAGGCATTGCGTAACAAATCTACGAGTGCTTGCTTGTGCGCGGAAAAATCGCTGTGAAAAACAGTTTCCCATTGCTGGGCAATCAGTTTAAGTCCAGCATCGTCAATCGCTGTGGTCCATGCATCGCGTTCAGCCACATCCATCGGCAAAGACATTTCTATGCCATCAAAACCTGCTTCCAGTACCTTGCCAATGAAAGCTTCACGGCTCAGGTGAGCATTGCCCCAGTGCGGGGCGAAAATCAATACTTCAGAATTCATCATGGTTACTTACATAAAACCACGGACAGAGAAACTGGCATCGCGCTGTATCCAGTTTTGTGGCGAATAACTGGTCTTTCCATCCGTCACATGCAGGGTGTAGGCATGACGTGAAACTGCTGAGCGATTTGGTGCGCTGTAATGTGGCAGCAGACCATGGAAGCACACCAGGCTGCCTGCCTTGACTTCCAGCGGGATGGCTGTGCTGTCGTCTGGCCAAGGCATGCTGTCGAGTTTTTCTACCCGCACCTGATCACCTTCACGTACGAAGCGCTCACGCATGGGCGTGCGATGACCACCCGGTTCTGCCCACATGCAGCCATTTTCCAGCGTCGCATCTTCCAGCGCAAACCAGAAGGTGGTGACACTGACAGGATCAGTTTCAAAATAAGTCGCATCCTGGTGCCAGCGCACTTCACCGCCTATGCCAGGCTGCTTGAAGATATACATGGACTGGTAAATCTGTGGCTCTTGCAAACCCAGTTGTTCCGCCACTTTCGCCAGTGCAGTACCACGCGAAAACGCGCTGAAGACCGGATCAAGATCATGTATCGCATGGCCTATCTTGTTGATGGACAGGGATTTGGCCTGGCGCAGATTACCTTGCTCATCAAAAGCTTCTTCTTCAAAAAAACAACTGATGTTGTTGGCTGAATTCAGGAAGTAATGATCGACCTTTTTTTCCTGTTCCTTGGTCGTGAAGATGGATTTGGAAGATGCCGGATCAAATTCATCAACGATTTTGGCTGCACGCTCACGCAGGGCTGCGATTTCTTCGGCATTCTTGAAATTGGGGACGACGACGTAACCATCTTGCTGAAATTGCTGGATTTGTTGTGCGTTGAGCATGCTGACTCCTGGCTATAAATGCGGGGGAAGCAAAAGCCCCTCATTTATTGTGAGGCTTCAGCTTGATATGCATCAAGTGTAGCTAAATTAGCTTGTCATCCACAATACCAACAATAGTTGACAGATTGTCGTCAATTTGAAGACAATAGCCAGATGGACCAACTAAAAGCAATGGAAATCTTTGTCGAAGTGGCAAGGCAGCGCAGTTTTAGCGCGGCCGGACGCCACCTGGGCATCAGTCGCGCCATGGTCAGCAAACACATCATGCAACTGGAAGCTGAACTGGGCGCGCGGCTGCTGCACAGATCGACCCGCGAAGTCAGCCTGACTGAGTTGGGGCAGGCCTACCTGGAGCCTTGTAGCGCCAGCGTTGAACATGCACGGCAGGCACGGTTGGTAGTCAGCCAGGCGGGCAATGAGCTGGCCGGTGGCATACGCATACAGGCACCGAATAGCTTTGGCAGCGATTGGCTGGCCGATGCACTGGCGCGCTTTACTCTGCTCCACCCCATGCTGCAACCTACCCTGCATGTGGATGACAATTTGCTGGACCCGTTCAAGCATGGCTTTGACCTCAGCATACGGGTAGGCGGCATCCCTGACAGCCCCGGCTTGCATGCGCGCAGGCTGGCCCCCTGCCGCGGCCTGCTGTGTGCCAGCCCGGCCTACCTGGCAGAGCATGGCATGCCAGCACACCCGACAGAATTGAACCGGCACCGCTGCCTGCACTTCAGCCACCTTACACAGGGCAATACCTGGCATTTTGAACGCGATGGCGAAACCCTGGCGGTGGATATCACGCCCGGCTTTGCCTCAAACAATGGCAAGGTCTTGCACCAGGCGGCCCTGCGTGGGCTGGGCATAGTGTATGACACGACTTTTCTGGCATGGCGTGATTTAATTGATGGTCGGCTAGTTACTGTCTTACCAGACTGGGCTTTGCCGCTGAATGACTTCACTGCGCTTTATCCGGCCACCCGCAAGGTCAGCCCCAAGGTGCGGGCGTTGATTGATTTTCTGGTGGAAGAGTATCAGCCTGTGCCGGAATGGGATAAGGCCTTGCTGGCTGCCAAGCTCTTGTAGAATAACGTATCGATCAAAAACATTGGCTATATGGAATCAGGTTACTGGAAGCTCGCGCACTGGAAAAAGATACCAGTTTACGCACATTGGACTATCCTGCTTTGGTTTCCCTGGGCTTTGATACAGGGAATGAACTTAGTCTGGTTGTTCCCTGGCTTCCTGGCATTCGTCACCATACTGCTATTCCATGAATTTGGTCATGCGATTGCGGCAAGATATACAGACACCAAAGTTTATGCCATCAAACTATTCCTGATGCATGGTGAATGCACACATGAGTCACCGTATTATGAATCAGAGGATATTTTAATTGCCTGGGGCGGCGTGCTTGGGCAGTTGTTGCTCCTGGTATTGGCTATTGTAGCGCAATATCTGTTGTTCCATTTCTCACCTATGTGGATGTTTCAATTGTCCTCGGTGTTCGACGTCCTGACTAAAACCAATCTGATCATCATCGCATTCAATTTAATCCCGGTGAAGCCTTTGGATGGTGTCATCGCATGGCGGATCATCCCTTTCGTTTTACTGAAAATCCGCACCAGAAAGGCGGGCATCTTGTCCAGATTTGCCAAACGCCAGCAACCATCTGAGAGCAAAACTGAACAGCAAACTGAAGAGGAAAATGCAGACAAGATAGCCCAGGATTTATTTGACCGGCTAAAAAAGTAAACCGTATTTCATCTACATTTCTGAAACCAGCCTACCCAGGGTTTTGATACCCTGCTCCATCTCGCGCCCCCAGGGCCGCCCTATGTTCATGCGCAGATAATTTGCGTATTTACCGGCGCCAGAAAACAGGCTACCGGGTGTAAACGCTATGCCTTGCGCTACCGCCTGCCGCAGCAAAGGCAGGCTGTCTATATGTTCAGGCAATTCCAGCCATAACCACCACCCACCTGCCGGGCTGACGACTTGCGTACCCAAGGGGAAGTAGCGAGCTATGGCAGCGGTCGCCAGCGGGATATTGGCGGCCAGACGTTCGCGCAATTTGCGCAGGTGGGAAGGCAAGGCCCCGGATTGTATAAATTCTGCCAATACTGCCTGTTCAAACAAGGGTGTGATCAGGGAAGCGCTGAGTTTCAATGAATTGATCCTGGCCTGATAACGCCCACCTGCGATCCAGCCTATGCGAAATGCCGGGGCCAGGCTTTTGCTACAAGAACCGCAATAGATGACCCTGCCCTGCTTGTCCCAGGCCTTGATGGCTTGCGGTCTTTCCTGCTGATGCGAAAGGTCGCCGAAGACATCGTCTTCTATCAAGGCCAGGTCGTATTGTTCAACCAGACGCAGCAGGCGTTTCTTGTTTTTATCCGGCATGGCACAACCGAGGGGATTCTGGAAATTCGGCATTGCGACGATGGCGCGCACCGTGCCTTGATGTTCGAGCGCATATTCCAGCGCTTCCAGGCTGATGCCCTGGCCTGGCACGCAAGGGATTTCTATGGCCTTGATGCCGAGGTTTTCCAGCATTTGCAGCAAGCCAAAATAAACGGGAGATTCAACAATGACGGCATCACCTGGCTGGGCGACCGCACGCAGGGCCACACTCAGGGCTTCTGTGCTGCCATTGGTGATGAGCAGATCGCTGGCCTGCAAATCCATGCCTGCATTTTTTAACCAGTGTATGAGGCTGGTTTTCAGAACTGGCAAACCCGTACCACCGGGATAAACACCTATCAGCATGGGGTCTTGCCGCAGCAGGCGCTGGGCGATTTTGGCGAGAGCTTCGCAGGGATACCATTCTGGTGCGGCACTAGCCAGGTGCAGACCCAGATGCAGGGGTTGCGCTGTTAGAGAATATAGCTCCGTCATCCTGTGCTGCAGAGACATGAGTTTGTCGTACTCAACTGCCGGTGCCGCCTGGCTGTTTTTTTTCTGAGTAACTGTGCTTGTCGTTTGCCTGGTTTTCCAGTCAGCGACATAGATGCCAGACTTATTGCGCGCCTCGACCAGGCCCTGGCTTTCCAGGTAACGGTAACAACGTATCGCAGTAGAAACACTGACATGCTGCGTCTCTGCAATCAGGCGCACCGATGGCAGACGCTCGCCTACCTGATAGCGGCTAGCCCTGATGTCTGCACTGATGGCGTCTGCCAGCTGTCTGTAACTGTGCTGCATAACAGATACCTTGAATGTGAATCTGTATAGCATAAGACAGACTGATACTGTAAGTAAACGCCGGACTGCACTGAACTAGACTAGATGTATGAATACACCACACTCTCCCCCTCTCCTTGCCCCGGCAAATGCCATCAAGCCGGGTTTTGCCGCTACGGCGGCAGATTTTTTCCCTGCGGTGCTGGCTGGCCTGATTGCCGTGCTGATCTCCTACGCTGGCCCCATGTTGCTGATATTGCAGGCAGCACAAAGCGCAAAACTCACAACAGCGCAAACCAGTTCATGGATATGGGCTATCTCCATAGGATCTGGTCTGGTAGGCGTATGGATGAGCTGGCGGCACAAGATACCGGTGATTTGTGCCTGGAACACGCCAGGTGCGGCCTTGCTGGTGACGGGCCTGGCAACGGTGCCTTATCACCAGGCCATAGGTGCCTACCTGGTTGCAGCGGCGGCGATATGGCTGATAGGCATTACCGGCATCTTTGAAAAACTCATGGCAAAAATACCTAAAAGCCTGTGTGCAGCCATGCTGGCGGGTATCCTGTTCCGTTTTGGCGTCGATGTATTTGCCAATGCGCGTAGCGAGGTTGCTGGCGCACCCTGGCTCGTGACTGCCATGTTTGTGGCTTACCTGATATTCAAGCGCCGCAGTGCACGTTATGCCATCGTCCTGACTTTACTCAGTGGCGTCATGCTCTGGAGTGCACTGGGTTGGGGTGACAGCAACCAGGGTCAGTCTATTGCCGTGCAACTGGGTCTGACGATGCCAGTCTGGACCATGCCTGAATTTTCTTTAAGCGCCATCATCAGCCTCGGCTTGCCATTGGCGCTGCTATGTCTGACTGGCCAGCAGGTGCCCGGTGTGGCTGTCATGCGCGCCGCTGGTTTCGAACAGGCACCGACCAGCAAGCTGGTCAGTGCCACCGGTTTTGTCAGCATATTGCTAGCACCATTTGGCTCACATGGTGTCAACCTGGCGGCGATTACTGCAGCAATTTGCACAGGGCCAGAAGCGCACCAGCAGCCAGAAAAACGCTGGGTCGCCGGTGTTGCCTGCGGTGGTTTTTATTTATTGATAGGCAGTTTTGCCGGTTCCCTGACTGCCCTGTTCCTGCACCTGCCACATGCACTGGTCACCACGGTGGCTGGCCTGGCCTTGCTGGGCGCAATTCAGAATGGTCTGGTGAACGCCGTGCAGGAAACGACAGAACGTGAAGCTGCGCTGATCACCTTCATCGTCACTGCATCAAATATCAGCTTGCTGGGCCTGGGTTCTGCCTGTTGGGGCATAGTCTTGGGTGTCATCAGTTATTACCTGCTGCGGATAAAAGCCAAATAAGGTACTGGATTTATTCACTGAACTTGCTGACAAAGGTGGCCACCCCATCCCAGTCGGCAGGCAGCGGGTTTTGCCGGTAGTGGGCAATACGTTCCAGAAAGACCTGGGCAGCCAGGTCTTCTGCACAGACTTCCAGATATGAGCGGAAGGATTTTTCGGCAACATCCCACTGCTGCGCACGGAAATCATCGAGTGCCTGATGCCAGAGTTCCAGCAAGGCAAATTGTGCTTCGTCAAGCAAGGCCACACCGGCAATCGGTTCAAAGATCGATATGGGCCTGGTCTTGCCTTTGACTCTGACCCTGTCCAGCTCTCTATAAGCGAATTCTGGCGTGGCAGCTTTTGTCGCTTCACCGACCACGATGCCGACCCCGTACACTTTAGTGATTCCTTCCAGGCGGGAAGACAGATTCACTGCATCGCCCATGACGGTATACGCCAACCTGATCTGGGAACCCATATCGCCGACGCGTACTTCGCCAGTATTCAAGCCCACCCCTATCTTAAGTGCAGGCCAGCCGCGCTTGACAAAATCTTCACTCAGAGCTTGCGCAATAGACTGCATTTTCAGCGCACTTGCAACTGCCAGCCTTGCGTGATCTTCCAGACGCACTGGAGCTCCCCAGAAGGCCATAACACAATCACCTATGTATTTATCCAAGGTGCCGCGATTACCGCGTATTTCTTCCGACATCGCGGTCAGGTAGATGTTGATATATTCTCGCAAATCCGCTGCACTCAGCGTTTCGGAAATGGTCGTGAAACCACGCACATCTGAAAACATCACGGTCAGTTCACGAATTTCACCTGCCATGGTATAGCTGTCGGGTTCTTCTGCCATCACGGCAACCAGTTCCGGCGCTACATATTCACCAAAGCGCCTGACCACACCACGCAGCTTTCTGGATTCAACCAGATAACCCCAGGCGAGGTTAAAGACAAACAAGGCGGATATCAGCAGCAGTGCTGACGCCAGTGGAAGCACCAGATTGAAGGACTGGTACATCCAGTAATTGAATCCTATAACAACGACAAAGGTAAGCGACGTAAAGAAGATCGCCGCCAGCGCCTTGAAACGGCTCAGAGCAAATGTCAACAGCAATCCCAGCAAGATCACCTGCACTACTTCAAAAGCACGGCTGGTGTCTGGCCGTTGTTTGAAGTCGCCATCCAGTATTGAAGCGATCACGTTGGCATGCATCTCTACTCCAGGAAAATCCAGACCCACAGGCGCTGTGCGCAAGTCTTTCAAGCCCGCTGATGTAGTACCTATCAATACAATCTTATTAGCCAGTTTATTTTCTGGAAGCTGCTTTTTTATTACATCGGCTGCAGACACATACACAAAGCCGCCGCCGTGCGGCCCGCCCTTGCTTTTGTACTGAATCAAGGCTGTTAACAAAGGCTCCAAGGGAACCGTCAGCCTGGGGGTAGAATTGAGTTTGATGGCTTCGATATTGCCATATTCATTCAGGTAATTTTGCGAGTTCACTCCATCCGACTGCAAAAAAACCGGTTTGACTTTGCTCGCATTCAGCGCCACTCTGGCTGTGGCCAGGGACAATGATTCGTAATAAGCAGTACCAAATTTAGCTAACAGGGGAATGCGGCGGATCACCCCATCAGAATCAGGCGAAGGATTAAAGAAACCACCTGCAATAGCCGCTTTTTGTAATACCGGAAGATTGCTGATGTACTTGCTGAACACGGCTGATTCAAGGTGACGACCACCAAGTTCTTCATCAGTAAAAGCCGGAGTGGGTAACAGCCCTTTGGAAAGATCGTCTACCTCATTTGATAAAGAGAAACCAAGGACCACTGGACGCCCAGCCAAGGTTTTTGCCAACCGGTCATCAAAATCCAGTTGCGTCCTCAGGACATCCATTTGATTTACGAAACCCTGATCGCCCTTCAGTTCTTTCTTCGCCAGCTCTTCCAGAACCTGCAGTCCAGAGCTACCATCCGACTCAGGAAAAACTGCATCGACGCCAACAGCTCTTACATGATAGTCGTCCGTCAGCCTTTCTATCATGCTGGCAATAACGCTACGCTTCCATGGCCATTGTCCATATTCCTTGAGACTTTTTTCATCGATATTGACGATGACAATGGCATCATTGAGCTTGGTCGGCTGCACCCGCATGCGCATGTCATAGATAAAATGATCCATCCTGTCCACCAGAGTCACGGGGAGTATGGCATTTGCCTGCAACACCGCCACAAAGGTCAGCGTCAGACAGGCCAGCCACCGCACCATTTTATTGACCTGTCTACGCAAGTTGCATCTCCCTGTGAAGCTGTATCAAGTTCAGATATTGATGGGGCGAATCCTCAGGACCAAGCGCGGCTTTGATCAGACATCGCTACGCTTTGTACCCTGGCACCTTGCCCAGATCAACATTATCAATCTGCGTCTTGTCCATGAATCGTTCAGCATAAGTCAGGTAGACTTTTTTCTTGACGAAGATATTGAACAAGTCTGGATCAATATGGCCGTTCAGGGCAAAGCTGCCGAGGATGTGCAGGGATTCTGTCAGGGTTTTGCCGTCCTTGTAAGGGCGGTCTTTGGCTGTCAGGGCTTCAAAGATATCAGCGATCGCCATGATCTTGGCTTGCACTGACATTTGCTCACCGCGCAAGCCGCGTGGGTAGCCTTTACCATCCATGCGTTCATGGTGGCCACCAGCGTATTCAGGCACGTTTTGCAAATGCTTGGGCCAGGGCAAGGCTTCCAGCATCTTGATGGTGGTGGAGATATGATTATTGATGACGGCGCGCTCTTGCGCATTCAGGGTGCCCGCGCGCACGGACAGGTTTTCTGCTTCATCGACATTCAGGAAGGGCTGTACTGCACCATGTGCATCCGTTATTTGCCACGCAGCGATATCAGTCACACGTTGCAAATCTTCAGGGCTGGTTCTTTCTGAGCCTATATTCAATTTATGTAAAAAGTTTCTGGCATCTTCGATTTTAGCCAGCTCGGTTTGCAAGCCCTGTTCCAGTTCGGCGATCAGGTTTTCATTATTGACGCTGGCCTGGTAAAGGGCACATTTGCTTTTCAATACCCGGATCTCTGCATCGCGTTTCAAGACTTCAAAGCGGGTATCCAGCAAGTATATGCGGTCAAAAATGGTTTCCAGCTTGGTGGACTTTTCAACCACATGCACGGGCGTGGAAATCTTGCCGCAATCATGCAGGATGCCAGCCATCCACAATTCCTTGCGGTCTTTGTCCGTCATGGAAAAATGTGCCAGCGGCCCCTCCCGCGTTTCATGCACGGCGTTAGCCAGCAACATGGTCAGCTCAGGAACATGCTGGCAATGTCTACCAGTATGGGGGGACTTTTCATCAATGCCGATATTGATCAGATGTACCAGCGAGACAAACAGGTTTTCCAGCTGCGATATCAACTGCTGGTTGGTCAGCGCTATTGCAGCCTGCGATGCCAGGGCTTCAATAAAGCGCTGGTCGGTCTCGGTAAATGGGCAAGGTTCACCTGTGTTTGGATCTGTGGCATTGATGAGTTGCAGCACGCCTATCAATTCACCCTCGTGATCATGCATGGGCACGGTCAGCAGGGATTTGGTCTTGTAGTTGAATTGCTGGTCAAAATTGCGGGTACCAGAAAAATTGAATACACCTACGGTATAGACATCCTGGATATTGACGGACAGTTTGTAGTTGGCGGCATAGGCGGCCACTGCATTCAGGTTTCTGTTGCCATTGGCATCAATCAGGGGGATGTTGGGTATATCTACCGTATGCCCTTTCACCCCGCCCTGATACATGTTCAAACTATCATTCAGGGAGATATTGAAGCACAGGCTTTGTTTGTCTTTACTGGTACGGTATAGAGTGCCACCGTCGGCATAGGTAATGCTTTTTGCCGAGCGCAGTATGTTTTCCAGCAATAATGGGGTGTCGTGATTATTGCTCAACTCCAGGCTTAATTCCGTCAGTTTTTCCAGGCGTTGTGCAATTTCGCTACTGCTTAGTGCAGTCATAAACACTTTCTCCAGATCGTATTCAAATTCTTGCTTAACCATATTCGCTCATATTGGTACTTCATTATTTCCGCCATATGAACAATGCATGATTTCAGGCATCTCATTTCCAATCGCGTTTCAATTCGCGTTTCAAATAGCATTTCAAAAATTGAAGTGATCACCAATTTTCAGAGCTTTAAAATTCCTGTCCTTATTTTGCCCGAGTTCTGCCATGATTTGTGTTTCTTGCCCCGGTTTCAGGTGATAGATGTAAAACTCTATCTCAGCGGACACTGCTGCAATGTCATTGATAAGTGCCGCCGGACAAAAATGTTTGGAAAGCAGTGCCAGTTCAGCTTCTGCATTAGGAAAAGAACAATCGACAATCACCATATTCAAGGCAGCCTGCCCAGCCAGGTTTTCCCATAGTGCTGGCGTACTGCCCATATCACCGGTGAACAAAAAGCCCTTATCTGCAGAGCGCACCCAATAAGCGACTGAACCCGCGACATGGTCTACCGTATGGGAAGTAATCACGCGCTCACCCAGCGTCAGGGTACTGCCAGCCAGCATTTCCTGATATTGCATGGATGGTTGGTCAATATTCGGCAAAGTGCTGAAATCTGGCCAGATGATCCAGTTGAAGATATGGGTTTTCAAGGCATGCAAAACTTCTGCGGTGGCATGCACAGTGACTGGCTTGCTCCTTTTGCCAAATACGGCATCCATCAGCAATGCCAGACCAGCAACATGATCGAGATGGCTATGGCTGATAAACACATGGTCTATTGCCACCAATTGCTCCAGGGTGAGCCGTGACAAACCAGTGCCTGCATCCAGCAAGACATCACTGTCAATTAATAAGCTGGTCGTGTAGGGCTCACTGCCACCGATACCACCTGCACAGCCGAGAATTTGTAAGTTCATAAATACAAAAATAGTGTGCCTCTGTCCATCCAGGGCTTTGTTATCCCGAGGTCAACATTGCATCAATCCAGCCTCTGAGCAAGCTTAACACTTTCTTTGAAGACAAGAATATCTTCTACGCTATTCCTTCCCTGAAGATAGGCTAATTTGTCGCTTTACGCTATAAAGAGTTGACTTTGTGGTCAGACATTCGACTTCCGTGATACATTTTTGTAAAAATTGACTTAAGAGAATAATAATTTACAGTATCTTGCAATGACTGCCCTGTTAAAGCTGATAATTCAGCTATGGGTTTACGCTGCGGTTTTAAGCTAAGCTAGTAAGCAGCTTCCTAAACTGCTGCTTCAGGCTGCAGGACATGCAACAAAGGAAAACGAATGGCGGTAACTGCTCAAGTCGCAAATGCTCCACAGGACGGTCTGGACCACAGGCTGCAATTCTTTAAACGCCTGCAAGCCCTGACCAACAAGATACATGGGGCAGATGCTTTGGACCAGATCATGCTGGATGTGTCACCGGACATCTGCAATCTGTTTGAATGTGATCGCCTGACCATTTATGTCGTGGCCCAGGACAAGGTCACCCTGATTTCCAAGATCAAGACTGGCCTGAATTCTTTCAAGGACTTGCGCCTGTCCATTTCTGACCAGAGTATCGCTGGTCATGTCGCCCTGACCAAGACCATGATCAGCCTGCGCGATGTATATGACGACAATGAGTTGCGCTCACACTCCCCTACCCTGAAGTTCCAGCGCGCCGTTGATCAGCGTACCGGTTACCGCACCAAGCAGATGCTGGTCGCCCCCATAGTAGAAGCACAGAGCAATGATTTGCTGGGTGTAGTGCAATTCATCAACCATCGTCTGGGTGATGCTTTCACTGCCATCGCTGCCGAAGGCGTGCAAGCCCTGTGCGAAACCCTGGCCGTGGCCTTTACCCAAAAGAGCAAGGTGCTGCCAACCAATACACCGCGCACCAAATTTGATTTCCTGGTGTCGGAAGCCATATTGTCTGCGCAGGAAATGGAATTGGCCGTCAGGTCGGCACGTCGCAACCTGCTGGATCTGGAAGATGTACTGATCGATGAATTCCAGGTGCAGCGTGGGATTTTGGGACAGGCTTTGTCCAAATATTTCAATGTGCCGTATGAAGAATACAAGGCTGAGCGGATTATTCCTGTCGATCTGGTGAAACGCCTGAAACGCCAGTATGTGGAACAGAATTCCTGGCTGCCCATCATGGAAGACCAGAATGGCCTGACGGTCTTGGCGATAGACCCGGAACATACCAATACCACCCATGTCGTCAACCATGTGTTTGCTACGTCAAAAATCCATTACCGTGTCACCACCAAGAAAGAATTCCGCCAGACCATAGATCAATTTTTTGGTGGCGTTTCTGACGGCGGTTCGGTCGACGAATTGCTGTCCGGCATGGAGGATGATGACGAAGATCATAGCGGCCAGGCTATCGCCGAAGTATCCGCTGCAGTCGAAAATGAACTGGTCAAACTGATCAACAAGATCATTATCGATGCCTATCAACAGGGTGCATCAGACATCCATATCGAACCGCGCCCTGGTAAAGAAAAAACCCTGATACGCTTCCGCAAGGATGGCTCGCTGTCGCCATATATAGAAATACCATCAAGCTACCGCAGTGCCCTGCTGGCGCGTATCAAGATCATGTGTGACCTGGATATCTCGGAGCGCCGCAAGCCCCAGGATGGCAAGATCAAGTTCAAGAAATATGGTCCCTATGACATAGAACTGCGGGTTGCTACCATCCCGTCTTCTGGCGGCATGGAAGATGTGGTCATGCGTATACTGGCTGCAGGTGAGCCTATCCCTATCGATAAGCTGGGTGTATTGCCATACAATCTGGAACGCCTGAAAAATGTGGTCAGCAAACCCTATGGTCTGTTCTTTGTCTGCGGCCCTACAGGTTCCGGCAAGACCACGACACTGCACTCAGTCCTTAGCCATTTGAATACGCCAGAAACCAAGATCTGGACCGCCGAAGACCCGGTAGAAATCACCCAGAAAGGCCTGCGCCAGGTTCAGGTCAATCGCAAGGCCGGCATGGACTTTGCGACCGTCATGCGGGCTTTTTTGCGGGCTGATCCTGACATCATCATGGTCGGCGAAATGCGCGACAAGGAAACTGTTTCCATAGGTCTGGAAGCATCGCTGACGGGCCATCTGGTATTCGCCACCCTGCACACCAATAGTGCGCCGGAATCCATCGTCCGCTTGCTGGACATGGGCATGGACCCTTTCAATTTTGCCGATGCCTTGCTGGGCATACTGGCGCAACGTCTGACCAAGCGCCTGTGTGGCAAGTGCAAGGAAATTTATCATCCAGGTAAAGAAGAGGTGATGGAATTACTGGATGAGTACTGCCAGGAATTGCTGAATACCGAAAACTTCGTCAAAAATCCAGTGGAAGCCAAGAAAAAAGTCTTCACCACCTGGCAGACACAATATGCCGACAAGGCCGGTAAATTCACTTTATACAAGGCTGTGGGATGTGAGCATTGCTCAAAAGGTTATAAAGGCAGGCTAGGTTTGCATGAACTGATGGTAGCAAATGACATGGTCAAAAAACTGATACAAGACCATGCCCGCGTATCTGAATTACTGACTGCCGCACTGGCGGATGGCATGCTGACCCTGAAAATGGACGGTATAGAAAAAGTTCTTTCGGGACTAACCGATATGAAGCAAGTCAGGATAGTCTGCATAAAATAGTTTTCTGCAAAATCAGCTAAAATCCAGCCTATCTTCTGCACTGCCCTGAGTACGCATGGCAAACATGCTCAGGCAGGATTTTTTCGAAAGCAAACATGAAATATCTGCACACCATGGTGCGCGTCACCGATCTTGAGGCTTCCCTGCGTTTTTATCGCGATGCACTGGGTCTGGAACTGGTACACCAGAAAGAATATCCCAAAGGCCGCTTCACCCTCGTCTATCTGGCAGCCCCTGGCGACCATGATGCACAGGTTGAACTGACCTACAACTGGGACCCGGAAGAATATACCGGCGGCCGCAATTTCGGCCACCTGGCTTATCGTGTTGATGACATCTACCAGCTATGCCAGCGCCTGGCGGATCACGGCATCACCATCAATCGCCCACCACGTGATGGCCACATGGCATTTGTACGCTCGCCTGACAATATCTCGATAGAATTGCTGCAACAGGGCGAACCACTGACACCGGCTGAACCCTGGGCTTCGATGCCGAATACAGGTAGCTGGTAATCAGTCAGTAATATAAAAAACGCAGACTCTGGTCTGCGTTTTTATTTCAATTTTGGTGATCTGTGCGACGTGCTTCCTTATTCATGGCGCGTATCAATACAACCATACTCAATACGATGACGACTGAGACAACACCAAAAATTCCTGTCCACATAGACGCATCCTGAATTGATTTAAGAGCTTACTTTATATCAAGCAAGATTCTTTGCGTCAACTTTGCAAAGTGGGTTTCGAGGAATTTTAACTATTTCTTTCAATCACACCAGCTCCTTAAAACCTGTTTGCGATCTGTAGCGAGCGTGCGTCAGCGGGGTCAGGGTAACAAAAACGCAGCGCAAAAAGCGGAATGTACTTCTAGTACATGAGCATTTTGAGCAGCACATGAGCTCCAATCACGCTCGCGCTTAAGATCGGGAACAGGTTTTCAGACATGTCCATGCCTGCGGAAGTAAGCAATCAAGCCACTGGTCGATGTGTCCAGATGCGAGTCATAGTCCTGATTACCTAAAATCGCTGGCAAGAGGCGGTTAGCCAGTTGCTTGCCAAGCTCCACACCCCATTGATCAAAAGAGTTGATGCCCCAGATCACACCCTGGACAAACACCTTGTGCTCATACAGCGCCAGCAACATACCAAGCTGGAAAGGATCAAGACTGGGCATGAGTATCGTAGTCGATGGCTGGTTACCGGCAAATACCTTGTGCGGCAAGAGCTTGGCGATATTGGCATCGCTGAGGCCTGCTTGCGATAATTCCTCACGTGCTTGCGCCTCGGTCTTGCCAAAGGCCAGTGCAGCGCTCTGCGCCAGGCAATTTGCCAGCAAAGGTGCCTGGTGACCTGGCAGAGGATAATCACTGGATGCTGCCACCACAAAATCGCAGGGTATCAGCCAGCCCCCCTGGTGCAAAAGCTGGAAGAAGGCATGTTGACCATTCACACCTATCTCCCCCCAGACAATGGGGTTGGCGCGGCAAGTCAAGGCTTCACCATCGCGGCTGACAGTCTTGCCATTCGATTCCATTTCCAGCTGTTGCAGGAAGGCTGGTAAATGGCGTATTGATTCGTTATAAGGCAGGATGGCGGTGGTTTCTGCACCGAGAAAGTTGGTATTCCAGATCGAGATCAAGGCCAGCAAGACTGGCAAATTCTTTTCCAGCGGCGCATTGCAGAAATGCTTGTCCATGGTCTCAGCCCCGGCCAGCAGGCGCTCGAAGCCATTCATACCTATCGCCAGGGCAACTGACAGGCCAACAGCCGACCACAAAGAATAACGTCCGCCTACCCAATCCCAGATTTCCAGGATATTCGCATCCGGGATGCCAAACTCATGTGCCTTGCCCGGGCTGGACGTGACCGCAATGAAGTGCTTGCTGACCGCCCATTCCTCCATCGCGGCTGCCATCAGCCAGGTGCGGGCAGTCTGGGCATTGATGCTGGTTTCTTGCGTAGTGAAGGTTTTGGAGGCGACGATGAACAGGGTCGTGCGCGGATCGAGTTTTTCCAGCAAGGGAGCCAGGTGTGCACTATCGAGATTTGAGACATAGTAAAACGTCAGACCAGGATGCTGGAAAGCCGACAAGGCGCGCGTGGCCAACTTGGGGCCAAGGTCAGAGCCGCCTATACCTATGTTCACCACAGTCTGTATCGCATCACCCTTGAAGCCGCGCCACAAGCCACTGCGTACCCGTTCGACAATGTCACGCATTTGTTTGCGCACTGCCCTGACCTTGGGCATGACATCATCTGCTTCATTCGGGAACGGTGTGAAATCGGTATGCCGCAAAGCTGTGTGCAAGACTGCGCGGTCTTCACTGATATTGATTTTTTCACCGGCAAACATGCGGTCGCGCCACCCTTCCACTTTGGACAGCCGCGCCAGGGCAATCAGGCTATCCAGCGCAGACTGGTCTATGCGTTGCTTGGAATAATCCACCAGCAAGCCATCCAGCTCCACCGAAAAATGCCTGAACCTGTCGCTGTCGGCAGCAAACAACTCGCGCAGATGTTGCTGCTCCAGCCTTTGCTGATGTGCCAGCAGGGCTTGCCATTCGGGGGTATGGGTAATGTTCATGTTCTGTAATTCCTTGAGGTAAGTCTCTTGCCTCAGATTATAGGCCAGACAATTATGCATGCAGCCAGCTTATTTATTGTTAAAATAAACATTAATTAACTAATTCAAGTTTTTGCAGACAAAAACCTGAACTGGAATTATCGTAAACAGAAAATTAATGTGGCTCTGAATGTAATTCTGAATGTAGTTCTGAAAATCAGGGGAAACAGATGGACATGTTAGACAGACAGGACATAGGCATCTTTATCGTGGATGATAACGATATCAGTCGCTCCATGCTGCGGCATATCCTGCACAGTGAGGCGTTTAATGTCATCGGCGAGGCATCCAGCGGCGTGGCAGCGCTGGACTGGCTGGAAAAGACCATACCTGAAGTAGTGTGTCTGGATGTGATGATGCCTGACATCGGCGGCCTGGAAATTCTTGAACATATCAAGAAAATCTCGCCTGACACTGTGGTCCTGATGGTCACAGGCAGCAATAACAAGGAAACTGTAGTCAAGGCCATCAAGGCCGGGGCCAATGGCTTTATCGTCAAACCATTCAACCCTGCGACCTTGCTGCAGTCCGTGCATTATTCAGTGGGCAAATCCCACAAGCAATTGAAAACCCTGATAGACCGCAGAAAGGCCTGGCGTAACAGCGGGCTGCTATAAGAAGGATGAAGCAGGGTCAAGCAAAATCAGGCCTGGCGTGCACTCAACAAATTGGCCAGGGCGACGTAGGCTTCAACTGCGATGGTTTCGGGACGCAGTTGAGGATCAACGCCGCAAGCCAGCAAATCAGCTTCTGTCAGCAAACCAGCCACGCAATTGCGCACTACCTTGCGTCTTTGTGAAAAGGCCTTGGTGACGACTTCTTCCAGCTTTTTGATATCGCAAGGCAAGGCACCCGGCTTGGGTATCATGCGCACGATGGCTGATTCTACCCTTGGTGGTGGGTCAAAGGCCTCTGGCGGCACAATGAACATCAACTCCATATGGTAGCGCACTTGCAGCATGACCGACAGGCGGCCATAGGTCTTGCTGCCTGGCCCGGCGACCATGCGCTCAACCACTTCTTTTTGCAGCATGAAATGCTGGTCTTCTACCAGCGGTGCTATCTCGGCCAGATGAAACAGCAAAGGGCTGGAGATGTTATACGGCAGGTTGCCCACCACACGCAGCTTCTGACCTTCAGGCACAGGGATGCTGGCAAAATCAAATTGCAGAGCATCGCCCTCGTGGATGATGAGTTTTTCTGGCGAGAAGTTTTTCTTCAGGCGAGCGACCAAGTCACGGTCCAGCTCGACCACATGCAGTTGCGTCAGGCCATCCAGCAATTGGCGTGTCATGGCGGCAAGACCAGGGCCAATTTCCACCATGGTTTGACCAGGACGCGGATTGATGACGCGCGTGATATTGCTCAAGACCAATTCATCGGTCAGGAAATTCTGGCCAAAACGTTTGCGAGGGATATGTTTCATATTGATTCTTGCTTATTTTTGCTTATTTTTTGCTGGTGTTACTACTTATTTTACTTGTCTTGCTTGTTGACCATACTGGCAGCAACCCGCATCGCTACCAGCATGCTGCTGACATCCGCGAAGCCAGTGCCTTTGGCAGCCAGGTCCAGTGCCGTGCCATGATCAACTGAAGTACGTATCAGCGGCAGGCCAAGGGTGATATTCACACCCAGCCCAAAACTTGCATGCTTAAGCACAGGCAAACCCTGGTCATGGTACATGGCCAGTATGCAGTCAGCCTGCTCCAGGTATTTTTGCTGGAACAAGGTGTCGGCAGGATAAGGGCCGCTGACTTGCATGCCAGCCGCCTGGGCCTTTTTGATGACGGGCGTGATGATTTCGATTTCTTCCATGCCCAGATAACCGTTTTCACCCGCATGCGGGTTCAGGCCTGCTACCAGGATGCGCGGGTTTTCTATACCGAATTTGCTGCGCAAGTCGGCATGGATGATTTCTATCGTTTTCCACAAATCATCAAACTGTATGGCCGCAGCGACTTTACTGAGTGGCAAGTGTGTGGTTGCCAGCGCCACCCGCAAAGCTTGCGGCAGATGGGCATTGGCTTCACTGGCCAGCATCATGACGACACGGCCGGTATAGGTTTTCTCGGCGAAATATTCGGTATGGCCGCTAAAAGCGACACCGGCATCATTGATCGTGCTTTTTTGCAAGGGAGCCGTGACAACTGCTTCACACCATTTGCGCTGCACGCTTTCGATTGCGACATCCAGGGTCTGTAAAACCGCACGGCCATTGCGTGGGTCTAGCTGACCGGCAATGACAAAGGCATTCAAAGGGCAATCGATGATGGTCAGGCGCTCATTGCCAGAAGCAGGCAAGCCCTGATGACGCAAGGCTTGCAGTGACACCCCCATCATGCTGATGGTGGGGTCCAGCTCAGCTGCCAGCATGGACAGATAGGCGGTGTCGCCTATCAATACCGAGCGGATTTCATGCCTTAACTGCCAGGCCGCCCGTATTGCAATTTCAGGCCCTATGCCAGCCGGCTCGCCTACGGTTACCGCGATGACCGGCAAACTGGGCTGTGGCATTATTTTTCTTCCAGGCGGAAATCAACGTAGGCACGATCACGGATTTCACGCAACCAGTCTTGCAAGGCTTCATCTGATTTGCGTTCACGCACTGCCTGGCGGGCGGCGATACGTTGTCTGTCTTTTGACAATTCGTCTGTCTTGCGCTCTGTCACCTGGATCAGGTGCACACCAAATTGCGTGGTCACTGGCTCGCTAAGCTGATTAATCGCCAGTTTGTCCATGGCTTGTTCAAATTCTGGCAGAGTAGAGCCAGGGAACAACCAGCCCAGATCGCCACCTTTAGCGGCAGAACCATCTGCAGAGTGGGTCTTGGCCAAGTCTTCAAAAGTGGCTTCCTTGGCTTCTATCTTGCGCTTGAATTCCAGCAATTTCTTGCGAGCTTCTTCTGCCGTGACAATCTGGCTGACTTTGATCAGGATATGACGTACATGGCTTTGCTGCTCGGCTGCGGCAGCCTTGGTGTCGTTGGCAGCGCGCTTGCCATTTACTTTAACGATGTGGAAACCATTCGGGCTGCGCACGATGTCAGAGAATTCACCTACCTTGATCTTGCTGATGGCATCGACAAACAATTGCGGCAAACGGTCTTGCTCACGCCAGCCTATGTCGCCACCTTTCAATGCTTCAGAACTGTCTGAATAAGTCACGGCGGTCTTGGCAAAGTCTGCGCCTTCGCGCAATTTCTTCAAGACTTCTTCAGCGCGTGCACGACGTGCTGCGATTTGTTCGGCAGAGGCTTTTTCAGGAATACTGATGAGGATGTGCGCCAGATTCAACTCTTGCTTGGCGGCCGCCTTGTTGTTGGCTTCTGCTGCCAGGTAGTTGTCGATTTCAGTTTCAGATACCTGTATCTTGCTGTCTACTTCACGCTCGCGTATGCGCTGCATGAGGATATCGTCACGAATTTGTTCACGGAACTTCGCATAAGGTGTGCCTTCGCGTTCGATCTGGTTACGGAACTCAGGCAGGGTCATCTTGTTTTGTTCAGCCAGACGCAACATGGTACGGTCCAGCATGACATCATCAACACGCATGCCGTTTTCTTTGGCCAGCTGCATTTGTGCACGGTCAGTGATCATGCGTTCCAGCAATTGCTTTTGCAAAACAGCACGGTCTGGCAAGGGTGTACCCTGCTTTTTCAGCTGCATCTCTATTTCCAGTATGCGCGTATCGAGTTCCTGCCGGGTAATCACCTCGTCGTTGACCACGACGACGATACTGTTGACTTTTTGCGCCTTGCTGCTTTGCGTCTTGGGAGCAACGATAGGGCTGAGTTTAACTTGTGACCATGCTGTCGAGCTGACGAGCAGGCCAGCAGACACTGCCAGTACCATGAATAAGTTACTTTGTTTCATTTGCAATAAAGGTCGCATATTGGTCCAAAATCCTGTTAAGCCATTCCCGTGAGAGCATCAAAGCGGGCAAAAGTTGCAATATACACGTTCGTTCCGGTTTCACAAACTGCGGATGACAAGGTGCTTATTGTGTATTCATTGTGTGTTTATTATTACTACAGCCAATTATTTACCTTCAGCAACAAGCTAGCGCTCGCTGCCAGACTGGTAACCTGAAATATTTTTCCTCAAAGCATCGATGGGGTTAGCACCAAAGCCCAGCCTGGCGAGACCATTCAACTCCAGTTGTATGGAAAAGCCAGATGTATTGTTAACGCTGTTGGTTGCAAAGCGTTGCGCCAGGAAGCGCAAAGACCAGCAATCTGCCTTGTATTCAAAGCCCAGCAAGCCATCCACCATTTTTTTATCCATCATGGAGTAATTGCTCCTGCCCACCATATACCAGCGGTCTGCCATTGGCCATTGGGCCGAGACATCCACCTGCTCGAGGCTGTTGCGCTGATAACGGTATTCCAGGTTCAAGACTTTTTTCGGCGAAGGCTGCCAGTGTATGCCATAGTTGGCACGCACTGATTGCCTGTCAGTCTGGCTCAGTTGCAAAGCCATTTCACCGCTCAGGGTGGACGATAGTTTACCAGTTGCTGCCAGCAGCAAATCTGAACGGCTGGGGCTGACAGTATTGTCGAGCGTCACTCTTTGCGTATTGAAATAGAAACGCTGACCGATGGCCAGTTTCAGGCTTTCATCGCCATTACCTTCAATAAAGCGTGAAATCAGGGCGGCGGTGATCTGGTTAGAATCGCCTATCCTGTCCTGACCGGTAAAACGGTTTTCACTGAAAATCTGGGCGAAATTGAAATCGGCAACGGCGCTGTCAAAGTTAGGCATGCGCGACTGATCGCGGTAAGGCGTATTGACATAGAACAGACGTGGTTCCAGGGTCTGTGTCAATTCTTTGCCAAACATCTCGGTCTTGCGCTCAAACACCAGGCCACTGTCAACTGAGAAAGTTGGCACTACGCGATGAAAATCGGATTCCTTGCCTGGTTCAGGATTAACCAGGTGATAGTTGGTCGCATGGAAAGACACTTTGGGAATAACAAATCCACCAGCCTGCACCAAAGGTAAAGAAATCTGAGGATTGAAAACTGCACGGTCACCACGCACCAAAGTCGGATGCCAGAAGCGCGTCAATATACTATCCATGGACCAGTCCAGACCGGCGACATCATGCTGTTCTGCATGCAATTGCAATTGTGGCAGCCGGTCATACGGGCGGGCTATCGGTGCAGCCAAATCTTGCAAAACCTGATAGTTCGAAGTCCTGAGAGCCAGGTTCCAGAAAGAACCGTAATACGTCAGGTTAGCTTCACGCAATAACAGGCGCTGCGCTGTTTTGGTAATCGTTCGTGAAAAGTCGGTAGGATAATCATCGTCCGAGGCTGAATTGATATTCCAGGACAATTCCAGTTGCGGTAGCAATTTTTGTTGATGTATGGACGCCACCGCATAGCGGTTGGTACCTGTCACACGGTCATTAAGCAAACCTTCAACGCTGGTTTCCCCCGCATAGGTTTCACCCAGATAGCGCCCTTCCAGTCCCAATTGCAGACCACGTCTGGCGATCAGTTTGGGGTAGATAGTCAGATCACGGTTGGGGGCGATATTAAAATAATACGGCAACGACATTTCCGGGCCACCCTTGGATGAAGCACCAAGAATAGGCGGCAAAAAGCCAGAATGACGTGCACCCGATAAAGGGAAGGTCAGCGAAGGCGTTGCCAAAATAGGCATGCCCAGGAAATACAGTACAGACTTGCCTGCCACGCCCCTGTCCAGGCCGGTGTCCAGACTCAGCGTATCAGATTGCAGATACCAGTCCGGGTTCAGGCCTTCACAAGTGCTATAGGTGCCGCGCGTGATGATGGAGCGTTCTTCATCCTGAAAATCGATGCGCGCAGCATGACCCTGGGCATTATTGCGCAAGAGTTTATAGACAGGATTGGCGACATAACCGGAGCTGGCATCAAGTTGCATGCGCAAGGCGTCACCGGTATAGCAATCACCATAGCGCGTCATGCGTATCTTGCCGCTGGCCTCGACTTCGTCTTCCAGGTTGCGGTAGGTGGCTTCGTCTGCATTGATGCGGGTGCCGCCTTTGACGACTTCGACATCATGCTCAAACTTGATATAGCGCTCTGGCCTGCCGGTGAAATTTTCAGCGCGGATACTGACAGGAGCATTCTTGTCGTCCTGCTTTTGTTTTTCGCTCAGCTTTTCAAGCTGCTTTTCACTGGGCAAAGCTTCTTTGGACGACTTGTCGCCAGGCTGCGCTTGCGGTTGCGAAGAAAGTTGCGCTGGTAGTTGATTTTGTAGCTGAGTTGCTGCCTGAGCTTCTTCCGGTTTGGAGGTAATCACGTTCTGGGCCATTGCCTGAGAAAAGTAGGCAGGCACCAAAACCGACACCAGAATTGCCGGGATAGTAGGAAACAACAGCGGTGAGTGAGATAATACGGGTTTCCTGCGCATGAATTCAGTGGTCAATAAGCGTTTTGCCAACAATGCTGGACGATGTCATACAGACAATATGCCAGAAATCAGTCGCCTATTATAGGTTAAATGCTGGCAAAACCACTTGAAGTATGCAGACAAACTAACTTCTATTAATATTTATACATGCCTTCTACCGCAATCCCAGGGAATTCTGCAGCATCTGCAGCGATCTCCCCCGAAAAAGAACAACGCAAGCAAGCACTGCAAACCTGGCTTGCCAGTGTAAATGGACATGCCATGAAGCTGGCCAGCATGCGTGCAGCATCTGCCGATGCCAGTTTTCGCCAATATTATAGAATTGATACCGAAGATGGTAACAGCCTGATCGCCGTTGATGCACCGCCGGTGACAGAGAATAGCGCGGCCTTTATCAAGATGGCGAATCTCTTGAAAAGTATCAACCTGACTGTACCCGAAGTACTGGCACACGATCTTGAACAAGGCTTCTTGCTGGTGACCGACATGGGCATGCATACTTATGGCCAAATCCTGAACAGCGACAATGCGCACAAGCTGTATCTGGATGCCATCGACAGCCTGATCCTGTTCCAGGCACAAAGCCAGGCGGATGTGCTGCCTGAATATGACCGGCCTTTCCTGCTTCGTGAATTGAATATTTTCAAGGAATGGTATCTAGGCAAGCATCTGGGCGTAACGCTCACCGATGTACAAAATGCGACGCTGGATAAAATATTTGATCATTTGCTGGCCAGCGCGCTGGCACAGCCGCAAGTGTATGTACACCGTGACTATCACTCACGCAATCTGATGTGGATGGACAAGGGCAACCCCGGCATTATCGATTTCCAGGATGCCGTGTATGGCCCCATCACTTACGATCTGGTGTCGCTGTTGCGTGATGCCTATGTACAATGGGATGAAGAAATCGTGCTCGACTGGGCCATCCGTTACTGGGAAAAAGCCAGGCGTGCAGGCTTGCCGGTAGCACCGGACATCGACAGTTTCTACCGTGATTTTGAATGGATGGGCTTGCAGCGTCATTTGAAAATCCTCGGCATCTTCGCCCGCCTGTCACACCGCGATGGCAAGCACCATTACATAGGCGATATCCCTACCGTCATGGAATATGTACGCAAGACCTCGAATCGCTACAAGGAGCTGATCCCGCTGCTGCGCTTGCTGGACGAGCTGCAAGACAATGCGCCGCAAGTTGGCTACACTTTCTAAGGCTGCATTATGAAAGCCATGTTACTTGCTGCCGGGCGCGGCGAACGTATGCGCCCATTGACTGATGCCTGTCCCAAGCCGTTATTGAAAGTGCGTGGCAGGCCGCTGATAGTCTGGCATATCCTGAACCTGGTGAAAGCCGGGATCACAGAAATGGTCATCAATCATGCCCACCTGGGACACATGATAGAAGATGCTCTTGGTGACGGTTCGCGCTTTGGCGCAAAGATACAATACTCAGCCGAAGAGCAGGCGCTTGAAACTGCAGGCGGCATCGCCAAAGCTTTGCACTTGCTGGGTGATGAGCCGTTCATTGTGGTGTCTGGCGATATTTACATCCCGCACTTCAATTTTGCTGAATGCCTCAATACCCTGGAAGAAAAAGATCCATGGGGTAATCCACACAAAGAAGATGAACGCGATATTGCCTGGCTGTATATGGTGAAAAACCCCAGCTTCCATCCGACTGGTGACTTTGCCCTGACACTGATGGGCTTGTCGAACGAAGGCACGCCGCGTCATACCTTTGGCAATATTGGCGTGTATCGCCCTGAAATGTTTGCGTCGATACGCCCGGGTGACCATGCCAAGCTCGGCCCCCTGCTGCGCGAATACATAGATGCAGGCCGCATAGGTGGCGAGCTGTATCGCGGTGAATGGCATAATCTGGGAACACCGGATCAACTTGAAGCGCTGAACGCACCATTGAATTTCAACAAAGGCTAAGGACTAGCATGAGCATCGACACCACTACCAAGTTTGCTGCCTACTCTGCACGTCGCCAGCAACTCATGTCGCAAATGCAGGCGCAAGGTGGTGGTGTGGCGGTGATACCAACTGCACGCGAATGGATACGCAATAGCGATAATCATTTCCCTTTCCGCCACGATAGTCATTTTTATTATTTGTCTGGTTTCACCGAGCCGGAAGCGGTCGTCGTGCTGGTCGCCACTGCGGACAAACAGCAATCGATTTTGTTTTGCCGCGAAAAAAATCCTGAGCGTGAAATCTGGGATGGCTTTCGTTTTGGGCCAGAGGCAGCGGCCAAAGAATTTTCTTTCGATGCCGCTTATCCCATCGCCAGCCTGGCAGAAAAACTGCCTGAATTGCTCAGTGATGTCCATAAGCTGTTTTACAGCGCTGCGCAAGAACCACATATCGACAGCCAGGTACAACAAAGCCTGCAAGCAGTGCGCGACAAAGGCCGCAGTGGCATCAAGGCACCTGGCATTACAGTTGATGTACGTGAACTGATAGATGAAATGCGCCTGTTCAAGGATGCAAAAGAAATCGCGTTGATGCAACGTGCTGCCAGCATTTCTGCCGAAGCGCACGCACGCGCCATGCGCAGTACCAAGCCTGGAAAATTTGAATATGAACTGGAAGCGGAATTGTTGTATGAATTCCGCCGCAATGGTGCGCAGGCACCAGCCTATGGTTCGATTGTCGCGACGGGTGCCAATGCCTGCATCCTGCATTACCAGAGCAATCAGGCACAGATCAAAGAGGGTGATCTGGTGTTGATCGATGCCGGTTGCGAATTCGATAGCTATGCATCCGACATCACCCGCACTTTCCCTGCCAATGGCAAGTTCAATCCTGCGCAAAAACGCCTGTATGAAATCGTACTGGCATCGCAGCAGGCAGCACTGGAATATGCCCGCCCTGGCTCACAATACATGGATGGCCACAACGCAGCAGTACGTGTGCTGACTCAAGGCATGCTTGATACTGGCCTGCTGGATAAAAACAAAGTCGGTAGTCTTGACGATGCAATAGCCAGTGCCGCATTTCGCCAGTTTTACATGCATGGTACTGGTCACTGGCTGGGGCTGGATGTGCATGACGTCGGTGATTACCGGACAACAGAAAAAACCGCAGAACAACCTGCAGAGAAAACTGAACATATCAGGCCTTATCGTCAATTACAGCCTGGCATGGTCATCACCATAGAACCCGGCATCTATGTGCGGCCTGCCGAAGGTGTGCCGCAAGAATATTGGGATATGGGCATACGCATAGAAGACGATATCCTGATCACAACTGGTGGTCATTTGAATTTGAGCCGGGACACACCAAAAACCGTGGCAGAGATTGAAGCCGAAATGCGTACGCGCTGAAGGTGCAAAAATAAATGACTCATACCATCAATGACGTCGATATCGCGATCTGTGGCGCAGGCCCGGCAGGCCAGGCTCTGGCCCTGCTGCTCCAGCAGCAAGGCTATGCGGCAGACCGCATTGCCCTGTTTGATGCAAAGACAGCTGAACAGGCAGAACAGGATGCACGCTCCATTGCCATTTCCTATGGTAGCAGGCAAATTCTGCAAGCTGCCGGAGCATGGCCGGTCAAGGCGACTGCCATTCATGAAATCCATGTTTCACGCCGTGGTCATTTTGGCCGAAGCCTGATGCGGGCGGCTGACTATGCAGTGCCTGAGCTGGGTTATGTAGCCCGCTATGGCGATATCATACGGCCACTGCAAGCAGCGATCAGCAGAAGTGGCATACGCATACAGAGACCCGTAAGTGTCAGCAATATCGAAGAAGCTGCAGACCATGTGCGCCTGACACTAATCCATGCAGACACGAGGGAAACCAGCCATGTCAGCGCCGGCATTGTCATACAGGCAGAAGGTGGTACTTTTGGTGATCAGGAACAGCGTAGCCAGCGCCATGATTATCAGCAAACCGCCATCATCGCCCATGTCAATACCGATGCCCAGATAGCAGGACGCGCCTTTGAACGCTTCACCGAGCAAGGCCCGCTGGCCTTGTTGCCGCAAGAAGATGGCTATGCCCTGGTCTGGTGTGTACGACCTGAGCAGGCAGAACATTTGCTGGCACTGGATGAACAGGGTTTCAAACAAGCCTTGCAAACCGCTTTTGGTCATCGTCTTGGCAACTTCATCAAGACCTCAGCGCGCTTGTCCTACCCGCTGGGCCTGAACGCCCAGGCACACGCGACGGCACGCACAGTCGCCATCGGCAATGCCGCGCAAACCCTGCACCCGGTAGCAGGACAAGGTTTGAACCTGGGCTTGCGCGACAGCATGGTATTGGCACGTGCACTGACTCGCCACTTGCATAACGCGGCGAGCAGCGATCCAGCATCCGCCTTGCAAGCCTATCTGGCTGAACGCCAGCCCGACAGGAAACTGACCATACGCATCACCGACAGCATGGCCCGCGTATTTGCCAGCAGCCCCGATGGTTCAATCAGCCAGACCTTGCTGGGCCTGGGGCTGGGTGCACTGGATATGGTGAAACCGGCAAAACGCATGCTGGCAGAACAGATGATGTTTGGCTGGCGTTGAGCGCACACAACGATGCGCTCAATATGATCAACTAATTCCTGATCTCCAAAGCACGATTCAAGCTCAGCGCCGCTATCGAACAGGCTGCGCCGGACAACAGGTACAGGCTGACATATTCCAGCCCGAAGTGGGAAGACAAGCCCAGCGCCACCAGCGGGGCGAAACCTGCACCGACCAGCCATGCCAGATCAGATGTCAAGGCAGCGCCAGTGTAACGGTATTTTGGCGCAAAATTAGAGGTCACAGCACCTGATGCCTGTCCGTAAGACAAACCCAATACAGCAAAGCCCAACAGAATAAAGAGATCCTGTCCAAACTCGCTACCACCCAGCAAGGCTGGGACGAAACCACTGAGCACGGCAATCATCAGTGCCAGCGCAAATAGCATTTTGCGACGGCCAATACGGTCTGCAATCACGCCAGAAATAATGATCCCCAGGATCATGAAGACGGCACCAAACATTTGTATTTCGAGGAACTCGCTCAGAGAACGTTTGGAATAAATCGTGATCCACGACAACGGGAACACGGTGACAAGATGGAACAATGCATAACTGGCCAAAGCCGCCAAAGCACCAATCAGCAAGTTACGGCCTTGTGAACGGGTCATCTCGACAATATTGGTGGGCTCCAGTTCGCGTTCATCGAGCAAATGCTTGTATTCATTGGTAGAAACCAGGCGCAGCCGGGCAAACAAGGCAACCACGTTGATCGCAAACGCGACATAGAAGGGATAACGCCATCCCCATTCCAGGAAGTCTTCAGTCGACAGATTGGCGAGCATATAGGCAAATAAACCCGCCGCGATCATGAAGCCTACTGGCGCACCCAATTGCCCCAGCATGGCATACCAGCCGCGCTTGTTTTCCGGTGCGTTCAAAGCCAGCAAGGAAGGCAAGCCGTCCCAGGAACCACCCAGCGCAAAGCCCTGCCCTATGCGCAGCAAGGACAGCAAGACGATAGAAGTTGCCCCCAGATGCGAGTAGGTTGGGAGAAATGCAATGCCAGCAGTAGATACGCCCAGCAAAACCAGGGCAATGGTGAGCTTGGCTTCACGTCCCAGTCGCTTCTGGATTTCCATAAAAGTCACGGTGCCAAACGGACGTGCCAAAAATGCAAATGAGAAGATGACGAAGGCATAGAGAGTGCCCTCTAGTCTTTGTTCAAATGGAAAGAAAACCTGGGGGAAAACCAGCACAGAGGCCAGTGCATAGACAAAGAAGTCAAAATATTCCGATGCCCTGCCGATGACGACGCCAATGGCGATTTCACCAGGAGCAATCGAGGAATGATCCGAATGATTGTCTTTGACATTCCTGCTTTCAGAAGCTGCTATATAGCTGGAAGACAGTTTATTTTCATTGGTGCTGATGCTGGCCATGATGTTACCTCAAATCTTATCTCTAATAGTATTGCAAATCGTCTCTGGAATTGCTGGCAGGTCCTTGAGCGCTCTTCATTTTTGATGCTTATTTGAAAACTAGGACAAAACGTCCAATCGCCAAGGCCTTTTTGTAAAGGTACATTAGCACAAATTTCTATAATCATTGACCTATCTCAATATGATTCCCTTATTGGCACGACGCGCATTTGCTATTTTTTCTGCAATTTTGTTGACGGCTTGCAACACGGTGGTGATGAATCCATCCGGCGATATCGCCTCCCAACAAAGCCATTTGATATGGGTATCTACACTACTGATGCTGCTGATCATCGTGCCAGTGATCTTTCTGACCATCCTGTTTGCCTGGCGTTACAGACAAAACAACACTTCAGCAAAGTACGAACCAGACTGGGATCACTCCACCCAGCTTGAACTCGTCATCTGGGGTGCGCCGCTGCTGATTATCATCGCCCTGGGCCTGATCACCTGGATCAGCACGCATACGCTGGACCCTTACCGCAAATTGTCGCGCCTGGATGAAAATCGCCCTATTCCTGCTGATACAAAGGTATTGAACGTCGAAGTCGTAGCGCTGGACTGGAAATGGTTGTTCATTTACCCCGACCTTGGCATCGCCACAGTCAATGAGCTTGCAGCACCGGTGGACGTGCCTGTGCGCTTCAAGATTACCGCATCCACTGTCATGAATTCCTTCTTTATCCCCGCACTGGCTGGCCAGATCTATGCCATGCCTGGCATGCAGACGACGCTCAATGCAGTGATTAACAAGCCTGGTGAATTTGATGGCTTTTCGGCCAACTATAGTGGCGCTGGTTTTTCTGACATGCGCTTCAAGTTTCATGGGATGAGTGCGCAAAATTTTGATTCGTGGGTGCAAGCGACAAAAGCAAAAGCGCAGGCACTGGACAGGACGACTTATCTGCAGCTGGAAAAACCAAGTGAGCGTGAACCGGTGCGTCACTACGCCAGTGTCGATGCAGATTTGTATCATGCCATCCTGAATCGTTGTGTCAGCGCTGGCGAAGTGTGCATGGACAAAATGATGATGAGTGATGCCAAAGCAAATGCCAAGGCCTATGCCGCATCCGATGCAAAAATGGATTTCAGCAATTTATTCACGCAGCGCCTGGAACAAGATAACGTAGACCGCGCAGCACGATTGTCCGCCTATATCGACGCTGACATTTGTAAAGCATCCCCCCTTATCATCGGAAGTAAATGATGCAAGACCATCTCGATTTGACGAAGCTCATCTTTGGCCGTCTCTCCTGGGACGCGATTCCTTTTCATGAACCTATCCTGCTGGCGACCTTTGCCGCTGTCGCTATCGGTGGCGTCGCCGTTCTTGCAGCAATGACCTATTTCCGCGTATGGGGCATGTTGTGGCGTGACTGGTTTACCAGTATCGATCACAAAAAGATAGGCATCATGTACGTGATTTTTGCATTGGTGATGCTGCTGCGCGGCTTTGCTGACGCTCTCATGATGCGGCTGCAACAAGCGCTGGCATTTGGTGATGCTGCAGGTTTCTTACCGCCACATCACTATGACCAGATCTTTACGGCGCATGGCGTGATCATGATCTTTTTCGTGGCCATGCCGCTGGTAACTGGCTTGATGAATTACGTAGTGCCACTGCAAATCGGTGCGCGTGACGTGGCTTTTCCTTTCCTGAATAATTTCAGTTTCTGGATGACTGCCTTTGGTGGCGGCCTGGTCATGGTGTCGCTGTTCGTGGGCGAATTCGCCCGCACTGGCTGGCTGGCATATCCACCGCTGTCTGGCATCATGGCCAGCCCGGATGTCGGGGTTGATTACTATATCTGGTCATTGCAGATCGCCGGGGTCGGGACTTTACTTTCAGGGATTAACCTGATCGCCACCATCATTAAAATGCGTGCGCCTGGCATGAGCATGATGAAGATGCCAGTGTTTACCTGGACTGCGCTGTGCACCAATGTACTCATCGTCGCTGCCTTCCCTGTGCTGACTGCGGTGCTGGGCATGTTGTCACTTGACCGTATGGTAGGCACGCATTTCTTCACCAACGACCTGGGCGGCAACGCCATGATGTATGTGAACCTGATCTGGATCTGGGGCCACCCTGAAGTTTATATCCTGGTCTTGCCTGCGTTTGGTGTCTTCTCTGAAATCGTATCGACCTTCTGTAGCAAGCGTTTGTTTGGCTATACCTCCATGGTGTATGCGACCGTGGTGATCACTATCCTGTCTTACCTGGTATGGCTGCATCACTTCTTCACCATGGGGTCTGGCGCGAGTGTCAATTCCTTCTTTGGCATCACGACCATGATTATCTCGATTCCTACCGGAGCGAAGATATTCAACTGGCTGTTCACCATGTACCGTGGCCGTATCCGTTTTGAATTGCCAATGTTGTGGACCATAGGTTTTATGATCACTTTCGTTATCGGTGGCATGACAGGTGTCTTGCTGGCGGTGCCGCCTGCGGATTTCGTTTTGCACAATAGCCTGTTCCTGATTGCCCACTTCCATAACGTCATTATCGGTGGTGTGTTGTTCGGCATGTTCGCCGGAATTAACTACTGGTTCCCAAAAGCTTTTGGCTACAAACTCGATGACTTCTGGGGTAAATGCTGTTTCTGGTTCTGGACCATAGGCTTCTACTTTGCTTTCATGCCTTTGTATGTACTTGGCCTGATGGGTATCACAAGACGTTTGAGTCATTTTGAAGATCCATCCCTGCAGATCTGGTTCCAGATCGCTGCTTTCGGTGCCGTCCTGATTGCCCTGGGTATTGCCTCCTTCATCATCCAGTTATACGTCAGCTTCAAGCGTCGCGCATCCCTGCGTGACTTTACAGGTGACCCATGGGGTGGCCGCACGCTGGAATGGTCAACCTCATCACCACCTGCTCCTTATAACTTTGCCTTCACACCAAAAGTGTATGACAACGATGCCTGGGCTGATATGAAGAATAATCAATACAACAGGCCAACGGATGGTTTTGTACCTATCCACATGCCGAAGAATACTGGCGCAGGTTTCATCATTGCCTTGTTGAGTGCGGTATGTGGTTTTGCCCTGATCTGGCAAATGTGGCTGCTGGCGGGCCTGGGCTTTGTTGCCATGATGGCGGCGATCATCATCCATACCTTTAATTACAAGCGTGACTACTATATTCCCGTTGCCGATGTCATCCGTACTGAAGATGAACGTACTCGCCTGTTAGGTGCCAGCTATGTCTAATACTGCGACTTTCCCAAATGAGGGTACGAACTTGAATACCGGCGATACCAGTGTAACTCCCCAAGCTGCCAGGCATGCCAGCAGCGATTTTTATGTCAAGGAACATCATCCGGAAAACGGCACCTTGCTCGGATTCTGGATGTACCTGATGAGCGATTGCCTTATCTTCGCCTGCCTGTTTGCGACCTATGCCGTACTTGGCCGTAACTATTCCGGCGGCCCTACAGGTGCAGAATTATTTGACCTGCCGCTGGTTGCCATCAATACGTCATTGCTATTGCTGTCCTCGATCACGTATGGCTTTGCCATGCTGGAAATGCAGCGCAAGCGTGTTAAAGCCACCTTGATCTGGCTTGCTGTTACCGGTTTGCTGGGAGCAGGTTTTATCAGCCTTGAACTATATGAATTTGTGCACCTGATACACGAAGGCGCAGGCCCGCAACGTAGCGGCTTTTTGACCTCGTTCTTTGCACTGGTGGGCACACATGGCCTGCACGTGACTTTCGGTATTGTCTGGCTGATTACCCTGATGTTCCAGATAGGTCGTCATGGCCTGACTCCAGAAAATGGCAGAAGGCTGATGTGCCTGTCGATGTTCTGGCATTTCCTGGACGTGATCTGGATCGGCGTATTTACCTTTGTTTATTTGATGGGAGTCTTGCCATGAGCGCACACCAAGAACATACCGCGCATGGTCATGACCATCATCACGGCGATCATGATCATACGCACGCCAGCCATGGCAGCCTGAAAGAATACGCCACCGGATTTATGCTGGCCGTGATCCTGACTGCAATCCCCTTCTGGCTGGTCATGGGCAAAGTCATGAACAAATCGAGTACCACGGGCATGGTCCTGCTGGTATTTGCGGCGATACAGATCGTGGTACACATGGTGTATTTCCTGCACATGAATAGCAAGTCCGAAGGCGGCTGGACCATGCTGGCATTACTGTTTACCGGCATGCTGGTGTTTATCATGATGAGCGGATCATTGTGGGTGATGTACCACCTGAATCACAATATGATGCCCGCCATGATGCATGAAGCAGAGACAAAGCCAGAATCGATTAAAGGTGAGCCCATGCCCATGTCAAAGCCAGAAGCACAATCGATGCCGGCAGCATCGGCACCTGGTCCGGCATCCAGTCCGGCAGCGGACAGCACGAAGTCTATGCCATCCATGCAATGAATGAGCTTGGTCAAGGAATGACAGGCAAGAGGACTGATCTGAGCTTAGAATCAGGTCAGTCAAAACATCTTGCCCGTCATTCCAATTTATTCAGGCTGGGCTTCACAGCCTGCATGTTTGCTGTTTTTGCAGGCCTCATTTCACTTGGCACCTGGCAAATCATCAGGCTTCAATGGAAGCTTGACCTGATCACACGTGTTGAGCAACGGGTGCACGCAGCACCAGTACCCCTTCCCGAATTTTCTTTATGGCCAAACATAACTGCAAGCGCAGATGAGTATCGCCATGTGCAGTTGAGCGGCGTTTTCCTGCATGAGAAAACAGTGCTGGTCCTGGCCTCGACGGAATTGGGTGGCGGCTTTTGGGTCATGACACCTCTGGTGACAGCAGATCACGCTACGGTTCTGGTCAACCGTGGTTTTATCCCGGAAAAAATGGCCGCAACTTATCGGAAATCTTCAACAAAAGAGCAGGCTAACTCTTCTGATACCAACACCATTCTTCTCAGTGGACTATTGCGCATGACTGAACCGGGCGGAGGATTTTTGCGGGAAAATGATCCTGCCGGAAATCGCTGGTATTCGCGCGATGTGAATGCCATTGCGACTGCAACTGGCTTGACCAGGCCCGCCCCTTTCTTTATCGATGCTGATGCAAACCCGGCAAACGATAAACTCAGTGCGCAGCAAAATGAAGCCTCAGCAAACCATCCGGTCGCGGGCTTGACCGTGATTCATTTCCACAACAACCATTTAATTTATGCCGTAGTCTGGTTCCTGCTGGCAGCCATGACGGCAGCAGCCTGGGCGTATGTCGTCAGGGATAGAAAAAACGTCAGCGCCACCAGTACAGGAAACACAGCGTAAGTTAGTCTGGAATTGCAAATTTAATATATAACTCCTGATCTGTTAGCATGCACTAAAAAGCACAATAACGGGACATGGCAAGCATGATAAAAAAAGTACTTTCTCATCGTATCGGGCAAGGCATAGTGGCCAAAACTGCAAGCAAAACACCAGAAAAACAGTCTGCTATTGCGATAGCCTACGAAAACTCGGCAGGTCACAAGAATATGTTGCAACTTATTCAGTTGCGCTGGCTTGCCGTGTTTGGTCAGTTATCAACTATCTTGATCGTCATGTTTGGCTTTGGCATACAGTTGCCCTTGGTCAAAATGCTGGTTGTGCTGATCTGCCTGATAGGCTTTAACATTGCCAGCCATTTGCGCTGGCATGAGCGCGTGTATGTGACGAATGGCGAACTGGTTTTTGCCTTGTTGATTGATGTATTCAGCCTGACGGCACAATTGTATTTTGGCGGAGGCACCTCAAACCCCTTTGCTTTTCTGTATCTGCTGCAAGTAATTTTAAGTGCCGTCTTGCTGGAAGCCTGGTCAACCTGGATCATCGTCGTCATCACCAGTGCCTGCCTGGCTGGGTTATCGCTGTTTTCTGAGCCCTTGCCTCTGCCACCAAACGAGACCGGCGGGCTATCGCGCTTGTATGTAGCTGGTTTCATTATTTGCTTCATGCTCAATGCTGCCCTGCTGGTTTTCTTTATCACCCGCATAGGCCGCAACCTGCATGCGCGGGATGTTCAACTGGCTGATCTGTACCAGCGCGCAGTGGAAGAAGACCATATCGTACGCATGGGTCTGCTGGCTTCTGGCGCAGCGCATGAATTGGGTACGCCACTGGCAACGCTGTCCGTCATCCTCGGTGACTGGCGACGCATGCCAGAGTTCAAGAAAAATCCCGAGTTGCTGGAAGAAATCAGTGAAATGGAAACGCAATTGCAGCGCTGTAAAAGCATCGTCAGCGGCATCCTGCTGTCTGCCGGAGAAGCGCGTGGCGAATCTGCGGTCAAAACCACGATCAACACTTTCTTGAATGATCTCACCAAAGAATTTATCTCGACCCGGTCTATCGCCTCATTTGGCTTCGATAATCAGATCAAGGAAGATATTCCCATCGTCTTTGATACTGCTTTGAAGCAGATGGTTTGTAATGTGCTCGATAATGCCCTGGAAGCTTCACCAGACTGGCTGAGCATGGAAACCAGGCGTGAGGGCAATGCATTGATATTTACGGTCGTCGATCGTGGACCCGGCTTTGATCCAGCCATCTTGTCGCGTATAGGAGAACCGTATCAATCAACCAAGGGTCGCCCGGGCAGCGGACTGGGACTATTTTTTGTCGTCAATGTAGCACGCAAACTGGGTGGTCATTTCACCGCGTCCAACCGCGAAGATGGCGGTGCCATCGTACAATTAAGTCTGCCACTTTCGGCGATCATGCTTTAGGAAGCTCTGATTAAGCAGATTTTTTCCGGCAAGAAGATCAGCAAAGACTTTACAATGTCGCAAGAGCTGGAATAGCTTGAATAACAGCTCTGCTCCGCCTCATCGAAATACAGCTTTAACTTCAGGAATTGTTTCCCTATGCCAGAGAATCGTCTGCTACTCATTATCGAAGACGATACTGCTTTTGCCCGTACACTGGGCCGTTCTTTTGAGCGGCGCGGCTATACCGTCCTGCACGCGAGCAGCAAGGAAGATGCTGAAAAATTATTATCAGATCATACGCCCGCTTACGCTGTGGTTGACCTGAAGTTGAATGGACACTCGTCTGGCCTGGCCTGCGTACAGCTTTTACACCAGCATAATCCCGATATGCTGATCGTGGTACTAACTGGTTTTGCCAGTATTGCGACTGCAGTGGAAGCGGTCAAACTAGGGGCTTGCCAATATCTGTCCAAACCTTCCAACACCGATGATATTGAAGCCGCCTTTGGACATATCGCTGGCACGGCAGATGTAGAAATCACGAATCGCTCCACTTCCATCAAGAACCTGGAGTGGGAAAGAATTCACGAAGTCTTGGCAGAAACCGACTTTAATATTTCCGAAACGGCCCGCAGACTAGGCATGCACAGACGCACGCTGGCGCGTAAGCTTGAGAAACAAAGAATCAAGTAAATTACTGACTCCTTATTTTTTAACCAGGAAAACAGTAAATACCAGCTTCATCAGGATTACTCTATAATCCGCCCTTCAACTGAAAGGAAACACCATGAAAATGCGCATCAAAAGACGCCATCTGAATTTTGGACGCTTGTACAATCACCAACTGGCTGCTGTTCTGGAAGCTGCATTTGAAGAATTCAAAAGCAATTTCAGCGAGCAAGGCGCATCCCTTAGTGAGTCCATAGACTCACTGCAGGACCTGGGTGCCAGCTATCGCCATTTCAAAAAATTTGCCCTGCGTTTCGCCAAGGCACATTAAGTCATACCTTTGACGAGTCGTTGCTGATGGCTTGCGCCGACAAACACGACTCGTATCCCATTGCCGGCTGCATAAAATCCAGCCTGTTCAAGTATCCTGCCCTGAAATAAATTCCCGTCCCTGTCATCAGCATGACGGATTAATTCGCTCATCACGCACCTATCCTGCTCGTATCTCCCAAATGACGACAGAAACGCATTCGATATCCAACGATGCTTTCTCCTGCATGAAATCGATTGTAATTATGACGTCACAGTCAATTCCTACAATGCACTCATATACAGAAAATATATTTAACTACCTGTATATGAAAATTTCCATGCATCAGAGAAAAGGATTTTCCCATGCGCCCCCGTTTTTTGAGTTTAATTGCTATTTCTTGTGTTGTTCCTTCTGCAGTCTTTTTACTGCATGGCTGCGGTAGCTCGTCTGATAATCCCACGCAAGCACAAAACCCGAATCTGCCCGCCACTTCACAGGCTGGATGGACCACCGGCGACTTGCATGTACACACCATACAATCAGACGATGCCCGCACGACGCAAACACTGGATACGGTACTGGACAAAGCATTTACCAGCTATGGCCTGGACTGGACTGCCATCACCAATCACCTGCGCTCTTCGAAATATGACAATAACGGTGCCCTGCTGACGAACCCCGTGCCTTTTGCGTATGGCATGGAATCTTATGAAATCCCCAGGATCAAGGCCTTGCAAGCTTCTGGTCGTTATACAGACAAAACCATCTTCTCCGGTTTTGAATGGGATATGCCCACGCATGATCATCTGGGTGTCAGTATTTTTGATGTCACAGATGGCAAATTGATGTCGTCCGCATCTGCGGCCAAGGAATTTCAATACCTGTTCACGACACTGGAAGACAGCAAGTTTGATGCTGCGGATGTCAACAAATGGAAAACAAAATATCCGCAGCGTTTCAACAGCACGGCAGCAGATGCCTTGCAAGCCATATCGTGGCTGAAGAAAAATTATCCTGACAGCAGTTTTATCACCATCAACCACCCTTCACGCAATCCAGGCAAATACACGATTGCCGATTTCCGTGCCATGAACGACATGGCCCCCGCTATCATGTTCTCGATAGAAGGCATGGTCGGTAACCAGATGGAACCTGATCGTGGCGGTTATACCTCTAGCTATACCGATGCCAACAAGCCGAATCGTGTCTATGGCGGCGTCGATGCCATCGTGGCCCAGGTCGGTGGTGTCTGGGATGCCTTGCTTGGCGAGGGTCGCCGTATCTGGAATATTGCCGATTCTGACTCGCATTTCAAAATCGATGATGCTGGTAATAGCAGTGGTTACTTCCCTGGCGAATATGCGAAAAACTATGTGTGGATGAACGACAAGAAAGCTGGCGTCAACGAATTAATCAAGAGCCTGCAGTCGGGAAGAATGTTCAGCGTCTTTGGTGATCTCATCAATGCCATGGAATTCACGGTCAGTAATGTCAGCAATGTCAGCAACACTGGCGATGTCAAAAACATGGGGCAAGAGCTGAAGGTAGCAAACGGTAGCACGGTTGAAGTCACCATACGTTTCAAGAGCCCGGCCAGGAATAACTATGAATTTCCGGCAGGTAGTGGCGTATCCGGCAACAAGGCACCGAAAGTGGATCATGTGGATTTGATTGTAGGCGACGTTGGCAGTAAAGCAGCACCGGATTCCAGCGCCTACAATGTGGCGACCAACCCCAGCACCAAGGTCTTGAAACGCTTCACCAGCGCCGACTGGAAAACAGATGCCGATGGTTACAACGTCATCAAGTACCAGATGCTCGTGCAGAAAAACCAGTATCTGCGCTTGCGTGGAACCAATCTGGGCATCAACGTCGCAGATCTGACAGACAATGGCGAACCTTTGGCTGATGCAAAAATCACCACTACAGACAATCCCACGCGCCACAACCAGATCAACGACCGTAACTACGCCAGTTTATGGTTTTATTCCAACCCCATCTTTGTAAGCGTGAATTAGGCCTGGTCGTACCCTTGGTAAGGGGAAATATGATGCTGGACAGTAATTGCATACCCCTTACCTCATCCTGCCCCACCCTGCCCTCTCTGGTCCGCAACGCAAAATACTCCTGCAATCCTTACTTCAATTGGTGTACCAGCAAGCACATCTGTTACTGCCCCGTCGGTCAAATCTGTATTCCTTTTGTACGGATATTCAGGAGTACAATTTCCGCTATGACATAACAAGGGGCGACTGCCATGAAACTGTATCCACTATTCCTGTTGATGGCGACTGCTACCGTGTTCAGCCCTGGCCCTGGTGTAGTCATGACACTGACAAATGCCTTGCGCTATGGCATGCGCGGCACCTTTGGTGGCATCCTGGGTATTGCCTTTGGGGCACTGATCGTTGCAGCAATTTCTGCTACCAGCGTCGGTGTCATTCTGGCAGCTTCTGCTACTGCATTTACTATCCTCAAACTACTCGGTGCGGCTTACCTGATTTTTCTGGGTATCAAACTCTGGCGCGCACCTGCTTTCCGTTTTACCGAAGGCAATGCCCATGAAGCGAGTTTCAAGAAACGCTTTCTGGAAGGTCTGTCTTTGCAAATGACCAATCCCAAAGCGATTTTTTTCTTCCTGTCGATATTCCCGCAATTCATAGACCCGGCCATGAGTTATGGATTGCAGTTTGCCGTACTGGTCATGACTTACAGTGGCCTGATTGTCATCATCCATAGCAGCTATGCGATTTTTGCAGGGCGCGCCAAGACCTGGCTCACATCTGAAAAAGGTGGTTCTTACATGAATAAAATCGGAGCAGCCACGTTTATATTTTTCGGCTGCGCCCTGGCTGGTGCTAAACGTACGGTGTAAGCAGGGCATAAGCAGGGTATAAACAAGGTACAGGCAAAACACTGGCAAGACACAAGCAAGATACAGACATTCCATCAATATCCGTTCAGTTGTCAAGAAATTGCTGTGCAGTGCACAAGTGCAAGGCTGCAACGGATTCATCCAATCTTGACATTTGATAACAAGTACGGACAAAGATTTCTGCTAGGATAATTGTATGTATAGGGCACTTCTGCAAGCTTAATCCCCAGCATCATTCACCGTCCGAGGTGTGCATGTCAACCAGACGTATAGGGATGTCTGACATCGTCATAGGCCAGGCTTTGCCCTGGGATGTCTATGGCAGCGATGGCAGCCTGTTATTACGCAAAGGCTTTATTGTCACCCATGCCGGTCAGGTATCTGCTCTGATAGAACGTGGCTTGTTCGCAGATACCGGCAAATCAGAGGGTGGCTTGCGTAGCGATGGCAAACCTGCAGAAAAAGCCAGTGAAGCCCCGTCGGTCGTACGCACCATCAATGCAGTGCGCACGGAATTGCGCAGGCTGGTTTATAACCTGAATACCGAAGCCGATGTACAAGCGCAGATTATCTCCCTGGCAAAAAAAATGGGCGCAGCAGTCTTCATGGCACCCGATGTGGCGCTGGGTTGCATCTTGCTGAATCAGGACGACAACTATGGCCCCCGGCATTCTGTCGATACTGCAGTAGTGTCCCTGCTGATTGCCCGTACACTCAAAAAACCTGCAGACGAAATGCTCTTGCTGGCCGCTGCCGCACTGACCATGAATGTCGCCATGCTGAGGCAGCAAGAGAAACTGCAAGAGAAAAGCGAAACACTGAATGCGGCAGAACAGGAATTGATTTCGCAACATCCTGAAGCTGGCGTCGCCATGCTGCGTGCCGCAGGCATCAACAACGAAGACTGGCTATCCTGGGTTTTGCATCACCATGAGAGTGAAGACGGCAGTGGTTACCCGGCCAAAAAAACCAGCGCGGACATCCCGCAAAATGCCAAGATCATTTCCCTCGCCGACCGTTACTGCGCACGCGTATGTGCACGCAGTTACCGCAAATCCATGCTGCCGAATGCGGCATTGCGCGATATTCTGGTAGAGGGTAAATCCAAGATCGACCCCATGCTGGTCACGGTTTTTATCAAGGAACTGGGCACCTACCCCATAGGTACTTTCGTCAGGCTGGAAAGTGGCGAAATTGCCGTGGTGACGGGCAAAGGGGAGACCACAACCACACCTTATGTACACGCCCTTCTGGGGCCACGCGGCACACCGTTATCCATGCCACTCAGGCGCGACACGCAAAAACCCCTGATGGCGATACGCGAAGTCTTGCACCGCGACCAGGTATCAGTCAAATTTACCATGCGTCATTTATGGGGCGATATCGCCCGCTTATGAAAACACCAGTCTGACCTGCACGGACAAATGACGATTGCTCTTTCCACCGGAATCAAGTAGCCACTATCATGAATAACGACCTCCCTGAGTCTGCCACAATCAGCAGTGAAGAAAGTTTCGAAGAGTTGAACAATCCAGATTATCGCAGCCTGGTGTATTTGTACTTCTCTGATAACGATGCAGGCCAGCAATTGGCCGCAACTCTGGAAATGTATCATCATGAAGTCATCTGCTTTGACGAAGCAGATGAATTGCAATCTGCCATCATGGTGAGGATACCGCAGGCGCTGATCATAGACGTGGATAGCCCGGCAGGAATGGCGGCGAGAAAGAAAATGGGCAACCGGGTCATCAGCAACTTCCCCATCATTTACATTTCGGCGATAGATGATTTCACGCAGCGGCTGGCCGCTGTCAGGGAAGGTGCTGCAGGCTACTTTCTCAAACCTCTGGATGTCGAAGCACTGAGCGCCAAGATAGATGAAAAAATCGCCAAGAATGAAGTGCTGGCCTATCGCATACTGGTGGTCGATGATGATGAAATGCTGGCCGCCTATTTCGATGCCATACTGAGCAGCGCTGGCATGCATGTGAGATCCATCAATGACCCCAGTGAAATTCTTGATTCCCTGAAAAAATTCAAACCTGAGCTGGTGCTGACAGATTTGAACATGCCAGTCTGCAATGGCCTGGAAATGGCGCAAATCATCAGGCAAAATAATCGCTATCTGGATGTACCCATCGTCTTTTTATCCAGTGACATACAAAAAGAGATGAACGCCATAGAAACCGGCGCAGATGATTTTCTCAGTAAACCCATAGACCCGGAAAAGCTGATTTCGACTATCGCCAGCAGGGCAGAACGTTATCGTAATCTGCGCAAGCAAAGATAAATTAGTCTATCGGCAAGCCGCTGACGGGTTTGATTTCTTCCATGCAAATCATCGACCGCAGAGAGGCAACACCCGGCACCTGCATCAGGGTATCGGTCAGGAATTGCGAAAGACTTTTCAAATCACTGGCAACCACCTTGAGGATGTAATCAAAGTCACCGGAGATGGTGTGGCATTCTATGATTTCAGGGAAGGCCTTCAATTGCCGTTCTACCTCGCGCACATTGCGAAACTGTTCGCGGTCCAGTGACAGGTTCACAAATGCCATCACGCCCAGGCCCAGCGCCTCAGGGGCAACCTGCGCGACATAGGCACGTATTACCCCTTTTTCTTCGAGAGTCCTGACCCTGCGCAGGGTCTGTGGCGCGGACAAATGTATGCGCTCAGCCAGGCTTAAATTACTCATGCGTCCATCTTGTTGCAAGTGACGCAAGATACTGCGGTCATACACATCCATTTTCGCCTCCCGATCACATCCCGAATTTCAGGATATTTTGTCATTTTCCATAAATGAGAAATTAAAACACATTAATTATCAATAAATGAAATTTAATTTCTATTTACATGAAATTTACATCTTATTTAGCAATCTAATTCTTTGCCCGGCTGGCTACAATGGTAAACAGAATACATAGCACAACAGGTGCGCAAGAGCCTGATGCGAAATGGGTCTGGTGGATTTTCAAAAACCTCACTCTTATTTGAAAGAGTGAATGGAAGTCTCGCAACATCAGGAAAACCAGGGTGATTTCGCAATAGCCTCTGAAATGTGTTCCCGCAAGTCCCTATATATAAATACTGTAAATACGGTAAACACGGAGAACAACATGGTGACCTTCATCGGCACGAAAGAAATGCAAAACCACTTGAAGAAGACCAGGCTGGAAGATGCCATTGCGCGTCTGGCTAGCATGATCAAGGAGGATTATTTGCGCTGGCAGTCATTCGACAAGTCTGCACGTGTAGCCAATCACTCAGACGTGGGTGTCATAGAACTGATGCCCATCTCTGACGGTAGCCAATACTCATTCAAATACGTCAATGGACACCCCAAGAACACCCAGGCTGGTTTGCTGACGGTAACTGCATTTGGCGTGCTGGCGGATGTAAATACCGGCTACCCTCGCCTGCTGTCAGAACTGACACTGACAACTGCCATACGCACTGCTGCCACCTCTGCTCTGGCAGCGACTTACATGGCCAGGCCAGACAGCCGCGTCATGGCCCTGATAGGCAATGGTGCGCAAAGTGAATTCCAGGCAGTGGCTTTTCATGCCATGCTGGGCATCAAAGAGTTGCGCGTATATGACATAGACCCTGCAGCAACCGACAAATTAATTCATAATTTGCGTATGTATCCAGAATTACGCGTGATACGTGCCAGTTCAACTGCCGAGGCAGTCAAGGGCGCGGATATCGTGACCACAGTGACAGCAGACAAAACCAATGCCATCATACTGACCCCGGACATGATAGAACCCGGCATGCATATCAATGGCGTAGGTGGCGATTGCCCAGGCAAGACAGAATTGCATGCGGATATTTTGAATAACGCGCATGTGGTGGTGGAATATGAACCGCAATCGCGCATAGAAGGTGAATTGCAGCAAATGCCGGCGGACTTCAAAGTGACTGAGTTGTGGACTATCCTGGCAGGTAATGCCACAGGTCGCAGCAATGCAGAGCAAGTCACGGTATTTGATTCTGTAGGATTTGCGCTGGAAGATTTTTCTGCCATGCGTTACCTGGAAAAATATGTCATGCAGGCCAACTCACCGGTACTGGATCTGATCCCTGAAATGATGAACCCGAAAGACCTGTTTGGTATGGGGATGGCAGCAACAAGCAGCAATGTTGCCAGCCCTGCCCGTAGCAATACAGAATGTGCAGTACCAATAAACGCTTGAAGTCAATGTTGACCCAGGCATTACACTAGAAACGAATGAAAACCATTTCCTTAATTGGAGCGCCTACCGATGTAGGCGCAAGCGTCAGAGGCGCGGGCATGGGGCCCGACGCATTACGTGTGGCGGGCCTGAACGAGGCTTTGACGGCACGCGGCCTGAAAGTCATCGACCTTGGCAATTTGCATGGTCCGGCCAATCCCTGGGAACAACCAGTGAATGGTCTACGCCACTTGAAAGAGGCGATAGACTGGAACCAGGCCGTGTATGACGCCGTCGACAAGGCCTTGCAAGATGGCCACATGCCCATGATGCTCGGTGGTGATCATTGCCTGGCGATAGGTTCCATCAGCGCGGTGGCAGCCCACTGCCGCCGTGTTGGCAAGAAATTGCGTGTCTTGTGGTTTGATGCCCATGCCGACAGCAATCTTTCGACCATCAGCCCTACCGGCAATATCCATGGCATGCCTGTCGCCTGCCTCATGGGTCATGGCCCCAAGGAGCTGATCAACTATAGCGGCCAGACGCCAGCCATACAACCTACCGACATACGCCTGATAGGCATACGCAGTGTCGATGATGGTGAACGCAAGTTCATTCATGAAATGGGTATGCAGGTTTTCGACATGCGCTACATCGATGAATATGGCATGCGCAATGTCATGTCTTCCGTACTGGCGAATCTCGACAGCAATACCCATCTGCATGTGAGCTTTGACCTCGACTGCCTGGACCCAGGCATCGCTCCTGGCGTAGGCACGGCAGTGCTAGGCGGCCCCAGCTACCGCGAAGCACAGTTGTGCATGGAAATGATTGCCGACACCGGCCTGATGGCATCGCTGGATGTAGTAGAACTGAACCCGGCACTGGATGTACGCAACCAGACTGCCGTGCTGGCAGTTGATTTGATCGAAAGCCTGTTTGGCAAATCAACGCTGGTCAGGATGTAATACCAGAAAGAATATGCGTCATCAGTGTACGTGCTGATGATGCATATCCGGGTAATGCGGATGTTTGTGCCTTACTGGATGGTGCTGGTGCTGATGCACATGCGGTTCGGTGCCATCCCAGCCAGTATCATGTTCATGCTGGTGGTGCAGGTCATGCGTATGTTCATGCACATGCAGCAAGGCTTCGTGCTCATGTTCGTGCTCATGATTTTCGCTCAGATGCAGCCAGATACCCGCCACCATCAAAACCGCTGCCAGCCAGAACATGCTGCCAGGCTGTTCACTCAACAAGAGTAAAGACATGGCTGTGCCGACAAAGGGCGCCGACGAAAAATACGCCCCGGTACGTGCCGCCCCCAAATGCCGCAGCGCCAATACAAACATGACCAGGCTAAGGCCGTAGCCAGAAAACCCGATCATGCCAACCGACAACAAAGTATGAGCCTGGGGCAGTTGATACCCGTAGAACAAGGCAATACTGAGATTGACAGTACCGGCAACCAAACCCTTGATGCCAGCAATTTGCAAGGCATCACTGGCTGCCACCTTGCGGGTCAGATTATTGTCAATGGCCCAGCACAGGCAGGCCGCCATGATGGCCAGAGCCCCCCAGGGTACTCCCAATACGGGCGCTTGTTCCCAGGATAAAAGCACACCTGCCACCACGATCAGCAGCATGCCCAGAAAGATGCGCCGGTCAAAATTTTCTTTGAAAACAAACCAGGCCAGCATTGCTGTCAACACGCCTTCCATATTCAGCAACAGCGACGTCGTGGAAGCTGGAGTCAGCGTCAAACCTACCATCAGCAATACTGGCCCTGCTATACCGCCGGTAAGAATGGCAGCGGCAAGCCAGGGCAAATCTGGCCGGGTGAGTGGCACACATTGATCCTGCCTGTGATGAAAAATGGCGGCGCGCAAAATAAAAATCAGCAGCAAACCCAGACCACTGCCCAGATACAAGACACCCGCCAGCATGACTGGGGCAATATCCGCCACCATGGTTTTGGCGAATGGTGTGCTGACGCCAAACAAGGCGGCTGCCAGCAATGCGTAAATAACGCCTTTATTCATGACATGATATTTCATATATTTTTCCGGCAAATATCACTCACCATCAATGACAGCCGCTACCGTGGCTACCCAGATTACGCACCGGATGTTCTTCCGCCGTACCCAGGTTTTGCAAAATACCGCAATCCTTTGTTGCCTGCGCACTGGTGCATAGCTTGCGCAGGGACTTTAACTGCAACTCCAGTCCCTTCAATTCCCTGATGCGGTGTGCAACATGTTCTATATGCTTGTCGAGCAAGGCATTTACTTCTGAACAATTGTCCTCAGGCGCATCGCGGAACTGCAATAGCTGGCGTATTTCATCCAGCGTCATATCCAGAGAACGGCAATGCCGTATGAATTGCAGGCGCTCTGCATGCATTTCGCCATACAGTCGGAAATTACCCTGTGAGCGGCTTGCCTGTGGCAGCAAGCCTTCTTTTTCATAGTAGCGTATGGTTTCTACCAGACAGCCGGAGCGTTTTGCCAATTCGCCAATTTTCAATTCCATTTGTGTACCTCAATCATTTTAATATTACAAAGATTTACGCAAAATTGTCCCAGCAAGGCGTCAGCGACGAAGACAGTACTTTAGTACGGCTAGGAGCTGCAACGCAGCTGGGGCGGTTTTGCGTAAGTCCATATTTCCATATCAGTGCTTGACTCTATACCTGCTACAGGGTGTCTAATACTCACTATACCTCTTTTCCGGAGTCAGCATGGCGCATCAGCATCAACACGATCATTCAGGGCACGACCATGGACATCATCATGGGCACACTCATGAACATGGTCATGAACATAAGCATGAACCAGCGCACAAGCATGCGCATAGCTGTTGTGATCACGGTGACGTCAAAGTGGCGCCGGAGAATGAAAAGCCTATAGCAGCGCCTGCCGGTACATCGACCGTGGTGTATTCCATAGAAAATATGGATTGCCCGACAGAAGAAGGCTTGATACGCAATAAGCTAAGCCCCATGCCCGGCATAGCCCAGCTTGATTTCAATCTCATGCAACGCAAACTGACGGTCAGCCATACGATGGAAGACCAGGCAAAGATACAGGCTGTCCTGACTTCCATAGGCATGCAAGCCGTGCTGTTAAGCGAAGATGGCAAAAACAATGAGGATGCAGCCGCCATCACACCAACAAACCTTACGCACAAATGGTGGTTGCTGGGAGCTGCCGGCGTAGCTGCGGTACTCGCCGAAACCTATGCCTATATCAGCGGCGCAGAAAAAGCCTGGCCCGTCATGCTCTTGTCTGCGATGGCGATACTGCTGAGCGGCACCAGCACCTATAAAAAAGGCTGGATAGCACTGAAGAACCTGAACCTGAACATCAATGCCCTGATGACGATCGCCGTCACCGGTGCGCTGATCATAGGACAATGGCCAGAGGCTGCCATGGTCATGGTCTTGTTCAGTCTGTCAGAAGCCATAGAAGCAATGTCGCTGGACCGCGCCCGTAATGCCATACGCGGCCTGATGGCAATGACGCCAGAAACTGCCAGCGTCTTGCAGGCAGATGGTAGCTGGCAGGATATTGCGGCCAAAACTATCGCCATAGGCGCTACGGTAAGAGTTGCTCCGGGTGAACGCATCCCGCTGGATGGTGAACTCAGCAAGGGCCAATCCTCAGTCAACCAGGCCCCCATCACGGGCGAGAGCATACCGGTTGCCAAGACAATCGGTGACAAGCTGTTTGCCGGCACCATCAATGAAACCGGTTCTTTTGAATACCGTGTCACTGCTGCACAAACTGACTCCACCCTGTCACGCATCATCCATGCGGTGGAAGAGGCGCAAGGCAGCCGTGCGCCGACACAACGTTTTGTTGACAGCTTTGCCAAGGTATATACACCCATCGTGTTTGTCCTGGCACTGGGCGTCATGTTCATCCCTCCGCTGTTGCTGGGGCTGCCATGGATGGTCTGGATATACAAGGCGCTGGTCTTGCTGGTGATTGCCTGCCCATGTGCGCTGGTGGTCTCTACCCCGGTGACTGTAGTCAGCGGGCTGGCGGCTGCGGCCAAGGCGGGCATACTTATCAAGGGTGGCGTATATCTGGAAGAAGGCCGTAAGCTGAAGTCACTGGCACTGGACAAAACCGGCACCATCACCCAGGGAAAACCTGTTGTCACTGATGTCAAATTGCTTGACGGTGACCAGGCCACGGCATTGCAACTCGCAGCCAGCCTGGCTGATCGCTCTGATCATCCGGTATCAGGTGCAGTGACTGCCTATTCAGCAAATCAAGGCAGCAGCGCATTGGAGGTTGTTAATTTTGAGGCGATTGCAGGCCGTGGCGTCAAAGGCCAGATAGCGGGTAAATGGTATTACCTCGGCAATCACCGTCTGATAGAAGAACTCAAGATTTGCAGTCCGACTACCGAGGCGGCACTGTTTGCGCTGGAAGCGGAAGGCAAGACAGCCGTGATCATTGCCGATGAAGAAAAGGCCTTGGCGGTAATCGCCGTGGCAGACACTATGCGTGAAAGCAGCCGCCAGGCAATTGCAGAATTGCATGCGCTGGGCATACGCACTGTCATGCTGACTGGCGATAATGAAATGACTGCAAAAGCCATCGCAAAAAATGCGGGCATTGATGACGCACGTGGCAATCTGCTGCCTGAAGACAAACTCGCCGCCATCAACGACGAACTTGCGAATCACGGCACAGTCGGCATGGTCGGCGACGGCATCAATGACGCGCCAGCGCTGGCAAAATCCAGCATAGGCTTTGCCATGGGTGCAGCAGGTACCGATACAGCCCTGGAAACTGCAGACGTCGCCCTGATGGATGATGACTTGCGCAAGATCCCGCAATTCATTCGCCTGAGCCAACGGACTGCCGCCATACTGAAACAGAATATCGCGCTGGCACTGGGTATCAAGCTGGCCTTCCTGGTCATGGCAGTGATGGGTGTGGCGACTTTGTGGATGGCAGTATTTGCTGATATGGGTGCGAGCCTGCTAGTCATCTTCAATGGCTTGCGCTTAGTCCGTCGTCTAAAATAATGACAATGTACTTTAGGGTTTATAATTCGCATCATGCTTAAAAAGTTCATCCTCATGATCATAGTCGCTTTCACTCTCCAGTTAAGCTGGTCGGTGGCGAGTGCGTATTGCATGCATGAGACGGACAAGACTTCGCAACACTTTGGGCATCACCCGCATGAGCATGAAGCGCAAGATGGCGAAACACATGCAGACAAATCAGCGGCAAAAAAAGCAGCGTCCCACCCAGATTGCGCGTCGTGCGCACATAGTCCACTGGGTGCGCATTCATCCAATCTGCCGCTGACAAAATCAGCGTTGATGACTTACCAACTCACTGCAGCATCACTGCAGACTCCTGCGCCTTTTCTGGCGCAACCTGAACGTCCCAAATGGATGGCTTTCGCCTAAGTCCGGCGAGGCATCTGTCTACATTCATTTCTTTGCTGTTGTGTTTCGTCACGTATTTTCTTGCGTGCCGTATAAGGCATTTCCAAAGCTAGAAATTTGACAGCTACTTGCTGGATTCTTCCTTTTCGTTTTTTCAGGAGAATGCCATGCAAAAATTATTCTTGCCACTCGCGGTAGTGGCTGTACTACTGTGCCCAACGCTGCTTCCAGCATCAGCACAGGCACAAAACCCATCGTCCTCTGCCAACGCTGGCGTGATCACCCTGACTACAGCAATAGCACAGGCGCTTGCCAACAATCCTGACATCGCTGCAGTCAGGCATGAAGTGCAAGCCAGTGACGGCGCTTTGCGCCAGGCTGGTGTCATGCCCAACCCGGAACTGTCTGTCCTTATGGAAGATGCCAGGCAAGACAGCCGCAGCACCACTATACAAATCAATCAGCCTCTGGAACTGGGCGGCAAACGCAGCGCACGAATCAGCGTCGCCGAGCGTAGTCGCAGCGCTGCCTTGAATGAACTGGCGATCAAATCCGCAGAAATCAGGGCGGCAGTCACCACACATTTCTTTGCTGTGCTGATTTCACAAGAACGCCAGCGTCTGGCGACAGTTTCACTTGAACTGGCACAGCGGGCCAGCCATGCTGCCAGCCGCCAGGTCAGCCTCGGCAAAATCCCGCCACTGGAAGCCACCAGGGCAGGCATCGCAGAATCTGGGGTGCGTGTAGAGCTTGCGCAAGCCAATAGCGAATTGCTGATGGCCAGGCAAGGTCTGGCAACAGCCATGGGTAGCAAACTGGCTGTTGAGCTGCAACTGCAGGCTGAATTCCATACCCTGCCTGCCTTGCCCGACTTGCAAAAATTGACGCAAGCCCTGGCACGCTCGCCATTGATGCAACGCGCACAACTGGAAGTGGACAAACGACTGGCCATGTCTGCACTGGAAAAAAGCAGGCAAATACCGGACCTGACTTTAAGCATAGGCAACAAGCGTGAACTGCAAACGGGCCGCAACCAGGCCATAGTCGGCATCAGCATCCCGCTGAACCTGTTTGACCGCAACCAGGGCAATTTGCAGGAAGCCCTGAGCCGAGCAGACAAAGCCAGGGATGAATTAACAGCCACAGAAAACCGCCTGCACGGCGAGGTACTGCAAGCCCATCAACGCCTGAGCCTGGCCAGGGAGGAAGCTGAGATGCTGAAGAAGGACCTGCTGCCCGGCGCGCAGCAAGCATATGAGCTTGCCATCAAGGGCTTTGAATACGGCAAGTTCAATTTCATGGACGTGCTGGATGCCCAGCGCTCATTGCTGCAAGCCAGGGCGCAATACTTGCGCAGCCTGTCAGAAGCCCAGCGCGCCGCTGCAGATATCGAGGCTTACATAGGTGACAGTGAATTCAGCCTGTTCACCGCCACCTCTTCATTTTAGGATTTTGTATGAAACTGAATATCAATAAAAAAACTGCTGTACCAGTCGTCATCGTTATCCTCATAGGCGCAATATTGGCTGCGCTGATACTGAGCACAGGCAAAACGAAAAAAAACGATGAGCATGGCAGCCATGCAGAGCAGGCTGAACATGCCGACAAAGAACATCATGACGAAGCCAGTGAAGCCGAAGCTGCCACCAAAGGCCCGCATGGCGGCAAGCTGTTCAGCAAGGATGGCTATGCGCTGGAAGTGACTATCTTCGAGCAAAACACGGCACCAGAATTTCGCCTGTATACCTACCAGGATGGCAAGCCGCTGCCACCTGCAGCCAATAACGTCACCGTCAGTCTGGAGCGTCTGGGCGGGGCAGTACAAAACTTCAAGTTCAGTGAAGAAAAAAATTATCTGAAAAGCGATGCGATAGTCGAAGAACCGCATTCCTTCAAAGCCAGCGTCACTGCCCAGCATGCGGGCAAAAGCTATCAGTTCAATTATGAACAGATAGAGGGTCGCGTCAGCATGAATGCCCTGAAGCGCAAGCAAAATAGCGTGGAGACAGAAATTGCAGGCGCAGTGAAACTGCAAAGCAATTTGAATTTACTGGGTGAGGTACGCCTGAACGAAGACCGCATGCTGCAAATCGTGCCGCGTCTCGCAGGCATGGTGGAAAGCGTGACTGTCAATGCTGGTGACAAGGTCAGCAAAGGACAACTTCTGGCCGTGATATCCAGCGAGGCACTGGTGGACTTGCGTACAGAAGTGCTGGCAACACAAAAACGCCATGCACTGGCACGCAGTAATTTTGAACGCGAGAAAAAACTCTGGGAAGAAAAAATCTCTGCCGAGCAGGATTACCTGCATGCCCGCAATACCATGCAGGAAGCCGACATCACCCTGCAAAGTGCGCAGCAAAAACTGGCGTCCCTGGGTGCAGGTATGGCTACAAAGGGTAATCTGAACCGCTATGAAATCCGTTCACCCATCGCAGGCACAGTGACCGAAAAGCATATCAGCATGGGCCAGTCACTCAAAGATGATACAGCTATTTTTACGGTGGCTGATCTCAGCAGTGTCTGGGTAGAAATCGCGATACCAGCAAAAGACCTCAACAATGTCAGGACAGGCCAGAGCGCCAAGGTCAGCGCCAATGCCTTTGATGCAACGGCAGAAGGCAAGCTCAGCTATGTGGGTGCCGTCATGGGGGAACAAACCCGCACGGCCAAGGCACGCTTGCTGCTGCCAAATACCGAGGGTGTATGGTATCCCGGCCTGACGGTGAATGTGGCCCTGCTGTCAGCAGAAGTGGAGGTGCCGGTTGCGATCGTCAATGAAGCCATACAAATCATAGACGAGCAAGCCACGGTGTTTGCCAGCTATGGTGACCAGCTGGAAGCCAGACCCGTGGAACTGGGCCGTAGCGACGGCAAATACACAGAAATACGCAAGGGCTTGCAGGCCGGTACAGCCTATGTCGCAAAAAACAGTTTCCTGATCAAGGCTGAGCTGGGCAAAGCTGCCGCCAGTCATGAACACTAAGAGCATGAGGAAAACACATCATGTTTGAAAAAATCATACAATTCTCCATAGCGCAGCGCTGGCTGGTCATCATGCTGACGCTGGCGCTGGCAGCACTGGGCATTTTCAGTTACCAGCGCCTGCCGATTGATGCTGTGCCTGACATTACCAATGTCCAGGTGCAGGTCAATACCGCTGCCCCCGGCTACTCACCACTGGAGGCTGAGCAACGCATCAGCTTTCCCATAGAAACCGTGATGGCTGGCCTGCCTAACCTGCAACAGACCCGTTCACTGTCACGCTATGGTTTGTCGCAAGTGACCATCATCTTCAAGGATGGCACCGATATTTACTTTGCCCGCCAACTCGTCAATGAACGCATACAGGAAGCCAAGGGCAAGCTGCCAGCAGGCATAGAACCCGGCATGGGACCTATCTCCACCGGCCTTGGCGAGATCGTCATGTGGACAGTCGAGAGCAAGGAAGGTGCACTCAAGGCCGACGGCCAGCCTTACACCGCCACCGATCTGCGTGAAATACAGGACTGGATAGTCAAGCCACAACTGCGCAATGTTACGGGCGTGACCGAGATCAATACCATAGGCGGCTATGCCAAGGAATTCCTGGTTGCACCATCGCCAGAAAAACTGGTGGCACATGGCTTGAGCTGGCAAGATGTCGTCACCTCACTGGAAAAAAATAATGGCAATGTCGGCGCGGGTTATATAGAAAGACGTGGCGAACAATACCTGGTCAGGGCACCGGGGCAACTGGCTTCCATGGATGACATACGCAATGTTGTTGTCAGCAGCCAGAAAAATATTCCTGTCCGCATCAACGATATTGCCGAAGTCAGCATAGGCCGTGAATTGCGCACGGGTGCAGCCACTGAAAATGGCCGTGAAGTCGTGCTCGGAACGGTGTTCATGCTGATAGGTGAAAACAGCCGCAAGGTATCGCAGGACGTGGCAAAAAAACTGGCTGAGATCAACCGCAGCCTGCCGCCCGGCATCGTTGCCAGCACAGTGTATGACCGTACCGTGCTGGTCGACAAGGCCATCAATACGGTAAAGAAAAATCTGCTGGAAGGCGCCGTGCTGGTGATTGCCATCCTCTTTTTGTTTTTGGGGAATATCCGTGCAGCCATCATCACCGCCATGGTGATACCGCTGGCGATGCTGTTCACTTTTACCGGCATGGTGGGCAACAAGGTCAGTGCCAATCTCATGAGTCTCGGTGCGCTGGATTTTGGCATCATCATCGATGGTGCCGTGGTCATCGTCGAGAATTGCGTGCGCAGGCTGGCTCATGCACAAGCCACCGCCGGACGTACCCTGAACCGCAGTGAACGCCTGCAGGAAGTTTTCGCTGCAGCCAGAGAAGCCCGCCGCCCCTTGCTGTTTGGCCAGTTAATCATCATGGTGGTCTACCTGCCTATCTTTGCGCTGACCGGTGTAGAAGGTAAAATGTTCCACCCCATGGCATTTACTGTGGTTGCTGCCCTGATTGCCGCGATGGTCTTGTCGATGACTTTCATCCCTGCGGCAGTCGCCCTGTTCATCGGTGAACACGTCAGCGAGAAAGAAAACCGCCTGATGCTATGGGCCAAACAACTATATCAACCCATGCTGGACTTTGTACTGCAAAGCAAGACACTGGTCTTGAGCATCGTTGTGGTGGTACTGGCACTAAGTGGCTTGCTGGCCAGCCGCATGGGCAGTGAATTTGTCCCCAGCCTGAATGAAGGCGATATCGCCCTGCATGCCATGCGCATACCCGGCACCAGCCTGAGCCAGGCATTGCAAATGCAGATAGAACTCGAACATGTTATACGCACCTTCCCCGAAGTTGACAAAGTCTTTGGCAAGCTGGGTACAGCAGAAATTGCGACAGACCCGATGCCACCGAATGTGGCTGACACCTTCATCATGCTCAAGCCACAAGAGCAATGGCCAGATCCCAAGCGCAGCAAGGATGATCTGCTAGCAGCGATACAGGAAGCCGTGGAAAAAGTGCCGGGTAATAATTATGAATTTACCCAGCCCATACAAATGCGCTTCAATGAACTGATTTCTGGTGTGCGCAGTGACGTCGCAATCAAGGTGTTTGGTGACGACATGGATATCATGAACCGCACTGGAGAGCAGATTGCCAGGGTGTTGGAAAAAATCCCCGGTGCTGCCGATGTCAAGTTGGAACAAACCACTGGCCTGCCGATGTTGAGCATCAACATCAACCGCGAAAAAGCAGCCAGGCTGGGTTTGAATATCAGCGATGTGCAGGACGTGATTTCTGCAGCAATAGGTGGCAAGGAATCTGGCACCCTGTTCCAGGGTGACCGCCGTTTTGATATCGTTGTGCGCTTGCCAGAAAATGTGCGCAGCGATATCGATGCCATCAGGCGTCTGCCGATACGTTTGCCGAATGTATCGAATGCACAAAATGGAGCAGCCAGTTTCATTACCCTGGCGGACCTGGCAAGCATAGACATGGCACCCGGCCCCAACCAGATCAGCCGTGAAGATGGCAAGCGCCGTGTCGTGGTCACCGCCAATGTGCGTGGCCGCGACATCGGTTCTTTTGTAAAAGAAGCACAGGAACAACTGGCACAAAAAGTCAAAGTCCCAACGGCTTACTGGACCACCTGGGGCGGCACGTTCGAGCAATTGCAGTCTGCATCACAACGCCTGCAAATCGTCGTACCCGCAGCCTTGCTGCTGGTCTTCATGCTGCTGTTCGCCATGTTTGGCAATATCAGGGATGGCCTGCTGGTATTCACAGGCGTACCGTTTGCCCTGACTGGCGGCATCGTCGCACTGTGGTTGCGTGATATACCGTTGTCGATTTCAGCCGGTGTAGGCTTTATCGCCCTGTCTGGCGTTGCGGTGTTGAATGGCCTGGTGATGATTGCCTATATACGCAGCCTGCGTGAAGAAGGCATGGCATTGGACAATGCCATCCAGCAAGGTGCATTGACACGCCTGCGCCCGGTGTTGATGACGGCACTGGTAGCATCGCTGGGTTTCATCCCCATGGCGCTGGCGACAGGCACAGGGGCTGAAGTGCAAAGGCCACTGGCGACGGTGGTGATAGGCGGCATACTGTCATCCACCCTGCTGACCTTGCTGGTGCTGCCTTTGTTGTATCAGCTAAGTCATCGCAGGACGGATAAACGTAATCCAGGCTAAAACAAAATGCCCGGGAGCGAATATCGCTCCCGGGCATTTTTATATGACTCAGCTTGGTTCAGCTAATTACTCAACAGCCTTCACCATGTCTTCAATGACTTTCTTGGCATCGCCAAACACCATCATGGTTTTATCCATGTAGAACAATTCATTGTCCAGGCCTGCATAGCCAGAAGCCATGGAGCGCTTGTTGACGATGACGGTCTTGGCTTTGTAGGCTTCCAGGATAGGCATGCCAGCGATAGGAGACTTAGGATCTTTTGCCGCAGGATTAACCACGTCATTTGCACCCAATACCAGTACCACATCAGCCTGAGCAAATTCGTTGTTGATGTCTTCCATCTCGAATACCTGGTCATAAGGTACTTCAGCTTCTGCCAGCAAGACATTCATGTGGCCAGGCATGCGCCCCGCCACAGGGTGAATTGCGTATTTGACTGTAATACCTTTGTGCGTCAGTTTTTCTGTCAACTCTTTCAGGGAATGCTGGGCACGGGCAACCGCCAGGCCATAACCAGGAACGATGATGACAGTTTCTGCATTACCAAGCAAGAAAGCCACGTCATCAGCAGAGCCTGACTTGACGTTACGCTGTGCCTGGCCACCTGTAGCGGCAGTAACCGCTTCGCCACCAAAACCACCCAAAAGCACATTGAAGAAAGAGCGATTCATCGCCTTGCACATGATGTAAGACAGGATGGCACCAGAAGAACCCACCAGCGAACCGGCAATGATCAGCATGGAGTTATTCAGTGAAAAGCCGATACCTGCAGCAGCCCAGCCAGAATAGCTGTTCAACATAGACACCACCACCGGCATATCAGCACCACCGATAGGGATGATGATGAGTACACCCAGCACGAAGGCCAAAGCCGTCATGATGATGAAGGGTATCCAGCTTTGCGTGACACAGAAGGCAATACCGCAACCGAACATGGCAATTGCCAATACCAGGTTCAACTGATGCTGACCACTGAAGCTGACGGGTGCGCCCTGGAACAAACGGAATTTGTACTTGCCCGACAATTTACCAAAAGCGATGACAGAACCAGAGAAAGTAATCGCACCGACAAAAGTACCGATAAACAATTCCAGACGGTTACCGAAGGGAATAGGCTGGTCTCTTTCAACGATATTGAATACCCAGGGTTCGGACACAACGGCCACGGCGATACACACCGCTGCCAGACCGATCAAAGAGTGCATCGCTGCGACCAGTTCCGGCATCTTGGTCATCTCTACGCGTTTGGCCAGAGTTGCACCTATGCCGCCACCGACGATGACGCCAATGGCAACCAGGCCATAGCCCAGACCTGCACCAGCGCTTTCGTTTTTCAGCTTGACGATCAGGGCAATGGTGGTCGCGACTGCGATTGCCATGCCTATCATGCCAAAGCTGTTACCACGACGTGCGGTGGAAGGATGCGACAAACCTTTGAGGGCCTGGATAAAGCAAACGGATGCGATCAGATACAGCATCGTTACCAGATTCATGCTCATTATTTGCCCTCCTTGTCAGCATGGGCAACGGCCTTAGGCTCTTTTTTCCTGAACATTTCCAGCATCCTCTGGGTGACCAGAAAACCGCCGAATACATTTACTGCAGCCAGTGCCACGGCGGCAGTGCCCATGACCTGGGCCAGCAGGCCTTCGGTCAAACCGGCGGCCAGCATGGCACCGACGATGATGATGGCAGAAATAGCATTCGTCACCGCCATCAAAGGCGTGTGCAGGGCTGGTGTTACTGTCCACACCACATGGTAACCGACATAAATTGCCAGCACGAAGATGATGAGGTTGGTAAGGGTATGACTAACTTCCATGATGTCCTCTCTTTAATTGGATTGAGACATGCAAATCGCTAGATAGGTAGGGGCAAGCAAGACTTTGCATACTGCCCCGGCCAGGTTATTTATACTCTTTAATACTGGTGATCTGATTCTTGCCATTCACAAAAACGACATTCGGTTTATACGCTTTTGCTTCTTCTTCTGTCATCGGCGCATAGGTACAGATAATCATCAAATCGCCCAGTTGTACGCGGCGGGCTGCAGCGCCATTGAGTGAAATTTCACCGCTGCCACGTTTGCCCTTGATGGCATAAGTGGAGAAGCGTTCACCGTTGTTGACGTTATACAGCTCTATCTGTTCGTTTTCGATGATGTTGGCAGCGTCGAGCAGATCTTCATCTATACCGCACGATCCTTCGTAGTGCAGGTCACACTGGGTTACAGTTGCGCGATGAATTTTGGCGCGGAGCATATTTCTTTGCATGGTCGTTCTACTTTCTGATACTTGTAACTAAAAACTTGACTCTATTTCTTTAAAACTTCGCCAGCCGAACATACCAGTGTGGCCGCGATAATTTCATCTTCACGGTTAATCGCCAGCGCAGCATCCTTGTCGATGATGAGCTTGAGGAAATCCAGCACATTACGGGAATACAGGGCCGAGGCATCAGCCGCCACCAGGGTTGCCAGGTTAGGCTCGCCTATGATGTGCACACCGTATTTGGTGACCGTCTTGTTGAGTTCAGACAAGGGGCAATTGCCGCCCTGCTCCACCGCCATATCGACAATGACTGAGCCTGGCTTCATGGCTTTTACTGTTTCTTCCGAGATCAGGATCGGGGCCTTGCGGCCAGGGATCAAGGCTGTGGTGATGATGATGTCAGCCTGCTTGGCACGTTCATGCACCAGTGCTGCCTGTCTTTCCATCCACGCTGCTGGCATGGAGCGGGCATAGCCGCCTACGCCTTTGGCGATCTCACGTTCTTCATCGGTTTCATAAGGCACGTCGATGAATTTTGCGCCCAGGGATTCAACCTGTTCCTTGACTGGTGGGCGTACATCCGATGCTTCAATCACTGCACCCAGGCGCTTGGCCGTGGCAATCGCTTGCAGACCGGCCACGCCCACACCCATGATCAACACGCGTGCGGCCTTGACCGTGCCTGCCGCAGTCATCAGCATGGGCATGAAACGTTGATAGGTATTGGCGGCCAGCATGACAGCCTTGTAACCGGCGATATTGGCTTGCGAAGACAAGACATCGAGCGACTGCGCACGGGTAATGCGCGGTGCAGCTTCGAGTGCAAATGCGGACAGGCCGTGTGTGGCCATTGCCGCAATATTGTCTGCGTCAAAAGGATTGAGCATGCCGACCAGCACCGTACCTGATTTCATCAGGGCACGTTCTTCTGCATTGGGGGCACGTACTTTCAAGACCAGCTCAGCGCCCAGTGCATCGGCAAGCGTGCCAATTTCCGCACCGGCAGCCTGGTAAGCCTCGTCAGTAATACTGGAAGCCACGCCTGCACCAGACTGCACGATCACCTGGTGTTTGGCTGCAACATATTTCTTGATGGTTTCTGGGGTTGCCGCTACACGCGTCTCCCCCGGCCGTGACTCGGCGGGTATGCCGATTTTCATAGATTTGCTCCCTTTTTAGTATGAATATTGGTGTATCAATTTCGTGCTGGAATGGTCAAGGGTAAGCTCTGATCATCCCATTATTTTTTTGCTGATGCGGGCCACTAGTATCCTTACCCGAATCTTACATTTGATATTCGACAACGATATTACACGCAAAATGTTTTTTAGCACAACCGTTCACTTTTTTGTGTTTTCTGCAAATTTCTTTAAAGAATCATGCCCAGGGTACCCTACGAACGCCTATAAAACTAAATTATTTCCTTTAAAAACAGTCACTTGAAAGCCGAATCTGGAACTATTCAAGTCTGGTGCAAAATCAAAATATGGTGAAAGCGTAAAAATAAGGAGATATAGATAAATTACGCATTAGCTAATTCGCTTTCAAATTTGCTGGTTTGCCACACAAAATTTGACGGCAAAGTAAAATGTCGGACTTACCGAGAGAAGCCATGTCTGCCATTTGGAAACCATCCGTCACTGTAGCCGCAATTATTGAGCGCGACCAACAGTTTTTCATGATTGAAGAAGAAACTATTGATGGCGTGCGCATCAACCAGCCCGCCGGTCATCTGGACCCCGATGAAAGCCTGCAACAAGCCGTCATCCGTGAAACGCTGGAAGAGACCGCGCACGACTTCACACCGACCGCATTGATAGGCACATATCTGTCGCGCTTCATTTCACCGAAGACCGGTGAGGAAGTCACTTATCTGCGCTTCGCATTTACCGGCGAACTGGGCGCAGCACACGACCGCGCCCTCGATACCGGCATCTTGCGCACCGTGTGGATGAGCTACGAGGAGATCGTGGCGGCACAAGACAGGCATCGCAGCCCTCTGGTGATGCAATGCATAGACGATTATTTGCAGGGCAAGCGCGCGCCGCTGTCCCTGTTGTTTACCCATCCAAGCGCACTTGGAAACTTGGAACCGCAAAAATGAGCAAGAAAAAAGTAGTGATAGGCATGTCAGGCGGCGTTGACTCATCCGTCTCGGCATGGCTGCTGAAAGAACAGGGCTATGAAGTCATCGGCCTGTACATGAAAAACTGGGAAGATGACGATGATTCAGAATACTGCTCCACCCGTGAAGACTGGATAGATGCCGTCAGCGTTGCCGACGTCGTCGGCGTCGATATCGAAGCCGTGAATTTTGCCAGCGAATACAAGGACCGAGTCTTTGCCGAGTTCCTGCGTGAATACCAGGCTGGCCGCACACCCAACCCGGATGTGCTGTGCAATGCCGAAATCAAGTTCAAGGCCTTCCTTGACCACGCCATGAAGCTGGGTGCCGATTACATTGCAACCGGCCACTATGCCCGCGTGCGTGAAATGAATGGCCAGTTCCAGTTGATGAAAGCAATGGACGCCAGCAAGGACCAGAGCTACTTCCTGCACAGGCTGAACCAGAAACAACTGGCAAACACCCTGTTCCCGCTCGGTGAAATCCAGAAGACAGAAGTACGCAAGATAGCCGAACAATTGCAGTTGCCGAATGCGAAGAAGAAGGATTCAACTGGCATCTGCTTTATTGGTGAACGCCCTTTCCGTGAATTCCTTAACCGTTACCTGTCGTATAAGCCAGGCAATATCCAGACGCCGGAAGGTGAAATCATAGGCCAGCATGTAGGCCTGAGTTTTTATACTCTGGGCCAGCGCAAAGGCATAGGTATAGGCGGTATCAAGTCGCACCAGAATGCCGACGGCAGCAGCGACGCCTGGTATGTGGCGAAAAAAGATGTAGAAGCCAACACCCTGTATGCAGTGCAAGGCCATGATCATCCCTGGCTTTTGTCTGCAGGTCTGGAAGCGGGACAAGTCAGCTGGGTGGCGGGTGAAGCACCGCAAGCTGGCGACCTGTCTGCCAAGACGCGCTACCGCCAGCCTGATGTCGCCTGTCATTTCAGTGGTGACACTGAGCGCTTTCAACTGGACTTCCCGCAAGCGCAATGGGCGGTCACCCCTGGCCAGTCTGCAGTTTTGTATGATGGTGATGTTTGCCTGGGTGGTGGGATTATCGATGCAGCCAGCCGCTAAGCCATTTTGCTGACAGTCAATCTCCAGCAAACGATCGCCACAAAATTGTATGCCTACATGTCTGTGGGCATTTGTCGGCGGGCATTTTTTACCACTTGGTAAATAATCAAATCTATTTCAATTCGCTTTCATAAATGCCGACAATCTTTTCAATTACACCACCATTAGCTTGCGTAAATTCAGGTAAATTCAGAACAAAATTTGATGTATTTTGTTTATTCTGACAAATCTCCTAAATAGACCAAATTATCCAAAATATGTACGGAGAGAGACATTCATCGATTTGACACGATTCATTTCTTTACAATTTAAATCGATGAAATTATATTTACATTTCTATTTCACCGGAAAAGCCAGCCGATATGAATCGTCCTGATACGCAATCCCTGGGTGGTACTGTTAATGCGCGCATAGGCAAGGTCTATATGAACTTGTCAAAAGCGCACAGAAAAGCAGCCGATTATGTGCTGTCGAATGTATTTCGATCAGCCACCATGTCTATCGATGAGCTGGCAAATGCCGTCGGCATCTCGGTCGCCACGGCAAATCGCTTTGCCAGGGCGCTGGGCTTTGAAGGTTATCCGCAATTCCGTGCTGAACTGGTGTATGGCTTTGAAGCCATGCTGGCACCTATCGATAATCTGCGCAGCGAAATCCAGCGCCCTGCCACCAGCACAGAAATCATTTCCAGCTCTCTCAACGAAGACATGGCCAATCTGGAAGCTACCCGCCGCGGCCTGGCTCCCGATTTGTGTAATCAGGCGGTACGCCAGATCCTGAATGCGGAAAGAATTTACATCGTCGGCTACGGTGCCAGCGCCTTTCTGGCTGGCCTGATGGCGCATAGCCTGGACCCATTTTGCAATACCGTGCAATCAACACTGGGCTCAGGCGGGCCATCCAATGTCGCGCGCCAATTGTTCAAATACACGGAGCGTGACCTGGTCATCGGCATTTCTTTCCCGCGCTATGCAGAAGATGTGGTGACCATTTTGCAGCAGTTACGCGACAAGGGTGTGCCCATCCTGGCGCTGACGGATGCACCAAGCTCACCATTGGCTTCGCTGGCGAATATCACCCTGTATGCGCAAACCCGGCGTAATTTCTCACCGAATTCTGAAGGCGCAGCTCTGTGCCTGATAGAAGCGATCTGCAGTGCTGTCGCCCATCAGGCCAAAGCCCCCGTGCATGCGGCATCTGAAATGACCAAGTTCATGCTGCCATGGCTGTATCAAGAACCAAATGCCACCACCCGCAAATCGCAGGCAGCTGCAGCCAGCAAGATCATCGACATGGACAGGCCGGCTTAAGATGAGTGCACGTGCCGCTATCGCCATCCACGGTGGTGCTGGCACGATCTTGCGCAGCAGCCTGACTGCGGAACAGGAAGCCCGTTATCTGCATGCCTTGCGGTCTGTGGTCACTGCGGGCAATGATCTATTGGCACAGGGTGGCAGCGCGCTGGATGCAGTGAGCCTGGCCGTCAGCCTGCTGGAAGATTGCCCGCTTTTCAACGCAGGCAAAGGTGCGGTATTCACCAATGCTGGCACCATGGAAATGGATGCCGCCATCATGGATGGTAAAACCCGCCGTGCAGGTGCCGTCGCTTGCATACAGCATGTGCGCAATCCCGTTAGCGCTGCCAGAGCCGTCATGGAGCACAGCCCGCATGTCTTGATGGTGGGCAAAGGCGCAGAAGAGTTCCTGCGCCAGCACGGCCTGCAATTCGAAGACCAATCTTACTTTCATACTGAAGAGCGCCACGCTCAATTACAACGTGCAAGGCAGGAATCTGGCGTGCTGCTCGATCATGATGCAGCGAATTTGCTGAACATTTCATCTAAACCTGCACCACTTGATCCCGATAAAAAATTTGGCACGGTAGGCGCTGTCGCGCTGGATGTGCATGGCAACCTGGCTGCAGCCACTTCTACCGGTGGCATGACCAACAAACTGCCTGGCCGCGTCGGTGACACCCCCATGCTGGGTGCAGGCTGTTATGCCGATAACCAGACCGCTGCCCTATCTGCAACAGGTACCGGTGAAGCCTTCATGCGCAGTCTGGCGCTGCATGATATTGCCGCGCAGATGCAATACCTGGGACTTAGCCTGGAACAGGCTGCCAACAATGTCGTCATGGATAAACTGCCCTTGTATGAAGGCCAGGGCGGCATCATAGGCATAGACAGGCTTGGCAATATCGTCATGCCTTTCAATACCGAAGGCATGTACCGTGCTTACCATCGAACAGGCGAAGCAGCATTTGCTGCGATTTATGCAAGCTCAGAGCAAATAAAATAAGCGGTAGTTTTGCCTTCCGATTACCGGGAATACTTATGTAAAAAACACCTATACTGCGGTTGTTTTCATTCCCTGAGTTTAAAAAATCATGCGTAATTTTCTTCCCAAGTTTGCGGTCGGCCTGATCGTCTTGTTGGTCCTGTTCATCTTCAGCCCCTTCGCTACTATCCCCGCTGGCCATCGCGGTGTGTTGACAACATTTGGCAAACCCTCGGATGAGGTTTACAGTGAAGGCATACACTGGGTCTGGCCTATCGCCCAGAAATTGCAAAAAGTCTCCGTCGCCATACAAAAAGGTGAAGGTGACGGCGATGCTGCTTCCAAGGATTTACAGACCGTGCACACCAAGATCGCTATCAACTATCACGTCAGGCCAGATGCAGTGGTATCGGTCTTTCGTGACCTTGGTAACGAACCTGGCGAGCGCATTATCATCCCCAGCGTGCAAGAAGCAGTCAAGGCTGTGACCGCCCGCTTTACCGCTGAAGAATTGATCTCACGCCGCTCACAAGTGCGCGATGAAATCATCCTGGCCTTGAAAGAACGTATGGCAAGACACGGCCTGGTGGTCGATGAATTTTCCATCGTCAATTTCAACTTCAGCCGCACCTTCAATGAAGCGATTGAAGCCAAGACCACCGCTGATCAACTGAAGATGAAGGCCGAGCGTGACCTGCAAAGGATAGAAGTCGAAGCCAAACAAAAAGTATCCCGCGCCCGTGCTGAGGCGGAAGCCCTGGCCTTGCAAAGACAGCAAGTCACACCAGAACTGCTACGCCTGCGTGAAACCGAGAACCAGGCCAAGGCCATAGAAAAATGGGATGGCCATTTGCCAACAACGACTGGTGGCGCTATCCCCTTCATTAATGTTGGGAAATGAGCTGGCAAATAAGTTGCAAAGTAAGTTGTTAAATAAGTCGGTAAATATTCAGCAATAAGCGAGGAGCAAGCCAGCCATGTCAGACCAAAAATCATCCGCCCGTTTCACCGCGTTTTGCATACTCTTGCTAGTCATCTGGTATGTCATGGACAGCCCCATCGATTTAAACCTGGACTGGAGTCCGGATGATTTTGATATTTTTTCTGACAATGGTTTTTCCATCGGCGGCATCGCTGTTGCACTGGTCGCCATCGTCTTTGCCATGATCATGGCGGGGCTGGTGATTGCCGGTGTATCGTTCTTGCTCGTGGGTTTTGCGGTGTTGATAGGTGGCTTGCTTTTGATGATCTTTTCGCCGTTTTTATTGCCGGTTTTATTGCTGGTTGTGGTGCTGGGGATTTTTAAGAGGAAGTCGCGGTAGGGGAGAATTGTTGTAATCTGAAATGCGGGCAAATTGGGCTGTTGCTGTTGCTGCTGCTGTTAGGTTTGACTTTGGGGTTGCTTTTGGTTTTTCGCAGTTCCCATGTGTAGGCGCCGTTTGTGCAGTACAGAAAATGGATCAAGAAATGAACGTTGTCTGAGCGTAGCGAGTTTCGGGCATTTCCCATTTTTTGTACTGCACAAACGGGAACCCCGCAGGGGCGGCTACGCCTGGGTCGCCTTTCTTTGAGTTCTTTCTTTGGCGACGCAAAGAAAGAATTTCGGCCGCCGGGCCGAGACCCGGCTTGGTTCTACGGAGGGCAATCGCTTTAAACAAAGTACGGCAATGCAACGAAAACCACTGGAGCGCTGGACTCCAGCTTTCGTAATGACGAATACGTGCTTGATAAGCCCAGTGTTGGGCTGATAAAGCGTAGCCCAACCTACGTGAAATACGGCAATGCAACGAACGCCGTTGGAGCGCCAGCCCGGTAGCCTCCTGCCTACGCAGGAGCGACGATAATTTGAATAGGGTTTATCGACTGAACCCCATCCTCATCCCAACCTTCTCCTTGAAGGAGAAGGGGCCAAAAACGACAGCCGTCACCTGCACGCTACTTGAAAGCTTACACAGTCTCAGCAGAAATAACCTGCGCTGCGGCATTCACAACCGCCGCAATACGACCCACATCGCGCAATTGCGTGGCTGACATGCCTTCCTTCTTCAACAACTCAAAATGCGATTTCACGCAGAAATGGCATTTGCCGATGATGGAGGCCGACAGGGCGTACATTTCGAAACGGCGCTTATCAACACCACCATTGGTGGCATAGGCATTCATGCGCAACTGCGCAGCCTGGGTTTTCAGGTCGGCATCGTCTGCCATTTCCACATACGGGTACCAGACATTATTCATGCCCATCAAAGCCGCTGCTGTCAGCGCTGCATTGATTTCTTCTGGTGTGATTGCGCCACTGGATTTGATGGCTTCAATGATCACTGTACTTTTTGCTGCGAAGGCAGCTGCCAGCGCCACGCCTACCGCATCATTGCCTTCCAGGCTGGAGCGGGCGATCGTGCCATCGATGTTCAGGCGGATATCCTTGGCGTAATCAGGGATACGACTTTTAATTAAATTCAAGAATTCCATAGCATTTACCTATCAAAAAGTGGTTTTAAAACCCGCCGTAGCGGGTTTATTTTACATCTACAGCATGCGCGCTCTAAATTACAGAGTTGCGCCGCCTACTGTACGGTTGCATGGGCACAGTTCATCTGTTTGCAGACCATCCAAAATACGCAGGATTTCTGTAGGGTTACGGCCAACGTTGAGGTTGTTGACAGAAACGTGTTGAATAACATTGTCAGGATCAACGATGAAAGTCGCGCGCAGTGCAACACCGGCGTTGACATCACGTACACCCAGCATGTCTACCAAAGAACCTGTTGCATCGCCGAACGCGTAGTGGTTCAGTTTGTCCAGGTCTTTGTGTTCACGACGCCATGCCAGTTTGCAAAATTCGTTATCTGTAGAACCGCCCAGCAAGATAGCATCGCGGTCTGCAAAGTCGTTAGTCAGCTTGGCAAATTCAACGATTTCAGTTGGGCATACGAATGTGAAATCTTTTGGATAGAAGTAAATGATTTTCCATTTGCCTGGGAACGAAGCTTCAGTGATGTCCTCGAATGCGGATACGCCATTTTCTTCGTGATGATTGAAGCCTGGCTTAGCTGCTGGGACTTTGAATGCGTCGAGTTTTTGACCTACGGTTTTCATTAATTTCTCCTGATTGACATAACAAGATGGACAATATGTCCACAACGACGAGAAGCATATCACTATGAATTTCAAATATCCAATAGATTTTAACTACCGTCCAATTAGCTAAAACCTTGTCCGGGATATTCAATAAACAGGCTATGCGTGTGTAGATATGAGATAAGGCGTAAAGTCAAAAACTCAAGCCTATCTGTCGTGGCGGCGGTGCGCCGAGGCCAGCAGCGTAAACCAGAATATGCTGCCTTTGCCCTCTTCGGTTTCAAAGCCGATTTCACCGCCCATTTTTTCGACAAAGGTTTTGGTGATATTCAAACCCAGGCCAGTGCCGCCCTGTTGCCGGGTATTGGTGCCATCTGCCTGGGCAAATTTCTTGAAAATCTGCTCCCTGAAAGCCTCAGGTATGCCTTGGCCATGATCTTCCACCTCGACCTTGTAGATGCCTGAGATGTCGGTAATCCTGATTTGCACTTCGGCACCCGCGTGCGAAAACTTGGCGGCATTTGACAACAAATTGGCAAATACCTGCATGACACGCACATTGTCGCCCATGGCCCAGGCATTATCTGGATGGTCAACGATGCGATAGCGTACGTTCAGTGCTTGCGCGTAACCGGCATTGGCTTCTATTGCCTGCCTGGTCACGGCAACCAGGTCGAAACGTTCTATATTGATGACCATTTTTCCGGATGCCAGTTTTTCCATATCCAGAATGTCATTGACCAGGACACCAAGGCGCTGGCAATTGCGGTGTGCGACCTTGATCAATTGCATGGTCTTGGCTGTCAATTCACCGGCTACACCGCTTTCCAGCAAACCCAGTGCACCTCGTATTGAAGTCAGGGGTGTACGCAGCTCGTGGCTGACGACAGAAATGAATTCTGACTTGATGCGGTCAGCCTTGCGCTGTTTAGTCAGGTCCAGTACAAAGCCCACCCATTCTTCCAGCGAACCTTCCAGTTGTGCCAGACCAACCATGACGGGAATGCGCACACCGTCCTTGCGTATCAACTCGCCTTCATAGGGTTTGGCCTGGCCATGCAGGCGTATTTCTGCCATGGCATTTTGATGGGCGGCGTGGCTTTCTTCTGTGGTCCTGTCCAGCCAGCACATGCCAAATTCAGCAAATTCCAGTCTTTGCACACCCGCCAGTTGCAGCAATACATCATTGGCTTCTGTCAGCGTACCACTGAGATTGCCTTGCATGATGCCGATGAGGCTGGAATTGACCAGGCGACGCAAGCGTGATTCACTGATCAGCAGTGCTTCCAGCATGCGTGATTTTTCCTTGCTGGCTTGTTCTGCCGCATCCCTGGCTGCCACCAGGCTGCATTCAGCTTCTTTCATTTGCGTAATGTCACGCACACTGAACACCCGCCCTACCCGTCGGTCCCGCATGAATTCTGGTTTGGAAACACAGATAAAATAACGCCCGTCTTTCAGGGTCATTAAATCTTCTGTTTCCAGGTTCGGGTCATCACGGATTTTTTCCAGGCTGGCAAAAAAACCATCTGCCTCTTGCAGTGCATCTTTGAGGTAGGCAAACATTTGCGCCTCATCTCTGGAGGCAAGCAATTCATCTTTCAATTGCCACATGGAAGAAAAGCGCTGATTGATATTCACGACATTACCGCTCAAGTCTACCGACAAGATACCTTCGGCAGTTGCGTCCAGCGAACTCTGCAATTGCGCCACCAGATGCACATGGCCTTCTACCAGTTCTCGTCTGTGGGTAATGTCTTCGGCATGGATGATAAAAAACTCTTTACCGTTTTCAATAAAAGTTGAAACACGTTTTTCTACCGGGAAAGAAACACCGTGGCGATTGATCCATTCACTTTCCGCAACTGCCCGGCCTTCGGCATGCGCATCTGCACGCAAGGCTTCCCAAAAGAACACATCCTGCAATGAACATTCTATATTTGCCAGAGGCAGGCCCAACAGCTCGTTCCTGGCGTAGGCCAGCATCATGCAAGCCAGCTGGTTGACATCGGCCAGCACCATATGTTGCATATCCACCACCAGAATCGCTTCGCGACTATGGTCGATGATATGGCGCAGTAATCCATGGTTCAAAACGGATACTGACTGTGACATGCCGGCGTCGGTCATTTCTGCTAATTCTGGCCTGGTAAAGGGCCGCCCTGTGTTTTCTTCGATTGCGAGTCAAAATAATAATTGACCCTTTTGCGCGGGTTCAGGTAATTGAAAATTACCCTTGGCAATAAACCTGGTCGTATGCTGGCGTTGATGGATAGCTCTTTGCTCTCTTCTGCGAGGTCCAGGATGATGGCGTCTTCCTTGGGTATCTCGGCGTCATACACCAGCACGCGTGGCCGCAAGGGCTTGCCCACATTCACATTCATGACCAGACCGACTGCCTCATTGGACAACCTGACCAGGGTGCCGGGTGGATACACGCCCAGGCTCTTGACCAGGGTAGCCATGATGACCCCATCAAACTGCGTGCGCCTGTGCGCATACATGGTTGACAAGGCTTCATGCGGGGTCAGCGATTGCTTGGGATCATTGTGATTGCACAAATTATCGTACACATTGGCGATGGTCACAATACGCGTATGTATGCTGATCGCGTCGCCTTTTAGTTGATGCGGATAACCGGTGCCGTCCATGAATTCATGATGCTGGGCAATCACATCCAGCGCTACCTGAGGCAAACCGGCTTTTTTACCCACCTCCACGCCATATTCAGGATGCAGCTCAAAGAAATTTTGCTCAGGCCGGGTCAGGGGTTCGGTCTTGTTGATGATGTGTTCAGGCACGTTGACCTTGCCCAGATCATGGAACAGGGCGGCAATGCCTATTTCCTTGATCATCTCATCGCTGCATTTCATTTCATTGGCCAGCATCATCGCCAGCACTGAAACATTCAATGTATGGAAATACAATTCTTCATTACCCGCAGTCTGCTGTATCAGGTGCATGACAGTGTCATTGCCGCTCAGCAGGACTTCTGACATGCTGTCGACCAGCTTGCCTGCTTCTATGATGGTTTCCTTGGGTCTGGAAAAAATCAGGCGGTTGATATTCTTGACCACACTGGCAGCCTGCACGAATTTTTCTTCGCAGCGTGCAATTTCATCACGTTGTTTTTGCAGTTTTTCAAAACGGGCGCGTTTGGCGTCCATGATGCTGGCATACACCCGCTTTGGCCCTGACTCGCCCGAACTGACAGGGGCGGCCTGGGGCGGGTTCACTGCTTTGGCCCCTGCCGGATCAGACTTCGACGGGATATACCGTACGTGCTTGAGCTTGAGCGCGATCAGGTCATCAATTTGCTGCTGACTCGTGATCTTGAACGAGTTCATCGGAAAAGAATGCTGGAACCAACTCAGGTCGAGTTTGATGAACATTCCTATCCGGATCTGATCAATCACAATTAGCTGGCTATCATCAGACATGGGGACGCAATAATAAGTATTTCTATTGACGATAGCATACGCCCCCCTCATTTGCAAAAACCTTAGCTCAGGAGAAACAATTTCTGACGATGTGCGTGCATAAATGCAGAAAAATCAGCCTTTTTAGCTCGCAACGTTATAATCCCTTCCCTGACTATTTTGAAAGTGACTCATTGTGTCCGATCGTCTTGCCGTCCTGCCCCAATATTTAATGCCTAAACAGGCACTGACCGTACTGTTCGGCAAATTTGCCAATGCAAAAGCAGGCAAGTTCACGACCAACCTGATACGCTGGTTTGTCGGTAAGTATCAGGTGAATATGCAGGAAGCTGCCAATCCAGACATCAGCGGCTATGCCAGCTTCAATGAATTTTTCACCCGCCCGCTACGCGCAGGTGCCCGCCCGCTGGCCGAAAGCGACTTGCTGAGCCCCGTAGATGGTGCCATCAGCCAGTTTGGCCCGATACAAAAAGACCAGATTTTCCAGGCCAAGGGCCATAGCTATAGCACCACCGCCCTCGTTGGTGGCGACAAGCAGTTGGCAGCCTTGTTTGAAGATGGCGGCTTTGCCACCCTGTACCTGAGCCCGCGCGACTACCACCGCATACACATGCCTTGCGATGGCCGCCTGACGCGCATGATCTATGTGCCGGGGGCATTGTTCTCCGTCAACCCAACCACGGCACGCGGCGTACCTGGCCTGTTTGCCCGCAACGAACGTGTGGTTTGCGTATTTGAATCAGCCTTTGGTCCCTTTGTGCTGACCTTGGTAGGTGCCACCATCGTGGGCAGCATGGCCACCGCCTGGCATGGCATGGTCAATCCACCCCGCAGCGCTGAGGTACGCGAGTGGCGTTACGACGACCAGCAAATCATCTTGAAGAAAGGTGAGGAAATGGGCAGGTTCTTGCTAGGCTCTACAGTAGTCATGCTTTTCCCGAAAGGCACGGTGGATTTCAATCCAGCCTGGACACCAGCCAAAGCCATCTGTATGGGTGAGGCCATGGGCATGCATCCAACTAAATAATATAGTTTCTGCTCTACAGTTTCTGCCTTTTAAGCCTCCTGCGCTTTAAACACTGCCATCTCCAAACACTTGCCCAGGTATTCCCGTCTCGGAATGCCTGGCTAAGTATCAGCCCCGGTAACACTCCTCCCTCGTAAAAAAGCGACAAGTATTTGTCAAAAGCATTGCTTTTAAGAAAATTTTCCAGCGTATTTAGTTTGCCACTTTAATGAGCAAGGCAAAAGTAAACCTTGAACTGATGAATATCAATAAAAAACACTTGCCAAACTAGTTCGAATATTCAATAATCTAAATAAGAATTGTTATCGTTTAGATTTGCAAGGTAAAATATGACTACAAATGATGCTATTCACCAATCCGCTGATCTGGCTAATTCAACAGCGACAGCGGCAAAGAATCAGGCTCCAAAAGAGATTCCGCGTATCAAGAGCGGTGATTTGATGCAACAAAAGCGTGAATTGGAAATTGATCATGCGGGTCGTATTTATCGACTGCGCATTACGCAACTGAACAAGCTGATATTGACAGCGTAAAACGCTGATCATATTTGGAGACTGGGCATGCCAGGTGGAACGCTGATGAACGAAGAATTATCGGGTTTGACTGCTACATCCAAGCAGCCTGAATTGCTGGTCTCTGCAGTGTTGCACCTGATGTCGCATTACACGGTCAACAGCACGAATAGTGCAACGCAGGACGAGGCTGAGCAAGCAAGTACCAAGCTGGCATCAGTCATAGAAAGACATTTGTATGTGCTGGCGAATTTGCCGGATCTGGCACCTGTGCTGAAAGCCACTTGCCAGCAGTTATCCGAGCAATGGGCCAGCCTGGTAGAAAAGAAGGCCGCGCAAAAAACCAAACTGCGCAAATTAGGCTGGTTGCTGGCCTTCTCTGGTAAAAAATCTGCATTAATGGAGTAATTCATGATTGTATGTGTTTGCAATAATGTGTCGGAAAAGAAAATTCATCAGGCTGTCGCCATGGGCGTCAGCACGATGGCTGAACTGCGCGAGCAACTCGATGTTGGTACTTGCTGCGGCAAATGCGCAGGGTGCGCACGCAAAGTAATGCGCCAATGTATGGATGAGCAAAGCAATAGTGCATCCAGCTTCCAGAATTTCATTCAACAATTACACTTCCAGCCCAACGCCGTCACTGCGTGAGCTTAGCCATGTCCACACTTACATTACAATCAGCTCCACAAGATTTCACTGCCCCCAAATCTCGCGTCTTTTCTTTTGCCGCCATCGTGGTGGCTCACCTGGCGCTGTTTTATGCACTGGAACACGGCCTGCTTTCGCATGCAGTACAAATGTTGCCAAAAGAAGTGATGATGACCTTTGTCGAGCCACCTGCAGTCAAGGCAGAACCACCACCCAAGCCTATCCCCACAAAGAAACTGACCTCGGTGCAGGTGCCAGCACCTGTCGTGCAGCACATCACACCAGTCGTAGAGATACCTGCCGATGTACATCAGATCACCACACAGGCGGCACCACCTGCCCCGCAACCAGCACCGCTGATGGCCAAGGTAGAAGCCAGCCCAACACCGGTAGTCGCTGCCCAGCCAAAACAAATCAGTGCTGTTGAATATGTGCGCGCACCTCAGGCAGACTACCCGCCTATGTCCCGACGCATGGGTGAAGAAGGCAAAGTGACTTTGCGCGTGCTGGTCAATGAAAAAGGCCAGGCAGAAAAAGTCGACGTGCAAAAATCATCCGGTTCCAACCGCCTTGACGAAGCTGCCAAAGTCGCCATTTTGCGCGCGATTTTCAAACCTTATCTGGAAGATGGTAAAGCCCAGACTGTGATTGCTACAGCCACTATCAGCTTTTCCCTGAGCACCTGAGAATAAAGAACCCTCCCCGGGAGAGGCCAGATTGCGGAAGTCTCGCAATCTGGCCTTTTTTTATCGTGCTGTAACCTGAACCCAGACTTATATTTCTTTGACGAGCATCAGGACACATTAGATGCTTCAGTAAACTGCAAAATCATTAGCTTGGTCAGCGTGGGTTTACCGAGCTGACAGGCAGCACGACCCTGACGCTTGCTTGCTGAATGCCGGACTATGATATCTTGTTCTGGATATTGAATTAATCGGGGTTCGAGCATGAAGCCAGCTGACAATAGTGCTGATTGGATACGTATCCGCAGAGATCCAGAAACAGGAATTGAAAGCGTCCATGCACATTTCCATGGGCATGCTTACGACGCACATGATCACGACGAAATGCTGGTTGGTGTCACGCAACAGGGAGTACAACGCTTCACTTGTCACGGTTCAGTACACACGAGCACTCGCGGGCGATGCATATTGATTGAGCCTGGTGCTGTGCACGATGGGCACGCGCCTGAGCAAAATGGATTCACATACGCAATGCTATATCTTCCTCAAGCATGGGTGAACAGCATGACCCAGCGACTGGGATTGGGAGATGCATCGTCGCTGCAGGGCGCATTCCGAAATACCTTGGCTGATGACGCCATGCTAAGCACCATGACCATGCATGCGTGGCAGTCCATACATTTTACTGAAGGTCGTCTGGCGCGGGACGAAAGTCTGGATCAGTTGATTTCACTGCTATCCAGTCATCTTTACAGACGTCCACTATCAATCAAACAAGACTCCAATAACGAAATGGCACGTGTCCGCGACTATCTTCATGCGATGATGCCGGACAATATCGGGCTGGACGAGTTGGCAACGCATTCCGGCATAGACCGCTTTCGCCTGACCCGGCAATTCAAGCGTGCCTTTGGTCAGTCACCCCATGCCTACCTGATAAGATTGCGCCTGCGTGTCGCGAGGGCTCTGCTAGCCTCAGGAAAAACGGCGGCAGAAGTCGCGTCAGAAGTTGGCTTCGCCGATCAAAGCCACATGGGCTTGTGGTTCAGGCGCGCATACCGCCTCACCCCGGCTGACTATCAGCGACAATGCACAAATCTTACAGACTGAGCATGCAATGCGCTTCTATCATAGGGATTTAACCCTAAGGAGTGCCTGATGTTTGATACAAAAGTAGCCATCATCGTTCGCAACGATCTGCCAGCCTGGCAACGCATGAACGTAGTCGCCTTTCTGGCGACCGGTATAGCATTTGCTGCCCCAGAGGTCATGGGGGAAGCATATATCGATGCCAACGGTCATTCCTACGGAAAAATGTTTGGTCAACCCATACTTATTTTCGAAGCTGAGCTTGCAGGTTTACAAGCTGCGCATCAGGTAGGGCTTGCCCGGGAAATTACGGTATTGCCCTACGTGTTCGCCATGTTCTCTACCGGCCATGATGAGGCCAACCGCAAGGTGTTTGCTGAAGAAGATCCGGCGAACATGAATCTGGTAGGACTGGCTTTACGTGGGCCAAAGAAAGCGATAGAAAAAGCAGTAAAAGGGATGGCATTGCATAAGTAATCAAGTTCAGTGTCAAGCACTGAACTTAGGAATCATTTCAGCAAGAGATGCTGGTGGCTTTCCAAATTTCTTACATTTCAAAATCATGCTTGCGACTGTGCAGGCCTATTACCTCTTAAAAGGGCAAATGCATGGTTGAAAATATTGGATTGTCAGAACGCCCCCAGTTTCCAGAAAATTCGCATTTTCCTCGCATGAATTCTTGCGCTCAACCCGGCTTGGCTTGAGCAGCTTTAAGTGATTCGGGCACACTCCTGAGCAAGCGGCTGGATGGCGTGTCGTCACCCATCAGCAAGTCGGCAATGTTTTTTGCAGGCAGCAAGGGCACCGCCTTCGACGAGTTCACCGGTACTGTTGTGGCATCAATCAGGTCTCGTTTGGAATCCCGCTCTTGCGCGTGGTTCGTGACAGGACTCACTGGAGGAGATGGGTTTGGATGAGCGCTCGGATCGAATGTTGCAGGCTTTTTCTTGCCATCGCTGGTATCGACATAAGAGAAGGCTTTGTTATCGGAAAATTTTACATTCTGATTGATCAGGTCTTGCTGCAAACCCAGTCGCTTCATGTCGAACTGCACTTCAGGGGTGACGTATTTCTTGTCAGTTTTGTGATAATAATCTTGATACGCTTTCTCATTATTACCCGCAACATTGGCCGCCCAGCTACCATAGAAGTTGGTGTAATCGAGATTGTGATTCGACCCAAGCTTGGAGACGTTCCCGGGCTTATCGAAGTAATACTTGCCCATGGCAGAGATGTTGTCCTTGGAGCTGGACATGGTCATATCGGCGTCGATAGTCAGGCCCGGCTTCATTGCGTAGTTAAAATTTGGCCGCGAGCCAGTTACGTCGATAAAATCCTGCATACGTCCCTGGTGGGTATTGTAGATGTCCTTGAGCGTCGCATTAGGGTTATCTTTCCTGGCTTGCGAAACAATCGCATTGAAGCCACCGATATGCGCGGAGGCCTCGTCTTTGCGAGATGACTGGATAAAGTCTTCAGTCAGCTTGGTATAGTCGTGCGGCGATGCCTTGCTCTTTGCCAGTGTTGTGGTGCCATCAAGGAAATCCTGCGTTATCTTCCTGGTCGCAGCAGCATTGAATGAGTGCTGGATCTCATGCCCCATCACAAAAATCAACTCGGCCTTATCGCGTGGATTGGTGCTGGCGCCTTTGAGCGCATCCATCGGTACATTGATGGCTTTTGCGCTCGGGTCATACGAACCACCTGTACCAGAGTTGGGAGGAAGCGCCTGAAATTTGCTTAAATATCCTTTATCGACCGAATCGAGGATCCGTTTCTTCAAATCGGGAGAGGCGTCGAGGACCTTACGCAAATCCTCGCCCGGGTTGTTATTCGCGGTTTTGTTGGTGTTGCCAAAATCGTCGAGAATTTTATCCAGTTTTTTTTCGGCAGTGCTTGGCACCACGCCAGGCTTGTCGCTCGGTCCGGTCATATGGCATCCATCTTAAGCGTTAATGGTAATCATAGAGACGCAATCGTGATTAGGCTTTTCTTTGCTTTCTCCACGAATGTCCACATGAATCACAATTTCATCACGTGAGAAACGCCAAGTACTGAGACGACCATGTTCGCCATAAACAGCTTGCCGTTGAAAGCCAAGTTCATTCAGTCGTTTTGCATAGGCGTCAAAATCGACTTTGCAAATCAAGGTCATATCTGCGTGACTATGGGTTTGGTCGTCGAAGGAAAATAGCAAACGGCTACGCTCACCGTCTTTGCTGCCTGAGATCACGGTAATATTAAAGAACCAGGTATCGGTAATTTTTGCTCCAGTTCCGTATTCCTTGGAATTTACTGGATCAAAATAAACTTTCAGACCTGTCGCAATCTCCAGATTTTTGGCAGAAAAATCCTCAGCAGTCTTGATCTTGCTAATCAGGTCCAGCATGCGCTTGCTGACATCTTCGGCAGTCATTTGCGGCACTTCTGGCGATACGTTTTGATGAGTGGTTTCCATAGATTTCTTGTTTGCGATAGAAGTTGAGGAAGAGACAGTACCCGAAGAACTATTTCCCTGTGCCAGTGCACCAGGGTTTTGCGCGCAAGAAGTCGTCAGCAAAGTAAGTAGCGCCGAAGCAAAAACTATACGGAGGGTATTGATACGGCGATGTTTTGCCGACTCTGCGTTTGGAGGATGGGAAGATGACGAAGCAATGGTACTGGATTGCACTATCAAGTCCTTTCAGATGATTGGCAAACGGAGAATTCCGGGCATACAAATCAAGAGCGAACAATATTTTCCGGCAGATTGGCCGCACTTTAAAAGCGTTGCCAACTTAGCATCGCAGTATAACACTGTTGCCATTATCGTCAACCGATGCGTCTCCCCAAGGCAGGGCAGTCGTGTAAGGCAGAAAAACCAGGGGTCAGCGATCGACCAAGTCCAGCACCCTTGGATCGCCAGGTGCAAGCTTCAGCGCTCGGTCTCGTAATTTTTGGAAGCCGACGTCATCGCCAGATAACCAATAACAAAGAGCTGAATAAACCACAGCAGTAAGGTTCTCGGGGTCTAGCTCCAATACTCTTCCGAAAAATCGCAAAGCAATCCCTGGTTCAGACGCCATGACTTCCTCGCCATAAGCAAGTAATGCCTCAATCGAAGACTCATCGCGCAACGAAGCGTATAATTTTTTTCGAGCATCCGCATACGCACCAGTAAGTAAGTTATATTTATTCCAAAACTCATTCATATTTACTCTCAAGGACATAAAGGCTGCGGTCATCTTTCACCACGACATTAGCGATAAATAAAATCTGGTTTTCGTCGAAAAAATATGACTACCAAAGCAGCATTAAAAAAACATCCGGATGTGAAGGAACTGAGATTGTAAGGTCTACAAATTACCTAATTCAATTCAACAAGCAAGCGAACAGTGAGACAGAATTAGATGCAAATGCCGGAGCATAAATTTAGCGCAAACTAACTGTAAGACACCGAAAAGTTTTGCCTCTTTTAAATTTATAGAAAACTAAATGAGAATAATTGCGCTTCACCTATCTATGTCGAATTTAAAAGTACCGTCTCCCTAAAGCACTGAATCCAGTGATGTAGCTCATCTTCATTTTGCAACTGCCACTGAATGATCTATCATGTGGTAAAAGCCTGTAAGCATAAGCTCATCAGCAATCACCTCACCAACAATATCAATAGCCACAGGAAGGAAAGCCATGAAAGGCGACGCGAAAGTCATCAAACTGCTTAACGCACAACTCACCAATGAATTGAGTGCGATTAATCAGTATTTTTTGCATGCACGCATGTACAAGCATTGGGGCTTTGAAAAAATAGCCAAGAAGGAATACGAAGAGTCCATCGGCGAAATGAAGCATGCTGACAAACTCATCGACCGCATCCTCATGTTGGGTGGCCTGCCGAATCTGCAAGCCCTGCACAAGCTGATGATAGGCGAAGACACAGTAGAAATGCTGGGATGCGACTTGAAGCTGGAAGTTGCCGCTCAAAAAACAGTCAAGGAAGGCGTCGCCACTTGTGAAGCAGTAGGTGATTATGTCTCACGCGATCTGTTCCAGGTTATTCTGGAAGATACTGAAGAACATATAGACTGGCTGGAAACCCAATTGGAATTGATAGAAAAAATTGGCATCCAGAATTATTTGCAATCGCAAATGTCTACAGAAGAATAAGTCGCTGTCAGGTAGCTGGCACGACAGAAGAGCAAAAAGGGATGGAGCTTACGCTCTATCCCTTTTGTGTTTCAGCCCTGCTTATCGTGTTTATTGAGGCAAAGTGTCTTTGAAAGAAGCACGTTCCGACAATTTATCAAACAATTTAGCCAGATTTGGATAGTCGCCACGCCAGTCTATCTCCGGGAAGCGGAAGCTCAGCCAGCCCAGGGAGCAACCCACGCTGATATCTGCCAATGTCAAATGCGTGCCTGTACAGAATGGCGTATCACCGAGACCGCTGGACATGGATTTCAAGCCAGCATGCACCTTGCTCATTTGCCTGTCTATCCAATCCTGGCTTTGCTGCTCAGCCGGGCGCAAGGTTTTTTCCAGACGCACAAGGATGGCGGCATCCATGATGCCATCTGCCAAGGCTTCCCAGCATTTGACCTCAACACGTTCACGGCCTTGTGCCGGGATCAGTTTGCCAACTGGCGTCAGGGTATCGATATACTCTACGATCACACGCGAATCAAACATGGCACCGCCGTCTTCCATCAAAAGACAGGGTACTTTCCCGAGGGGATTTGATTGCTGTATCGTGGTATCTGCTGCCCACACGTTTTCTTGCACAAAAACGTAATCAAGTTTCTTCTCCGCCATGACAACGCGGACTTTTCTTACAAAAGGACTAGTGATGGAGCCAATGAGTTTCATAGGAATCTGGTAGTAGGTTTAGCGCGGATTATAGCATCGCCTGCCTGTAAACCCATGCCTGCAGGGCTGACGTGCGGAGCAGCAACATCGCTACGATTCTATAATTTGAACGCATTCAAATGGTAAAATCGCGTATTCGGTGCAAAAAAAACTGTATTTGCACAACAATTGTAAATTTTTGCCAAATCTTTACCATGTGCAAAATCTACACTTTTGTTGTTTTTTGCGCAAGGCTTTCTGTCATTCCATCTCTATAGTCCATCATGTCACTATCCTCACTCTCTGCCCTTTCTCCGCTCGACGGTCGTTATGCAAGCAAAGTGGATGCCTTGCGCGCCACCTTGTCCGAAGCTGGCTTCATGCATCACCGCGTTAAAGTTGAAGTGTCCTGGCTGCAAGCTTTGTCACAAGCCGGTTTCGATGAGATCAAGGCTTTTTCCCCGGCGGCAAATGCCTTGCTTGATAAACTCGTTGCCGAGTTTTCTGAAACAGATGCGCAACGCATCAAGGATATCGAAGCCGTCACCAATCACGATGTCAAAGCTGTCGAATATTGGCTGAAAGAGCAAGTCAAGGATGTGCCTGAACTGGTTGCTGCCAGCGAATTCATTCACTTTGCCTGCACTTCTGAAGATATCAACAATACCTCACACGGCATGATGTTGAAGACTGCGCGCAATGATGTGATGTTGCCAACGCTGCAAAAGTTGATCAGCAAACTGACAGAAATCGCGCATGCAAATGCTGAAGTGCCCATGCTGTCCCGCACACATGGCCAGACTGCCAGCCCGACTACCCTCGGCAAGGAAATGGCCAACGTCGTTGCGCGTCTGCAGCGCGCCATCAAGCGCATAGAACAGGTAGAAATCCTGGGCAAGATGAACGGTGCAGTCGGTAACTACAATGCTCACTTGTCTGCCTACCCACAGCATGACTGGGAGAGTTTTTCCAAAAACGTCGTGGAACAGCGCCTGGGTCTGACATATAACCCTTACACGATACAGATCGAGCCGCATGATTACATGGCCGAAATGTTTGATGCCTTCGCGCGCGTCAACACTATCTTGCTGGACTTGAACCGCGACATCTGGGGTTATATCTCAGTCGGTTATTTCAAGCAAAAAACCAAGGCGGGTGAGATCGGTTCGTCCACCATGCCGCATAAAGTCAATCCTATCGACTTTGAAAATTCCGAAGGTAATCTGGGTTTGGCTAATTCTTTACTGCGTCATCTGTCAGAAAAATTGCCGGTGTCCCGCTGGCAGCGTGACCTGACTGATTCCACAGTCTTGCGCAATATCGGTGTGGCATTTGGTTATACCCTGCTGGCCTACGACAGTTGCCTGCGCGGCTTGAATAAACTGGAAACCAATCCTGAACGCCTGGCTGCTGACCTTGACGCGACCTGGGAAGTATTGGCAGAACCGGTACAAACCGTGATGCGTCGTTATGCGGTTGAAAACGCTTACGAACAATTGAAAGAACTGACACGCGGCAAAGGCATCACTAAAGAAGCCCTGCAAGAGTTTGTCGAAGGCCTGGCTATCCCGCGTGAAGCCAAGGATTTGTTGCTGGCAATGACACCGGCGAACTACACCGGTATTGCAGCGAAACTGGCAAAAGCAATTTAATACTTGTAGACCAAAAAACTCACCACAGAGGCACGGAGACACAGAGGTAGCACAGAGAAAATCGAAGAAAGCCCAAAAATATCAAGGCTAACTCGCATTGCTTTCTCCTGCTTTTCTCTGTGTCTCTGTGCCTCTGTGGTTAGTGGTCTTGAATCTATTTCTGCGAACGGAATGGGAACATCAGTTGTTTCACGAAACCGTCCGGCATGTAGTCACCCTGTACACCATACTTCTCAGGGAAGCCCTTTTGTCCCTTGATGGCCGTACCAAACAGATGATCGAGGAAGGCATAGTGGGCGGCATAGTTTCTGTCGATTGCCACATCATCTGATGAATGGTGCCAGTGATGGAAATCTGGCGTAACGATCAGGTATTTGATAGGTCCCCAGGGCAAATGCACGTTGGCATGGTTAAACACTGCCTGGAAGCCGACCACGATGATGTAGACATCCATGACAGTCTTGTCAAAGCCCAAAACATACAAGGCACCCAGGACACCTACGCGGGTGCAAATCAATTCAAGGATGTGCTGGCGCGAACCGGCCAGCCAGTCCATGGTCTTGGCCGAATGGTGGACGGCATGGAAGCGCCACAGGAATGGAATTTCATGATAAGCGCGGTGCGTCCAGTACTGCACCATGTCAGCAGCCAGGATACACAACAGTAACTGCGGGAAGAACCAGATAGACTGCACAAAGTCACGCACACTGTCATGTGCCATCCAGCCAAACAGGCGATGGATGGCAAAGTTGACTGTCAACAAAGCCAGGCCAACGATGAAGTGATTGACGGCAAAATGCACCATGTCGGTCTGCCATTCGCGGCGGAAAATCAACTGTCCCTTATACAGCGGGAAGATTTTTTCTATGACGACAAAAATAATGGTGGAACCCAGCAAATCGAGGATGAACCAGTCCAGGCCAATATACGGGGTGTGATCAGGGAAATCTGCCACCGGCACATGTGATCCGCCAAAAGCCACGGCTCCAATGACCAGGACTGCAGCCACCGCATTCAAACCGCGCCGGCGATTGAACAGTATGTTCAATAAACTGATCACACCAGAGAGCACCAGCGCTGCAAAGAGAATATGGCGTATCACATCAGGCGAATAGTTTTTGCGCAATTCAGGCGTAGTCAGATACTGCGGGAAGTGAAAAGCAATCACGCCCAGCAAGCACAGGAATGCCAGCGTCAATGCCAGCACGCCACTGGCCAGGCCCGTGCCTGGCTTCAATGGTCCGCTTTGATCCAGCAAACCCGTGGTTTCACTGACGGCACCGGCCATATTACCGAGTACGTTTTTGGCAGGGTCAACTAATATCTTCCCTAAGAGTTTTTCTGGAATTTCTGGTTTCATTATTGATATGATGAATTGACAAGTAAGCCAATGATAAATGAATGCCTTAATGGCAGGGGAAAAACCTTTTTATGGCAAATTGCGCGGAGATTCCGGCCAAAGTATAGCTGCAAGACTCAGGTTCACAAGCATGATGTAGCAGCTGCTTACATATTATCCGCTTAAAAATTGGGCGGCTCTCAGCAGACTTTCTATTTTTGCGCTATATTAGTTCTACTTCGAACTAATTATCTCTTTCATCAGAGGAGCCAGCATGGCAGCCACTCAACGATATTCCAATTTCAGCATAGTGTTGCACTGGCTTATAGCCTTGCTGATTATTATCGCCTTCATCCTGGGCAACATCATGGTTGATATGAAATTCAGCCCGACAAAATTGCAATATTTTTCTTACCATAAGTGGTTAGGCGTTACCGTGCTGGGCTTTGTCGCACTGCGCCTCATCTCCCGCCTGTTAAGCAAGGCACCACCTTACCCTGCCAGTATGGGTAAAATCCAGACGCAAATCGCCAATGGCACGCACATCCTGCTCTATGTGCTGATGTTCGGCGTGCCGTTGTCTGGTTATTTCTATACGCTGGCGGCGGGCTATCCGGTAGTTTATCTGGGAATGTTCGAATTACCAGTATTAATGGGTCCTAACCCGGAAATCAAGGAAACTTTGAAAGAATTGCATGAAATATTAAACAAAGTCATGTTTGTTCTGGTCCTACTCCATGTTGCCGCAGCACTGAAACATCAATTTTTTGACAAAGACGGTCTCATGCAGCGCATGCGTCCAGGTCGTTAATTCTTTTTACACAGGTACCCCATGTCTGATTATTCCATGAAAAAAATCGCTGCCTCTGCTGCAGTTGCAGTATTGATTGCCAGTCCGGCCATTGCCTCCATCGTCAAAGTCGACAATGCCAAAAGCGCGGTCAACATTGTTTTTAAGCAAATGAATGTGCCGGTTGATGCCAAATTCAAAAAATTTAGCGCCAGCATCGACTATGACAGCGCAAAGCCAGAAGCATCCAAAGCAACGGTAGACATAGATGTCGCCAGCTTTGATCTGGGCGATGCCGAGTACAACAAGGAAGTCTTGAAGAAGGAATGGTTTAATGCCGCCGCCTTCCCTAAAGCCAGCTTTGTATCGACTTCCATGAAAGCCGGTGCAGCAGGCAAACTGGATGTCACAGGCAAGCTCAGCATCAAGGGTAAAACCGTGGATGTCAGTTTCCCTTTAAGTGTCAAGAAAGAAGGCAATAACCAGGTTTTTGATGGCAGCCTGCCTATCAAGCGTCTCACCTTCAATATCGGTGAAGGCGAATGGAAAGATACCGGCATGGTCGCCGATGAAGTACAGATCAAGTTTCACGTAGTAACAAACCCGTAATACTCAGTACCACTCAACCTTTTTAAGCAAACAAATTTTCGCCATTCAGGAGTCACACATGAAAATCGCCAAACTTATCGCCGCCGCCCTGTTGATCAGCACTGCACCCGCATTTGCCCAAACATACAATATCGAATCCAACCACACTTATCCAAGCTTTGAAGCTGACCATATGGGCATCTCTGTATGGCGCGGCAAATTCAATAAAACTTCGGGCAAAATCGTGCTGGACCGTGCTGCGAAAACTGGCACTGTCGATATCACTATCGACGCCAGCTCCCTCGACTTTGGTCATGAAAAAATGAATGAACATGCAAAAGGCAAAGACATGTTCAATGTAGCGCAATTCCCTACAGCGACTTACAAAGGTACGTCCATCAAATTTGATGGCGATACACCAGTTGCAGTTATCGGTGAATTGACTATGCTGGGCGTGACCAAGCCAGTCACGTTAACTATCAATAAATTCAAGTGCATCCAGCATCCTATGTTCAAGAAAGAAGCTTGCGGTGCAGATGCTTCAGCAGAATTCAAACGTACAGATTTTGGCCTGAACTATGGCACACCACGTTTTGCACCAGAAGTAAAACTGGCTATCCAGGTAGAAGCGATCAAGGCTGACTAATTTTTGAATTAGTTGCCGTCCCTGGTGTGATGCGCTCTGCGTATCACACCATAATCCTCACAAACTATTTTATGGGTGAACGTTACCTGCGCAGCATACGATTACTGTCGGAGTGCATGCAATTATTTGAACAGGCTTCTGCCAGGAATGTGCGCAAGCTTGGTTTTACGCATTCTCAATTCGATATCATCGCCACGCTAGGTAATACGCCTGGCATGACTTGCAAAGAGCTGGGTGAAAAAACCCTGATCACCAAGGGTACGCTGACCGGTGTGCTCGACAGACTGGAACAAAAAGGTTTGATACAGCGTGAACGCGGCAATGATGACCGACGCCAGTTGTTCGTCAAACTGACACCCGTGGGTGAAACCACTTTTGATGATATCTTCCCCAAGGTAGTACAGTCTGGCAAGCAACGTTTCAAGACCTACACCGAAGATGACTACCTGAATCTGGAAACCAGCTTACTCAAACTCAGGCAGCACTTGCAGGAAGACGACTATAATTAATTCGTCCATCCCTTTCAATCCGCAGGCAAATTCTATCGCGGATCAAGTCAAATTTACTTCACTTCCAGTGTGTCACCGATGATAGGTCCTTTACCGCTGAAACGGTCAAGTGCCAGATAAATCACAGGTGTAATGAACAAGGTAATCGCCTGTGAAAAAATCAGGCCACCAACCACTGCCAGTCCCAGAGGCTGACGTAATTCTGCACCAGCTCCCAAGCCCATGGCAATCGGCAAGGCCCCTACCAAGGCCGCCAGTGTCGTCATCATGATGGGGCGGAAGCGTTGTATGCAGGCTTCGCGTATCGCTTCAGGCGGTGTCATGTTGTGATGCCTTTGCGCATCGAGCGCAAAATCTATCATCATGATGGCGTTTTTCTTGACGATACCGATCAAGAGCAAAATACCGATGGTGGCAATCAGGGTCAGGTCTTCACCAAACATTTGCAAGGTCAGCAAGGCACCCACTGCAGCAGAAGGTAAGCCAGCCAGGATGGTGATAGGGTGTATATAACTTTCATACAGCACGCCCAGCAAAACATAGATCACCAGCAAGGCGGCAACGATCAGTATCACCTGGCCTGATTGTGAATCCTTGAACACCGCCGCATCACCACCGTAGGTAGTGATAATGGAGGCTGGCAATTTGATTTCATCGCGGTATTTTTCTATGCGGTTAGTCGCCTCACCCAAGGCCGTGCCTGGTGCCAGGTTAAAGGATACCGTCACCGCCTGCAATTGCCCTACGTGATTGATGGCAGTTGGCCCTACCGTACGTTTGACCGTTGCGATACTGGACAAGGGGACGAGTGTGCCAGTGTTGCCGCGTACATAAATCCCATTGATGGCGCTTTCATCTTTCTTGGCATCCGCTTCAACTTCCATGATGACCTGGTAGCTATCGACATTGGTGTACATGGTCGATATCTGGCGCTCACCAAAAGCGCTGTACAGGGCAGAACGTATGCTGTCCATGGTCACGCCCAGGGCATTGGCACGATCACGGTCGATATCAATGCTGGCCTGCAAGCCTTTCAGTTGTGAATCGGTCGTGACATCCTTGAAGCCGGGGTCGCTGCGCAGTTTTTCTTGCAGCTTGATGGCCCAGTCACTGAGAGAACTGGCTTCCACACTTTGCAGGATGTATTGATACTGGCTCTTGCTGGGACGTCCACCCAATTGCAAGTTCTGGGTTGGACGCAGGAAGACAGAAATACCCGGCACCTCATTGAGCTTTTTGCGCAAATTATCGACCACGTCCTTCATGGGCTTGCGTTCACCACGCGGCTTCAGATTGACGAACATGCGGCCAGTATTTTGTGAACCACTGCCACCATTAAAGGAAGTTGCAGTTGCCACATTCGGATCATCGCGTATGATTTTGGCGACTCTGTCCTGCAGTTTGACCATGGCCGGGAAAGAAGTCTCTTCTGCTGCCTCGGTCGAAACATTGATCTGGCCTATGTCTTCTTGCGGGAAAAAGCCTTTGGGTATGACATTGAACAGATAAGCGGTTGCAGCAAATGTCGCCAGGGCGATCAGCAACACCAGCTTGCGGTGACGCAATGCCATGTCCAGGCCACGGGTATAGCCGCGCAAAGACGCATTGAAACTGCTTTCAAAAACATGCAACATGGCAGCCACTGCTTTTGGCGGTTCTTTCAGTTCATGTTCGCTCTTTAAAAAGCGGCTGGCCAGCATGGGCACCAGCGTCAGCGATACAAAGGCTGAAGCAACAATCGCCAGACTGACGATAACAGCAAACTCGTGGAATAACTGACCGATGACACCGGGCATGAAGAAGATGGGGATAAACACCGCCACCAGTGAGGTGGAAATCGAGATGATGGTAAAGCCCACTTCACGTGAACCCTGCAGCGCCGCCTTGAAAGGCGGCTCGCCATTTTCCACATGGCGCATGATGTTTTCCAGCATGACGATAGCATCATCAACCACCAGGCCCACCGCCAGCGTCAAACCAAGCAGCGAAACATTATCCAGCGTATAACCAAAGCCCCATAACAGAGCGATGGCACCGATCAGGGAGACTGGCAGTGACAGCGTAGGAATGATAGTCGCCACCATACGGCGCAAGAACAGGAAAATGACAATGACGACCAAAAAGATCGTCAGCAACAAAGTCAGGTTCACGTCATGCAAGGCATCCCGAATCGAGATCGACCTGTCATTCACCAGATTCATTTTGACTGAAGCGGGCAATTGCGACTTGAAGCCTGGCAAGGCTGCCCTGATGGAATCAACGACCTTGACGGTGTTGGCATCAGTCTGTCTTTGTATCGCCAGGGTAATCGAACTTTCGCCATTAAAATTGGCGTTGGTCTTGACTTGCTCGTAGCTGTCTTCAACTGTCGCAACTTCGCGCAGACGCACGACTTGCCCGCCTTTGTTACTGACCACCAGGTTGGCAAATTCTGCAGCACTCTGCATTTGTTTATTGGCCAGCAAAGTCAGTGTCTGCTTGTCACCTTCCAGCGTACCAACGGGCGTATTCGCATTCGAAGTGCGGATGGATGCAGACAATTCATCCAGCGTCAGATTGCGCGCCTGCAAGGCATCTGGCATGACGCGTATGCGCACGGCATAACGCTTGATACCAAAAATATTCACCTGCGCCACACCTTCCAGTGTCGACAAACTGGGTGAGATCAGATGCTCGGCATAACTGGTCAATTCAGATAAACTCAGTGATGGCGATGTCAGGGCAATGAACAGCACCGGCGCATCTGCAGGATTAACCTTGCGATACGATGGTGGCGATGTCATGTCGACGGGCAAGGAGCGCTGCGCGCGTAGCAGCGCAGCCTGCACATCCACGGCGGCGGCATCAACATTGCGGTTCTGGTCAAACTCCAGTGTCAGTGAAGTAGAGCCCAGGGTGTTGCTGGAACTGATAATCGATAAGCCAGGTATGGTGGCAAACTGTTTCTCCAGTGGCAGAGCCACCGAAGTTGCCATGGTCTCAGGACTGGCACCCGGCAAGTTGGCATTCACGCTGATAACGGGCGTGTTATAGCTGGGCAAGGCGGCGATCGGGATATAACGATAAGCCAGTACACCTGCCACGACGATGGACAGGTTCAGCAATACCGTCATCACCGGGCGGCGTATGAATAATTCTGACAAATTCATGATGCGCTCGCTGCGGAGGCTGCGGAAGTTGTTGGTACTACAGTTGCTGGCGCTACGGTTGCAGGTACGGCAGTTGCGGATGAGGAACTGGCCGAAGACGCAGCACTGGCAAATGCATCGGGCTTGTCTGCTCCTCCCTTGGATCCCTTGTCAGCCTTATCACTCTTGCCTTCTTTGCCGTCGCCATTGCGTTCCTTGACGATTGCACCTGGACGCAGGTTTTGCTTGCCATCCAACACAACTTTGGCACCTGCATCTATGCCAGTCACAACAGCATCGTTACCAAAACTATTAGTGACAACTACTGGCTTCATGATTGCCTTGCCTTCAGCATCCACGACATACACTGAGCTACCGCGCGGGCCAACGATGACGGCATCTTGCGGAACCACGACCACATCTTTCAAAGTCTGTACGCTGAGCTCCAGATTGGCATAGGCACCAGGCCAGAGTTTCAAAGCTTTATTCTCAAATACGGCCTTGACCTTGATGGTCCCGGATGCAGCATCCACGGCATTGTCGACGAACTGCAATTTACCCTTGAACTTGATGGCCGTGTCCGGCAAATTGGCCATGACATAACTATCACTGCGCCTCATGCTTTCCAGCGCATCTGGCAAATTGCGCTGTGGCAGCGGGAAGGAAATCGCGACCGGGTCCATCTGGGTAATAGTGACCAGTGGGGTTGTAGTTGCAGGTTGTACCAGCGAACCTGGGAAAACGCTGATGATGCCAGTACGGCCTGCCGACGGTGCAACAATGCGGTTATAACTGAGTGCAACACGGGCGGCATTTACTGCCGCCTTGTCCGAGGCAATCACGGCTTGCTGTGTATCGACTTGAGTCTGGCTGGTATCGGCAGCACTTTGCGCGACAAATTTCTTGCTGACCAAATCCTTGCTACGTACCAGCTGGCGCTGATAGTCTGCCAGCGTTGCCAGATCTTTATCAAGTTGTGCCTGGGCTTTTGCCAGATTGACCTCATCCGCACGGCTATCCAATGTGAACAAAACATCACCAGCTTTGACAAACTGGCCTTCCTTGATATGCACTTTGGCAATAGTGCTGCTCACCTGCGGACGGATATCCACGCTGTTCAATGCTGAAACCACGCCATTCGCAGTAATCCTGACATCATAGTCACGCTTTTGCGCAATGATGGTAGAGACACTGACGGGGCGGTTTTGCGCCGCACCAGCACCCGCAGCACTGCCACCTGCTTTTGTCGACGCCCCCTCACCTGCTGCCTTATCAGATGTCTTGAAGTAAGTGTAGGCCGCTCCCGATATGGCCGCCAGAGCAGCGACGATGATCAGGGTTTTGAATTTGCTCATATTATTTTTATCCAGTGCAGAGAAGTACCAACAGGCATTTGCATAACGTGACCGGCTACTTCCACCGGCTTGATTGGCAGCTATATATCTTCTTGATTTATCTGCTTCATTTTGCAACAGCCTCTGAGACCCGATTCAACATCAAAAGTTCAGACTGGAATGCTAACAAAGAAAAAGCCAGCACACCGGCTGGCTTTCATTTTAGATACCTTCCGTTACATGGAAGAGACACAATTGCCTATATTTAAACAAGGCGTTTAAAAAAAAACGTTTAAACAACACGCTTAAAACCTTTATACAACTGCACCATCCGCATCATCTTTTTCCTTGACTGGCTTGATCAGATCTTCACGCTTGACACCCAACCACATGGCAATCGCCGCAGCCACGAAAACCGAAGAGTAAATACCAAAGCAAATACCTATCGTCAGTGCAACTGCAAAATAATGTAAAGTCGGGCCACCGATCAACAACATCGACAAGACCATCAACTGAGTACAGCCGTGGGTGATGATGGTACGTGAGATCGTGCTGGTAATCGCATTGTCGATGACTTCAGTCACAGACATTTTGCGCTGCTTGCGGAAATTTTCACGGATACGATCGAAAATAACCACAGACTCATTCACCGAGTAACCCAGCACCGCCAGTACTGCTGCCAGTACCGACAAATTGAACTCCCATTCAAAGAAGGCAAAGAAGCCCAGGATGATGATGACGTCATGCAAGTTGGCGACAATCGCCGCCACTGCAAATTTCCATTCAAAACGGATTGCCAGATACAGCATCACACCCAGTATCACAAACAGCAGAGCCATCAAACCATCATGTGCCAGTTCATCACCTACTTGCGCACCAACCAGTTCAACCCGCTGCAATTTGACCAGCTCATTTTTTGCTGCATCCAGACAAACCTGCTTCTCGGCGGTGGTGCCGCTGTCTGCGCTTGGAGCAACTTTTGTCAGGCTGCCACTCTCAGCTTTGCAAAGGCCCTCGAACACCGCATCAGCTGGGCTGATCTTGGCATCTTTTTTGGTTTCAGGCAGGCGTATGACTACATCCTGCGCTTTGCCAAAAGGTTGCACTGGTGAGTCAGTGAAACCGAGTTGCTCTACTGTATGGCGTATCGCATCGACATTGGCGGCCTTGTTGTAGGTCACTTCCATGACCGTACCGCCAGTAAATTCGACTGAGAAATGCAAACCCTTGTGCAGCAGGAAAAACACAGCTGCAACAAAGGTCAGAGCAGAAATGACATTGAAAATCAGCGCATGGCGCATGAAAGGAATGTCTTTTTTAATGCGGAATAATTCCATAATGAATTCCTGTATTCTTGTTTTGCCCGGCGCTTACTTCAAAGCGTTTTCTGTTGGTTTCCAGATTTGTCCAATAGAAATGGACGCGAGTTTTTTCTTTCTTCCATACCAGAGATTGACCACACCGCGCGATACAAACACTGAAGAGAAAATCGACGTCACAATACCCAGGCAATGAACCACGGCAAAACCGCGTATCGCACCAGAACCAAATACCAGCAATGCCAGACCAACAATCAAGGTCGTCACGTTGGAATCGAGAATCGTCGCCCAGGCATGATCAAACCCTTCTTCTATGGCTTTTTGCGGCGCTTTACCAGCACGCAATTCTTCACGGATACGTTCATTGATGAGCACGTTGGCATCAATCGCCATACCCAGTGCCAAAGCAATCGCAGCAATACCAGGCAAAGTCAGGGTAGCCTGCATCAACGACAAGGCCGCCACCAGCAACAGCAAGTTGAAGGACAGGGCCAGCACGCTGAAGAAGCCAAACATCAGGTAGTAAGCCATCATGAAGACAGCAATGGCAGCAAAACCATATAAAGTGGAGTTACGGCCCTGCTTGATGTTTTCCACACCCAGTTGCGGGCCAATCGTGCGTTCTTCGATAATTTCCATAGGCGCAGCTAATGAACCTGCGCGCAACAACAGTGCCAGGTCACCAGCAGCAGAGGAAGAACCCATGCCGGTAATGATGAAACGATTGCGCAATTCATCATTGATAGTAGGTGCAATCAAGACTTCGCCCTTGCCTTTTTCAAACAGGACGATCGCCATGCGTTTGCCTATGCGTGAACTGGTGGCATTACCCATGCGTTTGCCGCCATCACCGTTCAAATCAACACTGACCGCAGGTTGCTGATGCTGATCAAAACTAGAGGTGGCATTGGTGATGTCATCGCCTGTAATAACAGGGTCCTTGGTCAGGATCAGGTACTCGCCACGATTGGAGATGAATTTTTCTGAACCGTAAGGAACAGCTGTATTGGCGTCGACTGAACCTATCACGCTTTCATCGAGCAAACGGACTTCCAGCGTTGCCAGACGATTGATGATGTTCTTGGCGCGCACTACGTCTTGCACACCTGGCAATTGCACGACAATACGGTCAGCACCCTGTTGTTGAATAATAGGCTCAGCGACACCCAGTTCATTCACACGCTTGGACAAGGCCGTAATATTTTGTTTGATGCCTTCTGAAATGACTTCTTTCAGTGCCTTTGGTTTCAAAGTCACTTGCAAGCCATAATCAGCACCGTCACTACCTGTGGTATCGAGCAGGTCTACATCTGCCATCTGCGAAGTCAGGACATTCTTGGCCTTGCCACGTTCTTCTGCATCACGGAATTTCACCTTGATCTGATCACCTTCACGGCTCAGACCTGCATGGCGAACTTCTTTTTCACGCAAATTGCTACGCACACTCGACAACAGGCCCTGCATGCGCTTGTTCATGACAGCCTTGGTATCAACTTGCATGAGGAAATGCACACCGCCGCGCAAATCCAGACCCAGATACATAGGCAAGGCATGCAAACTCTGCAACCATTTCGGTGTATTCGACAAGAGATTGAAGGCCAGCGTATAAGTAGGGTCTGCAGGATCAGCATTCAAAGCTTTTTCCAGAGCAGACTTGGCTTTGAACTGAGTATCCACATCTTCAAAACGGGCGCGTACTGTACCTTGAACGCCGTTATTTTCGTAGAAGATATCCTTGCTTTTCAGGCCAGCCTGTTGCAGCGCTTTTTCAACGCGGCTGGTCATATCAGCTTCAACTTTGACAGTGGCTTTCGCGCTACTGACTTGTACTGCAGGTGATTCGCCAAAGAAATTGGGGACGGTATAAATAGCACCGAACACCAGGGCGATCAGAATCAGTATGTACTTCCAGAGTGGATAGCGATTCATAATGGGAAAAATAATTGGAAGCTAAAAAAGCACAACGCAGCCCAGATTATTTTGGACTGCGTTGCCGTGTTTTGCTGATTAAATCGCTTTAATCGTGCCCTTGGGCAGCATCATGGTGATGGACATTTTTTGCACAACGACTTCTGTGCCATTGGCGATTTCTATCGTGATGTAAGCATCAGTTACCTTGGTCACTTTACCCAGAATACCGCCTGCTGTAACCACTTCATCATTTTTTGCCAGGGCATCCATCATTGCCCTTTGCTCTTTCTGACGTTTCATCTGAGGACGTATCATCAGGAAATACATTACTGCTACCATCAGGAGCAAAGGCCACATACTCATCAGATTGCTCTGGAGATCGCCGCCAGCGGCTGCTTGTGCGTAAGCATTGGAAATAAACACGTTCAGACTCCTGTCATTTTAATAATGAAATACTAATTTCTTGGCTAAAAACTGGATATAAATTGCCGCAATCCTGGCTCAATTCTTGCTCAGTTGCTGCTATATAGCACCAAATGCCTATTTTTCAATTGGCAAAGCTCTGTATTTTAGCATCGCCCATGCGAATTGCTGGAAATTGTCAGGATATCTGCAAAGAAAGCTGTGCTTACAAAAAAAACAGGCAATCACCGGAACACCGGATGATTGCCTGGATCTTACTATTTTGTCTGGCTTAATTGCCAAACTTAATGCATGGACAAGAATTATGGTCGGCTAAATGGCTTGCCGTTTATAGTTAAAGCACCCTGCTTCCATTCGATTTTGGAACTGAGGAGTTTGCCACTGCGAGTGATAAAACCTTGGCCTTCGAAGGCTTGAATTTGCTGAGCCATCGCATCCTGAGCTGCTTTTTTAGCTTCTGGATCTTTTTGGCTCGCACCACCCAGCTTGGCCACCAGAGCTTCCGTCAAAGTCACATCCAGAATGCTTTGCAATTTTGGCAACAGCAACATAGGATTGGCTGCATCAGCCGCTGTAGCACCTACAAGCTTGGCTGAGCCTGCAAGTTTTGCCTCGCCATCCACGGTCATGACACTCAGACGTTCCAGCACCAGCTCTGGTTCTTTTTGCAAAACAACAGCGGCGACTTCATCCCACACGGCTTTCAGGGCTGCCATTCTTTCAGGATCACCGGCTGTACTGGCAGCATTCGTGTAGGCAGCGGAAATTTTTGCCAGAGAAGGACCATGAAGGCGTTTGACACCGTAGTCATAATGAAAATCTGTGAACTCTTGATTATCAAAACTAAGCTTGGCAGCACCAATTCTGGCAGCAAAGTCCATCAGCTCATCTTTCATATTGGCTTCAGTGCCCAGCTTGAACTGATCCAGGTTAAAGCTTTTCTTGGCATCGACCTTATCTGTGTAGCTGATATTGGTGACCGTCGTTTCAGTCTTGCCCAGATACAGATTGGTACCTGGATAGGCTTGCGTGACCTCACCTTTGAGGCTGACCGCGCCCAGTTTGAATGATTGACCTTCCAACCCATCCACAGTCAAACCAGGGGCATTCATCACAACATTAAATGCCTTGTAATCTTTTTCAAAGCCGACTTCCAGGCTCAAACCCTGCCACGCGACTTTTTCTTTGTCTTTTTCCATGACGGTATTAAATGCCGGGCTGGAAATGCTGACACGACCACTGCCGCCATAATTCAGGCGCGAAGTAATTTCCAACGGATTGGCAGTACCAAACAGCTTGGCAAGTTGTGCCTTGCTTTCTGCATCCAGCACCAGTTCAGTCTTGATCAGCGCCGCACCATAGCCACGGAACGCAGGCAAAGGACCATGCTGGATGTGATTGATAAAGTGTATCTGTATGGGCTTGGATGCCTTCTCTGGCGCTGGTACAGCAGGGTCTGCCGCTGGCGCGTCTGCTGCTGCAGGATTATCTGCAGCTGGCTCCTCTGCCGCACCTGGCAAAGGGAAATCTGCTTTTTTCATGCCTGGGAAGTTCAGTTCCAGCGTCGTATCTTGCACGGAAGAGAATATCCCGCGTTGATAATCCTGCTTGACGACTTTGACATAAGGAGAAGATTTAGCCTGATTCATGCTTGACTCTGCCAGCTTGGCTTCTACACTTTTTCCGGTGTACCAGGCTGCAGCAGGATATGCCACCGCCAGAACCACTACTACCGCGATCAGTTTTATACTTTTACTCACAAACTTTCTCCATTTAAGCTATATGCTTGCCATTTTGGCTTTGGTCATGACGACCTGCAGGGAGTGTAACAAGCTTCTTTTCGATTGTCATTATTGCATTCGGCAAATAATACTTTGGTATGTGGCAATCTTTTCTCCATTTCAAATTCACAAAAAACAAAAGAAAAAGGCAGCAAACTTGCGCTTGCTGCCTTGTCTGATGGTTTTGCCTGGCTTAGTTGGGACGTATTGTCGCCAGAGCCAGTTCCGAGGTGTTCAAAGCCCCCTCGACAAAGCCCTGATAATCAGAATACGCTTCACCAACGATGTGGATATTCTTGGCACCGCTGCCAAAGTCGAAGGCCTTGAAAACATCCATGACCTTCCATGAGCGCACACCTGGTTGCCAGCCATGGTTGGCCGCACCATAAGGTGCCCTGGCCCAGTCGCGTATGCCATAGGTGACAATGGAATCCTTGATGAAGTCGCGGGTGTCTTCCAGCGACTTTTCTTCAAACATATGCTGGGCCTGGTCTGTCAGTTTCAAGCCGGAACGCTTGATATCGACGAGGCGTTTGACATCACGCGCGACAAACAGAGAGAAGGCATCGACGATCTTGACGTTCTGGTCGATCTCGGCGCGGTCATGCTTGTCGGTTTCCATGACGTAGTGTTTCCAGAATTCTGTCGATGGGCGGTCCATGTAGAGCAAGACCATGCCGTGACCATCCTTGTCCTGCCCTTGCGGGCGGCGGAAATAATGGATTTCACGGGTAGGCAGGCAACTCGCATATTGTTGCGGGCGCTGAGAATAATCCCACCATGGTGAATCTGTGACAAAGAACAGTTTTAGCATCGGGAAGCCATTCACCGCATCCAGTTGCGAAGAGACATGTTCAGGCAGGCAGGATGCCAGCTTCACCAGCGGCATTCTCGGCAAAGCCAGGATCAGCCTGTCAGTCTGCAATTGGATATTGCCATTCTTGGTATGTACATCCAGTTCCAGCCTGGGCTGGCCCATGGCGATTTGCTTGAAGCTGGTGAGCATATGGCCGCCGGCCAGAGTGACATTACTGAGGCTGCGCAATTTGGCCATCAGGCTCTCGGTCAGTTTTGCGGTGCCGCCATCAACGCTGGCCAGTTGCTGGCCTACGGTTTTCAGGGCGCGCAACCACCAGATGATCCATTCGATCGCATTCAGGTTTTCGGGGATCATGTGGTAGAAAGTGCCAGTATCGCGCAGCTTGGTCAGTGCCAGGTGGCTGAGTGCGCCTTCGGCAGACATGGCATTCCAGAAACCCATGCTCCACAGCGGCTGGCCATTGAGTTGTGCATGTTTGCGCATGCGCTGGTAATCAGCCTCAGTCTGCGCATCTATCCAGGCCTGGTCTTGTGGGTCTTGCCCCATCACCAGCATGATGCCGCGCTTGAGCAGTTGCAGGGAGTTGAGTCCCATTTCTTCTGCAGGCAAATCATAAGTAGGTGCGTTGACTTCTTCACCTTCTGGGCCGCTGAACTCGGTCAGCTTGACGCCCAGGTCACGGCACAATTTATCGAAGCGTGGTTGCAGGGTGGGTTCGAAACGCATAGGACCCCATTCAGCGATGAAGCCATCCAGATCCTCAGTCTCTATGCGACCACCCCAGCGGTCAGATGAGGCTTCCAGCACCACGACTTTTTGTCCGGCCAGCGCCAGGCGCCATGCGCAATACAGGCCAGAAATGCCGCCACCAGCAATGATCACGGGATGATAATTCATAGAAAACCTTTTTAATTTTGCGTGGTCTTTGCACGCTTATGTGTAGTATGTGTTTTACCGGAAGCAGCACAGCCCGCGCTCGAAACTAAAACCCGTTATTGGCCGCACGTCTTGCTGCTGCACGGGCACCAGCTTCACGCTGCCTTCTGTCTTCTTCGTCAGCCTGCCGCTTGGCGAGATCAGCAGCTCTTTGCTCATCCGCTTTTTTCTGCCTGTACTGAAAAGCTTCGTCGTCTTCCTTGCGTTTTCTGGCTTGCTGACGTTCATCAAATTCAGCGCTTTTCTTCTTCCAGTCTGTCTGTTGCCGACTCACATCTTCTGATGATGGCATATCGTTTTTGATGATGACTTCAGTGGCGCTTTTCGCGTTCTTGTCGCAGGGTTTATCGACAAAACTGGTTTTGCCGTCGGCAGACACGCACTTATAGATCTCACGTCCCTGTACGATAGTGACAGAGCACAGGGAAAGTACAAAAACAGCGAAACGATGGTATTTCATTGCGCCTCCATAAATCGAAAAAATGCTATCCGACACGCCAGGCTGGCATTAAACGCCACGCGCCCGATCAGCATGGAATTGCTGGACAAACTCAGGGAAACGCTCATCGTCGAGTGCTTTACGGATGTTTTTCATCAAATCCAGGTAATAATGCAGATTGTGGATGGTGTTCAAACGTGCGCCCAGGATTTCGCCAGTGCGGTGCAAATGATGCAGGTAAGCGCGTGAGAAGTTCTTGCAGGCATAGCATTCGCAAGTCGCATCCAGTGGTTCTTTTTCTTCCTTGTAACGGGCATTCTTGATCTTGATATCACCAAAGCGGGTAAAAATCCAGCCATTGCGCGCATTGCGGGTAGGCATGACGCAGTCAAACATATCGATGCCATTGGCAACGCCAGCCACCAGGTCTTCTGGCGTACCTACGCCCATCAGGTAATGCGGCTTGTTTTCTGGCAGCTTGGGGCCGACATGCGCGAGCACGCGCATCATGTCTTCCTTGGGCTCTCCTACAGACAGGCCGCCGATGGCGATACCGTGGAAATTCAGTTCATTCAAGCCAGCCAGGGACTCATCGCGCAGGTGTTCAAACATGCCGCCCTGGACGATGCCGAACAAGGCATTCGGGTTTTCACCCTGGTTGAATTCATCGATGGAACGCTTGGCCCAGCGCAAAGACATGCGCATGGATTTGCCTGCTTCTTCTGTCGTCGCTGGCCTGCCATCTATTTCATAAGGTGTGCATTCATCAAACTGCATGACGATGTCAGAATTCAGGGAACGCTGGATTTGCATGGAAATTTCTGGCGACAGGAACAAACGCTCACCACTGATAGGCGAAGAAAACTTGACGCCCTCTTCGGTGATCTTGCGCATTGCCCCGAGTGAAAATACCTGAAAGCCACCAGAGTCAGTCAGGATAGGTTTATCCCAGCCCATGAAATCATGCAAGCCGCCAAACTTGTTGATCACGTCCATGCCAGGGCGCAGCCACAGATGGAAAGTATTGCCGAGAATGATATGGGCATCAATCTCTTTCAACTCCAGCGGCGACATTGCCTTGACCGAGCCATATGTGCCAACTGGCATGAAGATAGGTGTTTCTATTTCACCATGGTTGACTTTGACACGGCCACGACGTGCAGCAGTAGTTTTATCTTTTTTAATCAGTGTGAATTCAAGCATGGTCTTCCCCGGAGGAATTGGTCAGCAGCATGGCATCGCCATAGCTGAAAAAACGATATTGTTGAGCAATTGCATGTGCATAAGCAGCGCGGACGCGATCATACCCGGCAAATGCCGATACCAGCATCATCAAAGTGGATTTTGGTAAGTGGAAATTGGTGATAAGCCTGTCCACGGTTTTGAATACATAGCCAGGTGTGATGAACAGACGGGTGTCGTCACTGCCCGCCTGCAAAGCACCAGCTTGTGAAGCAGATTCGAGCGCGCGCATGCTGGTGGTACCAACAGCAACCACTTTGCCGCCAGCGACTTTGGTGGCCTGCACTGCGGCCACGGTCTCATCTGGCACGGTATACCATTCGCTGTGCATCTGGTGATCTGCCAGGTTTTCGGTACGCACGGGCTGGAAAGTACCTGCGCCCACATGCAGGGTCACATAGGCGAGTTTAATGCCCTTGTCCTGGCAACGCTGCAACAGCGCCTCGTCAAAATGCAGGCCAGCGGTCGGCGCGGCTACTGCACCCGGCACACGGTTATACACGGTCTGGTAACGCTGCTCGTCAAAGTCATCTGCATCATGTTCTATATACGGCGGCAAAGGCAGGCGGCCATAGGTTTCCAGCAGCGTGAAGATATCAGACGGGAAATACAGGGTGAAAAACTCACCCACACGCTCACCGACAACCACGTCGAAACTATCAGCCAGGCGGATTGTACTGCCCGGCAGTGGTGACTTGGAAGCGCGCATCTGCGCCAGCACGCTGCGTTCCTTTTCATTATTCGACAGCACACGCTCTACCAGCATCTGTATCTTGCCGCCGCTTTCCTTGACACCAAAGAAACGTGCCTTGAGTACGCGGGTATCATTAAATACCAGCAAATCACCGGCAGACAGTTGATCTAAGACGTCAGCAAAATGCCGGTCTATCAGTTGATCGCCATCTACATGCAGGAGGCGCGAAGCAGTACGATCAGGCAAAGGAGTTTGCGCGATCAGGGCTTCGGGCAGTTCAAAATCAAAATCACTTAGGGAGTAGCGCATGCAAAAATTCGACAAAATTCAAGGTAATCAGGGAAAATAGGTAAAAAGCTGCTGCGCACTGTATAAAAAATCAGTAGAATGCAAAGCAAGAAGCTTGCAAGGCTATACATAACAGCAATGAATACGCTTTAAAATGCCAGAGCAATCATTTTTACCTGTCCTGAGACAATAGTAAGCTAAGAAAATAAGCTAACAGCAAAACCCACCATTTTACACCCCATGGCCGCTGAAGACCAAAGTGCAAGTGCAGAGTTAAATAATACACAAGCTGATGCGGCCATGGCTGGCAGCTATGCAATGCCTGAATCCAGCTCCAAAAAACCTGCAAAAAAAACCAAGGCCCCGGCCAATGCAAGCACTACTGCAGCCAAAGCCAGTGAAAAACTTGCCAAACTGGGCTTGCGCAAGGACATGGATTTTGTCTTGCACCTGCCCATGCGCTATGAAGACGAAACAGAAATCGTCAGCATGCGCGATGCATCTTTCCGTGGTGGCAGCAGTGTGCAGGTTGAAGGCCTGGTCACAGAATGCGATATCCAGTACCGCCCGCGCCGCCAGTTGGTGGTGACTATTGCTGACGATAGTGGGCAAGTGGTACTGCGCTTCCTGAATTTTTATGGCAACCAGACCAAGCAAATGGCAGCAGGTGTGCGGGTACGGGCGCGTGGTGAATTACGCCATGGTTTCTTTGGTGCGGAGATGGTGCATCCGCACTACAAGATCGTCAATGAAGGCGCACCTTTGCCTACAGCGCTGACGCCAGTTTATCCGTCTGGCGAAGGCGTGCCACAAGCTTTATTGCGCAAGGCCATTGCCAATGCCATGACACGCGTTAACTGGCGCGACACCCTGTCGCCTGCACGGCTGGCCGCCCTGCATTTGCAGGATTTTGAAAGCAGCATACGCACCCTGCACAATCCACCGCCAGATGTGGACCAGCATAGCCTGATAGAACGCGAACACCCGGCCTGGGAACGCATGAAATTCGATGAGCTGCTGGCCCAGCAATTGTCACTGAAGCGCGCACAAATTACACGCCGCAGCAAAGGTGCAAATGCCCTGCCACTGGTGGGTGAGCTCAGTAATGCCTTCTTGCTGAACCTGCCATTTTCACTGACCAAGGCACAGGAGAAAGTGCTGGCAGAGATACGCGATGATCTGCGTGAAGCCTTCCCCATGCAACGCCTGTTGCAGGGCGACGTAGGCAGCGGCAAAACCATCGTTGCAGCACTGGCGGCGGCGCAAGCCATAGACAATGGCTTTCAGGCGGCGCTGATGGCACCGACAGAAATTCTGGCCGAACAGCATTTCAGGAAAATCGCTGCCTGGCTGGAACCGCTCGGTGTAAAAACCGCCTGGCTGACCGGTAGCCTGAAGAAAAAAGAAAAAGACGCGGCCAATGCCCTCATCACCTCCGGCGAAGCGCAGTTGGTGATAGGCACCCACGCCCTGATACAGGACAGTGTGCAATTCAAAAAGCTGGGCCTGGTCATCGTCGATGAGCAACACCGCTTTGGTGTCAGCCAGCGCCTGAATTTGGCCAACAAGACTGAGGCTGGCAAAGTGCCGCATCAACTGATGATGTCGGCCACGCCTATCCCGCGCACATTGGCCATGACGTATTACGCTGACCTGGAAGTATCCATCATTGATGAATTGCCGCCAGGCCGCACACCTATTGTCACCCGCGTCATCGACCAAAACCGCCGCGATGAAGTCATCGCCCGCGTGCAGGCAGCGGGACAGGAAGGCAAACAAGTCTATTGGGTATGCCCACTCATAGAAGAATCAGAAACCCTGCAACTGCAAACAGCAACTGACACACACACCATGCTTGCTGAAGCCCTGCCAGAACTGAAGGTTGGCCTGGTACATGGCCGCCTGAAACCGGCAGAAAAACAGGCTACCATGGAAGCCTTCATCCGCAATGACAGCCAGGTGCTGGTGGCTACCACGGTGATTGAAGTTGGTGTTGATGTACCGAATGCCAGCCTGATGGTGATAGAACACGCAGAGCGTTTTGGCCTGTCGCAATTGCATCAGTTGCGTGGCCGAGTAGGCCGTGGTGCAGCAGCCAGTGTTTGCCTGTTGCTTTATCAAGGCCCGCTGGGCGGCACCGCCAAACAAAGGCTGGCCACCATGCGCGAGAGTAATGATGGTTTTGAAATTGCCCGCAAGGATCTGGAATTGCGCGGCCCGGGTGAATTCCTCGGGGCACGCCAATCCGGCGAAGCCATGTTACGCTTTGCCAACCTGGAAACTGATCAATGGCTGGTGGATAAAGCGCGTAATCTGGCTGATGATTTATTAAAAAATGACCCGGTCACCGTTGCCGCTCATCTGGAGCGCTGGCTGGGATATAAAGAAGAATTTTTGAGAGTGTAAAACCCTATGCTGAATATCCTGAATGTCGACGTCAATAATCCACAACATGCCAAAGACCTGGTCAGCATGCTCAATATGTATGCGCTTGACCCTATGGGTGGTGGCGAAGCACTCTCTGATTATGCCCAGGCCAATCTCATTAGTGAAATCAAAAAACGCAATACCGTGCGCGCCATCCTCGCTTATGTGGATGAGCAGGCTGCCGGTTTTGCAATTTGCATAGAAGGCTTTTCCACCTTTGCCTGCAAGTCTTTATTGAACATCCACGACTTTGCCGTGCATCCTGATTTTCGTGGCCAGGGCATAGGCAATAAAATGATGCAGCATCTGACTGCACTTTCTGAACAACAGGGTTATTGCAAGATGACGCTGGAAGTATTGGAGGGCAATACCCGTGCACAAAATCTGTATCGTGCAGAAGGCTTTGCACCTTACGAATTGAACCCGGAATTTGGTGGGGCGATCATCATGCAAAAGAAAATTGGCAAAGCCTGATTTCATCAATTTTCTAATAGAAATCAGCCAAATTTCTCCACCATAAAATCCACAAAACTGCGCAGCTTGGGCGTGCGGTATCTGTCTTGCAGATAAACCACGCTCAGCGCACGACTCGGCAATTCATGGTCGGGGAATAATTGCACCAAAAGCCCGGCCTTCACATCGGCCTGCAACAATATCGCTGGCTGCAAGACTATGCCCAGGCCATGCAAGGCAGCAACCCGCAAGGCCTGTCCGTGATTGACTTGCAAACGACCAGAGACAGGAACACGGTAAATGCCATCCTCGTCTTGCAAGCGCCAATTGGTAATGGCTGCCGGACTGAAAGACAGGCATTCGTGCTGTGTCAAATCTTCTGGCTTGCCTGGTGTGCCTTTGCGGGCCAGATAGTCAGGTGAGGCGCAAATCATCAGTCGATACGGGCTCAAGGATTTGGCGATCAAGGCAGAATCTGGCAATTGACCTATTCTTATCGCCACTTCAAATCCTTCCTCTAGCATATCCATGACGCGATCAGACAAGCTCACATCGACGCTGACTTCAGGATAGCGTTCCAAATATTCCGACAATGCCGGCATCAGGGCCTCTGTGCCAAAAGTAACTGGCGCAGTGATGCGCAGCTTGCCTGCCGGAGCCAGTTGCAGGTTTTGCGCCTGTTTGTCGGTTTCAGACACCAGTCTGAGGATTTCCTTGCAACGTGCATAGTAGTCCTCACCAAAGGCAGTCAGATGCTGACGCCGGGTAGTCCTTTGCAGCAATTGCATGCCCAGGCGTTTCTCCAGCATGCGTAAATGATTGCCTGCCATGGTCGCCGAAATCCCGCTAGCCGTGGCCGCCCCGCTCAGGCTGCCTTTTTCCACGGCAAAGACATAGACCTTCATGCTGTCCAGCAAATCCATTCAACACTCCTGATTATAGATGTATCAATCATAGACTCATTTATCTCATTTTAGTTTCAAATAAGAATAGCGCCTTGTTTGCATGCAGATGCTGGCGAACAAACAGCGATTCCCACACAATTTTTTGGAGCTACACCATGACTATCACCACACTTGCCTCCCGTTTTACCAACCGCACCGTCCTGATCACCGGCGGAGGAACCGGCATGGGCAAAGCCGCCGCCCTGCGCTTTGGCCGTGAAGGGGCAAACGTCGTCATCGCTGGCCGCCGTCCTGCGGAAATTAATCTGGTTGCCGATGAAATCAAGGCAGCAGGCGGCATCGCCCTGGCTATATCCGCCGATGTATCCGACGCCGAGCAAGTCCAGGCGCTGGTACAAAAAACCGTCGCCACCTTTGGTGGCTTGCACATGGCCTGGAATAACGCGGGCATCCTCGGTGGTTTCCAACCCTTCCAGGAAACCAGCCTGGCTGATTTTGATGTCGTCATGGCGACTAACCTGCGCGGCGTCTTCGCCTGTATGAAACATGAAATCGCCGCCATGCAGGAAGCTGGTGTAGGAGGTGCTATCGTCAACACCTCCTCCTGGACCGCCCACGGCGCCATGCCCGGCCTGTCCGCCTATGCAGCAGGAAAAGCCGCACTCGATGCCTTGACACGCACGGTCGCAGTCGAAGTCGGCCCCCTGCAAATCCGCATCAACAACGTCAGCCCCGGCATCATCGCCACCCCCATGGCAAGCGGCGTACTGGCATCCAGGACATCTGCACTGCCATTTGAAAAACAAACCCCTTTGCAGCGCATAGGCCAGCCGGAAGATGTTGCCGATGCAGTACTGTGGCTATTGTCCGACGATGCGCGCTTTGTGACCGGGCAAAGTTTGCTGGTGGACGGTGGCTTTACCATAGGCGGCTTGCGTCCCTGGTTTAATGGGTTTGTGGCGGAGCATGTTTGAGATTGATTTGAGCAATTAGATATCAGGCATTTGTCTGTTTTTTGCATACTTGAATCTTTCTCATGCGATTACCCTCCGCAGATACAAGCTGGGTCTCTGCCTGATGGCCGTTACGCATACGTCGTTGAGGATGACCAATTAACCTGTGTTTTGGGATTGCTGTTGTTTTTGACTTTTTGCAGTTCCCATGTGTAGCCGCCGTTTGTGCGGTACAGAAAATGGATTAAGAAGAGCCGCTGTCTGAGCCGCAGGCGAGTTTCGGATCTTCCCATTTTTTGTACTGCACAAACGGGAACCCCGCAGGGGCGGCTACGCCTGGGTCGCCTTTTTGGCTTACCTTTTTGGCGAAGCAAAAAGGTAAGTAGCCGCCGGTCTACCACCGGCTGGCGATCTTAAAATACGGATACAGGCATGTGAAGATCAAGGTATTCAAAACACCAATATCCAGACGTTAATAACTTTCACAATATGTCACGACCGCCACTGGATTCCTGCCAACAGCACGCAGGAATGACGTATTTTAATGTTACGGTAAAGTATAAAGAAATGGCTTCGGCAAAAGCCATCCGAGAAAACCTGCATCAATTTGCTGAGAGTGCAAATCCTCATTGGCAAATCATCTCCCCCACTCCATAGCCAAAATCACAACTACCGCCCCCACCTCATGTCAAGGTAAAATCCCCCAGAACCTAAAAACGACCAACGCATAAATGCCAAACGCACTGGCTATGTGCACACACAATATAAGGATCAGCAATGACTATAGATTTCAAAGGCCGTGTCGCCATCGTGACCGGTGCAGGTGGTGGTTTAGGACGTGAACATGCGCTGGCGCTGGCGGCGCGTGGTGCGAAAGTGGTGGTCAATGATCTGGGTGGTGCGCGTGATGGCTCTGGTGGCTCATCCGCTGCTGCGCTGGCAGTCGTCGAAGAAATCCGTGCGGCTGGTGGTGAGGCGATAGCCAACGGTGCATCGGTCACCGACTTTGAAGCGGTGCAGTCTATGGTGGCAGATACCATGGCGCAATGGGGGCGGATTGATATCCTGGTCAATAATGCTGGTATCTTGCGCGACAAGAGTTTTGCCAAGATGGATATCGCTGACTTTAAACTGGTGCTGGATGTGCATCTGATGGGTGCTGTGCATTGCTGCAAGGCAGTCTGGGCCATCATGACAGAACAAAAATATGGTCGCATCGTGATGACCACTTCCTCTTCAGGTTTGTATGGCAATTTCGGCCAGTCGAATTATGGTGCGGCCAAGATGGCCCTGGTTGGGTTGATGCAGACGCTGGCGCTGGAAGGGGCCAAGTATGATATCCGCGTCAATAGCCTGGCACCAACGGCGGCAACACGCATGACTGAAAGCCTGTTCCCGGCAGAATTCCTGGCGGCCCTGCAGCCGTCCGATGTAGTACCAGCCATGCTGGTACTGGCATCCGAGCAGGCACCTAGCCGTGCCATCCTGTGTGCGGGTGCGGGTAGCTTTGAGGCCGCGAATATCACCCTGACCCAGGGTGTCTGGGTAGGCCGTGGTGAAGATGCACCAGAGCAACTGGCAGCACGCCTGGCTGAAGTGCGCCAGCGTGAAGACGAATCTGTGCCAGAAAGCGGCGCGGCACAAGGACATCTGGAGCTGACCAAAGCCATGAGCCAAACCAAGGGCTAATCCTGCGCATGTAGATTCAAGAGGGGGTGGCGCATCAGGGCCACTCCTTAATCCCCTATCACAAGCCGTGCTCAAGACACTGCGCCAGATCAATAATCAGGCACACAGTCAGCATCTCATAAAGAATTTAGTTTCCGGCAGAGTATGCGCCAAAACAGCGAGATATCGTATATACAGTATGACTGTCAGAAAATACTCCCCCTGTCATTGTTAAATTCAGGAAAAAATTTACGCTCTGTACAAAGCTCTTGCTGACGCTGCACTCAGTCTGTGCCAAACTAACGGCATGACACTCACAGAATTAAAATATATTGTTGCCGTAGCCCGGCAAAAACATTTTGGCCATGCGGCAGAAGCCTGTTTTGTCGCCCAGCCTACGCTGTCTGTCGCCATCAAAAAACTGGAAGATGAACTGGGCGTCACTATTTTTGAACGTGGCGGCACCGAGGTTTCGACTACCCCGCTGGGGGCGCAGATTGTTGCCCAGGCTGAGCGCGTGCTCGAGCAAACCGCCGCCATCAAGGAAATCGCCAAACAAAACAAAGACCCGCTGGCTGGCCCTTTCCGCCTCGGCGTCATTTATACGATAGGCCCCTACCTGCTGCCTACCCTGGTGAAAACCATGATACAGCAGGTGCCGCAAATGCCTTTGGTGCTGCAAGAGAATTTCACCGTCAAACTCATGGAGTTATTGCGCCAGGGTGAACTGGATGCCGCCATCATGGCCTTGCCTCTGCCAGACCAGGGCATGATGATACAACCGCTGTATGACGAACCCTTTGTCGTCGCCATGCCGCGCACCCATGCCTGGGCAGAGCGCAAGGAAGTCTCAGCCGAAGAATTGAAGTCAGAAACCATGCTCTTGCTCGGCAATGGGCATTGCTTCCGCGACCAGGTGCTGGAAGTGTGCCCTGAAATGTCGCGCTTTTCCACGACGGGTGATGGTATTGCCAGGACCTTTGAAGGCTCTTCACTGGAAACCATACGTCACATGGTGGCGTCCGGCATAGGCATCACGGTATTGCCGATGGCATCGGTACCTGACATGGATGCCAAGGATGGCATGCTGCGTTACCTGCCTTTTACTGCACCAGCACCCGACCGCCGCGTCGTGATTGCCTGGCGCAAGAGTTTTACCCGCCAGGCTGCAATTGAAGCCATACGCAAGGCTGTCATGGCTTGTGATTTACCCGGCGTCACCATGCTCGACGAAGCGGCGAGCACTCAATAATTTTTATCTCCCCTGCACGATGAACAAAGAAGTGATCGCGACCACGCGCCTGCAATTGCGGGTACTGATGCCCGAACATGCACCCATGATGCAGCAATACCTGCTGCTCAATCGTCATCACCTGGCGCCATGGGAACCGGTACGTGACGAAGATTTTTTCTCGCTGGAAAAATGCGAAGAAAGGCTACTGGCCAGTTTCCGCCTCATGGAAGCTGGTCTGGCCATGCATTTTGCGGTTTGCCAGGATCAAACCATGATAGGCATCTGCAATTTCAGCAATATCGTCCGCGGTGCTTTCCATGCCTGTCACCTGGGCTATGCGATTGCTGAACAACAGCAAGGCCAGGGTTATATGCAGGAAGCAGTGCAGGCTGGCATAACCCACATGTTCCAGCAACAGGGTCTGCACCGTGTCATGGCCAATTATGTACCAGAAAACCAGCGCAGCGGCGCTTTGCTGGAACGCCTGGGCTTTGAAAAAGAAGGCTATGCCAAGTCTTATCTCAAGATTAACGGCGTCTGGCGTGACCATATTTTGACTGCTCTCGTTAATGTGGATAACTAAGCTGCATAACTAAGCTGAATAACTAAGCCAGACAATTAGAATCACAGCCACGAATTAACAAACTGCCCGTCATTGAGCTGGACGATAAGTATATACTGCGGTCTTTTGCGAAACACGCTGCTGAGATTCTGGAGTACTAGCCCGGCTCATCACATTTCTACAGAAAGCTTCAGTCCATGTCATTGTCCCGGATACTGGTGATACTTACCTGCGCCTGCGCGGCAGCCAGCTTGTTTACCTTTGACAGCCAGGCGCAAACCACTGGCGACGTACAAAATTCCAGCCCAGCCATCATCAATGCCAATGCTCAGCCCGGCCGCCCCAAAGTGGCGCTGGTTCTGTCAGGTGGCGGTGCACGCGGCTTTGCCCATATCGGCGTCTTGCGCGCCTTGCGTAAAATGCGGGTGCCTGTGGATATGGTGGTGGGCACCAGCATAGGTGCTGTCGTTGGTGGAGCCTATGCTGCCGGGCGCTCGGCCGATGAGCTGGAGCAAATCGTCCGTGATACCGATTGGGAAAGTGTGCTGGCCGACCGCCCTGCGCGTTACGACCTGGATTTCCGCCGCAAGGAAGAAGACTTGTTGCTGCCTTCGCGCATAGAGTTTGCAGTGACCAAGTCTGGCGTGTTTTTACCCCCTGCTGCAGCCGGTAATGCCGCGCTGGAAAATGCCCTGACACGCTTGATGCCTGAAGGCATGCGCGACCAGCCAGTCAATCAACTGGCCCTGCCTTTCCTGTCTGTCGCCTCCGACTTGTTGACTGGCGAAATGGTGGAATTGAATGACACGCCCTTGTTGATGACCATGCGTGCCTCGCTGGCATTGCCGGGCGTTTTTGCGCCAGTGCGTATCAAGCAAAAACTGGTCGTCGACGGTGGCCTTGTCAGTAACCTGCCGGTAGAACTGGCACGCGCCATGGGTGCGGATATCATCATTGCCGTCAATGTCGGCACGCCCCTGGCCAAGGAGCATGAACTCAATAGTGCCATTGATGTAACCAAGCAGATGCTGCAAATCCTGACCGAGCAAAATGTACAGCGCTCTATCAAGGACTTGCGCAAGACCGACGTGCTGATAGCACCAGAATTGTCAGGCACCAGCTTCCTGGATTTTGGCTTGTATCAGCAATCCATCAAGGCTGGCGAAATCGCCACCAACAAAATGGCAGCACAACTGAGTGCCTTGCGCGTGCCGGATGAACAGTATGCGGTGTTTGAATACCAGCGCTCTAACGCGGGTCAGGCTGCAAGAAATACTGCTGATAAATTACCACTGGCAAAGATAGAAGTGGAAGGACCGCGCTACATCAATCCGCAGGCTTTAATAGCGCAAACGGGTTTGAAGGCAGGCCAGATACTGTCGCAAGAGCAGATCAGGCAAGCCTCGGGCAAGCTGTATGGGCGCGGCGATATCGACAATATAGAAACCGTCATCAGTGATGAAGATGGCAAACGCAATGTGCTGATCAAACCGTCAGAGTCGAATTCCAGTCGTAACCGCCTGCGCGTCGGCCTGGAGCTGACCAGTGATTTTGCAGATGAAAATCGCTTTGGCCTGAGCGTCATGCATATTGCATCCTCACTCAATAATTATGGCGCTGAATTGCGTACTTTTGCCCGCATAGGCAGCCAACGTCAGTTGGGTACGCAATTCTGGCAACCACTGGCTTCTGGCTCCCCCTGGTATGTCGCCCCTTCTCTTGAATACAATGGCAGCAGCCTGGACTTGTATCAAGAGGGACGCAGAACCTTGCGCGTTGGCGTGCGCGGCACCCAGGCCAGCCTGGCTTTTGGGCGACAGCTGGATAATTGGGGCACCATAGAAGCTGGTGCCAGCCGTGGTTTTGGCAAAGTTGATTTCTTGTTACCTGCCAATGCAAACCAGGACAGTTTGCGTTATTACAGTACCACGCACTTCTTGCGCTTCCGTCTGGATACCCTGGATTCACTGGCCAACCCCAGCCGGGGCTATCTGGTTACCTCATCGTGGGAACAAACTTCAACACAGAATCCAGGCGAACGCTCGCAAGCACAATCGCAGATTGATGCCTTATCAGCCTTCCAGCTAGGCGAGTGGGCTGGGCATTTATATGGGGAATGGAGCCGTTCAGAACGTGGCGGTGCACCCAATCCACTGGGCGGTTTCTTGCGTCTGTCAGGTACGGCGAACAACTCACTGGATGGTGATGCCACGGCTTTTGGCCGCTTTGTGCTGGCGCGTAAAATCGGCTCATTGCCGACTACCATAGGTGGGGCGATACGGACCGGGTTTTCGATAGAAGTGGGCAATTCTTATGGCAATGGCCAGGCGCTGCGCCTGCACTCACTCAAGCAGGCAGCCAGTGCCTTTGTCTCTGTAGAAACGCGTTTTGGCCCGCTGTTCTTTGGTGCCGGGGCGACGCGTGGCAACGGCTCTTCGCTTTACCTTTTCCTTGGGCCTATCTGGTGAGTCAGACCTTTGACTGGCGCTGCCGTCTCTGGACGACGCAGCGCCGTAAAGGCTGAAAACTCCCAGGACCGGAAACCCACCAGCAAGGTAAAGCCATCGCGCTCTTCCGGCCTCAAACGGCGGTCATCCTGGTGCAGACGCGCCAGTTCGGCGGCCAGTTGCTGTATCTTTTGCACCATCTCCATGGCACTGTGCGATGACACCCGGGCAGGTACAAAGAGCAAAGTCTCGCCCTGCGCGGCAAAACTGCCATCAAAATAATCGCTGACCACCACGTCCCTGAAATATTGTTGCACCGGCCCGTCAGGACGCCAGTGGAATGCTGGCGACACCTTCAAACGGTAGCGATTCAGGGGACGCAATTCTATGACTTCGAGTTTGTCCAGCGCGACCATATGCAAGACGCATTCAGCTTCGGACAAATGATAGGTTTCTATGATTTGCTCCAGCGTCCAGTGCCCCAGACAGCAAATCGCCACCAGCAATAACTTGGGGTCGGCCATCAGCGACTGTTCTTGCGTCAGGCTCAGGGTATCGGCATGCGGTGTGACATCGGCAGCCTGGCGCAATACATCTTCCATGGCAATGCCTGAAGCCTTGCAGATTTCTGCCAGGCGCGACAGGCTCATATCCTTTTGCCCAAACATGCGCTTCATGCTGGATTCACTCATGCCTATGCGCTCGGCCAGCATTTTGTATGTCACGCCTGCGGCACGCAACTCTGAACGCAAGACTTTCAAGACCAATTCGGGTGAACTCATGAGTGCTTCCTGGCTAAATGTGAAATTTTGCAAATAGTACCGCAAATCGATACCAAAAATACTGAATAACTGTTCTTTCAGCAATTTTCTGGTACGTTTTTTTAATTATTGCGACACTTCGACCTGCAAAAGCGGCGTGAAGTTCAATAGCAGGCGTATCGATATTAAAACTCACCGCTGATGTAAATATGCAAGCAGTCTGTAAGCAAGAATTAAAGATTACAGGAGTCAGGGATGCGAACAGGAAGTGACACCAACAGTAATATGATTAAACACCGTGAAACGATACGCAGGTATGCCATTGCAGCGCTACTGACCTTTGCTGTATTTGGGCTGGGTTATATTTGCGGGCAAAAGACGGAGAGACAGGCACCCGCTATCAGCAAAGCCAATGGACACAATGAACTCAATGGCACACCCAGCCGCGCCAGTGTGCATTCTGATTTTTTAAAACAGCAACAAGGTCAAAAGCGCAGGGCTGCACTGATCGTATAAACCTCTAATCGTGTGATTGTCTAATCCCAAGATTGACTTGCCACATCCGCTTTAGATGCGCTTGCTTGAGATGGGATCAAACCAATGCACTACATCCGCAGCAAAGCCGACTGTCGTGCGCTGACCTGCTTCTACTGCCGTACCCGCAGGCGTACGGATGACCATGGGTTCACCACCACATAGGCCATGCACCAGCAAATCTGCCCCCAGCGACTCTACCAGTTGTACATCCAGTGGCAAACCTGGCATGCCTATGAACAAATGTTCTGGACGCACACCCAATATCAGTTCACGGTTGGCGACGCGCTCTGCTTCGCTTTGCACCAGCGGCAATGATACCAGTGCCTGACCTATTTGCATCTGCCTGCCATTTTCAGTCAGCTTGCCACGCAAGAGATTCATGGGTGGTGAACCAATAAAGCTGGCCACAAAGGTGGTGGCCGGGGTCGCATACACTTCAGCCGGTGTGCCTATCTGCTCAGCCACACCACCATTCATGACGATCATGCGCTGACCCAGAGTCATGGCCTCGACCTGGTCATGCGTGACATACAGACTGGTGGTACCCAGTGCCTTGTGCAGACGCTGGATTTCGAGACGCATTTGCACCCGCAATTTGGCATCCAGGTTTGACAGCGGTTCATCGAATAAAAATACTGCCGGTTCCCTGACGATGGCCCGGCCCATCGCAACCCGCTGGCGCTGGCCGCCAGAAAGCTGGCGCGGGGTCCTGTCCAGCAATGCACCCAGCTCCAGTATCTGCGCAGCTTTTTGTACCCGGGTCTCAATATCAGTCTTGGAAAAGCCACGTATCTTCAAACCATAGGCCATGTTCTGGTACACGCTCATGTGCGGGTACAAAGCATAGTTCTGGAACACCATGGCGATATCCCTGTCCTTGGGTTCCAGATTATTGACTACTCTGTCGCCTATGACGATATCGCCGGAAGTGATTTCTTCCAGCCCCGCGACCATGCGCAAGAGCGTCGATTTACCGCAGCCAGACGGTCCAACCATGACGATAAATTCACCATGATTGATATCCATGGAAATGCCATGGATGACAGCAACAGCCTTATCGCCCTTGCCGTAAGTCTTGGTGACGTTTTTAAAATGTAGTTGTGCCATACTATTTTTCGGAATCTACCAAACCTTTAACAAACCATTTTTGCATGATGACGACCACCAAGCCAGGTGGCAACATTGCCAGCAGCAGGGTCGCCATCACCATATTCCATTCGACTGCAGCATCACCGCCAGCAATCATGCGTTTGATGCCCACGCCTATCGGGTACATATTCTGTTCTGTCGATACCAGCAAGGGCCACAGGTACTGGTTCCAGCCATAAATGAACATGATGACGAACAGGGCAATCACATTGGTGCGCGACAGCGGCCACAGAATATCCTTGAAGAAGCGCAAGGGGCCAGCGCCGTCTATGCGGGCGGCTTCTGCCAGTTCATCGGGAACTGTCAGAAAAAATTGCCTGAACAAAAAGGTCGCCGTCGCCGAGGCGATCAGCGGCACTGTCAAACCCGCATAGCTATTGAGCATGGACAAGTCAGACACCACTTTATAAGTCGGGCTGATACGTACTTCGACAGGCAGCATCAGGGTGACAAAAATCATCCAGAAAAACAGCGTGCGGCCAGGAAAGCGGAAATACACCAGCGCAAAGGCAGACAACATGGAAATCGAAATCTTGCCAATCGCAATCATCAGTGCAGACACCAGGCTGACCCACATCATGCGCCCCACCGGGCTGCTGGCGACATTGCCTGATGTACCTGTGCCCAGCACCGCCTGCAGATTGATCCAGAGCTGGTCACCCGGTATCAAAGACATGGGTGCCAGTGCAGATTGTTCAGCCGTCTGGGTGGCGGCAACAAAGGCGACATAGATGGGAAAAGCCACCAGGCTGACACCAAGTATCAGGATAAAGTGGCTGAACATGCCCAGAAAAGGCCGGCGTTCTATCATGCTTAATACTGCACTTTCTTTTCTATGTATTTGAACTGCAGCACGGTCAAAACGATGACGATGCTCATCAATATGACTGACTGCGCAGCGGCACTGCCAAGATCACCACCCTTGAAACCATCATTGAAAACTTTGAACACCAGGATCTCGGTATCCTTGCCAGGGCCACCTTGGGTAGTCGCTTCAACGATTGCAAAGGTATCAAAAAAAGCGTAGACGATATTCACGACCAGCAAAAAGAAAGTGGTTGGCGTCAGCAAGGGGAAGACGATGGTGAAGAAGCGTTTCCACGGCCCGGCACCATCTATAGCAGCCGCCTCGATTAACGACTTGGGTATGGACTGCAAACCCGCCAGGAAGAATAAAAAGTTATAGCTGATCTGCTTCCAGACTGCAGCCAGGACAATCAATATCATGGCGTGACGGCCATTCAAGAGATTATTCCACTCGATACCAAAATGACGCAGGCCATGGGCAACAATGCCCAGTGTGGGGTTGAGCAAGAACATCCACAGCACGCCCACTACCACAGGTGATACCGCATATGGCCAGATCAGCATGGTCTTGTAGATGGAACTGCCCCTGACTACCCTGTCTGCAAAAACCGCCAGCAGCAAAGACAGGCTCAACCCCAGCACAGCCACCAGACTGGAAAACATGGCCGTGGTCTTGAATGCTGCCAGATAAGTTTCATCAGCAAACAGAGACTTGAAATTATCAAACCAGACAAACTGCGTAGACATGCCAAAGGCATCCTGCAACAAGACGGATTGATACAGGGCCTGTACCGCAGGCCAGAAAAAAAACAGCACCGTTACCAATAGCTGCGGCAAGAGCAGCAGATAAGGCAACCAGGCTGAACGAAACCGCGCACGCTTTTCCAAAAAAACCTCATTGAATAACTTTAAAACCGAAAAGCTCACCACAGAGGCACGGAGACACAGAGGGGGCACAGAGGAAAAACAAAGACAATGCGCTTCTTTGCTCGCTTTGCTTTTCTCTTGATTTTCTCTGTGCCTCTGTGCCTCTGTGTTGAGAGGTCTTGATCTTGACTTTACTTATTCGCTTTTTCGAAACGATCCAGTAACTCATTGCCCCGCAAAACAGCATTGTCCAGCGCGGCCTTGGCTGACTTTTTGCCGCTCCAGACGGATTCCAGTTCTTCATCCATGATGGTGCGTATCTGGACAAAACTGCCCAGGCGTATGCCACGGGATTTGTCCGTGGTCTTGACGATCATTTGCTGGACGGCGACGCCAGGGCCTGGTGTTTTTTCATAGAAGCCAGACTTTTTGGTCATCTCATAGGCTGCATTGGTAATAGGCAGGTAGCCGGTTTCCTGATGCCATTTGGCCTGTACTTCAGGCTGCGAGAGGAACTTGTAAAACTTGGCGACGCCCTTGTATTCCTCTGTCTTCTTGCCATTCATGCTCCACAGCGAAGCGCCACCAATGATGGTGTTTTGCGGTGCGCCTTTGACGTCAGAATAATACGGTAGCGGTGCAACAGCAAATTTGAACTTGGCATTCTTGGCCACATTGCCGTAGGCAGAACTGGACGAAGTCAGCATGCCGCATTCACCGGAATAGAATTTCGCTTCCGGCTCATTCTTGCGACCGGCATAGGTGAAGTAACCTTGCTTGGCCCAGTTTTCCAGGTTTTCTATGTGGCGTACATGCAGGGGACTATTGAAGCTCAGGCGAGCATCGAGGCCGCCAAAGCCATTGCCTTTGGAAGCGAATTCTACATTGTGCCAGGCTGAAAAACTTTCCAGGTGCACCCAGGTTTGCCAGCCTGTGGTGTAAGCGCATTTTTCGCCACTGGCTTTAAGGCGGGCGGCGGCGGCGACCACTTCTTGCCAGGTTGATGGCGCCTTGTTGGGGTCCATGCCAGCCTTGGCGAACATGTCCTTGTTATAGTAAAACACGGTAGTTGAACTATTAAAGGGGAAAGACAGCATCTCCCCCTTGGGTGAAGTGTAGTAACCCGCCACTGCGGCCACATAACCGGACGCATCGAATTTCTCGCCTGCGACTTTCATGACTTCGGATACCGGCTTGACCGCACCCTTGGCATACATCATGGTCGCAGTACCGACTTCAAACACCTGCAATATATGCGGGGCATTACCAGCGCGGAAGGCCGCGATACCCGCGGCCAGGGCTTCGTCATAACTGCCTTTATAGACAGCGGTGACCTTGTACTCATTCTGGCTTTTATTGAATTGCTCAGCCAGTGCAGTAACCCGGTCACCCAAGGCTCCAGTCATCGAATGCCACCAGCTTATTTCAGTGACTGCATGGGCAGAGCTGGCAAAGCTCATCAATACAGCGGCACTGGCCCAAGCCAGTTTGGTTTGCAGTTTCATAGATAGTCCCGGAAAACTTGTAATAATAATTATATTGGCCCGCTACAAAATCATGGTCAGCAAATGCCATGATGCATTCAGATTCTTGCTGAATGGCATCTAATGTAGCAATTCGTTAAGATATCACTCCGCACCACTCTGTGTATAGATAACACTTATAATTCTGCCATGCGCAACAACAAAGCTGAATCATGAATTTCTTGCTGACTCGCCTGGGCTGGTACATCAAACTGGTCAGGCTGCACAAGCCCATAGGCATACTCTTATTACTCTGGCCTACGCTGGCAGCGCTGTGGATAGCCTCGAATGGCCAGCCGGACTGGCATCTGGTATTGATTTTCAGTCTGGGCACGGCCCTGATGCGCTCTGCCGGTTGCGCGATCAATGATTATGCTGACCGTGACTTTGACCGCCACGTCAAACGTACCGCAGACCGGCCACTCACCAGTGGCAAGATATCCGGCAAAGAGGCTGTCGGTGTCGCCGTAGTACTCGCCCTGATTTCTTTTTGCCTGATCCTGCCGCTGAACAACCTGACCAAGATGCTCTCGGTCGCTGCTGTTGTGGTTGCAGGCAGCTACCCTTACTTCAAGCGTTTCTTCGCCATACCCCAGGCCTATCTGGGCATTGCCTTTGGTTTTGGCATACCCATGGCTTTTGCGGCAGTGCAGAATACCGTACCTGTGGCGGCCTGGATTTTGCTGCTGGCGAATGTATTCTGGGCGGTTGCCTATGACACCGAGTATGCGATGGTGGACAGGGATGATGACTTGAAGATAGGCATCAAGACGTCGGCCATTACCTTTGGCAGCTATGATGTGCTTGCCGTCATGCTGTGCTATGCACTCAGCTTCATGCTGATATCACTGACAGGCTGGCAATTGGGCCTGCGCACCTGGTTCTTCGCTGGCATGGGCGTGGCAGTGGCATTTGCGCTCTACCATTACACCCTGATACGTGACCGTGAACGCATGGCCTGCTTTGCTGCTTTCGTGAATAACAATTGGCTGGGCGCAGCAATCTTTGCTGGCATTGCCATTGACTATGCAGTAAAGTAATCTGACAGATTGCCAATTTCTTAATTCGCGGCATTAAATTACATCTTGCTGCATCTTGCATTAACGCAAAGTAGCCATACATCATTAATATAAGCTTTAATTATTTCACCAACCAGAAGGGATGAATCATGAGCACAGTAGATGAACACAAAGAACAATTGATGAATGACTTGCATCTGGTTATCCGCGATGCAGAAGAACTGTTGAAAAATACAGAGCAACAAGGCAGCGAAGGCTTCAAGTCCGCCAAAGCCCGCTTCGAAAAAACCTTGAAAAATGCCAAGGCAGAAGTAGAACGCATCGAAGATCTGGTCGTCACCCGCACCAAGGATGCAGCCAAGGCCACTGACGTGTATGTCAAAGAAAATCCATGGCAATCTGCAGGTATTGCAGCCGGTGTAGGTCTGCTGGTAGGCTTGCTCATTGGCCGTAGCAGATAAGCGCAGCAAAAATCAATGGCTATCAGCGATTCGCTCGGACAACTTGCCGCAACACTGAGCAGTATTGTCCGCACTCGCCTGGAACTGGCTGCAGTTGAGCTGGAAGAAGAGTTTGCACACTTTTCTTCCGGCCTGATATGGTCATTGACGGCGTTGTTTTTTGCTGGCATTGCCATCCTGCTGGTCATACTGACCGTGGTAGCACTGTTTTGGGATACACCTTACCGCTACACGGTATTAGTAGGTTTAATTACTGTATTTGGCTTGCTGGCTGTGGGTATCGCTTTACGCTTGCGCACGCAATTCCGCAACAAACCCGGTCTGTTATTCCATAGCCTGGCCGAATTGAAAAAAGACGCTTCCGCCTTTGATCGTGGCGATAACAGCCAGAAGGAACAGGGTTAAAGCATGGGAAACCGTCAGGAAAGACTGGCCTTGCGGCGTCAGGCATTATTATTGAAGATACAGGCAGAACGAGGCCTGATGACAATACATTACCAGGAACTGAGAGAATCCATGGGCATGGCAGGCGGAGCAGCCAGCTTGCTGGGCAGAGCCGGACAATTTGCTCGCCATAGGCCATTACTCGGTGGTATTGCAATTGCTGCTGTACTGATATTCAAACCCAGACGGATATTTTCTTTTGCCAAATCTGCGCTATTGGGATGGCAGACCTGGCGTAGTCTTGCCAATGTGTTGCGAGGCATACGCACAGATGTATCCAATACTGCAAATACGACGGCCAGTTCTGTAAATTCCAGCAAATCTTAAACTTGAGTCAGGCTTCTGGCCTAATTAGCTTTAATGCGGGCCTCATCAAGAATAAAATTAGCTTCAAACCTTAAGCAGTAAGGGCTGTTGTGTGCATGCCTTTACATCCTGAGCTTACAGGGTACCAAACTCGTCACCCAATTCTTTTCCTCTTGCTGCCGCTGCCTTGATGCCGCTCACTATAGCCTGCTTGACACCGGCGTTTTCCATGCTGGTCAAAGCAGCATAGGTAGTGCCCCCCTTGGAAGTAACGCGTTCACGTAAAACGCTGACGGGCTCTGTCGCTTGCAAAGCCAGTTGAGCAGCTCCTGTAAAAGTCGTCATGGCCAATTGCAATCCTTGCTCAGGACTCAGACCCAGCTCTGTTGCCGCCTGCTGCATGGCCTCAATAAAATAAAATACATAAGCCGGGCCACTGCCGGATACTGCCGTGACTGCGTCCAGCAAGCTTTCATCATCCAGCCATGTTGTTGCGCCAACCGCCTGCATGATGTGCTCTGCCATTTGCTTTTGCTCTGGACTGACACCTGCCAGTGCAAACAAGCCTGTCATCCCCTGCCCTATCAAAGCCGGGGTATTTGGCATGGTACGGACAATTTTTTCATAGCCCCCCAGCCAGCGGGCCATATCAGTAGCGCGGATGCCTGCAGCAATGGAGATCAACAATTGCTGATCCAGATACGGTGCCAGGCCTTGCACGACTTCACGTAATTGCTGTGGTTTGACTGCCAGGATGATCGCATCCATTTGCGCCAGCCTGGCGTCCGCTGCAAGCGCCGTGCCAACTCCAAAGTCGCTGGCCAATTTATCCAGGGAAGACTGGTTCAGGTCAATGACGTGGATATGTTCAGCCGTCGTCAAATTCTTAAGCAAGCCACCTATCAAGGCATTTGCCATGTTGCCGCCGCCTATGAAGGCGATTTTTATTTTATTTTGCATAATTCCGGTTTCCAAAAATAGCTGTTCCTATCCTGAGCATGGTGCTTCCCTCTGCGATTGCTGCATGCATGTCGCTACTCATGCCCATGGACAGGGTATCCAGCGCGATGCCTGCGGCTTGTATGCTGTCACTTAATTGTTTCAACTGGCGAAATGCCTGCCTTTGCACCTGCTCGTCATCACTGGCTTCTGGCACGGCCATCAGGCCACGCAACTGCAAACCTGGCAGCAGCACCACTTTTTGTGCCAGTGCCACAGCTTCTTCAGGCAAAACACCGCTCTTGCTTGCCTCGCCACTAATATTGACTTGCAGACAAATATTCAGGGCCGGCAACTCTGCCGGCCTTTGCTCGGATAGTCGCTGGGCAATTTTTTCCCGGTCGACTGAATGCACCCAGGCAAAATGCTCGGCGATGGGGCGGGTCTTGTTGCTTTGTATGGGGCCGATAAAATGCCATTCGAGCTGAAGTTGCGGCTTTTTTACCTGTACTTCTTGTATCTTCTCTAAAGCCTCTTGAAGGTAATTCTCACCAAAACAATGCTGGCCAGCCTCTGCAGCGTCTATAACGGCATCAGCAGGAAAGGTCTTGGATACAGCCAACAGGCACAGTTGTTGCGGATCGCGCCCGCTGGCAAGAGCAGCAGCGCGGATATCCGCACTTACGGCTTGCAAGTTGTCAGAAATTGAGGACATAATCAGTAACCAAATATCTATCTAATTCGTTGTGGACTTCTGGTAAAACTCCCGTCCACAGCTTAATATTGCTGTTATCTTGCTTTAGAGCAGTTTACCCACAATCAGCAACGATTTCATTACCGGAATTATAAATGGACATTTCAGAACTGCTGGCGTTCTCCGTAAAGAACAATGCCTCCGATTTACACTTATCTTCCGGCTTGCCGCCCATGATACGGGTACACGGCGACGTCAGGCGCATTAATTTGCCCCCTCTGGAGCACAAAGATGTTCATGAGTTGATCTATGACATCATGAACGACTCACAGCGCAAAATCTATGAAGAATCGCTGGAGTGCGATTTTTCCTTCTCCATTCCGGGCCTGGCACGTTTCCGTGTAAATGCGTTCAATCAGGAACGCGGCGCAGCAGCAGTTATGCGTACCATTCCATCCAAGATTCTGTCGCTGGAACAGTTGAACACTCCCAAGATTTTCGCGGATCTGGCCATGAAACCTCGTGGTCTGGTACTGGTGACCGGTCCTACCGGTTCTGGTAAATCGACGACACTGGCAGCGATGGTGAACCACCTCAATGAAAATGAATATGGTCACATCCTGACGGTGGAAGACCCTATCGAATTCGTGCATGAATCCAAGAAATGCCTGATCAACCAGCGTGAAGTCGGCCCGCATACAATGTCATTCAATGCCGCCTTGCGCTCTGCCCTGCGTGAAGATCCTGATGCCATTCTGGTCGGTGAGTTGCGTGATCTGGAAACCATACGCCTGGCACTGACTGCTGCTGAAACCGGTCACTTGGTGTTTGGTACACTGCATACTTCATCTGCTGCCAAGACCATTGACCGTATTGTCGACGTTTTCCCGGCGGAAGAAAAAGAGATGGTGCGTTCGATGTTGTCTGAATCACTGCAAGCGGTTATCTCACAAACCCTGTTGAAAACCAAGGATGGTTCTGGCCGAGTGGCGGCACATGAAATCATGCTGGGTACACCAGCGATACGTAACCTTATCCGCGAAGCCAAGATTGCCCAGATGTATTCATCGATACAAACCGGTAGTAACCTGGGTATGCAGACGCTGGATCAAAATCTGACTGATCTGGTGCGCCGCAATGTCATCTCGGTGGCGACTGCACGTAGTGCAGCCAAAACACCAGACAACTTCCCAGGCTAATTGATCAAAGGATAAAAAATCATGGAACGCGATCAGGCCACCAAATTCATGAATGATTTGCTGAGACTCATGCTCAGCAAAAACGGTTCAGACCTGTTTATTACTGCCGACTTCCCGCCAGCCTTCAAGATAGACGGGCGGGTAACACCGGTTTCAAACCAACCACTGTCCCCTGCACATACTGTCGACCTCGCCCGTTCTATCATGAACGACAAGCAGTCTTCAGAATTTGAAGCGACCAAGGAATGTAATTTCGCGATCAGCCCGGCAGGTCTTGGGCGTTTCCGCGTCTCGGCCTTCATGCAGCAAGGCCGCGTTGGCCTGGTATTGCGGACGATCACCACGGCCATTCCTAAACTGGAAGACCTGGGCTTGCCAGAAAACCTCAAAGATGTCGCCATGACCAAGCGTGGCCTGGTCATCATGGTGGGTGCTACCGGTTCAGGTAAATCCACCTCGCTGGCGGCCATGCTGGGCTATAGAAATGCCAATAGCTATGGTCACATCATCACGATCGAAGACCCGATAGAATATGTGCACCCACATATGAATTGCATCATCACTCAGCGCGAAATCGGCATTGATACTGAAGACTGGGGTGCAGCGCTGAAAAATTCGCTGCGTCAGGCACCGGACGTCATCCAGATCGGTGAGATCCGTGACCGAGAAACCATGGACTTTGCTGTTGCCTTTGCAGAAACAGGCCATCTTTGCCTTGCAACCCTGCATGCCAACAGCTCAAATCAGGCGCTAGACCGTATCATCAACTTCTTCCCGGAAGAACGTCGCCAACAGTTGTTGATGGATTTGTCACTGAACCTGAAGGCGGTTATTTCCCAGCGCCTGGTACCACTCAAGGGGCGCAAGGGCCGTGCTGCAGCGGTAGAAATCATGCTTAATACGCCGCTGGTGTCTGACCTGATCTTTAAGGGTGCAGTACATGAAATCAAAGAGATCATGAAAAAATCCCGTGAACTGGGCATGCAAACTTTCGATCAGTCCTTATTTGATTTGCATGAAGCAGACCAGATCACGTATGAAGATGCGCTGCGCAATGCCGACTCTGTCAATGAACTGCGCCTGGCCATCATGCTAAGAGGCAAAGACGCCAAAGACCGCGACTTGAGTGCAGGCACCAAACATCTGGGCATAGTATGAGTACGCTGGACTTTCAAGCCAACAGCCTGCAAGGCACACCGGTCGACCTGAAGCAATATGCAGGCAAGGTATTGCTGATCGTGAATACCGCCAGCAATTGTGGCTTCACCCCTCAGTACAAGGGGCTGGAAGCGCTTTACCAGCAATTCAAGGACAAGGGTGTGGAAGTATTGGGCTTCCCCTGTAACCAGTTTGGTCATCAGGAACCAGGTTCTGCCGGTGAAATTGGCTCATTCTGCGAAAAGAATTTTGGTGTGACTTTCCCACTGTTCGACAAGATCGATGTGAATGGCGACAAGGCTCACCCCTTGTTCCAGCACCTGAAAAGCCAGGCCCCGGGCTTGCTGGGCAGCCAGTCCATTAAATGGAATTTCACCAAGTTCCTGGTCAAGAAAGATGGAGCTGTCTTCAAGCGCTATGCGCCGCAGACCGCACCTAAGGATTTGCTGGATGATATAGAAAAGTTGCTCGCTGAGTAATGACAGGTTTCACGAGATAAGATCTCAAGTCATCTCAAATCACAAGCGGTCCGCCAGCACCGCTTGTCGTATCAGGTGTTTTACACCCCAGCGATGGAAAGGGCGTATCAGTTGCATATAGCCCCTCCCAAACCAGTTGTGCGTCAGGCAGACCGTCGATACCACAATGGCGACAGTCTGCCCCTCTTCTACCCGCACGATGGAAAGCCGGAAATCCAGATGTCTATTGTCGCGCCCGGCTACCAATTCTTCAGAACTCAGATAAAAAATTGGCCACGCGCCTATTTTTTCACCCACTTGATAACCTGACCTCATACGCGGGTGCATTATTTCTGCACTGGCTGGTACGGTAACACCAAACATGGATACCAGGAAATTACGGCTCAGCATGACTAACTTCATCCATGTTGGCCTGTGCATGAAAATCGCATGAAATGCATCGCTGACTGTCAGTCCGTTACTACTAAGCTCAGCCCTGTACGAATCGCGATAATAGGCTGCATGAACTACCTCGGGCATCAGCACACTTTGCTGCGGATGCCCGCATTCGCTGAGGAGTGTGCGCTGGCTGCTCATGTCTTATTTATTATTACTCAGTTTTATTCACCGCTGTGGCACGCTGTTCGCTTCAGGCAATTCCTGACTTATCGCAGAATCCTGCAAGGCCCGGTCTATAAGTTCTATCCAGTGCTGTACCGGCAGTTCTGTGCCTGATTGCAAATGCGTGAGGCAACCTATATTCGCCGACAAGATCATCTCTGCATCCGTCGCCTCCAGATTGCGTACTTTATTATCGCGCAATTGATACGAGAGCTTGGGTTGCAGGACAGAATAAGTACCCGCTGAGCCGCAGCATAAATGACTGTCGGCACACAGCTTCACCTCGACACCAATCGCCGTCAACAGCCCCTCAACCTTGCCACGTATCTGCTGGCCATGCTGCAGCGTGCAAGGCGGGTGCCAGGCGATGCGTTTGCTCAGTTTACCTTGCAGGCGCTGTACCAGCTGCGGCTGGAATTCTGGCAGGATTTCACTGAGATCACGAGTCAGCATGGATATTTTTCCAGCCTTGCCTGCATAGGCCTCATCATGTGCCAGCAAATGCCCATATTCTTTTACCGTGGCACCGCAGCCAGACGCGGTCATGACTATGGCTTCTGCGCCAGCTTCCACATACGGCCACCATGCATCGATATTCTGGCGCATGTCATTGAGGCCATCTTCATGTTCATTCAAATGGTAGCGTATAGCGCCGCAGCAACCGGCCTTGGGGGCAATCTGCAATTGCACACCCATGGCATCGAGCACCCTGGCGGTGGCGGCATTGATATTCGGCGACATGGCAGGTTGCACGCAACCATCCAGCAACAGCATCTTGCGGGCATGCTCAGTTTGCGGCCATAAACCTGCATCTTGTGCGACAGGCACTTTATTTTGCAAAGCCTTGGGCAAGACTGCGCGCAGGCTTTGCCCCAGCTTCATCGCTGGATTGAATATCCATTTGCGCGGTAGCACGGCTTTGAGAGCAGCGCGATTGAGCTTTTGGAACAGCGGGCGACCAACCTGTTTTTCAACGACCTGGCGGCCTATATCGACCAGGCGGCCATATTGCACGCCGGATGGGCAAGTGGTTTCACAATTGCGGCAAGTCAGGCAACGGTCCAGATGTTGCTGGGTTTTAACTGTAGCAGGCTTGCCTTCCAGTACTTGTTTGATGAGGTAGATGCGGCCACGCGGGCCATCAAGTTCATCACCGAGTAATTGATAAGTCGGGCAGGTGGCTGTACAAAATCCGCAATGTACACACTTGCGCAAGATATCTTCAGCCTCTTTGCCTTCGCGTGTGTCTTTGATGAAATCAGCGAGATTGGTTTGCATTGTTTACCAGCCTTTGTACATGCGACCGGTATTGAATATACCAGCAGGATCAAAAGTATTCTTCAGGCGTCTGTGTATCTTTTCTATGGGTGCAGACAAGGGGGCGAACACGCCTATGCTCTTGTCACCACCACGGAACAAACTCGCATGGCCGCCGGCAGCCAGTGCTGTCAGGCGTATCAGTTCTGGTTTTTCTGTACTGTAGAGCCAGCGCTGCGCCCCTCCCCATTCGATCATGGATTTGCCAGTCAGCTTCAAGGCCGGGCTGGTGGATGGCAGCGACAAGCGCCACAGACCATGCTCTTCTTCCTGCTGAAAAAAATCCAGGGTCTGTTCACGCAAAACTGTCCAGAAAGCCGTGGCGTCCTGCATTTCTTCACCACCCAGCCTGGCTTTGGCGGCACGCACTGCGGCATCGGCACCGGACAGGCGCAGCATCAAACGACCTACATGCCAGCAACTGGCAGAGATGGGCAAGGCCTGGCCTGCCCACTGATTCAAACGCGTCAGTGCATCCGCTTCTGACAGAGCAAACACCAGGGTGGTTTCTGCAAAGGGTCGTGGCAAAACCTTGATGGAAATGTCCAGCAGCAAACCCAGGCAGCCCATGGAACCTGTGAGCAGACGCGAGACATCATAGCCTGCGACATTCTTCATGACCTGCCCACCAAATTCCAGTATTTGCCCCTGCCCATTCATGAGACTGACACCCAGCACAAAATCACGCACGGCACCGACGGCTGGCCGCCGTGGGCCAGACAAACCCGCAGCCACGACGCCGCCTATGGTGGCGGTAGTACCAAAGTGGGGCGGCTCAAATGCCAGCATCTGGTTTTGTGCTGCCAGGGCGGTTTCTATTTCTGTCAGCGGCGTACCGCTGCGGGCGGTCAGTACCAGCTCAGTCGGGTCATACGCCAGGATGCCGCTGTAGGCGCGGGTATCCAGTACCTCACCCTGCAGTTCCTGCCCATACCAGTGCTTGCTGCCACCGCCCTGTATCTGCAGCGCTGTGCCACTGGCGCTTGCAGCCAATATGCGATCACGAAAATTGTCTAGCGTCGTTTGCATGCCATCGTCCAATTAAGTCTAGCCTCTGTCTTTAAAAACGCGGCAAATCAGGGAATTTCAACACACCTTTTTTCACATGCATGCGACCGTATTCAGCGCAGCGATGCAAGGTAGGTATGGCTTTATCCGGATTCAGCAAGGCGTCAGGATCGAAAGCCCGTTTCAAGGCGAGGAAGGCAGTAATCTCTTCACTGGAAAACTGCACGCACATGGAATTGATTTTTTCTATGCCCACACCATGTTCCCCAGTGATCGTGCCACCAACCTTGACGCATAGCTCCAGTATTTCGGCACCAAATTCCTCGGCTCTGTGAAACTCACCTTCTTTATTCGCATCAAATAAAATCAGGGGATGCAGGTTGCCATCGCCTGCATGGAAAACATTCGCGCAACGCAGGCCATATTTTTCTTCCATGGCGGCGATGCCGATCAGGACTTGCGCCAGATGCTTGCGCGGTATCGTGCCATCCATGCAGTAATAATCGGGGGAAATGCGACCCGCAGCGGGGAAAGCATTCTTGCGGCCAGACCAGAAACGCAGGCGCTCTGCTTCGGTACTGGATACTGCCAGTGCGGTAGCGCCTGCCTGCTCCAGCACGGCGCTCATGCGGGCGATTTCTTCTTCGACTTCTTCTACCGTCCCGTCTGATTCACAGAGCAAAATGGCCTCGGCATCGGTGTCATAACCTGCCTGTACAAAGGGCTCGACCATGCGTGAAGATGTCTTGTCCATCATCTCCAGCCCGGCGGGGATGATGCCTGCGGCAATCACGCTGGCCACCGCATTGCCACCTTTGACGACATCATCAAACGAAGCCATGATGACGCGTGCCGTTTGCGGCTTGGGTATCAGTTTAACGGTCACTTCAGTGACCACACCCAGCATGCCTTCAGAGCCTATGAACACCGCCAGCAAATCCAGGCCAGGTGCATCGAGTGAAGCACCTCCAAGTTCGATGACTTCGCCTTCCATGGTGATGGCGCGCACCGCCATGACATTGTGCACGGTAAGACCATATTTGAGGCAATGCACACCACCAGAATTTTCTGCCACATTGCCGCCTATGGTGCAGGCGATTTGTGAAGATGGGTCAGGCGCGTAGTACAAACCGTGGGCAGAGACTGCTTCAGAGATGGCCAGATTACGCACGCCTGGCTGTACGATAGCTGTGCGGGCGTAGGCATCGACCTTGATGATTTTATTGAGTTTGGCGGTTGACAACACCAGGCCGTCAGCAATCGGCATGGCCCCGCCAGACAAGCCTGTGCCAGCACCGCGCGGCACGATGGCGATCTGTTTTTCCCGGCAGATATTGATGATGCTGATGACCTGACTTTCATTTTCAGGCAGGGTCACTACCATCGGTAACTGACGGTAGGCAGCCAAGCCGTCGCATTCATACGGGCGGGTATCTTCTTCATCATACAAAATGCAATGCGCAGGCAATTGCTGACGCAGTACGCGCACAAGGTCTTGCTGGCGTGAAGATATGGCGAGTGATGCTTCCATGCTGGCTCCTGTTTATTCAAGGAGTGTAATCAGCTTTAATGCTCTTGTGATGAATTGTTCTGAGAAATTGCCGCAAATACTTTTCATTACTATTGCGGTATCTAGCTTATGCAACATCGCAAGACGTGATACCCACTGAGCTGCGCAAATGTCCGGAATAATTTTCTTGACAAAAATGGCTCATAAATCCCCTCCCTTTCAAGGGGAGGGTTAGGGTGGGGATGGGTTTCAGCCGATTAACAGCAAATGAATTTACTACAGAACCCCATCCCCATCCCAGCCTTCCCCTTGAAGGGGAAGGGGCTTAGAGTTACCCAACTCTTGTTCAAGCAAAAGTATTATTTAGCCCCAGCCCTCACTAGTACATCTATCATTTTCTTGTTCGGCCTGGTTACGCCCTTAGCCCACGACAAAGGCGTATCACCATTAGGTGCAGTGGCATTCACGTCAGCTTTTTTACTGATCAAAAGCTGGACTGTTTCCAGCTTATCTGACATCACGGCACAAAATACAGATGTATGTCCATCGCCATTGGTAGATTCTATGCTGGCACCCGCCTTGAGCAAAGCCAGGATGATGTCATTGTTACCCTTCAATGCCGCCTGCGTCATGAAGGTGGGGGCAGCACGGCTGTCTTCCTGCAAGTCCAGCTTGATCTTGTCCTTGATGAGCTTTTCTACTGCAGCGGCGTCATTACCATCAATCGCCTTGAGCATGGCATTGTACTGGCGGCGTTCTGATTTGCTCAATTCGCCTTCGCCTGCATGTACGGCCATCGCCATCGTGAGTGAAATGGCTACCAGGATCAATGCCAGTTTATTTTTCATGTCAAACCGCCTTGCTAAATTGATTAAAACCTTAGAGGGCGGAATCTTACAGGAAATCATTTAATAAGCAGTTTATCAAGACTCTATAAACTGTAACAATTAGTTCTAACTTTAGCTCCACACGGGCACAAAAAAAACAAAAGGACGCCGCAGCGTCCTTTTTCAGGCAAATCAACGAGGATTATGCTGAGAATGAAGACCCGCAACCGCAAGTGGTTGTTGCATTGGGGTTCTTGATGACGAACTGTGCGCCTTCAAGGTCATCCTTGTAATCGATTTCTGCGCCAACAAGATACTGGTAGCTCATGGAATCGATCAGCAAATGGACGCCATTCTTGGTCATGGTCGTGTCATCTTCATTGGTGATTTCATCAAATGTGAAACCATACTGGAAACCTGAGCAACCGCCACCTTGTACAAAGACGCGCAGTTTCAGGTCAGGATTACCCTCTTCTTCAATCAGCTGGGCTACTTTGGCAGCGGCGCTTTCAGTGAAAACAATGGGTGCGGGCATTTCGGCAACAGCGTTCATAATTACTCCTTCAGACTATTTACCATCATTATAGACCCGCACAGAAATCTATGCATTGTTCGCTGCGAGTTTCAAGACGGGTTCTTGTCCCTGGTCATGACTTAGCTTGCCAGAGACCACGGCACCGCTCAGCATTTCCAGTGTTTTGTAATGCACATCACCAGATATTTGTGCTTTTGGCTGTAATTCAAGCAATTCTGACGAAAATACCGGGCCATTGATGACGCCATTGACAACAATATGAGCGGCGCGGACTTCGCCATCAATTTTTGCCTGTTCAGAGATCACCAGCATTGAGGATGCTTCCACGTCAGCCACCACATTGCCGCGTATATGACCATCGATACGTAAACCGCCCTTGAAGTGCAAATCGCCTTGTATGACGGTGGTTGCACCGATCAGGCTGTCTATGGTGTTCTTGGTTTTTCGATTAAACATTGGTGTTCCTTCATGAGGAAATGAGCCAGAAGCCGCAGCATATCAGAAATGCTATTTTAGCAAGCGCAGCGTTTCTTTGCCTGGTTTATGAATTGACCGCTTAGATTGACCGTTATAAATTAACCATTTGCTGAGCCCGGATCTGGCCATTTGATAAGACCTTGGCCTGCACACCTTTAACCGTAGCTCCTTCTGGCAAGGTAATGGTACCTTCCAGTCGCTGATAATGCCGGAATGATAATTTTAACTTCCCTGCATCGCCCGACTTAGGATCGGGAAACAGCATCGTAGCAGGTTTACCCGCTTGTACCAAGTTCAGGCTGAATTGCATTTCCCCGGTGAAATCACGGCCACTTTTACCACCCTGCATGACCAGCGCCCTATAGCGCAACTGGCCTGGGCTGAGTATTTCCACCTTGAAATTCTGTAGCGATATACCTTCGGCACCGACTGCAGAAGGCGTCAGGCTTTCAAAAAAAGCCAGATCATCCTTGAGCTTGAGGTTTTCTGTCGTCAAGGCCTTGACCTGGTCGGTCAACTGCTTTTGAGTGGACTTGTCGATGTTGACGGTGCTCTCTATGGTATTGGCTGCCAGCGATAACTTGTCACGCTCGGCAGTCAATTCCTTGATTTTTTCTTTCAGCTCTTCGACCTGATCAGCACTGATCCTGGAACCAAAAGCAAAGCTCTTGCCCAGATCATAAGTCCACCAGGCAACACCAGCGGCAATACCGATGACGATGCCAGCCATGGCCACTTTGAATGTCCATGGCTTTTCATGCGTAATCGTCATTTTTGGCGCCAGGAAGCGCTTCGGTGTCAGACGTGACTTTGGCATGACCGCGCGGTTAAGGCATAACCGGTACGTGCATCAGCCCGGTAGTTTCTTCCAGGCCAAACATCAGATTCATACACTGCACGGCCTGGCCGGATGCGCCTTTGACCAGATTGTCCTGCACTACCAGTATGACGACGGTATTGCCATTGTTTGGCCTGTGCAAAGCCAGGCGCAACATGTTGGAAGCACGGGTAGAACGTGTCTCTGGATGCGAGCCGAATGGCATTACATCAACAAAGACTTCATCCTTGTAGGCATTTTCAAACAGGGCTTGCAGATCTTCGTTGCTGATTTCTGTATTCAGGCGCGCATACAGGGTGGAATGCATGCCACGTATCATCGGTACCAGGTGCGGCGTGAACAGCAGGCCAATCTGGTCTTTGCTGATGCGCTGCAATTGCTCTACCGTCTCAGGAGTATGCCTGTGGCCGGATACGCCATAGGCTTTGAAGCTGTCACTGGTCTCAGAGAACAAGAGGCCCAGTTCAGCCTTGCGGCCTGCACCGGAGACACCGGATTTGCAGTCAGCGATCAGATTGCCTGCATCAATGATGCCAGCCTTCAGCAGCGGTGCAAAACCCAGTTGCATGGTGGTTGGATAGCAACCTGGGTTGCCAACCACTCTGGCGGTCTTGATGGCTGCACGGTTCAGCTCTGGCAAGCCATACACGGCTTCTTCCAGTACGTCGGTACAAGTGTGCGGGATGGCATACCATTTTTCAAATTCTGCCACATTCTTCATGCGGAAGTCAGCTGCCAGGTCGATGACCTTGACGCCAGCGGCCAGCAATTCAGGTGCCTGTGCCATGGCGACGCCATGCGGGGTGGCAAAGAAGACGACGTCGCATTCTTTGAGGTTGGCTTTGTCAGGCGCAGAAAAAGCGATATCGACGCGGCCACGCAGGGAAGGATACATGTCAGAAACCGGCAAACCATCTTCCTTGCGGGAAGTGATTGCCGTGATGTGCGCTTCAGGATGGGTGGCCAATATGCGCAATAATTCTACCCCGGTATATCCAGTGCCACCTACGATGCCAATTTTGATCATATGCATTCCTTGCAAGAAATTTTGACGCTATTCTAGCAGCATAAGAGTCTGTGTCGTTGCGACTGAAAAAACTCGTTACATGCTCCAAAGCAAAAAAGCCGCCCTTGCAGGCGGCTTTCTCTTGTAACAATTGCAGCAATTGCTTCCAGCGATAAAAAATTAACGCTTGGAGAATTGTTTTGCGCGACGTGCTTTGCGCAGACCAACTTTTTTACGTTCAACTTCGCGAGCATCACGAGTAACGAAGCCAGCTTTTGACAATTCAGGTTTCAAAGCTGCATCGTAGTCGATCAGGGCACGAGTGATACCGTGACGAACAGCACCGGATTGGCCGGATTCGCCGCCGCCGTGAACGTTAACCATAATGTCGAATGTTTCGAGATTATTAGTCAGTTCCAGAGGTTGACGGATGACCATCAGGCCAGTTTCACGAGAAAAATACTCGTTTGCTGGTTTGCCGTTGACAACGATCTTGCCGCTGCCGGATTTCAGGAATACGCGAGCAACTGCGCTCTTGCGACGGCCAGTTCCGTAGTTGTAATTACCGATCATGGCTAATCCTTAGATGTCGAGTACTTGTGGTTGCTGAGCTGCGTGCGGATGTGTTGCATCTGCATAGACTTTCAGCTTCTTGATCATTGCATAGCCGAGTGGGCCTTTAGGCAACATGCCTTTAACAGCTTTCTCGAGTGCACGACCTGGAAAACGCTCTTGCATTTTCTGGAAATTTGTTTCATAGATACCGCCTGGATAACCAGTGTGACGGTAGTATGTTTTGTTCAGAGCTTTAGTACCAGTCACGCGCAGTTTGCCTGCGTTAACAACAACGATAAAATCGCCTGTGTCTACGTGTGGTGTAAATTCTGGTTTATGTTTGCCGCGTAAACGGAGTGCCACTTCGCTGGCAACACGTCCGAGTACTTTATCTGTCGCGTCAATCACGAACCAGTCGCGCTGAACCTCATGGCCCTTAGCGGAAAAGGTTTTCATGTTGAATCCTAATAAAAGTTAAAAACGCCCTGAATATTCTGTGTTTTTGGTGGTTCTGCCATTAATTTCAGCAGACTCGTCCTTATCACTTCTCCCTTGGGCGATCAGGGAGTCGGAAATTATAGTATTTTCAAAGACTTAGTGCAAGAACTGTTTAATTTTTGTGCAGGCTTTGCAGGCACTGTGTGGAAATTTTGCAGACATAAGGCAAAAAAAAACCCGAAGACTGGCTTCGGGTTGAATCCACCAAAGGAGTAGGTGGAGGAGACAATTGCAGGGTTAGTTGACAGACTTGCTATTAACTAACCGATGAGTCAATAATAGGATAAGAAATTGTGCAGTGCAAGGTAATTCACAGTTTTTTTCGCAAAAGTTCACGATTTTGAGCAATAGGCTACAATCTGAAGACCGTATTTTCTAATTCATTGGGGAGTAAAGAATGGAAGCAACAGTACGCTGGACAGGTTCGTCCGGCATGTCTTTTCTGGCAGAAACCGGTTCCGGTCATGCTGTATTAATGGATGGCGCACCCGATGGTGGTGGCCGCAACCTGGCACCACGCCCCATGGAGATGGTGTTGCTGGGTACCGGTGGATGTTCGGCTTATGATGTGGTGCTGATTTTGCGCAAGGGCAAACAGGACATCCGTGGCTGTGACGTCAAATTGACGGCGGAACGTGCAGATACTGAGCCCAAGGTATTCACAAAGATCAATTTCCACTTCGTCGTGCGTGGCCGTCAGTTGAAACCTAACCTGGTCGAGCGTGCCATCAAGCTGTCACATGAAAAATACTGCTCGGCTTCCATCATGCTGGAAAAAACAGCTGTGATGACGCATAGCTTTGAGATTATTGAAGACCTCGATCTGCCTTCAGAGCATCAGGCCGCGGGCTGATTTTCTTCGTCCGGCTTACCAAAAATATCTGTGTAAGTCGGATAAGAAGAGCAATAAGCTATAACAAAAATAAGAAATGACAATGCTGCAAGCATGAGTGCCGCAACATAAATGTCTAATCCAGCAAAAATGAGTGCGAACGGGCTGACTAATATCATCACGCCATACAGGCCAAGAACATAAACAATGAATGCTTTCCAAGAATGCAGTATGGCAAAAAAACTATAGAACATGGATTTCATCAGCGACATTCGTTGCCATACAATCAATGGGACGCTATACCAAAATGCCATTGCAAATGGAAGATAGATCAGGATAGAAAGCAAGATTCCCTTGAAAGGAAAGGCTTGTTGCAGCTCATTCGCATCCATAGGTCCTGTAGCAGTTTGGACAATTTTTACAAAGGCCGCAATATCTCCGTCAGCTAGCACATCAGTAAGCAAACTTGTAATAAATACGGCCAATATACGGCAGGCACCCGATCCCAGCAAAGCGATCCTATTCTGAGATTTAAAACCAATAAAAAGTAAGCTGTGAGTTATTCTCTGTTCATTTTCAACTTGCAGGCAGGCTTGTATGAGCCCAACTGAAAACACAGGGAACAGAAGTAAACTGAGGAATTGCCCAGCAAAAGGAATGAACTTCAGCAATTGAGTCAGCATCATCCATAAGAAAAACAAGCTGATCAACTCTGCGGGTCGTTGACGAAATAGCACAAAGCCCCGGGTCACCCAAGTCCAGCCAGACCTTGCGTCTACTGTTTTCATTTATTGACAGGCAATGCCGGTACACTACCAGATTCCCGCAGGCGCAAGATACGCTCAAAATGGGTAGGGTCATGTGGGGTCAGCATTTCTGCATCCCTGGGCTGATAAAAATCATACAGGCGCGAAAGCCAGAAACGCAGGGCTGCTGCGCGCAACATCGGTTGCCAGGCAATGCCCTCTTCCTGGGTAAAAGGGCGCACGGCATGGTAGGCGTTCAGCAAGGCCAGCACACGTTCTTCATCCAGCACGCCAGTGGTGACATCAATACACCAGTCATTGACCGTTACGGCCACATCAAAAATCCAGCTATCGCAACCAGCGAAGTAAAAATCAAAGAAACCGGTCAGGCGTTCACCATCAAACATGACATTATTGCGGAACAGGTCGGCATGAACAGGTCCACGTGGCAAGGCACGGTAAATTGGTGTGCTGTCGAAAGCATCCTGGAAATGCACCTCTGCCCGTAACAAGTGCTGCAATTCATCTGATAAGAATGGCAATACTTTGGGCGTGGTTTCATGCCACCAGTCAAGTGAACGCAGATTGGGTTGCTGTATGCTGAAATCTTTGCCTGCCACATGCATGCGTGCCAGCATGGCACCTACCTCAGCACAGTGCACGGCCTGCGGATCCATTTGTGAGCTGCCTTCAAGTTTGCTGACAATCGCAGCAGGCTTGCCATGCAGAGCGACCACTAACTCACCTTGATCGTTAGCGATAGGTGCAGGCACCAATACGCCATGATCAGCCAGGTGACGCATGAGCTTCAGGTAGAACGGCAGTTGCTCAAAGCTCAGATTTTCAAATATTGTCAATACGAATTCGCCTGCTTCAGTATTGATAAAAAAATTACTATTTTCTATGCCTGAAGCAATACCTTTGATGCTTAAAGCCTTACCCAGCGGGAATTGCTGCATCCAGGGGCCAAGGTCTTCCAGACTTACCGGTGTAAAAACTGCCATGTCAATTAAAAATGAGGAACTAAGTGAATGCTTACTTCGATACTGCAGCACTGGCGGAGGCGGCTGATTTTGCTGGCGCAGGTGCCAGCACATCAGGAGGATTACCCTCTTTAACTTCTTTCTTGCCACCGAATTCGAGTATGGTCCATTGGGCCGCACGATTGGCGTCGCCCTGTACCGTACCTTTAGGTGCATTACCTACGTCGGTATCGGTTTTGACCGTGTAATTGCTTTTACCAGACTTCACTTGTACTTCGGTTCCCTTGCCGCCAATAACGCGCTTTTCGGTCACTTTGGTTTTAGGTTCTGGCTTGCTCACTGATACGCCCTTGGGATCAGGAAGCTCTTCCAGTTTTTCCAGTCTTGGTGGAGGTGGCACATCAGCCTTGGATGGCGCCTGTGCAGAAGCTGCTTGTGCAGAAGCTGATGGAGCAGCCGTGAATGCCAACAAAAACGACATCAGCACCAATGCAGATTTGTTTGTGATTTTCATGTTGAAGCCCGGAAACGATATATATTCAGTCATTGTAACAAACCCCGCCCGGTCTGACAGGAATATCCGGTCAGACCGGGTGCAAAGGCACTGTCAGCGATCACCTGCATTCACAATTACAACGACTGTGAAGTCTAAAATAAAAGAGGCGCTATCTTGAAGATAGCGCCTCTTTCGTATTCAGATCAAGTGGACCTGAGCCCGCCTGATCAAAACCAATTTAGAACTGGTGACGTACACCGACTGTCAATTCTTTTACGTCAGCGCCTTTAACTGCTGCGCCCACTTTTTGGGAATTTGCGTCTTGTGTTGTGCTTGCGAAAGCAGCATACAGGTCAGTACGCTTGGAGAATGCGTACTGATAACCGATTGCGAATTGCTTAGCGTCGCCAACTGTAGCAGCGGAGTTAGCTGCAACCAGAGTAGAGTCTTTGATCTTGGTGAAAGTAGCCAGGATTTTGTTGCTTGGATCAAACGGAACTGTTACGCCCAGAGTGAAGATCTTTTGATCAACAGCCAAAGCAGCATCATCGCTCACTTTTTGATAGATAAAGACTGGTTTCGCTACGCCGAAGTCGTAGGAAGCGGCCAGAGTGTTACCTTTACGTGCATTGATTGGACCACCAACCAGAGCTTGACCATTGTCTTTGACGAAAGAATAACCAACGTCCAGACCATTTGCTGCGTAACGCAGGTTCAGACCCAGGGTACGGCCAGCAGAGTTGTCGCCAGCGGCTTCGCCGAAGCCATATTGACCAACTGCAGAGAAACCACCCAGGTTAGCTGGTGTGTAGTAGTAAACTGCATTGCTTGCACGGCCACCGGAGTTGGCGTTAGCGCCAGCAACAGTTGCTGTACCGCCGATGAAGTACAGATTGGACAGACCATTGCCGCTGTTGATGTAGCCAGATGCAAACGGATCAAAGTTGTCGAAGAATTTGAAAGTTGGAGTCTTGTCACGGCCCAGATCTACTGTACCGAAATCGCCAGACAGGCCAACTGTAGAACGACGACCAAATGTACGGCCTTGAGCAGAGCTACCGTCATCAACGTTCAGACCCATTTCCAGAACGAAGTTGGCTTTCAAGCCACCACCGAGGTCTTCAGTACCTTTGAAGCCTACGCGGGAACCGTTTTCCTGACCACTCTGCAGTTTATTGAAACGGCCAGCAACTGTGCCGTTGTCCAGACTTTGGAAGCCAGCGTCAACGATACCGTAAACAACAACGGAAGATTGAGCAAACGCTGCACCGGAGAAAGCACTCATCAGAGCGAGTGCGAGGAATGATTTTTTCATTATCTAGTATCCAAAAATGAATGTTAAGTTTTTACCAATTTTACATCAAGCACGGTAAAAACAGAATTACAGGTGTTTTACAGCCTTGAATCGGTAAGAGATCCAATGACAAGCGGCACGATACCTGTGAAAAGTGACAACTTGATGAATTCAACGTGTTTAGAAAGCTACACTTTAATAAAGTTCAGTTAAAAAGAACACGATAGAAATCTTATTTGCATATGCGGAACGAATAGTACACAAAATCAAGGAAACCTGCTGCCACGCATGATTTTGCATCATTGCTGCAAAGCACCAATTATATAAGGCCAGTAACAAGCATTTCAAGTAACTGACTTGAAATTTATTTATATATTACAGTAATTGAAACATTTTATAATCCGTAAAAACCCCTATTCTATGGTCTCCCAGGCGTTCTGCTTTTGCGCAGTCATGGCGCGCCAGTAGGCACGTCCGGTGTACCACATGACTGCACCTATGGCCGCGCAGGCAAACTGCCCAAGCGCTAAAGTCAGAACAGAATGATCAAGGGCAGGCGCAACAATACCGGCAATAACTGCCCCCAGCAGTGTCACCGTCGCCGACTGGCATGAAGCAACAATGCCTCTTATATTAGGAAACAAATCCAGTACCAGCAAGGTCGCCCCTGGTGCTACCAGCGACATGCCAAAGGTATAAAAAAACAGCGGCGTTACCGACCACAATAGAATGGGTGGAGAAAAATAATGGAAGATCACATTGAACAGGGACGCCCCGATCAGGAAGCAAAAACCTATGCTGACCTGTTTCCATACCGTCATTTTGCCAGCGAGGCGATTGGCTGCCAGCGCGCCAAAAAAAATGCCACCTACCGAGGGCACGAATTGCCAGCCAAACTGATCTGGCCCCAGATGCAAATGCTGGGTAATAAAAGCCGGAGCAGCTGAAACATAAAGAAAAAGTCCGGCAAAATTAAAGGCGATGGTGCCTGCCTTCAAATGGAATAAAGGGGATTTGAATACTTTTTTATAACTGGTCCACAGAAATTCTGCACTGAAGGGCTGGCGCTTATCCATGGGCAAAGATTCTGGCAAATACTTGTAGCTGGCCCACCACAAGGCCACGGTATAGCCAAACAGCAGCAGGAAAATCGCCCGCCAGCTCAGGAAACTGACTACCCAGCCACCCAGGATAGGGGCAATGGCAGGCGCGATAGAGAAAATCATGGTCACCAGCGACAGCAGGCGCTCAGCCGGGGCACCTGCATACAGGTCACGTATGATGGCACGCCCCACCACCATGCCAGCACCGGCAGATACACCTTGCAGGATGCGGAAGCCCCACAGGTAATGAATACTGTGCACAGAGGCGCAACCAAAGCTGGCAACAGCAAAAACTGCCAGTGCCACCAGGATCACATTGCGACGCCCAAACGCATCTGACAAAGCGCCGTGCCATAAAGTCATGACGGCAAAGGACAACATATAGGCCGTCAGGGTCTGCTGCACTTCCAGCGCACTCGCATGCAGGGTGGCCTGGATATTGGGGAAAGCAGGAAGATAAGTATCAATCGAGAACGGACCAAGCATGGCCAGGGCAGCCAGTAAGGTCGCCAGGCCAGCATTGCTGATCTTGGTTGTAGAGGACATGGGCAAATTCAGTGTTGCGCCCGATAGCCAGGGCAGCTATCAGGCATGGAACTACAAATTGGGGGCTAAGAAACTGCAGCCAATACCAGGCTGAAGTTCACATTGAAATTCAGATGCCACCCATACAAAGGTACTTCATTTCCAGATATTCATCCATGCCATATTTGGAGCCTTCACGCCCCAGGCCGGATTGTTTGACGCCGCCGAAAGGTGCTACTTCATTTGAGATCAGGCCGGTGTTGATACCTACCATGCCGTATTCAAGTTTTTCAGCAACCCGCCAGACACGGCCTATGTCGCGTGAATAAAAGTAGGATGCCAGGCCAAAGTCAGTGTTGTTCGCTGCGGCAATGGCTTCTTCTTCGGTCTTGAACTTGACGACTGCGGCCACCGGGCCAAAAGTCTCTTCATTCATGATCAACATGCCGGATGTGACATTAGACAGCACGGTTGGTTCATAAAAAAGTTTACCCGCTTCCAGCAATTTGCCACCAGCCTGCAAGCTTGCACCTTGTTTCAAGGCATCGGCCACATGTTCTTCTACCTTGGCTACCGCTTGTGCATCGATCATTGGCCCCTGGTTGATACCAGCACCAAAGCCATCGCCCACCTTGATCTTTTTAGCCCCGGCTGAAAGTTTTTCGACGAAGGCATCGTAAATCGATTCATGCGCATAAAAGCGGTTGGTGCAAACACAGGTCTGGCCAGAATTGCGGAATTTCGATTGCAACGCGCCTTCCACCGCGGCATCCAGGTCGGCATCCTCAAACACGATAAAGGGAGCATGGCCGCCCAGTTCCAGCGCCAGCTTTTTTACCGTCTGGGCAGATTGGCGCATCAGGATGCGGCCTACCGGGGTAGAACCAGTGAAGGACAAATGCCTGACCACAGGGCTATCGCACAAGACCTTGCCAACAGCGATGGACTGCTCCGAGTCAGCGGTGATGATATTGATGATGCCTGGAGGTATCCCTGCACGATGTGCCAACTCTGCCATGGCCAATGCAGACAGAGGCGTTTGCTCGGCAGGCTTGATGACGATGGAGCAACCAGCGGCTACCGCAGGCGCCACTTTGCGCGTGATCATGGCGATAGGAAAATTCCATGGCGTGATTGAGGCGCAGACACCGATAGGCTGCTTCAAGACCACCATGCGCTTGTCGCTCCAGGTCGATGCCATGACATCGCCAGATACGCGCTTGGATTCTTCGGCAAACCATTCTATGAAGCTGGCACCGTAGATGACTTCCCCCTTGGCCTCAGCCAGTGGCTTGCCCTGCTCTGCCGTCATGATGGCGGCCAGGTCGTCGGCATTTTCTATCATGAGGTCAAACCATTTGCGCATGAGCGTCGCACGCTCTTTGCCGGTTTTTGCAGCCCAGAGCGGGAAAGCAACTTGCGCGGCCTTGATGGCGACTTCGGTATAACTGGAGTCCAGGTTGGGGACGGTGCCCAGTATTGCCAGCGTGGAAGGATTATTCACTTCAAAACTGGCCGTGCCTGTGACCCACTCACCATTGATATAGGCCTGGTTGCGTAATAAGGACGGGTCTTTCAAATTCAATTGCTTTGCTATTGCTTCTTGTGACATCAGAGTTTCTCCACTTTTTGCAAACGACAGGAATACCTGCAAGCCTAAAGCAAAACGGCCAGGTCTGCTGGGACCTGGCCGTTTTGCAATGGCTTATAGCAACAGCATGAAAATTATTCAGCAATATCTTTGGGTTTGGCTTCTTCTCTGCGGTTAAAGCCTGCCACCATGTCGAAGCGGAACAAGCGGCATTCCAGTGCACCATTGAAGAATGGAGTCTTGCGCGACTCTTTCAAACGCAACATCTTGGGCAAACCCAGATCAGCGGTGAACAGGAACACGCTCCAGCCAGCAAAACGCTGCTTGAGCGTGGTACTGAAAGCGCTGAAGAAATCCTTGGCCATATCATCATCTTCCATCGTGCTGTCACCACGCACACCGATACGTTCACCGTAAGGGGGGTTGGTCAGCAAGATGCCTGGCTCTGTCGTTGGTGCCTTGATTTCCTGCGCTTCTATCTGCTTCAGTGGCACGTCAAAACGTATGCCAGCCTTGTTCAGGTTATTGCGCGTCATGACGATCATGTCGCCAGAAATATCGCTACCGAAAATCGTCGGCTCAGCAGGCAGAGGATGAGGCTTGGCGCTGGCCTTGATCTGGGCCCAGGCGTCAGCATCGAACTGATGCATTTTCTCGAACGCAAAATCGCGTTTCAGGCCAGGTGGTATGCCTGCCAGGATTTGTGCAGCTTCAATGAGGATAGTGCCAGAGCCACACATGGGGTCAAACAAGGGTGTGCCAGGTTTCCAGCCAGCAGTGCGCAACAAACCTGCGGCCAGGTTTTCACGCAAGGGTGCATCACCAGTTTCCATACGCCAGCCGCGCTTGAACAAAGGCTCGCCAGAAATATCCAGATACACCGTGAAATTGCGTGCATCCATAAAGCCGACGATGCGCATATCAGGGTTCTTGGTATTGACCGATGGGCGCTGGGTGAACTGGTCGCGGAAACGGTCGCAGATCGCATCCTTGATTTTGAGTGTGGCAAAATCCAGGCTCTTCAAGGGTGATTTTACTGCCGTCACATCGACACGGATGGTGTGGTGATAGCCAAACCAGTCTTCCCAGGGCTGATCCAGCACCAGGTCGTAAATATCATTTTCATTGGTATAGCCAGAATGCGCCATGCGCATCAACACACGCGATGCAATGCGTGAATGCAGGTTGATACGCCAGCCATCATGCAGACTGCCTGAGCAATGCACGCCGCCCGGCACCTGATTATGTACAGTCATGGTTTTATCCATGGCTGCAATTTCACCGAGCTCTTCAGCCAGGGCTATTTCCAGGCCACGCGGGCATGGGCAAAAATAAGAATAACGCGTCATAGGAGTACCCTTTATCCGTTAAAAAAACAATGGTGAATATTCACCGCCAATTGCTGGCCTGGAGTTCTGCACTCAAGGTCAAGCGTATTTTGAAACCTCGTCAAACCTAGAAAGGTTTGACGACTACCAAAATCAATATCGCCAGCAACAAAATTACCGGCACTTCATTAAACCAGCGAAACCAGACATGGCTGCGCTTGTTAACACCCTTCTCAAACTTCTTCAGCAAGCTGCCGCAGGCATGGTGATAGCCTATCAGCACGATCACCAAAGTCAGCTTGGCGTGCAACCAGCCATTACCCGGCCCCTTGCCTATGCCATAGCCTTGCCACAGCCACAGGCCGAAGATCAAGGCAAGCACTGCCAATATCGTCATGAAACGGTATAGCTTGCGCGCCATCAGCAACAGGCGCTCCGTTGTCGGCGGGTGATTTTCCATCGCCAGGTTGACCAGGATTCGGGGCATATAAAACAGGCCAGCGAACCAGGACGTGACGAACAGAATGTGAAACGCTTTTACCCAAAGCATGATGTACTTTCTTTAATCTGCACTATGTATTTTTAACTTTATTATTGACGTACTTCGCCGTGACCAAAGACAACATACTTCATCGAAGTCAGCCCTTCCAGACCTACCGGGCCACGTGCATGCAGCTTGTCATTCGAGATACCTATCTCTGCACCCAGGCCATATTCAAAACCATCAGCAAAACGGGTGGAAGCATTCACTATCACCGAGGCAGAATCCACTTCGCGCAAGAAACGCAGGGCGCGGCTATAGTCTTCAGTGATGATGGATTCTGTGTGTTTGGATGAATAATCATTGATGTGCGTGATGGCCTCATCCATGTCAGCCACTAGTTTGATGGCCAGGATAGGGGCAAGATATTCAGTACTCCAGTCTTCTTCTGTCGCTTTAGCCAGATGCGGGTAGCCTGCCAGTATCGCAGCGGCGGCATCATCGCAACGCAATTCAACCTGTTTGCCTGCATACAACTCAGCCAGCTCTGGCAAGACCTGGGGCGCAATGCCTTGCGCGACCAGCAAGGTTTCCATGGTGTTGCAGGTGCCATAGCGATGGCACTTGGCATTGAAAGCCACATCCACCGCTTTTTTCAGGTCAGCCTTGTCATCGATATATACATGGCAGATACCATCCAGATGCTTGATCATGGGCACAGTGGCCTCTTGCATCAAACGCGCAATCAGGCCCTTGCCACCACGCGGAACGATGACATCGACATATTGCGGCATGGTGATCAGTTCACCGACAGCAGCGCGGTCGGTAGTCTCAACGATCTGTACGGCGTCGGCAGGCAAACCGGCACCGGCCAGGCCTTCCTTGACCAGTTTTGCCAGAGCCTGGTTGCAATGGATGGCTTCAGAGCCGCCACGCAAGATGGTGGCGTTGCCGCTCTTGATACACAGGCCAGCCGCGTCCGCAGTCACATTCGGGCGTGCTTCATAAATGATGCCGATGACGCCCAGCGGCACCCGCATTTGCCCTACCTGTATGCCGGTGGGGCGATATTTCATGTTCGAGATTTCACCAATGGGGTCAGCCAGACTGACGATCTGCTCCAGGCCTTCGGCCATGGTGGCAATCGCCTTGTCGGACAGTGTCAGCCTGTCGAGCATGGCGGCTTCCATGCCTGCTGCTTTTGCTGCGGCCAGGTCAAGCTCATTGGCGGCACGCAGGGCAGCAGCTTCACGCCTGATGGCGACAGCGATCAGGGACAATGCCTTGTTCTTGGCGGCGGTGTCGGCTTTGGCCATGGCGCGCGATGCTGCGCGGGCACGGATGCCGAGGTCATTCATGTAGTGCTTGATATCCATATCGTCATTCAGAGGACACTCGTCCTCATATTCGTTGATCAGCCACCAGCAAGGTGGCGAGGGAATTCAATTTCCGGCTTGATAAACCGCTCAATCAGGTGCTGGCACAATGGCGATTAAGCCGCTTTTGCCACTCTCAAACCTAATTGCAACAAGGCATCCCAGGGGTCTCCTGCAAATGCCTTCGCTCGTAAACCTTTTACCATCTTGTCGACTTGCGATGCCTCTTGCAGCGCGGCCCGCAAATTTGCCAGGCTGACGCGGCGCAAGGCGGGGTCCATGAGTTTTTCTCGCGGACCCCAGATGCGGTATTCTTTCAGCAAGGCCGACAAGGGTCTGCCCTGTGCCATGCCAGACTTCAGTTTCAGCAAGGTGCGTATCTCTTCTGCCATTGCCCACAAGACCAGTGGCAGTGCTTCGCCCTCACCTTTCAAACCATTCAACATGCGTACCAGTCTTGCGACATCACCGGCCAGCATGGCTTCATTGAGCTTGAAGACATCATAGCGCGCCACATTGAGCACGGCATCATGGATTTGTTCAAAACTCAGTTTGCCGGGTGGATGCAGCAAAGCCAGCTTCTGGATTTCCTGATGGGCTGCCAGCAGATTGCCCTCTACCCTGTCGGCAATGAAATCCAGACTTTGCCGGTCTGCGCTTTGTTGTTGCAAAGACAGGCGCAAGCTGATCCAGCCAGGCAGTTGATTGCGCTCTACCAGCGGGATATCGATATATACCGCTGCTTGCTGCAAGCTGCCTACCCAGGCGGCTTTTTGCGTGGCCCAGTCCAGCTTGGGCAAGGTGATCAGGGTCAGGTTATCGGGTGACAAATTCGTCACATAATCCTGCAGGGCCTGGCCACCGTCCTTGCCGGGCTTGCCGGTAGGAATGCGCAAGTCGATGAGTTTTTTATCACCAAAAAGGGATTGCGACTGATTCGCGGCCAGCAAGGCACCCCATTTGAAACTGCGTTCCACAGTCAGTATCTCGCGCTCGTAAAAACCCTGCGCCTTGGCCGTGCGGCGTATCTTGTCTGCCGCTTCCAGCGCCAGCAAATGCTCATCACTGGTGATCACATACAGTGGCGCCAGTGTTTTCGCCAGATGGCCATCAAGGGCATCGAAGCGTAGTTGCATATCAGTCGTCCATCTTTACAACAGCCAGCCTGCGCATGATTTGCTGCACCAGGTCACTTTGCATATCTCGGTACAACAAGACTTCTTCCGCTTCTTTCGCCAGCACTTGCGATTCATTAAAGGTAATATTGCGCTTCAATTGCAGGTCTACCGGTTCCAGATATTCCTTGCCCACGTTATTGCGGACACGGAAGCGGAAGTTATAAATCAGATTGTATTCACGCACACGGCCCTGGCTGTTCAGGGACAGGATTTGCTTGTCCCTGGTTTCGCTGAGCACTTCCAGTATGACCTGGGCATCCTTGGCTTCAGACATGACTTGCGTCTGGCCGTTGGCGCGGATATGGCGGCGCAATTCGCCACCCAGGGCCGAACTTTCAGGCATGCCGATATAGATGCTCTTGAATGGCAAAGCAACCGGGCCACGCAGGGCAAAACCACAAGCGGACAACAACATCACGGCCATGATGGCAGCCAGCCATTGCAGACGCTTTAAATACTTTGCTTGCATGCGGTTTCCTTTATTACTTACTTTGTCAGACTATTGTTCAAACTCAGGTTTTTGCCACACCTTAGGCAACTATATTCACCAGTTTGCCAGGCACGATAATAATTTTCTTGGCTGCGCCTTCCATGAACTTCTGTACGCTTTCATTGGCGAGGGCCGTCGCTTCTATCGTCGCCTTGTCTGCATCCTTGGCGACCTTGATGCTGCCGCGCAGTTTGCCATTGACTTGCACCATGAGCTCGATTTCATCCTGCACCAAGGCAGCTTCATCCACCAGCGGCCAAGGTGCATCAATGATTTCACCGAGTTCTGTCGCCAGACCCAGCTCCTGCCACAAGACGTGAGTGATGTGCGGGCACACTGGATACAGACCACGCAGCAAAATGCTGAAGGCTTCGCGCAAGGCTGCGGCGCTGCCTTCGGCTTCTGACTTGAAGGACTCTATGGTATTGAGCAACTTCATGGCACCAGAGACAACGGTGTTGTATTGCAGTCTATCGTAATCGGCATCAATCTGCTTCAACGTCAGATGCACTTCACGGCGCAGCGCCTTGACATCATTGGCATACGCCGCAGGCACAGCAGTACCAGAAGCAATCGTGCCAGACAGTTTCAATGCAGAAGCCCACAGGCGACGCAAGTAACGTGATGCACCTTCTACACCGCTATTACTCCATGCCGCGCTTTGATCGGGAGGACCGGCAAACATGGTGAACAGGCGTGCCGTATCAGCACCGAACTGTTCGATAATGTCTTTGGGTTCAACCACATTGTTCTTGGACTTGGACATCTTTTCGATGCCACCCATTTGCACAGGCTGTCCATCGCTTTTCAGTGACGCAGAAACTGGACGCCCTTTGTCATCATGCTGGACTTCGATTTCATTCGGGTAGAACCAGATTTTCTTGCCAGTAGCATCTTCACGATAATAAGACTCGTTGAGCAGCATGCCCTGGGTGAACAGGTTCTTGAAAGGCTCGTCGATATTGACCAGGCCCAGGTCGCGCATGGCCTTGGTCCAGAAACGTGCATACAGCAAATGCAGAACTGCATGTTCGACACCACCGATGTACTGGTCCATCGCCATCCAGTAATCATTACGGCCATCAACCATGGTGCTTGCATCAGGGCAGGTATAACGCATGAAATACCAGCTGGAATCAACGAAGGTATCCATCGTGTCGGTTTCACGATGTGCCGGGCTGCCGCATTTAGGGCAAGGCACATTCAGGAAATCTTCACGGTGTTTCAATGGATTGCCAGAACCGTCAGGGATGCAGTCGGTAGGCAAGACCACCGGCAAATCTTCATACGGCACAGGCACGTCACCACAACTGTCGCAGTGGATGATGGGGATAGGTGTACCCCAGTAACGTTGACGTGAAATACCCCAGTCACGCAAACGCCAGGTAGTTTTCTTTTCGCCCAGGCCTTTGGCGACCAGATCACCAGCCACTGCATCAACTGTTGCTTTAAAGCTCAGACCATCATATTTACCTGAGTTGATAGTGAGGCCATTTTTCTCGCCGTACCAAGCATCCCATTTTTGGGGATTGAATCTCAGTCCTTCAAATGCCTCCTGAACTTGAGCTCGACCTGCATCATTGCCAATCCAGCGAGATTCGTCGCTTAATTTCTCTTCAAACTCAAGGAAAGCACCTGCCTTAACAACCTGTTTGATGCTGATTCCAAATTTATTGGCAAATTCGAAATCGCGTTCGTCATGCGCAGGCACGCCCATGACGGCGCCATCGCCATAGGTCATCAGGACATAGTTACCAACCCAGACTTCGACCTGTTCGCCAGTCAGAGGATGGGTAACGAACAAGCCGGTAGGCATGCCCTCTTTTTCCTTGGTCGCCATTTCGGCTTCTGTGGTACCACCGGCTTTACAGACTTCGATAAAGGCTGCCAGTGCGGCATTGTTCTTTGCTGCCAGCGTGGCAATAGGGTGTTCTGCCGCCACTGCGCAGAAAGTCACGCCCATGATGGTGTCAGGACGGGTAGTAAACACATACATCTTGCCGTCTTGTATCAGCGCGCCGCTGTCATCCTTGATCTCGTGCGGGAAAGCAAAGCGCACGCCTTCGCTTTTGCCTATCCAGTTGCGTTGCATGGTGCGCACTTGCTCAGGCCAGCCATCGAGATTGTCGATGCTGTTCAGCAGTTCGTCTGCGTATTGGGTGATGCCAAAGTAATAGCCAGGGATTTCGCGTTTTTCGACCAGGGCACCAGAGCGCCAGCCGCGGCCATCGATCACCTGCTCATTTGCCAGCACGGTTTGATCGACAGGATCCCAGTTGACGACCTGGGTTTTTTTGTAGGCGACGCCTTTTTCCAGCATCTTCAGGAACAGCCACTGGTTCCAGCGGTAGTAATCAGGGTCGCAGGTAGCGACTTCACGCGTCCAGTCAAATGCCAAACCTAAAGGTTGCATTTGCGACTTCATGTCTTCGATGTTGGCGTAAGTCCATTCTGCAGGGGATTTTTTGTAGGCTATTGCCGCATTTTCTGCTGGCAGGCCAAATGCATCCCAGCCCATGGGCATGAGGACGTTATAGCCCTTCATGCGCAGCTGGCGTGCCAGCATGTCGTTGATCGTGTAATTGCGCACGTGGCCCATGTGCAGCTTGCCGGAAGGGTAAGGAAGCATGGAGCAAGCGTAATACTTGCCTTTAGGAAAACGTGGATTGTTTTCTATTGCCGTATAGGCATCGATCTTTTTCCAATGGGTTTGCGCCGATTGTTCGACGTCAGAGGGCGTGTATTTTTCTTGCATGGCGTAAGCAGAAGTAGATGCGGAAATGACTCAGAACCTTTGATTATAACTGGTTCAGGCACATTATTGAGGAAAGCCTTATGGACAAAGGCTGTCAGGGCGACTTTATAGTGAACTGGCCGCCTATCCCGCTGGCGAAGTTTGAATTACCTGCGGGGTAGCCTGATGCCTTTTTAAGGCTTTTTGGCTTGCTTGCTGTCTGTCACGAACGAAATCCTCGCCAAACCTTGCGCCTGGGCAGCTGCCATGACCTGGGCAATAATTTCATAACGGGTAGATTTATCTGCGCGCAATTGCAATTCTGTCTGCTTGTTCTTTTTTGCCAGCAGCGCCAGCCTGGAATCCAGATCAGCCATGGCCAGAACTTGCTTGTCCCAATACAGGATGCCATCGGCATCAAAGGAAATACGCACGGCATCTGCCTGCTCTGGCACCGGTGCTGATTGCGCCTGCGGCAAATCCAGCTTGACTGCATGTGTCATGAATGGGGCTGCAATGATAAAGATGACCAGCAAGACCAGCATCACGTCGACCATGGGCGTGACATTGATGTCCGCCATAGAAGTCAAAGGGCGGGATGAAGATTCGCGCGGCGTATGGAATTGACCGAATGTCATCGCTGGAAAAGTATCAAGCCTTGCTCATATGAGCATGCAGGTCAAAAGCAAAGCCATCAAGCTCTGCCAGGGTAATGCGATTGACGCGGTTAAAGGCGTTATACGCTAGCACGGCAGGTATCGCCACCAGCAAACCCAGAGCCGTCATGATCAGGGCTTCACCTACCGGCCCTGCCAGTTGGTCGATTTGCACCACGCCATTGGAGGAGATCGCCGTCAAGGCACGGTAGATGCCCCAGACTGTTCCCAGCAAACCAACAAAAGGTGCGGTGGCGCCGACTGATGCCAGAAAGCTCAAGCCGGTTTCCAGCCTGACCGTCAAGCCTTGCAGTTCCTGACGCAAGCTACGAGTCAGGATTTCGCTGAGCCCGGCATTGGCAGACAAGGTGGCGCTGCGTTGTGCAGTATCGCCAGCTGCATGTGCTGCGTCTGCCAGAGTGATGAATACCTTGGACTGATCAGTCTGACGCAGAGATGACAAGGCATCCGCCAGGCTGGGAGCACGCCAGAATGCGCGCAAAGCTGGCGCTGCCTTACGGATACGCCAGAAACTCCAGCCCTTCATCAAGATCAGTGTCCAACTTAGCACAGACATCAGCAATAATAGCCAGCCGACCAGATGACCCAGGGCATCGGCCTGTTCCCAGTAATGTGCGATTGCAGAATTCATGCGTGTGCCGCTTATTTCACTTATTTAAATATCAGGCAAATGTTGTGTTATTAACGAAAACCAAATAGGACTTACGCAAAATTGTCCCAGCAAGGCGCAGCGACGAAGACAGTACTTTAGTACGGCTAGGAGCTGCAACGCAGCTGGGGCGGTTTTGCGTAAGTCCCACTACCGCAAACCCAGTACATCATACATATCATACAAGCCTGTAGACTTGCCTTGCAAGAAACGTGCAGCACGCAGGCTGCCGTGGGCATAAGTCACACGGCTGGAAGACTTGTGGCTGATTTCCACACGCTCGCCTATGCCGGCAAACAAGACCGTATGATCACCAACAATGTCACCACCGCGGATCGTGGCAAAACCGATGGAAGATGGATCGCGTTCACCAGTCACGCCTTCGCGGGCGAATACACCTACTTCATTGAGGTCACGGCCCAGTGCATCGGCAATGACTTCACCCATTTTCAGGGCGGTGCCTGAAGGGGCGTCGACCTTGAAGCGATGATGGGCTTCGACGATCTCGATGTCATAGCCCTCGGCAAAGCTCTTGGCTGCCATTTCCAGCAACTTCATGGTGACATTCACACCCACGCTCATATTTGGAGCGAACATGATGGCGGTTTTCTCTGCGGCAGCGGCAATCGCTGCCTTGCCAGCCTCATCAAAGCCTGTGGTGCCAATAATCAGCTTGATGCCATGCGCAGCGCAATATTCAAGATGCTTGAGCGTACCTTCGGGACGGGTGAAGTCAATAAGATAATCGGCATTCGCCAGGCCAGCCGCCAGATCGGCAGTAATGCTGATGCCGCATGGCTTACCCAGACCGGCTGCTGCATCCGTGCCCAAAGCTGGTGAAGCTGGCACATCCAAAGCGCCAACCAGGACCATATCATCGGCATTGCTGATCGCTTCGACCAGCATTTTTCCCATACGGCCAGAAGCCCCGGCCACGGCAATTTTCAGTGCAGTCATTAAATTTGATTTTCTTTAGATTTATTTCTCTTAAGACTTATTTCTCTTTTTTCTTCGGAGCATCGGTTTCCACTACCGATTGCACGCGATTCAGGCCCAGTGCAGATTCTGTGATGCGTGCCAGGTATTCTTTTTCTGTCGGCAAGTTACCGCCTTCAAACTTTGCTACCGTGCCATCCTTGAAGTACACCGAGACGCGGCTGGTAATACGCTCGCCATTTGGCTTGATCAGGCGGAAAGGATAATCCCAGCGGTCTTCATGAAACATATCGGTCAGCAAAGCCGTACCCAGCAGAAAACGCACTTGTTCACGCGTCATGCCTTCTTTTAATTGCGCCACCATTTCCTGGGAAACGAAGTTACCTTGCTGTATGGAAACGCGATAAGGTGAGAAAAAGGCCAATACTTTGCCAAAACCAGTAGGCTCTACCACTTGAGCGCCATTTGTATCGCTAGGCGTGCCCGATGTTGCATATACTGAAGTCTTGTCAGCCGAGGACAGCAGGGGAATAGGCGATGAGCATGCTGTCAAAGAAGCCAGCACTACCAGACCCGCTACACGGCTGATCTTCTTCCGCGTTAATTCTGAAAACAACAGTTGCATAGATAACCTCTTAATTGAGCAACAAGCCCTAAAACCCGATATCATAAAGCAGATAGCAATTTTTTGATCGAAAACATGACAAACAGCACCCCCAACCTCAAGGCCAGCGGTCTGAAAGCCACTCTGCCCCGTCTGAAAATCCTGGAAATCTTCCAAAACAGCCGGGTTCGTCATCTGACAGCAGAAGATGTGTATAAGATCCTGCTGAATGAAAATATGGATGTCGGTCTGGCAACTGTGTACCGTGTCCTGACCCAATTTGAACAGGCTGGCCTGTTAAACCGCAATCATTTTGAGACTGGCAAAGCCATTTTTGAATTGAACGAGGGTTCACACCATGACCATCTGGTTTGTCTGGATTGTGGTCGGGTGGAAGAGTTTTTTGATGAAGAGATTGAACAACGCCAGCAAACTATCGCTCTGGAACGTGGTTTCAAGATTGCTGAGCATGCGTTGGCGATTTATGGCAATTGCACCAAGCCAAATTGCGAGCATAAGGCTTAGGTGCCTGCGTCTCAATTTTAGTTTTTCAAGCGCATCGAGGCCTACACGTCTCGTGCGCAGCCAAGTTCACTTATTGATCTTGGTAACAACAGCTTCCACGGTGCCTATGATCTTTTGGGCATTAAATGGCTTGAGGATATAGCCATGTATGCCAGTTTTGACTACCTCATTAATGGTGTCCTGATCTTTATTGGCTGTGACCATGAGTACCCGTGCATCTGGCAGCAGCTCTCTGATACGCGGTAGAATTTCAGTGCCGCTGATTTTAGGCATCACGATATCGAGCAAGATCAGGTCAGGTCTGAGCTTCACTGCCATTTCCAGGCCAGTACCGCCATCAGTTGCCTCGCCAACGACGTTATATCCCTCGCTGCGTAATATGACTCTGAGTACTTCGCGGGTTACATCATTGTCATCAATTAGTAAAATCTTCGCGTTTCTCTTGTCCATGGCAAATTGTATTCGCGTGAATGTTTAATAAACTGCTTTGCTAGCCAGAGTGTGTTGACATCCTGTCTTATTGGCTTAATGCATTCGATAATAATTTCGAAGTGATATCCACGATAGGGATGACTCTTTCATACGCCATGCGGGTTGGTCCTATGACACCCAGGGTACCCACTATCTTACCGTTTACCTCGTAAGGCGCAGTGACGATACTCATTTCTTCCATGGGCACCAGTTGTGATTCACCGCCTATGAAAATCTGCACGCCGGTTGCCTTGCTGGATACATCCAGCAACTGCATGAGGCTGTTTTTTTGCTCAAACATATCAAACAGCTTGCGCAAAGAACTCATATTTGAAGACAAATCCTGCACATTCAGCAAATTACGCTCACCGGAGATAACGACCTCGTCATTATCTTCATCCATGGCATTGCTGCCCGCCTCTACCGCCGCCTGCATGAGCCTGGTCATGTCATTTTGCAATTGTCGCAATTCGCTATTGATGCGGGTACGAGCATCGGTAAAGCTCAGGCCACCAAAGTTCTGGTTCAAATAATTAGCGGCCTGCACCAGTTGGGTAGGTGTGTAATCAACATCTGTCAACAACAAGCGGTTATGGACTTCACCTGCTGGGGTAACGACCACCAGTAAAATACGCTTTTCTGACAGGCGTAAAAATTCTACCTGCTGGAAAATCGACTCGGTGCGCGGCGTCACGACGACACCGGCAAATTGGGTCAAGGAAGATAAAATTTGCGCCGCATTCGCAATCAGTTTTTGCGGCGGCTGCGCATTCATATTCGATTGCAGGCTCGACTGCAGGCGCGAGTCCATGCCTGCGCCATTCACGTCTTGCACAGTAAGCAAGGTATCGACGAAAACGCGATAGCCCCTGGGCGTGGGGATGCGGCCCGCAGAAGTATGCGGGCTGGCTACAAAGCCCATTTCTTCAAGGTCGGCCATGACATTGCGTATCGTCGCCGGGGATAATTCCAGACCCGATATTTTTGACAAGGCGCGGGAACCCACAGGCTGGCCGTCAGCGATATAACGCTCGACCAGGGCTTTTAATAAAGTTTGTGCGCGGATATCTAGTTGCATGGTTTCATTTTATGCGTTCATGACTGACATGAACATAGAAAAATTCATAGCCATAGAGTAAGGTCATGCAGATTGGCAAATTCCGCATCCGGCTTGATATGCAGATGGCGCTCATCTTCAATTTTTAAACCCTGACGGTTCATCCAGCCACCCTTCAAGCCCGCCTGTTGCGCACCTTGCACATCAAGCAACAAATCATCACCTACATACAACACCTCTTGCGGTGTCAGACCCAGCTCCTGGCACGCTGCCAGAAATATCCTGGGGTCAGGCTTGGCACAGCCAAAACGAAAAGCAGCGATGGACACCTTGAAGTGATGCGCCAGGCCTATCGCCTGCAAATCAGCAAAACCATTCGAGACCGTGCCCAGGACCAGTTTTTCTTGCAAAGCCTGCAAGGCCGGTTTGACATCGCTGTACAAGTCGACTTTGTTCCTGGCGTCGGCAAATACCGCCATGGCCTGGTCGGCTTTTTCGGCTGCCACACCATGCTCATCAAACACCTGTTTCAGCAGGGTATGACGCAAGGCCCATAAATCGTATTGAAAACGCTGGTCGCTCGCTACCAGCACATTCCTGCGCTCACGCAATTTTTCCACATTGTAATTTTGCGCAACAACGGGCACATGCTCATGCATCCATTGCTGCAACACTGATTCAGCATGGCGAATTACCGGTGCAACCGGCCACAAAGTATCATCCAGATCCAGCAAAACTGCTTTAATTGCCATAAAGAGCACTCATTCCATTCGTTGATGTCCTAATTATGTTCTAATCTTAGCCATCATGTCACCCTACCTTTGTTTATGACAGTACAGGCCAAAACCATTGCACTTGTTGGAAAATCTAATGCCTCAGGCATTGCAGACTCAATTCAGGAACTGGCCAATTTTCTCGCGAGTGCAGGACATCGCGTCGTCATCGAGGCAGAAACGGCGCAATACCTGCAATTGAGCGAGTTCAGCAACATGCCAGTGCCTGAGATAGGCAAGCTGGCAGATGTTGCCATCGTGGTGGGTGGTGATGGCACCATGCTGGGCATAGCGCGGCAACTGGCCCCTTACAATATCCCGCTGATTGGTATTAACCAGGGCAGGCTGGGTTTCATCACCGATATTGCGCTTGACCGCATGATCCCTGTCATCACGGAAATGCTGGATGGCAAATATGTCTCCGAGCGCCGCAGCCTGTTACAGGCCATCGTGACCCGCGACGGCAACCAGATTTTCAGTGGCGTGGCTTTCAATGACATCGTGGTCTCGCGTGGTGCTGGCTCAGGCATGGTGGAATTGCGGGTCGAGGTAGACGGGCACTTCATGTACAACCAGCGCTCGGACGGTCTTATCGTCTCGACACCGACTGGCTCTACGGCCTATGCGCTTTCTGCTGGCGGCCCACTGCTGCATCCCAGTTTATCCGGTATTGCGATGGTGCCGATTGCTCCGCATGCCTTGTCGAACCGCCCTATCGTCTTGCCAGACAGCAGCGAAATCGTTATCACTATCGTGGCCGGGCGCGATATCAGCCTGAATTTTGATATGCAAAATTTTGCCAGTTTGCAGCATCAGGACAGGATTATCGTCAATCGTTCTGCCCATACGGTGACCTTTCTTCATCCTCACGACTGGAATTATTACAACACCCTGCGCGAGAAATTGCACTGGAATGAGTACCCATCCGTAGAGGGTGCGCTGAATTAAGTTTTAGCCCACCCACTCTTACGAACACAGAAGTCACAGGCTGTTGCTAGAATAGCGATTTCGCTATGCTGGGGCATGTTGTCCAGCCCTGTTTTCTTAACAAACTCCTTCATGTCAGCCCATTATGTTGCGCACGCTTGCCATTCGTGATTTTGTCATTGTCGATACGCTGGAACTTGAATTTTCTTCTGGCTTCAGTGTGTTGACCGGAGAAACCGGCGCCGGTAAATCCATTCTGATTGATGCCCTGACGCTGGCCCTGGGTGGCCGGGGTGACGCCAGCATGGTGCGCGAGTCTGCCAGTAAAACTGATATCAGCGCAGAATTTGCCGTCAATGACATCCTTGCAGCATGGTTGAAAGAACATGAATTTTTTGACCAGGACCAGCCACTGATACTGCGCCGTACCATCGATAATGCCGGTCGTTCAAAAGCATGGATCAATGGCATCACTGCCACCGCCGGACAATTGCGCGAAATTGGCGACATGCTGGTGGATATCCATGGCCAGCACGCACATCAGTCCTTATTGAAAACCGAAGCACAGCGCGATTTGCTGGACATGCAAGGCGGCTTGCAAGAGCAAGTCACAGAAGTAGGCTTGCGTTACCGCGCCTGGCGTAACATCAGCAAGCAACGTGAAGAATTTGAAACCAATGCCAAGAGCGTCTTGCAAGAACGCGAGCGTCTGGAATGGCAGGTTGGCGAACTCGATAAATTGCAGATCAAACCCGGCGAATGGGAAAGCATCAGCCAGGAGCATACCCGGCTGGCCCATGCTGCCAGCCTGATGGAAGGTGGGCAAGAGGCGGCAACTTTGATCTCTGAATCCGAGCATCCGGTTCTGTCGCAACTGACTGCCATCCAGCAAAAGTTGTTGAAGCTGCTTGATTATGATGCGGCGCTAAAGCCCGTCACCGATGCGCTGGAATCTGCCTGCATCAATTTGCAGGAAACCACTTATGCACTCAATGTTTACCTGAGCCGCACCGAGCTTGATCCGGCCCGCCTGCGCGTGGTGGAAAACCGCGTAGAAACGATACACACGACGGCTCGGCGCTTTCACGTTGCACCAGAAAAGCTGCATGAAGAATTTGCCACGCTGTCAGCCCAGCTAGCCCAGCTATCAAATGCGACGGATATGGATGCCCTGAAAGCGCAGGAAGAAAAAGCCAGGCTGGCTTATCTGCAGACCGCGCAAAAACTCAGCAAAACCAGACAAAAAGTTGCCAAAGACTTAGGAGCAGCGGTCACCACGGCGATGCAAGACCTGAGCATGGGTGGAGGCAGTTTCTCTGTCGCACTCAATCCTGTAGAACCAGCCGCCTATGGCCTGGAACAAGTGGAATTTCTGGTAGCTGGCCATGCCGGGGTGCAGGCAAGGCCGCTGGCCAAGGTGGCATCTGGTGGTGAGCTGGCTCGCATCTCGCTGGCGATTTCTGTCATCACCTCTTGCGCTACAGCCACTCCTACCCTGATATTTGATGAAGTTGATAGCGGCATAGGTGGTGGCGTAGCTGAAGTGGTTGGGCGTTTACTGAAACGCCTTGGGCAAGACCGGCAAGTCTTGTGCGTTACCCATTTACCACAGGTGGCCAGCCAGGCTAACCAGCACTTCCAGGTCAGCAAGGCCAACCAGAATGGCAAAACCGTTTCACAGATAGAAGCACTCGATAATAAACAAAGAGTGGAAGAAATCGCCCGCATGCTGGGTGGCATAGAAATTACGGCGACTACGCGCAAACACGCCAGAGAATTATTGGCATCTTAAGAAAAAAAATACATCATGCGCTTCCTTAAAGAACCTGAATACTCACACGGCAAAATCGCCAAGACAGCCGTGGTGCTGATCAACCTCGGTACACCTGATGCACCGACAACTTCAGCCGTGCGCCGCTATCTCAAACAATTTTTATGGGACAGACGCGTGGTTGAAGTGCCGCGCCCAGTCTGGTGGCTGCTCTTGCACGGGATTATCCTGCCCTTTCGTTCTGGTCAGTCAGCAAAAAAATATGCGTCTATCTGGACCAAGGATGGCTCGCCATTGAAAATCCATACGCAAAAACAGGCAGCCTTGCTGAAAGGTTATTTGGGTGAACGCGGGCATGAAGTGCAAGTTGCGTATGCCATGCGTTATGGCTCACCTTCAATACCCGATGTCTTGCAAAAGCTAAAAGCAGATGGATGTGAGCGCATACTGATATTGCCCGCCTACCCGCAATATTCTGCCACGACGACGGCATCCAATTTTGACGCTGTCGCCCAGCATTACCAGCAAGTCAGGAACATGCCTGAACTGCGTTTCGTCAAGAATTATCATGATCATGATGGTTATATACAGGCACTGCGCGTATCAGTCATGGATCACTGGCAAAGCCATGGCCGTCCGGACAAACTGGTCATGAGTTTCCATGGATTGCCCAAGGCCTTTTTATTGCGCGGCGATGCCTATCATTGCGAATGCTATAAAACCGCCCGCTTGCTGGCAGAAAAACTGGGACTGAGCAAGGATGATTATGTGGTCACTTTCCAGTCTCGCCTGGGCCGTGCAGAATGGCTGCAACCTTACACTGCTCCAACGGTAGCAAAACTCGCCAAGGAAGGCGTCAAGCGGGTCGATGTGATCTGCCCTGGCTTTATCGCTGACTGTCTGGAAACCCTGGAAGAAATCGCCATGGAAGTAAAGACCGATTTTCTCAAAGCAGGTGGCAAGGAATTCAACTACATCCCCTGCCTGAATGAGTCACCGGCATGGCTGCGTGGTCTGGCTGAAATTGCAGAGCAACATCTGATAGGCTGGCCAACCATGATCACTGCGAGCGTGCGTGAACAACAAAAGCAACAAGCCCTGATCAGCCGCGCAGAAGCCAAACGCCTCGGTGGAGAACCCTGAGGCAGCAATGGCTAAAACTTATTTTATCGGCGATATACAAGGCTGTGCCGACCAGTTGCAAAGCCTGCTCAACCAGATAGAGCAGACCGAACCAAACGCACAGTTTTTGTTTGCAGGTGACCTCGTTAACCGCGGCCCCAAATCGCTGGCCAGCCTGCGCCTGATACGTGATTTGCAAATCGCTGGCCGGGCAGAATCTGTACTCGGCAACCATGACCTGCATTTGTTGGCTGTTGCCAATGGCATACGCAAAGCAAGTCGTACCGATACCATCGACGATATCCTGCAAGCACCAGACCGTGAAGAATTGCTGGACTGGTTGCGGCACAGACCCTTGGCGATTTTGCAGCATCAGCATTTACTGGTGCATGCAGGGATATTCCCGCAATGGTCAGCAAAGCAAACCATCAAGCTGGCGCATGAAGTGGAGACACAGCTGCGCAGTAAGGACTGGATGGATTTATTGCGCAATATGTATGGCAATACCCCGTCACAATGGCATGATGATTTGCAAGGCTATGACAGGTTACGTTGCATCATCAATGCGCTGACACGCATGCGTTTTTGTAGTGCGGATGGCGTCATGGACTTTGACAGCAAGGACGGCCGGGACAACGCACCGCAAGGCTTTGCCCCCTGGTTTGACCTGCCACGTGCCAGTGAAAAAAACACTGTTGTATTTGGCCACTGGTCCACCCTGGGCCTGATCTTGCGTGACAACCTGATCAGCCTTGATACCGGCTGTGTCTGGGGCGGCAAGCTGACTGCTGTCGCTCTTGAAGACAGGCAAGTCGTGCAGCTAGATTGTCCGCAGCAGCAAAAGCCGGGGTAATAATTCCAGGATTTTTAATACCGTGTACATACACAATATCACGAGCACTTCCAAGACCCGTGCGTCCGCTTTGCTTATTTAGTTTCTCTTGATTTATTTTGACATAGCGAACATTATCTTTTGTCTATGCATCTTGAGTGAGCCGGAATGCGTATGATTATGTTCCGTTTGTATGCGAAAAGCCGTCGTATCAAGCAGCCGCTTAACATGACATTATGTTCAGTAAGGAGTTGAAAAAATGCTGGTAGAAATGTTGAAAGGTGCTCTCTTTTAGGTATTTACTTAAAGGAGAGCAAAATGAAAAGAGAATGCAGCCTCATCAAGGCATTCGGAAAAAACGAAGTTGGTTTAGCTGACATCCCCAAAAAGATATCGGGAATCACGATATCACGCATCATCATTGGAGAGAAAAGCGGTTGTTCACGCTGTTTTCCACATGGGTATGAAACTATTAACAGCCATATAGGCAACCGTCAGCGCAACTGGAAAAAACAACGTAAAACGAAGTGGAAATAATAAGGAAATAAAGCCTTTGCGAAAATCTAACGATTCTTCTGGTTTTCGCAAGACTTTACCTTAAATACTTTGGGTCACACTACTACATATCAACTAATTCCCAATTCTTTCATCACCGCTGCGCGCGCCACTTGCGCCACTTCCCTGCGGTGTGCACCTTCGGTAGAAATTGCAGGCAGGCGTACCAGTTCTGCCGTCATGCGCGGTGCCAGCAAGATGATGCGCATGCTTTCTGCAAAAGTCATGTCGCCAATAAAATCAGCGGCAGCATGGAACTGTCCCTGCGCATCAAGATAGCGGACAACAAAGGGTTGCACAGGTACATGTGCTTCTATTGCTGCTTCAAACAGGTTCGCGTGAAAAGACAGCAGATTGCCTTGCGCTGCTGTCGTACCCTCAGGGAAAAACGCGATGCGCTTGCCCGCTTCTATCTGATGTACCAGGCCTTCATAGATACGGCGCACATCACGCTGCCTGCCACGCACCAGAAAAATCGTGCCAGCCTTTTCACATAACCAGCCCAGCAAAGGCCAGTTGCGAATATCTGACTTGGCGACGAAATGGCAAGGATGCAGGGTATTGATGACAAAAATATCCAGCCATGACACATGGTTGGAGACTATCATCGCCGACGGATTCACCGCACCCTCGCTTTTATCCTTGAAAGCCACATCCACAGTACAGATGGCCAGCAATTTGACCGACCAGCGACGCACCAGATCGTCACGCCTGGCATCAGATGAAAACGGAAAGATCAGGGCGCAAGTCAGCAGACCTGCCGTGAGATGGAGAAATATCCGAAAAAAATGCCAAACGATCATGCCCAAACGCCCACGCCCACAAAGGCTAAGATAAAAATTTCAAATCGTAATAAAACAAACGGGAGTACGGTGAACCATACTCCCAGCAAACCATTTTATTACACAATAATGCTTTAAATCATTTTCAAAAATTCAGTCAGGCCGGATTCAATGCAAGGTATCAAACGCAATATGCCCTGACACTATCGTCGCCTTGACCACGCCCGGCAATTCATAACCCAGGAAAGGCGTGTGCTTGCCCTGGCTGGCGAGGGCTTTGGCTTCTACCTTCCAGCGTGTGGCAGGATCAAAGATGCAGATGTCGGCTGCCTGGCCAATGGCGATTTGCCCGGCAGGCACACCTGCCACTTTGGCGGCATGCTGGCTGATCTTGGACAGGGCCAGCGTCAGGCTGACGTCACCACGGCTGTCTTCTGCCCATTTCAATGCTAACGATAATAATAATTCCAGGCCGGTAGCACCGGGTGATGCTTCGGCAAATGGCAGCAGTTTTTCATCATCGTCGACTGGTGTATGGTCGGAACATATCGCATCGATGGTGCCGTCTTTCAGTGCCGCAGAAATGGCATCGCGGTCACGCTGGCTGCGTAAAGGTGGGGTCAGGCGGGCATTGGAATCAAAGAAGCCAATGTCGGCGTCCGTCAGATGCACATGATGGGCACCGACGTCACAGGTCAGCGGCAAGCCTTCTTTTTTGGCCTTGCGTATCAAGTCCAGGCCAGCAGCGGAAGAGATGCGGCACAGATGCACTTTGGCACCGGTGGCACGCATGAGTTCAAACAGGGTATGCAGGGCAATGGTCTCGGCCATGACAGGCACGCCTGACAAACCCAGGCGCGAAGCCAAGGGGCCGCTATGAGCAACACCGCCCTTGCCTATGTAGGCATCTTGCGGACGCAACCAGACCGTAAAGCCAAAGGTAGCAGCGTAATCCAGCGCTCTTTGCAGGGTATTGGTATTGGCAATGGTTTCTTCAGCCTGTGAAAAACCTATGCAGCCTGCCTCAGTCAGCTCAACCATCTCGGTCAGGGATTCACCCTTCAGACCGACGGTCAGTGCACCCAGTGGATAAACGTGGGCCTTGTTTTGCATGCGTGCTCTTTGCTTGAGCATTTCTACCAGGCCTGATTCATCCAGCACGGGGTCAGTATCTGGCGGACACACCAGGCTGGTGACACCGCCGCGCATGGCGGCCTGCAATTCAGATTCCAGCGTAGCCTTGTATTCAAAGCCAGGTTCGCGCAAGCGGGCGCTCAGGTCTACCAGGCCAGCGGTGACGATCAAGCCTGTTGCATCAACAGTTTTATTGGCGACAAAGTCAGCCGGTGCCTGGCCCAGGGCGACGATCTTGCCAGCAGCGATAAACACGTCCTGTACTGCATCGGTAGCACTTGCCGGATCAATCACACGGCCATTTTTGATATGTATCTTCATATTCTCCTCATACCCCGCCGCTGTTGCCTGCAACGATGCTCATGACAGCCATGCGCACGGCGATACCAAAAGTCACTTGCGGCAGTATCACTGCCTGCGGGCCATCGGCCACGGCAGAATCAATTTCCACGCCACGGTTCATCGGGCCAGGGTGCATGACAATCGCATCTGGTTTTGCCAGCGCCAGGCGTTCTGGCGTCAGGCCATAGCTCTTGAAATATTCTTGTGCTGAAGGCAGCAAGGCACCACTCATGCGTTCATTTTGCAGACGCAACATGATGATGACATCGACGCCTTTGAGGCCTTCATCCATGTTGTTGAATACGCGCACACCCATTTGTTCCAGGCCACCGGGCAACAGGGTACGTGGGCCAATCACGCGCACTTCTGGCACACCCAGCATGGTCAATGCATGGATGTCAGAACGGGCAACGCGGCTGTGCAAGACATCACCAACAATTGCTACTGTCAGATTGGTGAAGTCTTTTTTGTAGTGGCGTATGGTGTACATGTCCAGCAAACCCTGGGTAGGGTGGGCATGGCGGCCGTCACCGGCATTTACCACATGTACATGATGCTGTTTGGTGTCATTCAGATGCTTGGCGATCAGGAAAGGCGCGCCTGAAGTGGCATGACGCACGACAAACATGTCGGCATGCATGGCTGCCAGATTATCGATGGTGTCGAGCAGGGATTCCCCCTTGCTGGTACTCGAAGCAGCGATATTGAGATTGATGACATCTGCCGACAAGCGCTTGGAGGCAATTTCAAAGGTAGTACGCGTGCGGGTAGAGTTTTCAAAGAACAGATTGAAGACACTTTTGCCACGCATCAGCGGCACTTTTTTGACTTCCCTGTCGCTGACGCTGACGAAGGAAGATGCGGTATCGAGAATATGGTTGACGATGGCTTTCGGCAAGCCGTCTATCGTCAGCAAATGCTGGAGTTCGCCGTGTTTATTGAGCTGGGGATTATGCATGGTCGACAGAGATGCTGAAAGTGCCATCATCTGCACGTTGCAGATTGACAGAGACGGCGGGTTCAAATGAGGCGGTATGGGCTACAAAATCAGCAGCCACCGGCAATTCGCGGCCACCACGGTCTACCAGGGTAGCCAGCATGATGCGGGCCGGACGGCCATAATCAAATAATTCATTGATGGCGGCGCGGGTGGTGCGGCCTGTGTACAAGACATCATCTACCAGGATGATTTGTGCGCCATCGACATCGAAAGGAATTTGCGTAGGTTTGACTTCGGCATGCAGGCCCTTGGCGGCATAGTCATCGCGGTAAAAGGACACGTCGATGAGGCCCGCTTTACTCGGCAAACCCAAGTCTTGCACCAGGCGCTCGGCTATCCAGGCACCGCCTGAATAAATGCCAACGATGGCCAGTTTGTTTTGTGCCAGCGCATGTGGCCTGATTTGCTCCAGTAGCTGCTGATACAGGGCTTCTGCATCAAGCTGGGCAGCATTAGTGGTCGTGGTAGTCATGGCGTTTCATCAAAATATTGTTGCAGAATGAGGGCAGCCGCATCGTCGTCGATAAACTCACCGCGCGAGCTTGAGAGTACTGCAGAAGAATAACGTTCATCCACCAGCACGGCAGGCAGATTGAAGCGACCATTGAGCTGGTTGGCAAAGCGCTTGCAGCGCTGTGTCATTTCATTGTCGGCACCATCGGGATGCATGGGCAAACCCACCACGCAGAGCACGGGCTGCCATTGTTCTATGAGCTTGGTGATGTCGGCAAATTTGCCGTCATTGGTAGGAGCGTGAATGATGCTGAGTGCCTCAGCCTGGCGTAAAAAGGTATTGCCAACGGCAACGCCTATACGTTTTAAACCGAAATCAAAGGCGAGTACCGTACCTTCATTTGCAGCCATCAGGCATGCCCCGCTTCGGCTGCCAGCATCAGCGGGTCTATACCCAGCAATTTGATGGCGGCGGCAAAACGTTCTTCCAGTGGCAAATCGAACAGGATGCGTGCGTCAGCGGCGACTGTCAGCCAGCCATTGGCTAAAATCTCTTGCTCCAGTTGGCCCGCACCCCAGCCTGCATAACCGACGCTGATCAGGACTTGCTCGGGCCCGTCACCGGCGGCCACGGCTTCCAGCACATCGCGTGAAGTGGTGAATGCAATCTCGTCGGTCACTTTTAATGAAGATGAATACTCACCAACAGGGGTATGCAGGACAAAGCCGCGATCATCTTGCACAGGCCCGCCAAATATAACGGGGCGTTTGCCTATGGGATGAGAATCAGGAATGATTTCCAGCTTCAAGTCTATGCGGTCAAACAGCCCAGCCACGGTCAGCTCTATCGGCCGGTTGATGACCATGCCCATGGCACCGCGCGGGCTGTGTTCGCACAGATAAATCACCGTGCCGCCAAAGACGGGGTCCATCATGGATGGCATTGCAATCAGGAAATGATTGGTTAAATTCAATTCCAAATTGTTATCGTCTTCGCTTTTCACCTGAAATTTATGTCTGGAAGTCATGGGGGCCGACTGTGTTGCATCGTCGTGCAGATTGGTATGTAGTGATTTTGTTTGCTTCGCCATAGTCACATTTTAGCATTTTTAGCGTGTATTTTCGATGTGTGCTAAGGTGCCACACTGCGTTTTGACCACACTATCAGACAGATCATGCAAGAAAATAAAGCCCATTTCCCTCGCTCGCTGGTCTGGTTCCGCCGTGACCTGCGTAATTTTGACCATGCTGCCCTGTACCATGCCCTGCGGCAAAGTGACGAGGTCTGCTGCGCTTTTATCTTCGATAAAACAATATTAGACAATTTGCCAGAAAATGACAGGCGCGTTGCCTTTATTCATGAAAGTATTCTTGAACTGGATCAAGAATTACAGCAGATGGGCGGTGGTTTACTGGTGCGTTATGACTATGCAGAAACCGCCATACCGCAACTGGTGGCCGAGCTAGGTGTGGACGCGGTTTTCACCAATCATGATTACGAACCGCAGGCGGTGGCCCGTGATGAATCCGTCAGGCAAGAATTATCAAAACGAAATTGTGCATTTCTGAGTTTTAAAGACCAGGTCATTTTTGAAAAGTCAGAAGTCTTGTCGCTGGCGAACGCGCCCTTCTCTGTTTTTACTCCCTACAAAAATGCCTGGCTGAAAAAATTCCATGCAGAAGGAAGCGACTTTTATTCGCGCCCTTACCCTATAGAAAAATATGCGCACAAGCTAAGCAGCATCTCAGCGCAAACCATACCGACGCTGGCCGAAATGGGTTTCGCGCAAGCCGCTGAACGCCGCATGCCAGTCGCCGCCGGCATGTCGGGCGCACGCAGCTTACTGGAAGATTTTGTCGGCCGCATGAAACTGTATGACCAGTCACGTGATTTTCCAGCGGTCAAGGGGCCGTCGTATCTGTCAGTCCATTTGCGCTTTGGCACGATATCGATACGTCAACTGGTGCAAGAAGCCGTGCGGCAAATACGCATCTCTGCCAATCGCGGGGCAGAAATCTGGTTGTCTGAACTGGTCTGGCGCGACTTTTATTTCATGATCTTGCATCACCACCCGCATGTGGCAAGGCGCTCCTTCAAACCAGATTACGATGCCATACAGTGGGAAACCGGCCCGCAAGCGGACGCCCACTTCGCCGCCTGGTGCGAAGGCCGCACTGGCTACCCCCTGGTCGATGCCGCCATGCTGCAACTGAACCAGACCGGCTACATGCACAACCGCCTGCGCATGGTCACCGCCTGCTTCCTCATCAAAGACCTCGGTATAGACTGGCGCCGCGGCGAAGCCTATTTCGCCGAACACCTGAACGACTTCGACCTCTCCGCCAACAACGGCGGCTGGCAATGGGCATCCTCTTCCGGCTGCGACGCCCAGCCTTACTTCCGCATCTTCAATCCCATCACCCAGTCAGAAAAATTCGACGCCGAAGGCAAGTTCATCAAACGCTACCTGCCGCAACTGGCGAAACTGGACAAGCGCAGCATTCATGCGCCTTGGAAAACTGCACCGCTGTTACTGGAACAGGCTGGGGTGAAGATAGGCAGGGATTATCCGCTTCCACTGGTTGAACATGATGTCGCGCGCAAGCAGACTTTGACGCGGTATGCGGTGGTGAAGAAGGTGGCTACGCATGGTGAGGATGAGTGACGATTAAAGGTTTGATGAGCCGACGCTGTTAGCAATGTGTTGATGTGGTTTTGACGTTGGTTTTGACGTTGGTTTTGACGTTGGTTTTGACGTTGGTTTTGACGTTGGTTTTGACGTTGCTGTTGTTGTTGATTTTGAAGTTGCTTTTGACTTTTTGCGGTTTCCCATGTGTAGACGCCATTTGTGCAGTACAGAAAATGGAAAGAGAAAGGCCGATGTTTGAGCGTAGCGAGTTTTCGGACTTTCCCATTTTTTGTATTGCACAAATGGGAACCCCGCAGGGGCGGCTACGCCTGGGTCGCCTTTTTGGCTTACCTTTTTGGCGAAGCAAAAAGGTAAGTAGCCGCCGGTCTACCACCGGCTGGCGATCTTAAATAACATGTGCTGGTATTCAAAAAATAGATGCCCACAGCAAATAGCAATTCGAAATTAATTCAAGTAATAGTTTGCTACGAACGCCGCTGGATTCCTGCCTGCGCAGGAATGACGATATTTAGTTTACGGAGATTCAATCGATATGTATTAGCAGTCACATAAAAGCTAAAAACAAAAAAGCAGAGATCACTCTCTGCTTTTTTGACTAACTTAGATCTACAGCCTGCTTACACTATCACCGCCGCATCTTTACCCAGGAACCCCATAATCGCCCCCAACAAATCATCCTCGCGATAAGGCTTACCAAAGTACTCATTGACACCTAGTTCTTTCGCATAGTTACGATGTTTATCCGCAGTACGCGAAGTAATCATGATGATAGGGATATGGCTGGTACGTGAATCGCTGCGTACGTTGCGGGTCAGATCGAAGCCGTCCATGCGCGGCATTTCGATGTCGACCAGCATCACGTCTGGTGTGACTGACTGCAACTGCTCCAGCGCATCAATACCGTCTTTTGCCAGGATGACCTGGTAACCTTCGCGTGTCAGCAAACGCTGGGTCACGCGGCGTACAGTCAGGGAGTCATCAACTACCATGACGGTATGCTGGGTACGCAAGCCCTGTACTGGCTGAGCTTTGGTTTCAGTCACTTCCGTTGCTGCATGCAAGTTGGCAACCGCACCCATTTCAGGTGTGGCTTCTGCACCCAGTTGCTGCAGGCGTGCATGTTCGTGTTCCATACGCTGTGCCAGCGGTACAGGGTTCAGGATCAGAACGATTTCACCGGAACCGAGTACGGTCGCGCCAGCGATACCTGTCATACGTGCCAGTTGCGGGCCAATGTTTTTAACAACCACCTCGCGGTTACCCAGAACGTCATCCACGTGAATGGCAACACGCTCGCCACCGCTCTTCATGATCAGCAGCGGGCTGTATTGTTGCGTCATCGGTGTAGCATCGTCCTGGCCCAGCATGGAGGACAGGTAGTACAAAGTCACGCGCTGACCTTGCCACATGACTGCGCCTTCGTTGTAGGCATTGGCCAGGGCATTTGATTTCAGTTGCTGTACTTGCTCGACCAGAACGGAAGGTACGGCGAAAGTACGGCCACCAGATCTCAGCAACACAACCTGCGTCACTGCCAGCGTCAGAGGCAGGCGAATGGTGAATTCAGCACCCTTGCCTTCGTTAGTCGTCACTTCAACACGACCGCCCAGGGAAGCAGCTTCGGAGCGGACCACATCCATACCGACGCCACGACCGGCAAGTTCAGTAATTTCAGTCGCAGTCGAGAAGCCAGGTTCGAAAATCATGTTGGCTGTTTCCAGCTCACCAGGATTATCTTCATTGGAAATCAAGCCGACGGACAGCGCTTTTTCGCGGATGCGGGTCAGGTTCAAACCCTGGCCATCATCGCTGAAGCGAATCACAACTTCATTACCTTCCTGACGAATTTCAATCAGCAATTCACCGGTTTCTTCTTTGCCATGATTGCGCCTGTTTTCACGGCTTTCGATACCGTGGACAATCGCATTACGCAGCAAATGTTCGAAAGGACCGGCCATTTTTTCCAAAACGCCCCTATCCATCTCTACCGTTGCACCGCGAATATCCAGGTTGACGCGCTTGTCGACTTCTTTGGAAGTCTGGCGGGTCACGCGATACAGACGCTCAGAAATACTGGCGAAAGGAATCATACGTACGCGCATCAAATCCTGTTGCAAGTCACGCGTCAAACGCGCTTGTACCAGCAAGTCATTGGTTGCGCCGTCGATGGTACGCGTCAAGTTGGTTTGTACGGTGGCCACGTCGCTGACGCTTTCGGCCATCATGCGTGTCAATTCTTGCAGGCGGGTAAAGCGGTCAAACTCAAGTGGATCAAATTCACGGTCACCAGAATGCGCCATGCGTGAGGTGATCTGGGTTTCTGCCTGAATCTCAACTTCACGCAACTGGTCGCGCAGGCGGTTGACGTTCTCTGTCAACTCGCTGAGGGACGAGCGCAAGGTGCTGACTTCATTTTCCAGACGTGAACGCGAGATGGAAACTTCACCAGCCTGGTTAACCAGACGATCAAGAATATCGGCACGCACACGCACCAAGGTAGCTGGCGTATTGGCCGCCACTGCAACTGGTGCCGCTGCAGCCCTGGCCGGTATGGCGCGGGTCATGAGTGGCACTACAGGCGTCAGGTTCACCAGTTCATTGATGACCACTGGCGCGTCTGTATTGGTGGCCGCCATTTGTTCCTGGAACTGATCCAACTCTTGCGCAGCACTCAATGGTGCATCAGCTTGTGCAGGTGTTACATGCGCCTCAGGATGCAGCAAGCGGTCAAACATGTGCATACTGTGATCATGACGTGCCAGCAAATCATCCAGCAGGGAAACTCGGACTGCACTACCACCATGCATCAGGGTTTCGATGCGCGATTCCATATCATGGATGTGCTGACCCAGGCCCATGGCACCGGCCATACGTGCACTACCTTTGATGGTATGCATGATACGGGCGATGGCTTGTGGTGCTGCCATGTCGTCTGGTTTCTCTTGCCAGGTACGTAGCAACTGACCAACCATAGGCAGCAAGTCATTACCTTCTTCTATGAAGACAGGTAACAAGTCCATATCCAGATCATCACGGATCTGCACAGTACCATCATTCGCAGGTGCCACATATTCAGCTAATACAGGCTGAGCTACTGGTGTGACAACTGCTGGTGCGGCTGGTGTAGCTGGGGTAACTACGGCTTCTATTATTTCTGGTTCAGCAACTGGTGCAGGTTCTGCCGCATGCGCGAGCTCAACAACTGCCTCAGGCTCAACTACAGGTAGCAACTCGGAATGCGCTTCCACTGGATGTATGTCATCCATGGCATCCAGCATGATGGAGCCGATGCGGTCTGTAATAGTTTCTTCTGGCACTTCTGGTTCTGGCAAGCCAGCTGCAATGACAATTTCTGCTTCCAGAGGTGTCTCAACAGCCAGTTCTTCAGCGCTCAACTCTTCAGACAACTCGTCATCAAGAACAGGTAAAGCTTCCAGCACATCTTCATGTTCCAGATTGAATTCTGGTTCAGACAAGGTTTCGGTGACGACTGGTATTTCAGCTGTTACTTCGCCAGCCGTTACTTGGTCAGCAACTACGTCAGCAACTACCTCGTCAACTTTTACTTCTTCCGTTGGCAGTGCTGGCAGTTCATGTACTTCAATGGCATCAACCAGTTCGCTTACTTCAATAGCAGGCAAATTTTCCAGCGCATCTGCCGCGATCAGATCAACAGGCTGCAGCTCTTCTGACAAAGAGACTGGATCAAGTTTTTCATTAGTGGAAGTGATGAATTCTTCATCTGCACCAGCGTTGGAACGCTCGATGACGACTTGCAACAAATGTTCAAGCTGACGGATTTCTTCAGGCGCAGATGCTGCCATTTCTGACAAGGCAAATTTTTGCAGCATGCGTTTGGCAGAATCCAGAGAACGGTCCAGTACATCGTATTCTGATTCCAGCAATACGACAGGATGGCGTTCCAGTCTCTGCAAGACAAATTCCAGGCTATGCGCCAGTTCTTGCAAAGGCTTGAGGCCTACCGTTGCCGAGCTGCCGGCCAGAGAATGGCTCGCATGAATAGCATGTGTAGAAACATGGCGATGTGGCTCATGTCTCCATTCAGCAAAATCCTGCACCAGGAAACGGACGATTTCATCTGTTTCTGCCATGTAGATGGAATACAAAGGCAGGCTGATTTCTATATCGCCGATGCGCTTGATGTTGTCGTCCACACTAGGCGCGGGTACTGACAAATCAGGGAAATCGATGATTTTTGCGGTAGCAATTTCTGCAGTTTCTGGTGTTTTTGCGGCTTCTTCGCCAGCAGCAATCTCACCAGGCAAAACTACTTCCGGCAACTCATCTGCGCTGGCAAGATCAGATGTCAGACTGTCAGAGCTTGCGTTTATAGACTCTGCTTCTACTACTGGCAAATCTGTTTCTGGCAAGGCCGTCAGCTCTATGACTTCTGGCAATTCCAGCGTTGGGATATCTGCTACTGCTTCAGTCAGCACTTCCAGGGGAATGTCTGCCAGTGCCGCTGGTGTTGCAGGTACCAGAGTTTCTTCGTGTACAGCATCCAGCGGCAAAGCTGCCACCAGCTCTTCAGCTTGCAGGACTGGCATATCTTCTGCCGCAACAGCCACTTCCAGCGCGCGATCAAGCGGCAAGCTGGTTTCTGGCAAGATCGCTTCTTCAGCATGAACAGGCGTGTCCAGTGTCAGCTCAGGCAAGCTGGCGAACGCTGGCGTCACTGCAATAACTTCCGCAGGCTCACTTGCCACCGGTACTTCTGCTACGACAGGCGCTTCGACATTCACCAGTTCTACTGGCGTAAATTCAAATGCGTCGAATTCGGAAGAGGCATCTGCAGTCACTGGAGCAGGCACTTCCGCAGTTGTCTCTTCAACGACAGGAGTAGCCACAGCCTCAATTTCAAGGACTTCTGGCAAGGCTACTGCTTCAACTTCGTCAATCACCGGAGCAAGCAGGACAGGCTCAACTGCCGGGGCGGCGACTACCTCAGGAATATCCTGATAATCTTCGCCGGCCTTGATACGTTCAGCAGCAGCGATGATGGCTTTGCCTGTGCGTGAAGAAACACCGTTCTGTTTCAATTCACCGACCCACTCAACCATTTCACGCGCAGTACGGTCCAGCAGGGCATACAGGTTTTCATCACCATTACGCGAATCAGACAACCACAGGTTCATGACCTGCTCTATGCTCCAGGCGGCTTCACCAAATACCATCAGGCCAACCATGCGGCCACTGCCTTTGAGAGTATGGAAAGAACGACGCAAGCTGGTCAGGTATTCCTGGTTATTGGTATCTTTTCTGGACAGTGGCAAGGTGGTCTGGACATATTCCAGTACCTCATCGGCTTCCATGAGGAAGATTTCCAGTAATTCAGCATCAATAGCATCGTCGCCATCAGGAATCTCCTGAGCTGGTGCAGATGCCGTGACTGTTTCGGCTGGTGGTGTCGTGACGATTTCCTGCAAGGCACCTGAGCCACTGGTGGCATCAGTTTGCGCCAGCAATGCGATGGCAGATTTGGCGCGTTCCGACGCAGCTGTGTCGTCCAGCAAAATAGCCACTGAACGCTCAGATTCCAGCGAGCTTTTCAGTTGCGCTTGCAAGCCTGCATCTTCTGGCGCTGCAGCAAGGGATGCGGCCAGACGGGCAGATTCTTGTTGTTGCTGAGCCAGTTCTTGCTCAGCAGTCTGCAATATGGCAACCTTGGGTTCCTGACCATGTGCCTCATCACCAGGCAAATGTATGTCGGCACTAGGCAGCAACTCCTTGCTTGCCTGGGCTTCCAGCAAATTGGAACGGAACAGGCCAGCTTCCTTGTCGAAGCTGAATTTCTTTTTCGCGGTATCTGGCTGGGATTGCAGAGTCTCGATGAAGAAGGACAGCGCGCCTATGTTTTGCGCCACATTTTCATGTGATGCCGCTTGCGCAACCGGGTCAATGGCATCTTCTGCCTTGAAGCTGCTGATCATCTGACGAGTATGCTCGACTGCAGCCATCGCATCGTCCTGATCCAGCATGGCCAATGCACCACCAATCTGATGCAGATTGCCGTCGATAGGTTTCAGGGTTTCTTTGTCAGCAGGATTACGGAAATATTCATCCAGCACTTTTTCTATGTGACGCAGGCTGGATTGCATTTCACCAACCAGTACACCCATAGTCTGACGTTGCTGTGCTTCTCGGGAAATTTCACCCATCCAGCTAGCCTGGGTTTGTGGTGTTTCACCGGACACCACGGACAACAGACGAGTGGTAATTTCTTCAGCACGCTCGGCAAAATGCGCGGGCAGGCGTGTTATATGATCAAGTGCATGTTCAACAAACAGCAGGCTGGTGGCCAGCTCCAAGCCCAGCTTGCTGCCATCTGGTGAATGCGCGACACTGCGGGCAATGCCATTCAATTCACGCAAGAGTTTTGCCAATGCAGGCGCATTAAGACCTGCACCGGTATCGGCGAGGTCGGTCATTTTTTGCGAGAATTTTTCTGCCAGGCCATTTTCGCCATTGGCTATCCGGCCCCACAGATTTTTGACAGCCGACAATTGTTCTTTTGCCGTTGTCAGTGCACCTGCAGTGATCTGACCATAATTCTTCTTGTCGTAATCAAGCGGCACTGTGTCGTCAAGCTGGTAAGCCTTACGTACCCTGGTGACAAAAGGAGAAGGGTTTTCAACCTGGGCGAGGAAAAACAGGGCATCGCGCAACAGACGTTCAGGGATGGTGCTGACACCTTCTACCAGACGGCGGATTTGCAGATTGATGCGGCCAAATATCTGTTTGACATATTGCTGGTTATCGATGGCACCATGACCTACGGCTTCCACAAAAGCACGCATGACGACCCAGAAAGCCTTGGCTTGTGAGTTGGTCTGGCCATTTTCGATTTCCGCAATCATGTCATGCATGGATTGCGTGGCAGCGCGCTGTTGTTCTTTGTCCTTGCTGGTCAATACTGTCAGCAAGAGCTTTTCGAAGCGCTGGCGCAAGCCGGTATAGCTGATGGCCATAGCCTTGCTGCTGACAGCCAGTTCAGGTATCTGCCCTTTGGCGGACAGGGACGGGAAAAACAAATCAGCCGGATGTATTCTCTCGGCACCCTTGAGTTCCAGCAAGGCACGGTAATACGGAAACAGGCGGACTGGCTGATGCAGTGAGCCAGACAACAAGTCTTCCAGATAACGCAAGACAGCATGGAAGGCATCGACGATGACTTCAACATTCGCTTGTGTCATTTCAAGCTGCCCACTTTGCAGGCGCTCGAGCAATTCTTCTATGGTTTCTGTAACGATGGATACACCATCGATATCAACAATCTGCAAGGCACCATGGGCCTGATGCAGATAGCTTTTCGCATGTAATAAGGTGGTAGGGCGGGTTTCAGTATCCTGGCCAAGTGCGTCCGTCAGCATCTTGCCAGCATTCGTGATTGCTTCCCGCACTTCTCCCATCACCCAGGATAGCGGCCCGATGTCGAACTGTTCCTGTGGGAGATCTGGCGATTTTGATAAATCGGATGTCATGCGTACTCCGCAAACTCAAGGGCAATGGACCGCAGTCCATTACCGTGCAAATATTATAGGGTTGCAGCTAGTGGACTGTAACAGTGAAAGCGTAAGTGAAGGACATGTGCCCGGCGAACCAGGGCAAGACCAGTGTCATTACTATACACAGCGATAGCAGGGCTATCGCCAGTATTTGCAACACCGCCCTGGTCGGCGCGCACATGGCAGGCACTTCGCTTTTCACTGTTACAGTTCACTCTCACAACCGGGGCGTGAAAATCAGGCGGCAACCCGGAACCGTGACACAGAGTTCTTGAGTTCTTCCGCAAGCATGGACAATTCTTTAATGGAAACCGCAGTTTGCTGCGTACCATGCTGCGTTTGCTCGGTGATGGTCAAAATGTGTTGAATATTTTGCGCAACGCCGTTGGCAGAGGTAGCTTGTTGTTCCGTCGCCAGCGAGATACCTTGAATCAGTTCTGCCAGACGGTTGGAAACGCTACGGATTTCAGACAGCGCCGTACCGGCCGCATCTGACAGTTTCGCTCCCTCAACCACACCCTGAGTGGATTTTTCCATCGCGGCAACCGCGTCATGGGTATCCGTTTGAATCGTACGAACCAGCGCACCAATCTGCTTGGTCGCTTCAGCTGAACGTTCCGCCAGACGCTGAACCTCTTCCGCAACCACCGAGAAGCCTCGACCCGCTTCACCCGCAGACGCTGCCTGAATCGCCGCATTCAGCGCCAGTACGTTGGTTTGTTCGGTAATGTCAGAAATCAGTTCCGTGATCTCACCAATCTCTTGTGAAGATTCACCCAAACGTTTAATACGTTTGGAAGTTTCCTGGATTTGTTCGCGAATCTCGTTCATACCCTTGATGGCGTTTTCCACCGCATGGGCTCCTTGCTCCGCCGCCGCAACCGACTGACGCGCAACCAGTGCAGATTCATTCGCAGAGCGGGATACGTCAGTAATCTCAGCCGCCATTGTCAGAACCACCTGACCAGCATCAGAAATCTCGCGTGACTGTTGTTCAGACGCAGTCAACAAATCGCTGGAAATATTCTGCGCTTGTGTAGACGCTGAAGTAACCTGTTCTGCAGTTGCCGTAACACGACCTACCAGACCGCGCAACTCTTCCACCGTATAGTTAACCGAGTCGGCAATCGCGCCCGTGATATCTTCAGAAACCGTCGCCTGCACCGTCAAGTCACCATCCGCAACCTCTTGCAATTCATTCATCAGTCGCAAAATCGCGGCCTGATTCTGATCGTTAGCGGCTTTCGCTTCTTCTTCCTGTTTCTGCGCTTGCATCATTTGTGCCGCAGCTTCAAGACGACGATCATTCGCTTCTTTGGCGCGGTTACGACTTTCCTGCAACTGAACGAAACCGATACCTACCGCAGCCAGCAGAGCGAAGAAGGCAGAGCCCAACATGGCCCAGAAGTAGATACTGGTACCATCTTGCTCAGCCGTATAGGTTTTCTGCAATTTGGACAGTTTGTTTTTGAGATCTTCGTTCTCGTTAAACACCAGCTGTTCGGATTGTTTTGCAGCGATAAAGTTTTGCAGATTGCCCAGAATGCTGGAAACCCATACCTGATATTCAGAGAAAGTTTTTTGCAGTTCAGTCAATTTGTCGCGTGTATCTGCATCTTTGGTGGCTGTCAGGCGCAATACATCACTACCTTTCAGGAAGCCATCGACCAGGTCACGGAAAGTATTTGTATCCTTACCCAGCAAGAATGCCGTTTCAGGATTAACACCCTCGGAAGTCAGGAATTCATTCGCGCTACGACCCAGACGCTGGGTCAACATGACCAGCTGACCGGCGGCATTAATTTCACGCGCTGAACCACCGCCCTGTACTTTCAGGGTAGAAATTTGTTCCGTCAATTCCAGCAGGATTGGGGACAGGGCATTCATTTTTTGCAGAGTCTGACCGAAACCCGTCAATTCTTTTTGACGGTTCAAGATCGTTTCCGCAGCCTTATTGGAGTTATTCCAGGCTTTTTGCGCTTCCTTGACGACTGGTTCCAGAGTAGAGTCAGCACGCTTGACTACACGCCCCTGATATGGTCCACCACTCAGCAGAACACTCAAATCGGCATTCAGTTCGCCACGGCTGTCTTTGAGCTGTTTAAAAGCTTCAACGTTACCCTGAATCGCATTTGGTGCCGCTTTACCGATACGCTGCGAGTGCATCAGCGCCTCACCGGCGATCTGCGCCTGTGTCGATATCAGTGTCGATTGTTCAGAGTTCAGGTACACCGAGACACCACCCAGTAACAGGAAGAATGCCATGGTACCGAGCAAGAAGTTGGTCTGACGACGAACTGACATGCCACCGATGATAGGCAAGCGCATGCCGCTACCCTTCTCCAGCGCATCGCCGATAAAGGTGGCGTCGCCATACGACTCAACCTTTGAGGGAGCAGCTTCTGCCACCACAGGTGTGGCGGCAGCCGCCTCCTGCTCTGGCGTCAGCATTTTTACATTGCTTGCTTCTTCAATTTCAATCGAATCAGCATTCCCGAACGACCTTGCCGAACCTTCTGCTCCGTCAATTTCCGGATTTTCTTTATCTTTGGACAAGAACGGTAGATTAAATGCCATTACTAAGTCTCCTAAACGATTGAAAAGCTGTCAGTACTGCTACAGTGCACATACTGACTTAAATACCTATTTGCAAAAAATCCTGGTCTTGTACCAATGTGGCCAGACTAAGCTCAAACCAGATGTTGCCATCCTTATCCCTGTACTTTTTACGCAACCAGGCCTTGCTCTCAAACTGGTTGTCGTCAAAAGGGATTTCTTCCATTTCTGAAACCGTACGCAAACCCAAAACCTGGGATACCAGCAAGCCACTGTTGAATGCCATGCCGGGAGCAAAAGCAACAATCCGGCACTGCGTGTCAAGCTTGGTATTATCCATGCCCTGGAAACGCGGCAAATCGACGACACCCGTCAAGTTACCGCGAATATTCGATAAGCCTATGTACCAATCACGTGTCAAAGGCACTCTGGTCAGGGCACCGGCAGTCACGATTTCTCCGGATTCTCGCAAATCCAGGAGATAACGTCCCTGTCCTATCATAATGCCCAACTGGCTAAGTTTCGTATAGCCACCGCGCTGGGCAGCTTGCATGCGTTCAACCAGCTGCGCCTGAAATTCACGCAAACGGGTACGACGCACGCCCTTTTCAGGTTTGACAACGTCCAGATTTGCTGCAGCAGTTTCACGCACAGTCTGATTCATGAGGCAATCCGAAGATATCTTATTGTTGATGCAAGAATTAATACTTGTCTATACGGATTAACCGAGGGCAGAAATCTTCGCCAGCAATTCTGCCGGATCAATAGGCTTCACCAGATAATCACGGGCACCCTGACGCAAACCCCAGATACGATCAGTTTCCTGATTTTTACTGGTGCAGATGATCACGGGAACGTCTTGCGTATCAGGATCTTTGGCGATCGCACGGGTAATCTGGAAACCATTTTGCCCAGGCATGACCACGTCCATCAAGATCAACTGTGGTTTGTCGGCCTTGATTTTTGTCAGGGCTTCTTCACCGTTTTCAGCTGTTGATACTGAAAAACCATTTTTCACCAATACATCGGTCAGGAAATAGCGTTCTGTTGGAGAATCGTCTACTACCAGAATTTTTTGAATGGCCATCTTGTTTTACCTCACATTAACTAACTTAACTATATAAAACTAGGTCGCCGAAGTGTAATTTTTTACAGTTTTCAGCAGACTATCCTTTGTAAAAGGCTTGGTCAGGTACTCATCAGAGCCGACCATCGCACCGCGGGCACGGTCAAATAAACCGTCCTTAGAAGACAACATGATTACCGGTGTATCCCGGAATTTCGCGCTTTTTTTAATCAAAGCGCAAGTTTGATATCCATCCAGCCTAGGCATGAGGATATCGCAAAAAATCAGGTCTGGATGAGAATCGTTAATCTTGGCAAGTGCGTCAAAACCATCTTCCGCCAATACTATTTTGTATCCGGCTTGTCCAAGAAAAATCTCGGCCGAACGGCGTATGGTGCTGCTATCGTCAATCACCATGATTTTCAAGTTCTCGTTGCCTGTCAACGTTGACATAAAATCATCTCTTCCCGGCAGTATTAAGGTTACATATCACTGTAACAAAAAATCGCACATTTGCGCTTTTTTTCCTTGAATAAACATATTAAGCAACATCAAAATCGACAAATCGATCAGATTGCCACCATTTCGAAGTCTTCTTTGCGTGCGCCGCACTCGGGACAGGTCCAGTTCATGGGTACATCTTCCCATTTGGTACCAGCCGGAATCCCGTCTTCAGGTGAACCTTGCTCTTCATCATATACCCAACCGCAAATCAAGCACATCCACGCCTTGAAAACTACCTTTTCCGTTACCGTATCAGTCACGACTAAAACCCTTCAATCAAGTAAAATATTGAAACTGCTGCAAATATTCTGTTTGCAATGTGTTACTAATGGCATTTGCGCGAGTAATTTAAGTCCTCACGAAGTCAGCTATATTAATCTACCCAACGTGCAAAACCAAATTTCTCCACTAATACTTAGCTTTGGCGCATCAGATCCTGTTGCTGCCACCGGTATCCATGCCGATCTGGCATCGTTTGCGGCCATGGGCTGTTATGGCTTACCCGTTATCACCGCCATTTTAACTGGTGATACGTCGCAAATCGATGATTTACATCCACTTGATGGAGATTTAGTCGACGAACAGGCCCGCACCGTGCTGGAAGACATGCCTGTGCTGGCCTTTAAAGTCGGCCAGGCAGGCAGCGTCGAGAATGTCACCGTCATCGCCGAGATCGTTTCAGACTATCCAGAACTGCCGATGGTACTCGATCCCTTCAATGCCGCCCTGACAGAACAGGGGCCAGAAGCCGAAGACCTGGTACTGGCAATCCGTGAATTGCTGATACCTCAAGCCAGCCTGCTGATGATCTCTGCAGTGGAACTGTCGCGTCTGGCAGAAACCTGGAAAGAAGGTGCTGAAGCTGAGACAGAAACAGGGGCCGAGGCCGAAGATCTGGCCGCCGACACCATGACGCTGATCGAATCCGGCTGCGAGTATATATTAGTCACGGGCACTACGGGTGAAACTGGTGAAGTGGTTAACACTTTATATAATGAAACCGGCATTGTCAGGCGCGATACCTGGCAGCGCTTGCCAGGTTCACATGCCGGAGCAGGCTCTACCCTCTCCGCTGCGATTGCCGCCCTGCTGGCGAATGGGCTGGAAATTCCTGAGGCTGTACTTGAAGCCCAGGAATTTACCCATGCCGCTTTAAGCCACGCTCAAAGACTGGGCATGGGCAGGCTAATACCTGACCGTTATTTCTGGGCCAGGGAAGCCAGCTAGATCCTGTGCCAGCGCCATCTAATATAGATGCTGTTTAATAGACACTCTTATTTAGCTCTTATTTAGCTCTTATTTAGCTCTTATTTATATAGCACCTGATTTTAAACACCATCTCATTTGCACCATCACTTACTGAAGCTCCATCATGACCGATAAAAACGACATCCTGTTTGCCCGCGCCCAAAAGACCACGCCAGGTGGTGTGAATTCTCCTGTGCGCGCCTTCCGCTCCGTCGGTGGTACGCCGCGTTTTATCACGCGCGCAGCCGGCCCTTATTTTTGGGATGCAGAAGACAAATGCTATATCGACTACATAGGCTCATGGGGACCTGCTATCGTTGGCCATGCCCATCCCGAAGTTATCAGTGCAGTGCAAGAAGCTGCCGCCCGTGGCCTGAGCTTTGGCGCGCCGACTGAAGGTGAAATCGAGATGGCAGAAGAAATCTGCAAACTCGTGCCCAGCATAGAACAAGTGCGCCTGGTATCAAGCGGCACCGAAGCCACCATGAGCGCCCTGCGCCTGGCACGTGGCGCTACCAAACGCGACAAGATCATCAAGTTTGAAGGTTGCTACCACGGCCATGCAGACTCTTTATTGGTCAAGGCTGGCAGTGGCTTGCTGACGTTTGGCAACCCGACTTCTGCCGGCGTGCCGGAAGACTTCAGCAAACACACACTGGTGCTTGACTATAATAATTGCGAACAACTGGAAGAAGTGTTCAAGTCCATCGGTGACCAGATCGCTTGTGTGATTGTTGAACCGGTGGCTGGCAACATGAACCTGATACGCGCGACGCAAGAGTTCATCAACACCATGCGCAAGCTGTGTACCGCGCATGGCAGTGTCCTGATTTTTGACGAAGTGATGTGCGGCTTTCGCGTAGGCCTGCATGGTGCGCAGGCGCTGTATGGCGTACAGGCCGACCTGACTTGCCTGGGCAAGGTCATCGGTGGTGGTTTGCCGGTCGCTGCCTTTGGTGGTCGCGCTGATTTGATGGGGCACATGGCACCTTTGGGTGGCGTGTACCAGGCCGGCACTTTGTCAGGCAACCCGGTTGCCGTGGCAGCGGGCATGACTACTCTGAAAATTATCCAGCAAGCAGGCTTCTATGAAAACCTGACAGCGCAAACCCGCAAGCTGGCGGATGGCCTGAGTGCCGCCGCCAAAGCAGCCAACATCGCGTTTTGCGCAGATGCCGTCGGTGGCATGTTTGGCCTGTATTTTGCCAACGAAGTACCGGGCACTTATGCCGTCATGATGGCTAGCGACAAGGAAAGATTCAACCGTTTCTTCCACCTGATGCTGGGCCAGGGCGTCTACCTGGCACCATCTGCTTTTGAAGCCGGCTTCGTTTCTGCGCAACATGATGATGCCATCATTGCCGATACGATTGCTGCGGCTGAAAAAGCTTTCGCACAACTCTGATCGTCGGACCATCTGACACTATAAGGGAGCTTGAGAATCAAGCTCCCTTATATAATCCCCCATAGATTAAGCGACTAGTAGAGTTGCGAACATCAATATAGTATGAGGATTTAACTTTACAGATACTTCAAAAGTATCCTTAATTTTTTTGATAACTCAGTACTACACTAAGCTGTCACATCTGTATTAATTACTGTAAATTAAGCCTAACATTCTCTGGCGATGTTCCTGGTGCTTGAATATATGTGGGCAAAGTCTTGGATATGACACAGTCGCTACATCCCGTTTCAATCAAGTTATCATTAGCGAGCATTAAGTTTACTTTTGAGCTTTTTTTCGTAGTAATCCAAACGGCCCACTGATAATTTTCAGATGTTTCACCTATCTGTCTTTTGCTATTTGCAAGAACTGCATATTTGCCGTTCTTGGGGACTGAAATTGTGAATTTTCCATCGGCATCAGTTTTCGTCGTCGTTGTTGACATATTGCCAAAAACATCAGCGTCCGCTAACTTAGCACTGATTTTTGCATTAGCCTGGTGTTCTTTAATTAAATCGTTTAGTTCTTTCCGCATTCTTCTGACTTCAGCAAACTCTGCCTTGTAAGTTGCAGTTAAAGCTGCAAGTCGAGTAAATGCTGATTTACCCTCTGGGGTCTTAGCGCAAGTTGAAAACGATTCGGTCGATTTCTGGGATTGTCCATCAAGTTTACAAACACTGGCTAATTTTTCTCCTTCTGTGAATACGTCGCCTGTCGCTAAATCATCTGAACTTTTTACGCCTGATTTGTAATCCCTTATTTCTCTTTGCTTTCCATCTATGTTTTCGCTAAGAATTCTATTTTTTTCAATTAAAGATTGAGTGAGTGCCGAGAGAGTATCTTTAACTGTTTTTTCTGGAACCACTTCGACAGTTACAAGTGCTAGTTTGACCGCTTGTTGGCCTTTAGTAACAATAAATACTTGACCTTCAATCGAATCCGCTCGTGCAATAGCAGTTGAGACGTAAGTCAAGAACAATATTAGTAATAATTTCTTCATGTTTTGCTTTCTTGATGTATGCATTGAATTTATTTTTTTCGATATAGTATAGTCAATTTTTCGATCTGAAATCCACCTGTCCTGAGCGTCCTGGCAAATTCAAATTCGCATGCGGTACCGGCGTCTGGCTGATAACTTTGCCGCGGCGCAGCACATGGGTGCGGGTAGCGCGCAAGCGTATTGCTTCCACCGGGTCGCTGGCATCGAGTATCACCAGATCGGCATTGCAGCCCACGTCCAGTCCATATCCTTCCAGTCCCAATATGCGCGCTGGTGTTGCCGTCACTGCCTGGAAGCACTGACGCATGGCATCCTGCCCGGTCATCTGCGCCACATGCAGGCCCATTTGCGCGACTTCCAGCATGTCGCCAGAACCCAGGCTATACCAGGGGTCCATCACGCAGTCATGGCCAAAGGCGACTTCTATGCCAGCAGCAAGCATCTCAGGCACGCGGGTCATGCCACGACGCTTGGGATAAGTGTCGTGGCGGCCTTGCAGGGTAATATTAATGAGGGGATTGGCAATAGCTGCCACGCCAGCTTCACGTATCAGCGGCAATAATTTACTGACATAGTAATTGTCCATGGAATGCATGGAGGTCAGATGCGAACCGGCCACCCTGCCCTGCATACCCAGCCTGTGCGTGTGATAAGCCAGGGTTTCTATATGGCGTGACAAGGGATCATCCGATTCATCGCAATGCATGTCCACCCGCAAGCCCTTGTCGGCGGCGAACTCGCACAGCAGCCGCACCGATTCTGCACCATCGGCCATGGTGCGTTCAAAATGCGGGATGCCACCGACCACATCCACGCCCATGCTTATAGAACGCTTGAGATTATCCATGGCGGTGGCGCTGCGCAAGATCCCATCTTGCGGAAAGGCCACCAGTTGCAAATCCAGATAAGGGGCAACGCGGCGCTTCACTTCCAGCAAGGCTTCGACTGCCAGCAAACGATCATCGCAGATATCGACATGTGAACGTACCGCCAGCAAGCCCCGCCCCACCGCCCAGTCGCAATAACGCATGGCCCGCTCGACCAGCGCCTCTTGTGTCAGCATGGGCTTCAGTTCACCCCACAAGGCTATGCCTTCCAGCAAAGTGCCGGACTGATTGACGCGTGGCAAACCATAGCTGAGCACCGCATCCATATGGAAGTGGGCATCGACAAATGGCGGTGTCACCAGATTGCCATTGGCATTGATTTCTTCTGCCGCTTTGACAGGCAGAGCCACATCAACGGCGCTGATGCGGCCATCCCGGATGGCGATATCGATACCCTTGCGTCCATCAGGCAAACTGGCATTGCGAATGACAAGATCGTTCATCAGAAATCTCTCTATATAATTAATACACAATAGTTATTACAGAAAATATACGCCACGAGCCTCATCCTGCGTCATAATCTTGGCACAGAAAGGCAGGAATCTTATGGCAACAATGAAGCAAGTCGCAGAGAAAGCCCGGGTTTCGACAACCACGGTTTCTCACGTCATCAATAATACCCGCGTCGTCAGTGAAGATGCACGCGAACGTGTGCTGGCCGTGATACAGGAATTGCGCTACATCCCCAGCGCTGTTGCCCGCAGCCTCAAGAACGACCGCACCCACACCCTGGGTATGATGATACCGAATAATTCCAATCCCTATTTTGCAGAAATCATACAGGGGATAGAAGATGCTTCATTCAAGCTGGGCTATAACATTATCCTGTGCAATTCCTACGACGATCCAAAGAAGCAGGCCGCCTATATCCGCGTGCTGATGGAAAAACGTATTGATGGCCTGATCCTGGTGTCTTCTGGCTCAGATGAAGAACTGACACAATTGCTGGCAGACGAAGGCATACCCAAAGTCCTGGTGGATCGCGAAGTGTCGGGCGTGGTGGCGGATTTTATAGAAGCTGACCATGAACAGGGTGGCTATGAAGCAACCCGTTATCTGATAGGGCTTGGTCACAAGCGTATTGCCTGCGTTGCCGGACCTGACATCCTGCTACCCAGCGGTGACCGCGTCACTGGTTACCGCCGTGCCTTGCAGGAAGCAGGGCTGGAATTCAACAGCGCATATTTGCTGCATGCTGACTTTACCAGCCAGGGCGGTTTTAACGCTTTCCAGCAATTGCTGGCTTTACCACAAAGGCCTACGGCGATTTTTGCCAGTAATGATTTGATGGCGATAGGTGGCATCAGGGCAGCCAATGAGGCTGGCATCAAGATACCGGAAGCCTTGTCCGTCATTGGTTATGATGATATTGCCCTGGCATCGTTCAGCACCCCGCCATTGACGACGATAGCGCAGCCCAAGCAAGCCATAGGTAACCTGACGGCACAGATACTGGTCAACCGCATCGTTGACCCGGAAGCGCCATTAAGGCGGGAAATGTTGAAGTCGCAACTGGTGATACGGCAATCAACTGCTCACATGAGTTCTAAAGAATAAATTTACTTAGTTACTTAGATGAGATGAAGCTAAGCAAAATCGGTAACAATATCAGTATTATCATGGGCGAAAAGTCCAGGCCACCGATTGGGGGAATCAGCTTTCTCACCGGTGAAAGCAAGGGCTCATTTAATGCCCGGACAAACGGTGCCAAAGGCGCACTGGGATTCACCCAGCTAAATAATACCTCCAGCAAAAGCAAGGCCATGATCTCATAAATTATCCACTGCGCCATGATGATCCCAGCCACGATAAAAACCTGTTCAATCATGAATACGGGAAGTTCCAGCCAAACGATAAAGCCTGCCGCAGCCAGGGCAACCAGCAAAGCGCCTATCAGTGTAGACCAATCATAACCGGCGAAACCGGGAATGATGCGGCGGATAGGATGGACCAGCCAGTCTGTTATTTTAAAAATTGCTTGCGCCAGTGATGTCGGAGGCCGTATGCGTTGTGCCTGCATCCAGAAACGCAGCAACAGAAACCCGGCAAATACACCCGTGACAGCTTTGATAACATAAATCAGATTATTCAATAACACGGCACACCCTTAAAAAAAACCCACTGCATGACGAATCAGACAGTGGGTATTGTGCCTGAATAAAACCAGGCCACCAAGCATATCAAAGATTATGCTGGGCGATTACCAGTTGGGAAAGGCCATGCTGCATTTGGACTTACAACTGTTTTTGCATCAGGTGTCGCTGGTTTTGCTGGAGCGGCCTTTTTTGCGGCTGGCTTAGCCGCGGCTTTTTTTGCGACTGGCTTCGCTGCTGCTGGCTTAGCTGCTGGCTTTGCCGCGGCTGGTTTGGCTGCTGCTTTTGCTGCTGGCTTGGCCGCAGGTTTAGCTGCTGCTTTTTTAGCTGCTGGCTTGGCTGCAGGTTTAGCTGCTGCCTTAGTTGCTTTAGCTGCTGGCTTAGCTGCTTTAGCTGCTGGCTTAGCTGCTGCCTTAGTTGCTTTAGCCGCTGGCTTGGCCGCTGCCTTAGTCGCTTTAGCTGCTGGCTTAGCTGCTGCTTTTTTCGCTACTGGCTTAGCTGCTTTTGCTGGTTTAGCTGCTGCTTTTTTTGCCGCTGGTTTAGCTGCTGCCCTCTTAGCTACTGGTTTAGCTGCCTTAGCTGCTTTTGCTGCTGGTTTAGCTGCAGCTTTTGCCGCTGGCTTGGCCGCTGCTTTTTTCGCTACTGGCTTAGCTGCCTTAGCTGCTGGTTTAGCTGCCTTGGCTGCTGGTTTAGCTGCTGGCTTGGCTGCTGCTTTTTTAGCGGCTGGCTTAGCAGCTTTTGCTGCTGGCTTGGCTGCTGCTTTTTTAGCGGCTGGTTTAGCTGCCTTGGCTGCTGGCTTAGCTGCAGCTTTTGCTGCTGGCTTGGCTGCTGCTTTTTTAGCAGCTGGTTTAGCTGCCTTAGCCGCTGGCTTGGCTGCAGCTTTAGCTGCTGGCTTGGCCGCTGCCTTAGTTGCTTTAGCTGCTGGCTTGGCTGCTGCTTTAGCTGCTGGTTTAGCTACCTTGGCGGCGGCTTTTTTTGCAGCAGGTTTCTTTGCTGCTACTGGTTCGTCCGGGGACGGTTGTGGTGCTGTTGCCATTTTGTTTCTCCTTCGATTGATGGAAAAAATCAGATAAAAATTAAATCCGCTCGATCCATTCAAGCGGATTATTCATCGGCACAAACATGATCGCTGTTTGCGCTAATGAATTCTGCACCGGCCGAACTGCTCCATCCCCTCTATTGATGGGGCACTTCAGCCATCATGGTTTGCTTTAGAACCTGCTTTTGATCTTACTGCGCGGCCCTGATCGGGGCTCATGCGCTGCTCAAAATGCTCATGTACTAGAGTACATTCCGCTTTTTGCGCTGCTCTTCACTCCGCTGACGACCGCTCGCTACAGATCATAAACAGGTTCCACGCCGGCTCCTCGCCTGGCGGCAAACCCAAAAACGCCTGCATTAGCTGCAGACGCCGGTATTCTTTTGTGAAACACAAAGACCAATAGCCACAATACCCAGTGTAGCCAGGTATTGCGGCACTAACAGTTCAAAACAATGTTGTCTATGACTGTCCATTCAGTTTGGTGAGGCCTCTCGCGTTTTACATCCTGTGCAAATCATGAGCAATCCCGGGGGACACTGACAGCTTGCGGCGTTTCCTGATTTGATGAATTCTTGTGGCTGCGTTTTCTATCTGGGGTCTTGCAAGCCCAAATTCAACATCACATTAAAAACTTCAATCAACCTGCTCGCACTACTTGATCAGAAATCCCTGATCCGGATTTTGGTGGTCGCTGTCTTCAGCGCTTATTCCCAGTTGAGGGCTCCACCAGTTTGATACTCAATCACACGTGTCTCGAAAAAGTTGCGCTCTTTTTTCAGGTCTATCATTTCACTCATCCAAGGGAAAGGATTTTCTTCCTGAGGGAACAGCGTTTCGAGACCAATTTGTTGTGCGCGGCGATTTGCAATGAACCGTAAATAACCTTTGAACATTGGCGCATTCAAACCGAGCACTCCACGCGGCATTGTATCCTCTGCGTAACGATATTCCAACTCCACAGCACGCAAAAACAACGATTTAATTTCATCGCGAAATGCTGGCGTCCACAAATGCGGATTTTCCATCTTAATTGTATTGATTAAATCGATCCCAAAATTGCAGTGCATCGATTCATCGCGCAAGATGTATTGATATTGTTCAGCCGCACCCATCATTTTATTTTGACGGCCAAGCGCCAGAATTTGTGTGAAGCCGACATAGAAAAACAGGCCTTCCATCAGGCAGGCAAAAACGATCAGGGACTTGAGCAAAGTCTGATCTGCCTCGGTGGTGCCAGTCTTGAATGCTGGATCGGTTAACACGTCGATGAAAGGAATCAGGAACTGATCCTTGTCGCGGATGGAATCAACTTCATTGTAGGCATTGAAGATCTCTGCTTCATCCAGGCCCAGCGATTCAACGATGTATTGATAAGCGTGAGTATGAATAGCTTCTTCAAATGCCTGACGCAACAAGTACTGGCGGCATTCAGGCGCGGTGATATGTCGATAAGTACCGAGCACGATATTGTTGGCAGCCAGAGAATCTGCGGTCACAAAGAAACCCAGATTACGTTTTACCAAGCGACGCTCATCTTCGGTCAGGCCATTCGGGTCTTTCCAGAGTTCAATATCACGTTGCATATTGATCTCTTGCGGCATCCAGTGATTAGCACAACCTGCCAGATATTTATCCCATGCCCATTTGTATTTGAAGGGGACCAACTGGTTCACGTCAGTAGTGCCGTTGATGATGCGCTTGTCAGCAGCATTCACTCGACGCGCCACTTCACCGGTTGCTGCAGTTGCGGCTGCTGCAGGAGCTGGCGCGGCAACTGGCTTGCTGACCAGCGCAGGATTGAGGGCGACTTCTTGCGTTTGCAAACGTGCTTGCAAATCCAAGCCGCTTACTGGCGCACCTGACGGGGAGCTCATTGGACGCGGTGCCGGAGTTGCCGGGGTTGCAGGCTGAACTTCATCATCCCAAGATAACATTATTATTTCCTTACTTTTTGTAACAGCTTATTTTTTCGGGGAAGAAGCCAGGCTTCTTCCCGCAACGGTCAGGGCTTGCGCATTGTCATGAAACTTGACGACACTTATTCGGCACCTATTCGACACTTAATCGACACTTATTGGCAAGCTTCGCACTCTTCAAAACCGGCATCGCCTGGACGCAACATGCAGGCCGGGCCATCAGTTTCCTGGGCTGCTGCGGTGATGCCAGCAGATGCTGCGCCATAACCACCGCCGTTGCCATCTACCCCTACCGCATTCAATGCGCCGGTTTTGCTGGTGGATTTTTCAGTGTGCGTTGCACCAATAGTACGCAGGTAGTAAGTAGTTTTCAAACCACGCAACCAAGCCAGTTTATAAGTCTCATCCAGTTTTTTGCCGGATGCGCCTGCCATATAGATGTTCAGGGACTGCGCCTGATCTATCCATTTTTGACGACGCGCAGCTGCCTCGACCAGCCAGGATGGGCTGATTTCAAATGCTGTTGCATACAGGGCACGCAGATCTTCCGGGATACGGTCAATGCGGGCCAGGCTGCCGTCAAAGTATTTCAAGTCAGAGATCATGACTTCATCCCACATGCCGCGGTCTTTCAGATCGCGCACCAGGTGTTCATTGATCTCGGTAAATTCACCGGACAAATTCGACTTCACGTACAGGTTCTGGTAAGTCGGTTCTATACAAGCTGCCACACCAATAATGTTAGAAATTGTTGCAGTCGGCGCAATCGCCACGCAATTGGAATTGCGCATGCCAAATTTCTTGATGCGGTCACGCAGTGGGTACCAGTCCATGGTTTCCGAGAAATCTGCTTCCAGATAACCGCCGCGTTCTTCGGCCAGCATCTTCAGGGAATCTTGCGGCAGGATGCCACGGTCCCACAAAGAGCCAGGATAAGAACTGTAACGACCACGTTCTTCAGCCAGTTCTGTCGATGCCCAATAAGCGTAATAGCAGACGGCTTCCATGGAAGTATCAGCGAACTGTACGGCATCCATCGATGCATAAGGGATGCGCATCATGTGCAGGCAATCCTGGAAACCCATGATACCCATACCGACAGGACGGTGACGCAAATTGGAATCGCGTGCCTTCTTCACTGCATAGTAGTTGATGTCGATGACGTTATCCAGCATGCGCATCGCTGTACGCACAGTTTTTTGTAATTTAATGTGATCCAGCTTGCCGTCTTTCATGTGAGCAGGCATGTTGACCGAACCCAGATTACATACTGCGATCTCACTGTCGTTGGTGTTCAGGGTAATTTCTGTACACAAGTTGGAGCTGTGGACCACGCCGACATGCTGCTGTGGTGAGCGAATATTGCAAGGATCTTTGAAGGTGATCCATGGATGACCAGTTTCAAACAGCATGGACAGCATCTTGCGCCACAAATCCAGCGCCGGGATTTTTTTCGACAGCGTCAGTTCGCCATTGGCTGCTTTTGCTTCATAAGCGACATAAGCCTGTTCGAAAGCCTTACCGAATTTATCATGCAAGTCTGGCACATCGGATGGAGAGAACAAGGTCCAGTCACCTTTTTCCATGACACGTTTCATGAACAGGTCAGGAATCCAGTTCGAGGTATTCATGTCATGCGTACGGCGGCGGTCATCGCCGGTGTTCTTGCGCAGGTCGAGGAATTCTTCGATATCCATGTGCCAGGTTTCCAGGTAGGCGCACACTGCGCCTTTGCGTTTACCGCCCTGGTTAACAGCCACTGCCGTATCGTTGACGACTTTCAGGAAAGGTACGACACCCTGGGATTTACCATTGGTGCCTTTGATATGCGCGCCAAGCGAGCGTACTGGTGTCCAGTCGTTACCCAGGCCACCGGCATATTTCGCCAGCAAGGCATTTTCCTTGATGGCTTCGTAGATACCATCGAGGTCATCGGCAACCGTGGTCAGGTAGCATGAAGACAGTTGTGAACGTTGTGTGCCGGAATTGAACAGGGTCGGCGTCGAGCTCATGAAGTCAAAGCTGGACAGCAGATTGTAAAATTCTATGGCGCGGGTTTCGCGATCGATTTCATTCAGGGACAAACCCATGGCAACACGCATGTAGAAAGCCTGAGGCATTTCTATGCGGGTACCGCGCACGTGCAGGAAGTAACGGTCATACAAAGTTTGCAGGCCGATATAACCAAATTGCAGATCGCGGTCAGCGACCAGGGCATTCGCCAGTTTTTTCAAATCAAACTGACCCAGTTTGGCATCCAGCAAATCTGCTTCTATACCTTTCTTGATGAATCTCGGGAAGTAATCGAGATATTCTGCAGCCGCATCTTGTTGCGCCACTTCTTTGCCGAACACTTCTTTACGGACTGTATGCAATAGCAAACGTGCCGTGACCTGGCTGTAGGCCGGTTCTTTTTCCATCAGCGCGCGGGCAGCCAGGATGGCGGATTTATACAATTCTTCTACCGGTACGCCGTCGTACAGGTTTTTCAAAGTCTCAGCCAGGATTGCATCTGGATCAGCCAGCTTGTCCAAACCGAGGCAGGCAGCGGCGATCATCTTGCGCACTTCTGCCACGTCCAATGGACGGGACTGGCCATCAACGATGACGTGCAATTGTGGTGCAACGGCTTCAGCATGGCCAGGCGCATCATTGACGCGGCGGCGCTCTTCCATGCGTTTGGCGCGGTACAAGACATAAGAACGGGCGACATCATGTTCGCCTGAGCGCATCAGCGCCAGCTCAACCTGGTCTTGCACATCTTCTATATGGAAAGTACCACCGGCAGGCTGGCGACGCAGCAAGGCTGCCACCACGCTGGCCGTCAGTTGCTCTACCAGTTCACGAACGCGGGCAGATTCTGCGCCATGCCCACCATTCACTGCCAGAAACGCCTTGGTCATGGCGATGGCGATCTTGGACGGCTCGAAACCAACCACTGAACCATTACGGCGAATGATGCGGTATTCGCTATAACTGCTGTGGTTGTTAGTGGCAGGTGTTGCTGCCATATTCAAAACCGATCCAAGTTCTGGCTTGGACGTAGTAGATGTTTCAATAGAAGAGTGCATTGATCCTCCGGATGCGGTGTTATTTTTTGCCAGCAAAGTTAAAGTGCGACGACTTTGCCGGGCATGGGGTTAAACAGTGAAGCGACTAGGCAGTTAAGCAAGTAAGGTGCGGCAAGGCTTACGGCCGGATGTAGCGAAATTCGCCAAATCCGGTTTATTTTGTTTACATCAGACACAAATTCAATTGCAAAACATGAGGGAAATTGAAGCAAGGCAAGAAAACAAACAAATCCTGAAAACCACTACATCTAGTGCGCTAATTTTTATTTGCCCTAATTCTAGTGCCGCGTCAGGCGATATGCAACCGCTTTTTATTTAATTAATTGAATTATTTTTTCTGTAAATATGTGTACGAGGTGTTGACTTTCGCAAAGCACAGAAATGCGTAAGTCCAGCCGAGAGCGGCCACTAACGTGACAAATCATGCTAGGAGCAAGGTCTGGCAAGTCCATCATGGGTGCATGCAAAAAGGAAATAAGAAAGTGCGAAGAATGCGCTCAGTTAAATCAATGAGATAGATGAGATTGAAGATTGAGGAGATCACCGAGATTGAAATAGCGGGAATAATTACGGTCTCAGGCTAAGACCAGCCCTGCCACAAGCAGGCAAAACCCAGACACTGCCAGCCTGGGTCGCCCTCCAAAGAAAAAGAGGCTAAATAATAGGACTTACGCAAAATCATTACCGCAAGGCGCAGCGACGAAGTCATTACTTTAGTACCGAATCTTGCTAAATGCGGGAGCTGCAACGCAGTCGGGGCGATTTTGCGTAAGTACTAAATAATTTATTCCTGTATTTTCAATTTTTGTATCTGGTAACGCAATTGCCGAAAACTCACACCCAGCAATTCCGCCGCCTGGGTGCGGTTGTTGCGGGTCTGATGCAAAGCACGACGTATCATTTCGCGTTCTACGTTTTCCAGATAATCGGGAAGTGAGCAAGGCAGACTCGGTGCCGAGAATACATCCAGCCCGGCAACAGGTGCCGCAACTGGCGCAACATGTCCGTTATTACTGACGACCTCAGTAGGAACTGGCTGCACCATGGGTAAGTCAATCAGTTTTCTGGTGCCGCGCAAAGCCAGGTCGGTGACCTCAATGCAGCCATCATTGGCAAATGCAACGGCACGCTCCAGTATATTCTCCAGTTCGCGCACATTGCCAGGGAAGTCATAACTGATCAGAGCATCGATTGCCTCGACCGACATATTAATATCATTGCCAGTCAGTTTCTTCAGGATATTGCTGGACAGCTCAACGATATCCTCCAGCCGTTCACGCAAAGGTGGCAAGTGCAATTCGATAACATTCAGGCGGTAATACAAATCTTGCCGGAAGCGACCTTCTTCTACACAGATGGCCAGATTCTGGTGGGTCGCACTGATAATACGTACGTCCACCGCCTCTTCTACCGTAGCCCCCACTTTGCGCACCCGTCTTTCCTGGATGGCACGCAATAACTTGACTTGCATGGGCAAAGGCAGATCGGCCACTTCATCGAGCATCAGGGTGCCACCATTGGCGGCCTGGAAAAACCCTTCCCTGTCATCAGCAGCACCAGTAAATGCGCCTTTTCTGTAGCCAAAAAATTCAGCTTCCATCAAGGTCTCGGGAATTGCACCGCAATTGACGGCGATAAAGGGTTTGTCGGCTCTGGCACTGCTGGTATGTATTTCCCGCGCAGCCAATTCTTTGCCGCTACCAGATTCACCAGTGATGATGACGGGTGCCATGCTGCGTGCCAGGCGACTGACCTGCGCCCTCACCTCTTGCATGCCTTGCGACAGGCCTATCATGAAAGAACTGGCAGGAATGCTCAGCTTTTCTGGTGTTGCCAGTTGTACTTTTTGAACTTCATTGGTTTGCAGAGCTGACCTGACCAACTTGCGCAATTGGTCAAGCGCAACAGGTTTGGAGACATAATCGAAAGCGCCAGCCTTCAAGGCAACCACTGCATTGTCAGCGCTGCCGAAAGCAGTGATCACAGCAATAGGCGTGTTCTTATAGAGAGCATTTACTTCCTGCACCAGTTCCATGCCCGACCCATCAGGCAGGCGCATATCCGTCAACACCAAAGCATAACTGCGCTTGCTCAGATGAGTGCGGGCCAATGCCAGTGTTTCTGCACTGTCTACATCCAGCCCCATTTTGATGAGTGTAATTTCCAGCAATTCGCGCAGATGCGCCTCATCATCCACTACCAGGATACGGGGACAGGTCGCAGCTTCTATCATACTCATGCACTATATCCAGAAAAATTAATTACAAAACGCCCGCTGGGCTCGCTCTTGCCTTCTTCGGTTTCTTCAACGCGATATTCATAATCAAGCAAAGCATGGTTATTCAAACACAGTTCCCTTGCCATGTACAAGCCAAGGCCAGTGCCCATACGTGATGTAGTGTAAAACGGTTCAAACAAATGGGACCTGACTTCGTAAGGAATCGCTGGTCCGTCATCTTGTATATGCAACTCTTGCCGGCCACTACTATTAATATAGGCAAACAGCCTGATACTACCCGCTTGCCCGCTGGCATAGCGTATCGCATTTGACAAAAGATTCAACACCACTTCTCGCAAATGGCTGGGATCAAAATTCACCAGAAAGTTCTTGTCCCTCACGACTGCTATAAAATCAGTTGGCAAATTGCGGGTTTCTACAAAATCCCTGACCATTTCTGTAATCTGGTCCATGACCAGATAAGGCTCCACATCCGACTGTGCCTTGCGTGAGAGCTTCAGAATATCTTCAATCAGCTGATTCAAACGTGACACATTGTCATCAACGATCTTCAGCAAGCGTTGAGCTTGCTTATTTTCCTGGCCGGGATGACTCAGATCTTCATTCAATAGTGAGGCTGCATAAGAAATCGAAGACAAGGGATTACGCACTTCATGAGCGATACTGGCAGTCAGGCGTCCCATGGACGCCAGCTTCAGTTGCTGCGCCTGATTTTCTATATCCGAGACATCTTGCATGAAGATGATGGTATAGCTGCCATTACGCTCTTTGAAACCACCCGTATTAACGCCTTTGATTGCGACAAAGCGTAGCTTCAGATGGGTCACGAAATGCGGGCGTTCGCGTTCAGAACGTTCCCTGGTAGCAGTATCTGCCGCCATCTCCCCCAGTTCAGGCTTGGGGTCGTCGAGATAACATCGTATGGAAACGAAGGAAATTTCTTCTTCTTTACGACGGTCATTCAAACTGGGACGCGCCTGCATATTATTCAACACTTCTACAATCGGGCGCAAAGCGGCAATGCTACCCAACTCTGTGCCTATCATTTCTTTGCTGAGATTGCCTCCCAACATGCGCGCTGCTGCCGGATTGATTTCAAACATACAACCATTTTGGTCCAGCACCAGGATGCCATCGCCCATGTCAGCAATCACCAGTTGATTGATGGCTTGCTGTATAGCGAGTGCGTTGCCGCGCTGTACCGCCAACTGTTCCTGATTGATCAGATTATGCGCCAGCCGGTTGACTACAGACACCACTGCAAAATAGGCGGCGCCATATAAACCCGACTGTGAAAAGGGAGCAGCATCTGCTTGTTGCAGATAATGATAGACACTCTCTCCCAATAAAAACAGGACGACGATGGAAGTAAAAAAGAAAGACCAGAGCAGCGGACTCAGTATCGCCGCACCTGCCAGCGGAAACAAATACAGGATACCCAAGCCGCTCTTGCTGCCACCACTCGCCAGATACATGGTGGAGATGATGATGATGTCCAGCAGTATCTGGGTCGTTAGTTGCCACATGAACCGGCGCGGGTACAGTTGCTTGAGCACCACAAAGCCAATAGCTACCGATAAATAAGCCAGACCTATATCACGCCCGAACAGAGGTTCACTGGTCCAGATATCTTTACCACTGCGCAAACTCAACAAGATCAGCAAACTGGCCGCCACCACAATGCGCGAGGCATTCAGCGTTTGCAATGAACGCCAGAAAGAATGAGATGGCTCCGACGCCTCTGAACGGTATTCAAGCATCAATGGCGTGTCAAAAGGCAGGCTCATGCAAGATCAGCATGTTCTTGACTGCAGTACACTCGCTCGCCGCACTGTACTGCTTCAGATGCCGGCAAATAAATCTGGCAATGCGCGCAGCACACCATGGTCTCGGCAGGTGCTGCATTTCGTGTACCAGAATTTTGCGGACTTGCCGGGCTTTCCGGATGCCCGGGCATGTCAGGACTGCCATTACTGGTACCAGCACTAGGCGGCTGCATTTTCTTTTTCAGGGCCAGGACTATCAGTACCACTAGTCCGAGCCAGAACAGGATTCTCATGACAGGCTCCTGTGCAACAAGACTTCCAGCACGAAGCGGCTACCGACATAAGCCAGTAACAAGGTAACAAAACCTGACAGGGTAAAGCTCAATACGGTTTTACCGCGCCAACCGCGCCAGTAGCGCCCAGCCAGCAAGATGGCAAACAAGAGCCAGGACAAGAGTGACAGTATGGTCTTGTGATCCCATTTGAAGGCCACGCCCAATACCTGTTCTGAAAATATCACACCCGACAAGACAGTCAGTGTCAATAAGACAAAACCAAGCAGCACAAAACGAAACAGTATCTTTTCCATGGTCAGCAAGGCTGGCAGCCTGTCTATCAGGACATTGAGCCATTCCACTTTTTGAGCAGCACGCAATTGATGCAAATGCTTGTCTTGCACTGTCATGACGACGGCATGAAAAGCCGCTATCGTCAGCGTGCTATAGGCCAACATGGCAATCACCACATGCCATGGAAACATGGCAGTCTTGCCAGCCAAAGCAATCAGGCTACCGGGAAAGAAGCTCGGCAACATCGCCATCACGGCAGCATTAGGCATGAGCAAGAGGCGCAAGCCGTCGAGCGCGGCATTGCGGTTTTCCAGCCAGCACACAAAGACCGAGACCCATAGCGCAGCGGACAACATGACAGCAAAGCCTACCCTGAGCGCGTGATCCGGAAAAATGGTCAGCCACAAAGCCGCGCCATGCGTCAGCCAGGCCAGTGCGCCAACCACATTAGACAGTGTCAGCAGCCTTCCCGGAAGGACTATGCTCAATATATATAAAGCGGCGGCAAGAAATGATAGATAGATTTGCATGGCACAAGTTTACACCATGTCGCCTGAAAAGTCGGATTATGCGTGTTCAGCAGTTTCCACAATGCCTGCTATATCCCTACCTGATACCTACCCTAACTCCCTGGCGGATTGACCGGGATCAAAGTTTTTTGATATTTTTTGATCTTGTCGTACAGGGTTTTCTTGGGTATCCCCAGTGATTCCGCTGCTGCGGCAACATTGTTGGCATTTTTTTCCAGGGCAAGCTGGATCAGGCTGGCTTCATACACATCCAGTTTTTCAGGCAAACTGGAGGTAGCAGTTGATTGGGCTTGCCGGGCTTGATCGTCATCCAGAGCAGGCCGCTCAGCAAACTCCGCCACCCCCAGCACCAGTTGATCTGCAAAATTGCGCAGCTCACGCACATTGCCCTGCCAGTCAGCCTGCATCCACAATTGCATTTGTGAGGAAGACAAGACTGGCACCTGTTTTTGATAACGCAGCGCTGCCCTCTGCACAAAATACGAAAGCAATAAAGGGATATCCTCACGCCGCTCATTGAGTCTGGGTAAATGCATGGTGATGACACTGAGGCGATAATACAAATCTTCGCGGAATTGCCCTTGCGCGCTGAGCTTGAGCAAATCCATTTTTGTTGCTGCGATGATGCGGCAATCCAGCGCGATGGATTGATTGCCACCCAGTCTTTCCAGAGTACGTTCTTGCAAGACCCTGAGCAATTTGATTTGCAGGTTCAGAGGCATACTTTCAATTTCATCAAGAAATACTGTGCCACCGTGTGCATACTCCAGCTTGCCTATGCGGCGTTTCTGCGCACTGGTAAAGGCGCCAGCTTCATGACCAAAAATCTCGCTCTCGAATACAGACTCTGGCAAGGCACCGCAATTGATGGCAACGAATTCGCCTTTACAACCACTGGCCAGATGCAATTGCCGTGCTACCACTTCCTTGCCGGAACCGGTCGCGCCATTGATCAATACATCGACCTGGGTAGGGCCTATGCTTTGTATGAATTTCCTGACTTTTTCTATCTGCGGACTTTGGCCTATCAAGTCTGGCGTTGCTGAATGATTTAGCCAGGATAATTTAAGCTTGCGGTTTTCCATGACCAGCCGCCGCTTTTCCTGGGCACGCAGGCAAGCATCGAGCAAGCGTTCTGCCGCGAAAGGTTTTTCCAGGAAATCATAAGCGCCGTGGCGCATGGCTTCCACTGCCATACTGACATCGCCATGACCGGTGATGATAATGACGGGCAGCTCTGCATCAATGCTGCGTACTTTTTCCAGCACGTCCAGACCAGACTTGCCAGGCAAGCGCACATCGGTGACGATAATGCCAGCATAGCCGTCCTTGATATAAGCATCGGCCAGTTCAGCACTGGCGCAGGCCTGCACTTCAAAACCACCGAGTTCCAGCGTCTGGGTCGTTGCCAGGCGCACTGCCTGCTCATCCTCTATTAATATAGCGAGCATTTGATTCATACTGTTTCCTTACACTATGTATACAGTCGTTTGCTTCAGTCTGTCTTAGCCTGATCAGCCAGCGGAATGCAAACTGTGAATTCAGCGCCGCCATCCGGACGGTTATCTGCCAGCAGGCTGCCATTCATGGCCTGCACGATGGAAGAAGAAATCGCCAGCCCCAGACCCAGGCCATGGCCAATTTCCTTGGTGGTAAAAAATGGTTCAAACAAATGACCGGCCACATGCTCAGGGATGCCAGTGCCACTGTCGGCAATACTGATTCTTGCCATACCTTGTTCACGACCAAGTCTGACATCCACTGCCTTGACAGGGCTATTTTCTACCGCATCCAGAGCATTGCGTATCAGGTTGATCAGGACTTGTTCTATCCTGACGGTGTCGCCCAGCACCTTGGCAGCTTCGGCAATATGCACACGCAAGATGACCCCGCGTCTGTCGGTCTCGCTGCGCAACAAGCTGACAGCAGACTGGATAGCCATCTGCACATCAACTTCGGCAATCGCGTTCGGGCTTTTCCTGGCAAAACCCTTGAGCTGTGCAATGATGCTGCCCATGCGTTCACTGGCATGGCTGATATGTTCCAGGTTAGCTAAAGCCTGCTCAGCCTTGCCGCGATTCATGAAGGTGATGGCGTTATCGGCAAAGGCGCGTATTGCTGTCAGTGGCTGGTTCAATTCATGGGTGATGCCGGTGGCCATCTGGCCCAGCATGGCCAATTTGCCGGCCTGCACCATTTCATTCTGGGTTGAGCGCAGCAGGGTTTCAGTCTGCTTGAGTGTCAGGTAGCGGCTTTCAAGTTCTGAGTTCGCCTGCGTCAATTGCCGGGTGCGCTCAGCGATATGCAATTCCAGTTCATCCGCCGCTTTCTTGAGCGCACGTTGTGCCAGCCGCCCCTCTTCCAGTCTGCGGCGGCGTTGGTCAAACACAGCAGCAAAGGCCAGGGCTATGCCCAGTATCAAAGCAACCACCAAGGCAGATTGCAAACCCGCACGCATGACTTTTCCCTGATCGGGGAATAACATTAACTGCCAATTCAGACGTCCTATCGGCCTTTGCAGATATTCGTCATAACCCTTTTTTTCTGCCAGCGGCAATTGCGTAATTGCATCTATATGCTTGCCACCATATTGCAAAGTGGCTTTCAAATCTTGTTGCACTGCTGGCGACAGGTTTTGCAGGCTATGATATTTCCAGGAAGCGCGGTTACTCAAGAACACCACACCATGCCTGTCACTGAGCGCGATAGGTTCTTCACTACTGCCCCAGGCTTGCTCAAACTCGTTGAGGATAATCTTGACGGCGATCACGCCTATCGGAGCCTGGCTGCCACGCTTGCTGCCGGGCGGATAGACTGGTTGGGAAATAAAATAACCGGGAATATTCGTGGTATTGCCTATCGCATAGAAATGGCCAGGCTTGACCTGCTTCAAGGCTTCAGAAAAATAGGGTCTGAAGGCAAAATTTTGCCCCAGATAACTTTGCTCGGTATTCCAGTTACTGGCGGCGATGGTATTGCCTTGCACATCCATGAGGTAGATGGCGGCCACTTTGGCCTGTTCAGCCAACTCTTGCAAACTCAGGTTCAGTGCCTGTGTCAGACCGGCATCTTGCTTGTTCAGTAAGACCTCGGCGGTCGAGGGCAGATAAGAAATAGCGAAAGGCAGGGTTTCATAACGCTCAAGTACAGATTCAATATCGAGGGCAATGATCTGTAACTGCCTGTCACCAGCCTGCCGGCTATTGTCCCTGGCGATGGTGACGGCCACAAAATAGCTGGCGACCACCAGCGCAATGCTCGCCACCGCCACGCAGATAAAGATCAGGCGCCGCCTGCGGACACTGCCAGTGCGCGGCGCTGTCACAAGCGCTTACTTATAAATACCGCAGTTGATAACAATGTCTTCATACTTTTCAAAGTACATGGATTTTTGCTCTATCTGCTTGGAGACAGGATTGACAAATTTATAATCTTGCCAACCCTTGCCCTTGGTTTTGGCAAGCTCCATGCGCTCACGCACAAACAGTTTGCCATCAGCGTCTTTCAAATCCATCAGGTCCTTGCCCTGCATCTTGGCATTCGCACCATGAGCCAGGTTCTTGCCATTCATATCATTGATGGTGACATACAGGTCGCGGTCGCGGAAAGGTCCCTGCAGATTATTGACATCAGCAAAAGTCTTGTCCCTGCCATTCGACTTGATACTGGCAATCACTTTTTGCACCATGGCGACGGCCTCGGGTGCCGTGCCATGGGCACTTTGCGCGTGACTGGACGCGCCCAACAAGAAAACCAATCCCGCTACTACAATTCGTGCGAATTTCAGCATGATGTCTCTCCTTATGATTTTTATGGGCGCGTCCGGACTACTAATTTCTACGTACTGCTCAATCTACTGCTGCCATCTTCAGTTCATCATTATGATGTCTTTGCTGTTCTTCCATGACCAACTGACCCAACTCACGTTTCAAGGCATTGAAGCCGGGATCAGAAGGATCACGCGAACGTGGCAATTCAACGATCAAATCCTTTTTAACGGTACCTGGCCGGTAAGTCATGACAACGATACGGTCAGCCAGATAAATTGCCTCTTCTATACTATGGGTAACGAAGATGATGGTTTTCTTCAGTTCTGACCAGATGCGCAGCAACTCATCCTGCAAGTTGCGACGGGTCAGTGCGTCCAACGCACCGAAGGGTTCATCCATTAACATGATAGGCGAATCCAGCGCCAATACACGGGCAATTGCAACGCGCTGACGCATACCACCAGACAAATCCTTGGGAAAGCGCGCTTTAAAGTCACTCAAACCCAGCATACCCAATAAGCTGGCAACCCGTTGCTGTATCTCTGTCTTGGCCATGCCCTTGATTTCCAGTCCAAAAGCGATGTTCTGCTCTACCGTCATCCAGGGGAAAAGTGCATATTCCTGAAACACCATGCCACGGTCCGGGCCGGGGGCACTGACCTTCTGATCATGCGCGGTGATACTACCGGAAGTCGGCAAAGAAAACCCTGCAACTGCATTGAGCAAGGTCGACTTGCCGCAGCCCGATGGTCCAAGCAGGCAGACAAACTGACCTTCCGGTATTTCCAGATTGATGTCACGCAATGCCACGACTTCTTTGTCAGCCGTCTTGAAGATTTTATTTACGCCTTCAATTTTGATATGAGTAGGGTTCATCTCAGTTCTCCAATCCACGGTGCCAACGCAGCAAATAGTTATTTAATTTGTTCATCGCCAGATCAATTGCCAGGCCCAGCATGCCTATACTGATCATGCCGGCAATAATCTTGTCAGACCAAAAATACTCACGTGCTTCCAGAATACGGAAACCCAGGCCATTATTCACAGCAATCATTTCGGAAACGATGACCACGATAAAAGCAGTACCGATACCAATGCGCACACCCGACAAAATATAAGGCACGGCGGCAGGCAGCATGACCCGTACAAACATAGTGGTTTGGCTAGCCCCCAGATTGCGGGCTGCCCTGATATAAATACCATCCACATGGCGGACACCGGCAATCGTGTTCATGAGTACCGGAAAAAAGGCACCGATCGCAATCAGGAAGATGGCAGGTGGGTTACCAAGACCAAACCAAAGTATCGACAAAGGAATGTAGGCAATGGGCGGTATTGGACGCAATACCTGAAGCAGTGGATTCATCCACGCATACATTCTTTGACTCGACCCCATCGCCAGACCAAGCGGCAAGGCCAGACCCGCACCGACGACAAAGCCGACCAGCACGCGATACATACTACCCATGGTGTCGCGTATCAACTCACCAGAGAATGCCCAGGCCAGCCAACTCGTGGTTGCAGCATCCCTTGCTTCATAGGGAGAAGCATACTCTATCCATTTTTTTACTACTGCCAGCGGTGTCGGTAAAACCTGGGCATTGACCCACCCCATGGTGGTCACCACATGCCAGATTGCGATCAGAATTACGGGCACAATCAGCCCCGCGCCCATTTCACGCCATTTAAATTTCATGATTTTTCCTTCAAGAATTGAGGAGCTGGGTGAGCAGATATTGCTCAAAGAAGCAGACTCACCCTTTGCTCAAGCTAAAGACTTATTTGATGCTTATTTTATGTTCAGGCTCTTCTTGGCTTGTTCCAGAAGATCGGTTTTAACCCAATCCTTGGCAATTGGCGGCTTGGCCATTTTGCCTACACCGTATTTTTGCATCAGATCAGTGGTGATCTGTATATGCTCTGCAGTTACGTCATAGGTATAAGGCGAGTTTTCTATGGCATTAACAAAATCTTCATGGCTGACCTGGCCTTTGAACATGTTTTCGCGCACATATTTTTCTGCCAGTTCCTTGTTGTCGATAAAGGTCTTGGTAGCTTCAACAAAGCAGCGCATGAATTTTTCTGCGACCGGACGACGCTCTTTATAGAACTTCTCGGTCATGACCATGGTGCGAACTGGTTCACCTATAGGTGTATCGTAAGGTTTGATGATTTCATTACCAAAACCCTTGCTGATAGCCTGGGAAGAGTAAGGCTCGGACTGCATGATGGCATCAATATTCTTGCCCAGCAAAGCCTGGTTCAGGTCAGGGAAACCGAGGTAAATGATTTGCACATCCTTACCCGGCTGGTCAGAATAAGTCAGGCCGTGTTGTGACAGTTCCGCTGCCAACAAGATGTCCTGGATACCGCCACGGGTAACACCGACTTTCTTGCCTTTCAAATCCTTGACTGTCTTCATGCCCAGGTCGGTACGTCCAACCAGGCGTGCACCACCTTTGGCAAAACCGGCCACCAGATAAATCGGTGTGCCGCTGGCACGCGCAGAAATCACGGCTTCGGAAGAGACTGCTCCAACATCAAGCTCACCGGCGATAACCGCCTGCATGGCGTCCAGGCCTTTGGCGAACACCCGTTCTTCTACTTTGATACCACATTTAGGTGCGATTTCTTTGATGTAAGAGACCGCGCCATAGTGGGCGAATTTCAGATTACCCAATCTGACCACATCCTGGGCCTGGGCTACGCTGGCAAATAATCCTGAAGTAATGAGAGTGGCAAGCAAAATCTTTTTGAACATCTTTGTCTCCTGAGTTTTGATTTGATTTTTTCCTACACGTACTGATTAGCAGGTATTGTGCCAGCATCAGGATTTTAGTAAACAACTGATTTCATTCAGGTTTCTATTCAGGATTCAGCAGACTTGATGCGAAAAACCGGATTATGCCTGCCGCGCATTCTGTGTTTTCGCACTAACTTGTTGATATGTACTAGCGCAAAAACTTACCGTCCCGGCCTATCATCGTCAAATCGACAAATTCGCTACCACCATGGGCTCGCTCACTATAAGTCACAGTGATGCCGCCCAAATCCACCTTGTGCATGGATTCCAGTGCACGGATCAGGCCTTCGCGCGTGAGACCCTTGCCAGCCCGCTTCAAACCTTCTACTAATAGTTTGGCAGAAACAAAGCCCTCCATCGCTGCATACGAAGGTGCGACACCATTTTCTTTGGCAATGGTCTTGAACTCCTGCCCCAGGGTACTTGATACCAGATGCGGTGCCGGCATGATCTGCGACACCATGATGCCGGTCGCTACCGGCCCCAGCGAGTCAATGAAGGATTGCGAAGCATTATTCGACAAGGTCATGATTTGTATGCTGCTGCCTTTGGTACGCAAGCCACGAATAATTTCTGACACCGTGGTGGCAGAACCTACGATGATCAGCGCCTTGGCTGGCGATTTGACAACTTCATCAATGGCCTTGGGCACGTCTGGCTTCGCCCTGTCATATTTACTGACCAGAGAAGGCTTCAATTTAAAGCTGTCCATCGCGCTGGTAAAACCGGCCAGACCATCACCACCAAAACTATCATCGACATGCACAATAGCAATGTCTTTCAAGCCTATCGTGGAAAACTGTTCCACGGCTTTTTTAACTTCATCCTGATATTTGGCCCTGACATTAAATACATAGCGGTTGACTGGGCTGTGAAATACGGCAGCACCAGTACTCGGGGCAATCAGGGGAACTTTGCTGGAGGCCAGGATAGGCAGGATGGCCTGGGTATGCGGCGTGCCACGAGACTGGAACAAGGCAAAGACATGGTCTTTCTTGATCAGTGTTTCGGCATTGGTGGCGGCGATGGCAGGATCAAACTTGTCATCAATGATGTGCAGTTCTATCTTTCGGCCATACACGCCACCATTCTTATTGATCTGGTTGAAATAAGCCGCAGCGCCAGCATTCATTTCTTTGACTGGCCCGGCTATCTGCCCGGTCAGCCCTACAGTTTGTCCTATCAGTATGCTATTGTCAGTGACACCTTCCTCTGCCAGGCTATAGCCAGACGAAGCAATCAGGGTGCACAGGGTAAGTATGCGTGGCAAGCGCCAAGCACGATGAAGTCGTTTCATGATTGTCTCCAGATTATTGAGCGTCTATTTTTTGAACAGGCGACAAAATCAGACTGACATTGCAGAATGTCCACTCATCTTAATTTTGTAGCAAGCTCTGTGATAGCGCTCTTATTAGCAGACTTCATACCAAGCATGAATGAAGACCCGCACCCCGTTTTTAACCGATTTTTTGAGCAAAATATATCAGTACTATCCCTCATGCGTCCGAAAATCCGCACGGCAATTTGAAATTATTCTGGATTTTCAGAATTTTGCCCACATCTACTCTGTACATTAGGTGAAATGCCGGACTCTGTCACGGGTTCAGGTAAAATGCCTGCTGTTGTTGCCACTGAGTTGCTACTAAGTTGCTACTATCGCCTGTGACAGGCAGCAGTGAGCACCGCCCTATTGATTTTTTCTTAATATCCCCTAAGCCAACATGCTCGATAACCTAACCCAGCGCCTAGCCAAAGTCGTCAAGACCATGCGCGGCGAAGCCCGCCTGACTGAATCCAATACCGCTGAGATGTTGCGTGAAGTGCGCATGGCCTTGCTGGAGGCTGACGTTGCCCTTCCTGCAGTACGTGAACTGATCGCCCGCGTCAAAGAAAAAGCCATGGGTGAGGAAGTGATTTCTTCCCTGACTCCTGGTCAGGCCCTGGTCGGTGTGGTACAGAAAGAGCTGGCCGCCCTGATGGGGGCTGACCTGGGCGAAGAGGCTTCACAACTGAGTTTTAACTGCCAGCCGCCAGCGATCATCCTGATGGCAGGTTTGCAGGGTGCAGGTAAAACCACCACCGTCGGTAAGCTGGCCAAGTATCTGCGTGAACAAAAAAAGAAAAAGGTATTAACCGTTTCTGCCGACGTTTATCGTCCGGCAGCGATAGGTCAGTTGCAAACGGTGACGGCACAGGTTGGTGCAGACTTTTTCCCGTCCTTGCCTACCGACAAACCAGTCGATATCGCGCTGGCTGCGCTTGATTACGCCAAAAAGCATTATCACGATGTGCTGATCATCGATACTGCTGGTCGCCTGGGTATCAATGAAGCGATGATGCAAGAGATTGCAGCCGTCCACGCTGCTGTCAAGCCGATAGAAACCCTGTTCGTGGTCGATGCCATGCTGGGTCAGGATGCCGTCAATACCGCCAAGGCCTTTAATGATGCACTGCCTTTGACGGGCGTGGTGCTGACCAAGCTGGACGGTGATGCACGCGGTGGTGCAGCCCTGTCGGTGCGTTATATAACAGGCAAACCGATCAAGTTTGTTGGCGTTGCTGAAAAACTGGATGGTCTGGAATCTTTCGATGCTACCCGCATGGCCAACCGTATCCTGGGCATGGGTGACATCCTGGCGCTGGTCGAATCGGCCCAAAAAGGCATGGACGTGGCTGCCGCACAGGATCTGGCGCACAAGATCAAGGATGGCGGCAAATTCGACTTGAATGACTTCAAGATGCAAATTTCGCAGATGAAGAATATGGGTGGCCTATCGAACCTGATGGACAAGTTGCCAGCGCAGATGCAACAGGCAGCCAGTGGTGCCAATATGGATCAGGCTGAAAAACAGGTGCGCCGCATGGAAGGCATGATTAATTCCATGACTCCACAAGAAAGATCCAAGCCAGAATTGATCAAGGCTTCGCGCAAACGCCGTATCGCCACAGGTGCTGGCGTGCAGATACAGGAAGTCAACCGCATGCTGGCCCAGTTTGAGCAAATGCAGTCCATGATGAAGAAATTGCGCGGCGGCGGCATGATGAAGATGTTGCGCGGCATGAAGGGAATGATGCCGGGCAAGCGTTGAGTTTTGCCTGACTGCCTTAAATTTAGTTGAGTTTCGCTGAATTTTTCTCAGTATTTCGCTTCGCATTTCCCTCTATGGAAAAATGCCGGATAGCAGCCAAAATGGCGCTAATCCGGCATTTTTTTATGCGGAAATCCAACGACAGGCAAATTCCTGCACTTTTTCAGTAAAAACCCGCAAAAAACACTTGCATCCCTGTAAAAACCGCACCACTATTAGCGATGCGTGAAGTGACGCAATGCAGGAGCTTTTCAAAACGATCAAAGCTCCGTCCACGAAATTTGTGAAGGAGGCTATTTATGGCAACAGCACCAAAAAAACCAGCAGCAAAACCGGCAGCCAAACCAGCGGCTAAACCAGCAGCTAAACCGGCAGCAAAAGCAGCAGCTCCAAAGGCTGCAGCAGCGAAACCTGCAGCAAAAGCAGCAGCTCCTAAAAAAGCCGCAGCAGCCAAGCCAGCAGCAGCACGCAAGCCAAATGCAGCGTTCATGAAACCTATGACTATCTCCCCAGTTCTGGCAGCAGTCATCGGTGCAGCAGCAATTCCTCGTACTGAAGTCACTAAAAAAGTATGGGAATACATCAAGAAACACAAACTGCAAGATGAAGCAAACAAACGCAACATCAACGCGGATGACAAGTTGAAAGCCGTTTTCGATGGCAAGAAACAAGTGTCCATGTTTGAAATGACTAAACTCATTTCCGGTCATCTGTCCTGATTTTTCAGGAAGGGATTGCCGCAGTTGCTTTGGGAAACTCAAAGGGAAGCAGTCAGTCCCCTCCCAAACAAAAATGCCCGCATCGCGCGGGCATTTTTGTTTTTACAGATTCCTGGTGCACGTCAAGGCTGAAAAATCCGTGACATCTACATCTGATCCTTGACTGATCATTGAAGTCTCACCTCTAAATATCCATTGATGCCGTATGGTCAGCGTAAAGATTAATTGATAAAATCTTTTACTCTGCGATGCTTCTTGCGAACAAAAAAAAGATAAACGCCCCAGCCTGAAACACCAGACCAGCTCCGGGGCTGATTTTACAGGCTGCTGTGCTCATTACCCGGCTCGCATGTTGTCGCGACAGATGTCCTCAATAATAATGGAGCTCCTTATGCAGTGTCGCATCCTCATTCTCACCCTTGCTTTTATCCTGTCCGGCTGTGCCAGCGGTTACCAGAAATTCTATAAATCTTATGCAGACGCGAAGACACTGCCGGATGTACAGACGCTGTCACCAAATGATAAACCAAAAATTTTTGCATCAGACGATCTGGCGAGGGATGTCAGAATAGCCCGCTCCAAAGGCTATATCGTGATAGGTCAGTCCTCCTTCAACGGAGAAAGGGAATCTGAGCGCGGCATGATTGAACAGGCGCAGCAAAACGGCGCTGTCATGGTGCTCTTTTCATCCAAGTTTGCCGGTACAAGAACGATTACGACACCGCTTTTCTTGCCCAATAACAAAACCACCTACTCATCAGGTACGGTCAATGGCACCGGGGGCAGCGCCAATTACTCAGGTACCAGCACTACCTACGGTACGACTGTGGTCCCTTTGACGACAGAACAGCAACGCTATAACCAGGCCGCCGTTTATTTCGTCAAATCGACAAGAAAACTGCGTGTGGGTGTGACCACGCTGGACTTGACACCTGAGCTCAGGAAAAACCTGGAACGCAACACCGGGGTTATCATTGACATCGTGCACGAAGAATCGCCTGCTTTCATCGCGAATGTTTTACCGGGCGATGTCATCATCGAAATCAATGGCGCCACAGTCATCAACAGCAAACATGTCCAAGAACTTTTGCAGGTAGCTTCCCCACCTCAGGGCAAGTTCACACTGAAAATCATACGAAATGGAACTGAGCGCCTCATCGATATTAATCTGGTCCCAGTCTAAGTACTTGCAGGCGCATTTCACAAATTGAAAGCATACCTCAGACGTGCAAGCGCCTGGGGTCACTTCTTCTCAGCAGGAATACCAGACTATTCCTCAAGTTTCCCCGCTTACAAATTACCACAGGTCACAGGTACAGTACGCAGCTCATTCCCAATGATCTCACCGGGTTTACGATGCAAGATGCAATAGGTGCCAAATGGGGTAATCACTTTCGAGACTGGCCGCCCGTCACCAAGTATATGTACTTCATGCTTGTAGCTTTCACGCATGACGGTTGATGATGATTGGACCGCAGCGCCAAATTTCTCCATGGCTGCAGGTGCAGCTTTGGCACTGACCTGATCACGGTACTGAAAATCTTTTTTCAGGCCATTGAAAATATCCCGAGTATCACGGTTAACCGACTTGCCAACAACAGACCGGTCAGCTTCAGGACTTGCAGACTCTTTTTCCACTGGCGGCATCGACAGCCGCTGGTCGCTAACAGGCTTTGCCCGATCATCGGCAGCAGAATCTTGCCGCGGGCTTGTCACGGTCCTGCCTGGACGGAATGACTTGGTCACATCCTGCCTGGCTGGTGAAGTATCTGGCAGTTTCACTTGCTCAGGCTGCTTCAAAAAAATCAGGCTGCCGCTATTTGCCTGCGTTAGCTCGTCCTTATGCAGCGCGTTCAACTGCGGCCACAACAGATACAAGCCAGCGTGTAACAGGAGTACACCAAGCAGTATCTGCAACTCATTACGTTGAAGAGAGGGTTGGTAAGGAGCTGCCAGCATGAGCCTGCCCTCGCCTCAATAACTACCGCAACTGACAGTCCGTATGCTGGGTGCCCTGGTGATATCTGCTCCCGGTTTTGCACCGATCACACAATACGTACCACCTGGTGTCGTCACCTTGGTCATGGCGGTGCCATCTGACATGGTGAAGTTCTGATAGCTGGTGCCACGCGGACGCGCAGCGGCGGCGACATTGATACCAAATTGCACCATGGATGATTTTTCTGGCTTGATATCGCTCAGGATGCGGTTTGGCATTTCACGCTCTACCTGTTTGATGACTTTGCTGATGTCGCGCTGGATCACGACGGGGCTATCGCCAATTAATGTCGGTGTGCTGGCTTCTGTATTCGCTGCAGGGACAGGTGCGACAGTGATACCTGTACCTGCATCATTGTTAACCGGCGTAGCGGGGCTGGTTGGCACGACCGGATTGCGGGGTTTATTTGACGCCGGCAATTGACTGGGGGATATCGCTGGTTTGACCACGGGCGCCGTCTGTTCTGGCTTGCGCTGTACAGGTGCTTCCAGCATACGCACCACAAAAGCCAGTGGCGTGCTCACTTCATTTTTATGCCTGACGATGCTGGGCCATAATAAGATTAACAAGAGATGGGCAAACAGTACCGCAAGCAGCAATTGCCAGCGAGAACGCAATAACTTGCGCCAGTCTGTACTGCCAAATTCTTCTTGATAAAAGAGTGCCTGCATGTTTGGTCTTGGTGTAATCCTGAGTATGACCGGGCATTCTGGAATGCCCGGTCATACTTGACCCGTCATTTCTTCAAAGGACTATTTTACAAGACCAGGAGTAGCGTCAATTGCTACCTGAAGAGAAATGCAGATTTTACTCAGCAAATGAATCAACTGGTGAATTCCCAGTTTTTCCAGTTGGACAGCACTGCTTTAGGGTATTCAGGACGGCCACGGCTACCGTTGTAACGCCCCAGGGCCAGGTAAAGATCACCCTTTTCCATATCGATGTACAGGCGCAAAATCGAGCAGCCGTAACGCAGATTGGTTTGCATCTGGAACAGCTTTTTCGCATCGCCGTCGCCAATCACGCGCGACCAGAATGGCATGACCTGCATATAGCCACGCGCACCAACGACAGAAGTCGCATATTTGCGAAAGGCAGACTCTACCTGTATCAAACCCATCACCATGGCGACATCCAGACCCGCGCGCTTTGACTCATACCAGATAGCATCCAGCAATTCCTTGCGGGTCTGCAAATCGGGGATGCGCCGCTTCAGGCGCGATGCCATCTCGCCCTGCCAGTTGATGTATCTGATACGTTCTTCTATCGTGGCAAAGCTAGGTTTGGGTGGGGTGGAATCAGAAACAGCTTTAGCTAGCGCAAGACGCACTGAATCTGCCATGGCTTCTTCTTTTTGGTTACCGGCTTGCGCCGGTAATGCTGAAAAAGCCAAGAGGCAGATCGCCAGATGGAGGATGGATTTTTTCCATCGTCCCCATATAACTTGCATGGCCTGCATAGCTTGCAAATCAAGCTTGCTGCTACCGCTACATCTTCCTTTGCACCAGACGCAAAAGCGCAAGAAAAAATACTTCATCCTGCTACTTATTTACCTGCCATCTTGGCCTGGATAAAGGCCAGCATCTCGGCCACAGGCACATTGCTGGCTTCAGTATCGCGACGGCCCAGATATTCAAGCTTGCCTTCTTTCAGGCCACGGTCACCGATGACGACGCGGTGCGGCACGCCTATCAGTTCCCAGTCAGCAAACATGGCACCAGGGCGCTCGCCGCGGTCATCCAGTATCACGTCAACGCCAACTGCCAGCAAAGCGTCGTACAGTGATTCAGCCTCAGTCCTGACGGCTTCACTGCGGTCCATGCCCATAGGACAGATGACGACTTCAAACGGTGCAATCGAGGTTGGCCAGATGATGCCCTTGTCGTCGAAATTCTGTTCTATCGCTGCGCCCAGGATGCGGGTGACGCCTATACCGTAACAACCCATTTGCAGCAATTGTGGCTTGCCATTCACATCAAGGAAGGTGGCTTTCATGTCGTCGGAATAGCGGGTGCCGAGCTGGAATACATGACCAACTTCAATACCGCGCTGGATGGCCAGTACACCTTTGCCATCTGGTGATGGATCACCAGCGACGACATTACGCAAATCAGCAACTGCTGGCTCAGGCAAATCACGGCCCCAGTTGGCACCAGTGAAATGGAAGTCAGCTTCATTCGCGCCACAGACAAAGTCCGCCATATTGGCGACAGTCCTGTCAGCCACGATATTGACTGGCTTTTGTGTGCCGATAGGGCCGAGGTAGCCTGGTTTGGTGCCAAAATGCTCGACAATTTCAGCCTCGGTAGCAAAGCGGTAGTTGGCCATGCCGGCTATTTTGCCTGCCTTGACTTCATTGAGTTCATGGTCGCCACGCAATAGCAGCAGCCAGATTTGCGCTGCCTTGCCACTGTCTTTTTCAGCATCAACCGCGAGCACGATGGACTTGACCGTGGTTTCCAGCGGGATATTGAGCAATTGTGCGACATCTTCACACTTGGCTTTACCAGGCGTGGCAGTCTTGGTCAGTGCAGCAGCGGCAGCTGGGCGGCTGGTTTGTGTAGGCAAGGCCTCTGCCGCTTCCATATTGGCGGCGTAATCGGAGGTAGGGCAATACACCAGCGCGTCTTCACCAGTGTCGGCAATGACGTGGAATTCATGGGAGCCAGAACCGCCGATAGCACCATTGTCAGCAGCTACCGCACGGAATTCCAGGCCAAAACGCTGGAAGATGCGGGTGTAGGCGTCGTACATGATTTCATAAGACTTTTGCATGCCTTCAACATCACGGTCAAAGGAATAGGCATCTTTCATGGTGAATTCACGGCCACGCATGAGACCAAAACGTGGGCGGCGCTCGTCACGGAACTTGGTCTGGATGTGATAAAAATTCACAGGCAACTGGCGGTAGGAGCGGATTTCTGTACGGACGACGTCAGTAATCGCTTCTTCAGAAGTAGGCTGGATGATGTAATCACGGCCATGGCGGTCTTTCACGCGCATGAGTTCTGGCCCCATTTTGTCCCAGCGGCCAGTTTCTTGCCACAGTTCTGCAGGTTGCACGACGGGCATCAGCATTTCTATCGCACCGGCGCGATCCATTTCTTCACGAACAATATTCTCTACTTTGCGGATGATGCGCAAGCCCATGGGCATGTAGTTGTAGATGCCGGAACCGAGGCGTTTAATCATGCCCGCACGCATCATCAGTTTATGGCTGACGATCTCGGCATCGGCAGGAGCTTCTTTCTGTGTAGAAATAAAAAATCGTGTAGCACGCATGACAGTGATTCTTTTTAAATGGAGGGTTATAATCAACTCAATTTTAAAGGATTAGCTGGCTAATGCGCCCACTCTTTGCACATTTGATGAAGGAAACTGCGATTTGTTCGCCTCCAAGGGGGCTGTCCGTCGAAAAACGCGGTATTTTGCGACGAAACAAACGCTCTCTACGCTATCTATTGCAGGAGCAAGCCGTTTAGCCACAGAAAGTTTTGAGGTTGAACATGCTGGATCGTGAAGGCTTCCGCCCTAACGTTGGCATAATTTTGCTAAACGCCAACAATGAAGTCTGGTGGGGAAAGCGTGTGCGCGAGCACTCCTGGCAATTCCCGCAAGGTGGCATTAAATATGGTGAGTCACCGGAGCAGGCAATGTACCGGGAACTCGAAGAAGAAACCGGCTTACTGCCTGAGCATGTCAAAGTCATAGGACGTACCCGTGACTGGCTGCGCTATGAAGTGCCGGATCATTTTATCAAGCGTGAAATCCGCGGGCATTATCGCGGGCAAAAACAGATCTGGTTTCTGTTGCGCATGATAGGCCGTGATTGCGATGTCAATTTGCGGGCCAGCACCCATCCTGAATTTGATGCATGGCGCTGGCATGACTATTGGGTACCACTGGACGTGGTGATTGAATTCAAGCGCGGCGTCTATCAATTGGCCTTGCAGGAATTGTCGCGTTATGTGCACCGCACCGAGCATCCCAACTCCAATCGCAGCCGTTATTTGCGTAATCAGCAACAAACACCAAAAAATCAGGATTGCAGTAAAACCGAGCCGGAAGAATCCAAATAATTTATGTTGAATAAAAAATTACGTCATATTGCTATCATAGGTCTGGCCTTGCTACCTGTCAGTCTGGCTTTTGCTGCAGATGAAGAGGAAGAGGAAGAGGATAAAGAATGGCGTGAAGTCGCCCTGCAATTACCAGAAGCGCCAAAAGCTGAAAATCTCTTGAACTTCTACAAGAGCCCCAGTCAGTCTTTTGCGATCGATACCAAGTCTCTCATCGTGGCGACGGATGGCACCATACGCTATACCATGGTTGCCACCAGCACTGGCGGTGCCAAGAACATTAGTTATGAAGGCCTGCGTTGTCAGTCATATGAAGTCAAGCTGTATGCCTTTGGCCGCCCTGACGGCACCTGGTCACGCTCACGCCGCAATCAGTGGGATACCATCATCAATACTGGTGCCAACAAGCAGCATGCTACTTTGTTCTCTGAGTATTTTTGCGAAGGCAAAACCATCGCAGGCAAAGCCAGTGTCTTGCTGGACAAGCTGCGCGGCAAGAAAACTTCGTATTACTAATAGCAAGACGTACAAATAACATGGGCGCTGGATCAATTCAGATTCAGCGCCCATTTTTATGCTCAATTTTATATTCAATTTACAACAAAACCAGGTTGTCGCGGTGTATCAGTTCAGATTCTTCCACAAAACCAAGTATGGCCTCAATCTCAGCCGAAGCATGGCGCTTGATGCGGCGGGCATCTGCGCTTGAGTAATTAATCAGTCCTCTGGCTACCGGGCTACCGGCCTCATCACAGCAAGTGACCACGGCACCGCGGCTGAATTCGCCACGCACATCAAGCACACCTATGGGCAGCAATGATTTGCCTTCTCGTGTCAGCTTTTGCACTGCCCCAGCATCCAGGACAACCTGGCCCAGGGTCTGTAAATGATCCATCATCCATTGCTTGCGGGCGGCCACCGGGGCCATTTGTGAGATCAATTGTGTGCCTATGCCTTCACCTTGCGCCAGACGCAGCAAGACATTCTCTTCACGCCCCCAGGCGATAACGGTATGCGCGCCAGAACGTGCGCCACGCTTTGCTGCCAGTATCTTGGTCAGCATGCCACCACTACCCAGGCTGGAGCCAGCACCGCCAGCCATGGCTTCCAGCGCCAGGTCACCTGCCCTGGCTTCATGGACAAAAGTGGCATTCGGATCTTTACGCGGATCAGCGGTGTACAGGCCTTTTTGATCAGTCAGGATAATCAGGGCATCGGCTTCAATCAAATTGGCAACCAGGGCACCCAGGGTGTCGTTATCACCAAACTTGATTTCATCGGTGACCACCGTGTCATTTTCATTGATGATGGGAACGATGCCCAGGCGTAGCAAAGTAAACAGGGTTGAGCGCGCATTCAGGTAACGCTCACGGTCGGCCAGGTCGGCATGCGTCAATAATATTTGTGCCGTGCCTATCTGGTGTTCGCGAAAACTGCTCTCATAAATTTGTGCCAGACCCATTTGCCCCACAGCGGCACAAGCTTGCAATTCATGGATAGCGGTCGGTCGTTTTTCAAAGCCCAGGCGTTGCCTGCCTTCGGCGATGGCACCAGAACTAACCAGCACCACCTCCTTGCCCATGGCACGCAGGCCTGCGATCTGGGCAGCCCATTTGGCGATAGCCTGTTTGTCCAGCCCCTTGCCATCATTGGTGACCAGGGATGAACCTACTTTGATAATCAGACGCTTTGCTTGCTGGATGACAGATTGCATAAATGAATACGGATGTGATTTGGCGACGTTGCGGCACTAAAGCGGCAAACAAATCAAAATTATACTTTATATGGATACTATCGTTGCAATCTAAATTTAATTCATATTTAAAAGGTATATTCTACTTTTTATGAGATTTTCATTATTAAAAAGAAATTATTTCAATATCAAATACTCATTAATATTCAATCCTTAGAAAGTACAAGGCATTTGATGAGTCGTTGATGACAGGCGTAAAAAAACCTGGCTTTCACCAGGTTTTTTTATTAGTCTTCCAGTACTTTAAAACGCGGATCATCCGGATCAATGGACAAGATGCCCTGCGCTTCTTCTTTCATCGTGGTTTCTTGCGAACGCTGTTCATGCGTACGCTTTTCTTCCAGGTATTTATAGATCTCGGTCACCAGCTCTTCACAGCCCTCACGATTCAATGCGGAGATTTCAAAGACCGGGCCTTTCCAGGCAAAACGCTTGATGAAGTCTTTGACTTTTTTCTTGCGTTCATCGTCAGTCAACACGTCGAGCTTGTTGAGGACCAGCCAACGTGGCTTCTCATACAGGCTTTCATCATACTTGCGCAATTCTTTGATGAGGGCCTTGGCTTCTTTGACTGGGTCGACAGCTTCATCAAACGGTGCCAGATCAACAATGTGCAAGAGCAAACCCGTGCGTTGCAAATGCTTGAGGAACTGTATGCCCAGACCAGCGCCATCAGCAGCTCCTTCGATCAGGCCAGGAATGTCGGCGATGACGAAGCTTTTTTCATGGCTGACACGGACCATACCCAAATTAGGATGCAGGGTCGTGAAAGGATAATCAGCGATTTTCGGGCGCGCATTCGATACTGCTGTAATGAAAGTCGATTTACCGGCATTTGGCAAACCCAGCAGGCCAACGTCGGCCAGTACTTTCAATTCCAGGCGCAATTCGCGGCGTTCACCTTCTTTACCATCAGAGCGCTGACGTGGCGCACGGTTGGTAGATGTCTTGAAGTGAATATTACCCCAGCCGCCCTCGCCGCCTTTGACGAGTTCAACTTCCTGACCATGTTCAGTCAGATCAGCAATGACTTCATCGGTATTTCTGTCGCAAATTTGCGTGCCAACCGGCATGCGCAAACGGATATCGTCAGCGCCTTTGCCATAACAGTCTGCACCACGGCCATTTTCACCGTCTTTGGCTTTGTGCAATTTGGAATAGCGATAATCAACCAGAGTGTTGATATTACGGTCAGCTACTGCCCAGATACTGCCGCCACGGCCACCATCACCACCGTCAGGGCCGCCAAATGGGCGGAATTTTTCACGACAAAAGGATGCCACACCATTGCCACCGTCGCCGGCGATTACTTCGATACGGGCTTCATCAATAAATTTCATTTTTACCACCTAAAAAAGCTTGTATAAATTTTTGTAACCTGATGGAACAATAAATTTATACAGGATTTCTTCAAATTAAAAGGGCTAACACCAAACTGCCATGCAGGGTGTGCTTGCGGGGGAGGTGAACTTGCGGAAATATAAACCGCAATGAGTTGGAATGGAGACTGATCCAACTAAAAAGGCCCTACCGATGGCAGAGCCTTTTTATCATACTGGCTTGCGCCCTGCTTTGAATTACTTCAAAGCATTACGCCGCTGCTGCGTCTGCAACAACAATAGCGAACTGGTGACGTGCTGCACCTTTGATCGCAAATTGTACTTTGCCGTTAACCAGAGCGAACAAAGTGTGATCTTTGCCCATACCAACGTTTTCACCAGCGTGTACGCGAGTGCCGCGTTGACGAATGATGATACCGCCGGCATTGATAGCCTGGCCGCCGTAGACTTTAACGCCGAGACGTTTTGATTCTGAGTCACGACCATTGCGCGTGGTGCCGCCGCCTTTTTTGTGTGCCATTTTTAATTAGCTCCTTAAATACAGGTAGATTGATTGCTGATCTACAGATTAGCCGTTGATAGAAACGATTTGCAATTCAGTGTAGTTTTGGCGATGGCCTTGACGTTTCTGATAGTGCTTACGACGACGCATTTTGAAAATGCGCACTTTGTCGTGACGACCGTGATCTATAACCTTAGCCAGCACCGTAGCACCTGCGACCAATGGAGCACCAAATTTAATGGTCTCGCCAGCGCCCAATGCGAGCACTTGATCAATGGTGATTTCGGAGCCAATGTCTGCAGGTATCTGTTCTACTTTAAGTTTTTCACCAGCGACAACTTTGTATTGTTTGCCTCCGGTTTTTATGACCGCGTACATGTGAAACCTCATCAAATAAATATTAGGGATTTTCTCCCCGCCAGACAAAAATGCACCTGGGAAGTCGGGAAAACCCCAAATTGTACATAATCCTGCCAAAAGCGTCAAAGACTATTTGCATATTTTTTCAGCACACCCATGGTAAACAGGCAATTGACTAGTGATAAATGGATGAAGCGCAAGAGAACTGGTGCAATTCAAGCAAATACCAGCACTGCATCGTATAATCTCGGCCATCCCGGATTCTTAAGCAGGTTCTCCCTTGTCTGCCACAAACAACCAAAACCCCATCACTGAACTGATCGCCGTCGATATGGACGAAGTGAATCAGGTAATCCGCAACAAATTGCATTCTGAAGTTGCCCTGGTCAACCAGATAGCCGAATACATCATCAGCGCTGGCGGCAAACGCATACGCCCGGTACTGGTCTTGCTGGTGGCGAATGCCTTCCAGTATAAAGACAAGCATCACCATGAGCTGGCCGCCATTGTCGAGTTCATCCATACCGCTACCCTGCTGCATGATGATGTGGTGGACGAATCATCCATGCGCCGTGGCCGCAAGACAGCCAATGCCCTGTTTGGCAATGCTGCCTCAGTCCTGGTGGGCGACTTTTTGTATTCACGCGCTTTCCAGATGATGGTATCCATCAACAGCATGCAAATCATGCAAATCCTGGCGGACGCGACGAATGTCATCGCCGAAGGCGAAGTCTTGCAATTGCTGAATATGCATGACCCCGACGTGACTGAAGAGCGCTACCTGCAAGTAATACGCTCAAAAACCGCCAAGCTGTTTGAAGCCGCTGCAGAAATAGGGGCCCTCATCGCTGGTGCCAAGCAGACAGAAATTGAAGCTGCCGGTGAGTATGGCCGTTCTTTGGGAACTGCTTTTCAGTTGATTGACGATGTGCTGGATTATTCAGGGAATGCCGACGACATAGGTAAAAACGTCGGCGATGACTTGCGAGAGGGCAAGCCTACCCTGCCTTTGATCTACCTGATGAAAAACGGTACTGCAGAAGAGCGTGAACTGGTACGCGCCTGCATAGAAAATGGCGATGAATCGAAATTTGATGCCATACTGGCTGCGATTACTCAATCCGGCGCCCTGGCATACACGCAAAGTGAAGCTGTGAAAGCAGCTGACCGCGCGGCAGCTGCCATTTCAGCCTGGCCAGATAATCAATATAAACAGGCAATGGTCAAGCTGTGTGCCTTTGCGGTTGGCAGGAATCATTAAATCGCAAAATTAGTGGATTTAACAGATTGTTACAAAATTGGGCAGGGTCACATCACTGCCCAGAATCTACGCCGCCCCACGGAAATAAAAGAGTGGTAAATTCATCGTGGCAATTTACCTGAAAACATTCTATACAGAGTAAAGAAGCTGCAAATCTTTGTCGTCAATAGCAGATAGATTTAAAACTTGATGCAGTTGTTGCAGCGCTGCATTTTTTGCCCATTCCCCAGCCTGCGCGCTAGGGAACGACTTTACAAATAACAGGCTTAGTTGCATTATCCTGAAGCAACTGATTGTATTGGCAAATTTTACTCAAAAGATCCTATGTCCGCAGTCTTACCAAATTCAGCATCCCAGATGCCAAGCTCTGGCCTGGCGAGAGCGTTGACGCAGGCCAATTTACTGACTCCTGCTCAAGTTGACATTGTCAACAAAAAAGCACAGGCAGACAAAAGCGGTTTCATTGATGCGCTGACGCAAAGTGGCACAGTCAGCGCACGCGACCTGGCAACATTTTGCTCAGATGCCTTTGGCTACCCATTGCTGGATTTATCACTGATCAATGAGTCACAGATCCCGGAAAAACTGGTCGATCAAAAACTCATGCAGTCACAGCGCCTGATTGCCATTGCCAAAAAAGGCAATAAAGTCTCGCTGGCGATATCTGATCCGACCAATAACTCTGCCCTTGACCAAGTCAAATTCCAGACTGGCCTGGGTATAGACATTATCATCGTGCAGCACGATGCCTTGGTTAAATTGCTGGAAAAACTGGGCAAGTCTTCTGAGCAAAGCCTGAATGAAATCGGCGGCGATGAATTTGAGCTGGAATTCAAGGAAGATGATCTCGGTGCAGCGGCTGCTGAAGCGCAGGCTACTGAAATTGATGATGCACCAGTTGTCAAATTCCTGCAGAAAATGCTGATTGATGCGATTAATCTTGGCGCATCCGATTTGCATTTTGAGCCTTTTGAAAAATTCTACCGCATACGCTTCCGTGTCGACGGTGAGCTCAGGGAGATTGCCCAGCCGCCACTGGCCATCAAGGACAAGCTGTCTTCGCGTATCAAGGTGATATCCAAACTCGACATCTCGGAAAAACGTATTCCGCAAGATGGTCGTATGAAATTGCAATTGAACGCCAACAAGTCCATCGACTTTCGTGTGAGTACATTGCCTACCCTGTTTGGCGAAAAGATCGTCATGCGTATCCTGGACGGTTCGCAGGCGCAGATGGGTATTGATGCCCTGGGTTACGATCCAGACCACAAGGCCATTTTGATGGAAGCAATCCAGCGGCCTTACGGCATGGTGCTGGTGACCGGGCCTACGGGTTCTGGTAAAACCGTCTCTTTGTACACTTGTCTTAACGTCATTAACAAACCTGGTATCAATATTTCTACTGCCGAAGATCCGGCCGAGATTAACTTGCCTGGCGTAAATCAAGTCAACGTCAACGACAAAGCTGGCCTGACTTTTGCAGTCGCCCTGAAGTCTTTCTTGCGTCAGGATCCTGACGTCATCATGGTGGGTGAGATTCGTGACCTGGAAACTGCCGATATCGCCATCAAGGCTGCGCAAACCGGTCACATGGTGTTCTCTACCCTGCATACCAATGACGCGCCTGCTACCCTGACGCGTCTGATGAACATGGGCGTGGCGCCTTTCAATATTGCTTCATCCGTTATTTTGATTACGGCACAAAGGCTGACACGCCGCCTGTGTACCTGTAAAAAACCAGTAGAAATCCTCGATGAAGTCTTGTTGGCGGCAGGCTTCAAGGATGACGACCTGGATGGCACCTGGAAACCTTATGGTCCGGTGGGCTGTGATCGTTGCAACGGTGGCGGCTATAAGGGTCGGGTCGGCATCTATCAATTGATGCCCATATCCGTAGCTCTGGAACGCCTGATTTTGGCCAGTGCCAGCGCTCTGGAACTGGAAGAGCAGGCGCAAAGAGAAGGTATCAGGAATTTACGGCAATCCGGATTAATGAAAGTCAGACAGGGACTGACCAGCCTCGAAGAAGTCCTCGGATGTACCAACGAATAATAAGAGAAAATTAATATGGCAACCAATCTGGCAAAATCGGCAAAATCAGGCCAACCCAAAGAGCAACTGTACGCCTGGGAAGGCAAGGACAAATTCGGCAAGGTCGTCAGGGGCGAAACACGTGCGGGCGGTGAAGCCATCGTAAATGCCACCTTGCGCAGACAGGGCATCCTTGTTACCAAGTTAAAAAAGAAAAGCTATACCTCAGGCAAGGCCATTACTGACAAGGACATCACCTTGTTCACTCGCCAATTGGCAACCATGATGAAGGCGGGTGTACCGCTGCTACAGTCTTTTGACATTGTATCCAAAGGACATAGCAACCCCTCAGTCTCCAAATTATTGCAAGATATCCGTGGTGACGTAGAAACCGGGACCAGCCTGAACGCAGCCTTCCGCAAGTTTCCACTGTACTTTGACCCCTTGTTCTGCAATCTGGTGGGTGCCGGTGAACAAGCCGGTATTCTGGAAGACTTGCTGACCCGTCTGGCCATCTACAAAGAAAAAACCATGGCCATCAAGGGCAAGATCAAGTCGGCACTGACTTATCCTATTGCTATTTTGGGTATCGCCTTCATAGTCACCGCCGTTATCATGATCTGGGTGGTTCCTGCATTTAAACAGGCATTCAGCAGCTTTGGTGCAGAATTACCAGCACCTACCCTGATCGTCATGAACATTTCGGACAATTTCGTTAAATATTGGTACATCATCTTTGGCGGTCTGTTTGGCGGCATATACTTTTTTATGCAGACATGGCGTCGCTCATTAAAGATGCAACAATTCATGGACAAAGCTTTGTTGCAGGCACCGATTTTTGGTGACGTAATTAAAAAAGCAACCATAGCCCGCTGGACGCGCACGCTGGCCACCATGTTTGCTGCCGGTGTGCCTTTGGTTGAATCCCTGGATTCAGTCGGTGGTGCTGCCGGTAATGCAGTCTACTTGGATGCGACGATCAAAATCCAGACTGAAGTCAGTACGGGTACCAGTTTGACTGTCGCCATGCAAAATGCCAATGTCTTCCCCGCCATGGTCACGCAAATGGTGGCGATTGGTGAAGAATCAGGCGCGCTGGATCAAATGCTGGGTAAAGTAGCCGATTTTTATGAAGATGAAGTGGATGAAGCAGTAGCTGCACTGTCCAGCCTGATGGAACCTATCATCATGGTGATTCTCGGTGTGGTCATTGGTGGCCTGGTGGTCGCCATGTATTTACCAATCTTCAAAATGGGCTCAGTTGCGGGATGATTGAGACGTTTGTATTCGCCGGGCCGCATAACGGCTTGTCCACAATAGCCTTCGGGCTATTGGGACTGTTGATAGGCAGTTTTTTGAACGTGGTGATTTATCGCCTGCCAAAAATGTATTTGCGGGATGTCGATAATTTTGTCGCCGAGCAACGCCAGGAAGAATTGCCACATCCGGATAAATTCAACCTGATGCTACCCCGCTCCGCCTGCCCGCATTGCGGGCACAAGATTACTGGACTGGAAAATATACCCATCATCAGCTACCTCGTCATAGGTGGTAAATGTACAGGCTGCAAGGCCAAAATCTCCATACGCTACCCCCTGATAGAAGCACTGACAGCCCTGCTGACTGCGGGCATGATATGGCACTTTGGTAGTGGCGTAGCAGGCATGGGTGCCGTGGTGTTCGTGTGGCTGCTGATCGCCATGACCTTTATCGATCTTGATCACAAATTGCTGCTTGACGATCTGACACTGGGCCTGATGTGGCTGGGTTTGCTGCTCAATGCCTATGGTGGCTTTGTCACTTTGAAAGATGCCGTACTGGGTGCCGTTATTGGATACCTTTCGCTATGGTCAGTTTACTGGATCTATAAACTTATCCGTGGCAGAGAAGGTTTTGGCTATGGTGACTTTAAATTGCTGGCTGCCTTTGGTGCCTGGATGGGCTGGAGCATGCTCCCTGTCATTATTCTGCTGTCAACCCTGGTTGGCTCAGTCATAGGCATTGCGCAGATCGTCTCGAAAAAATTTGGTTGGGAATCAGAAATACCTTTTGGCCCTTACCTGACTGGTGCAGGTTTGATCGCCCTGATCTGGGGCCGGCAAATTGTCGACTTTTATCTGAGCACCTTGTAATGACCGGTGGTTTTTCATCTGGATTTTCACTGGGTCTGACAGGCGGCATAGGCAGTGGTAAAACCACGATTGCCAATATGCTGGGTGAACTTGGTGCAGCGCTCATCGATACCGATTTGATCGCCCATCAGTTGACAGTGCCAGGCGGCTTGGCCATCCCCGCCATACGCGCACAATTTGGCGACGAATTTATCGCCGCAGATGGTGCCATGGACAGGGCTGCCATACGCCAACTGGTGTTTGCCGACACTGAACAAAAACTGAAACTGGAAGCCATACTACACCCCCTGATACGCACGGAAACCGAGCGTGCGGCAGCAGAAGCCAAGGGAGATTACCGTATTTTCGTCGTCCCCCTGCTGGTTGAATCTGGTAGTTGGAAAAAACGTGTGGACCGTATTCTGGTGGTTGATTGTGATGAAGAAACGCAGATCAGGCGCGTCATGTCGCGCAATCAGTTAAGCAGGGAACAGGTAGTAGCCATCATGCGTAATCAGGCCAGCAGACAGGACAGACTGGCTGCAGCAGATGATGTCATCGTCAATGATGGTGATTTGAAAAATATACGGGAAGAAGTTTTACGTCTGCATAAGCAGTATCTGATTTTTGCAGGTGGCAACAAGTGAACATGCGCAGTGCATGCAACATTTTCCTACAAAAAATATAATGGAAATCTGCACGCGGTGTTTGTAATTTCACACAGTATGGTTCAGAATCATGTGCAGCTTTGATTAGCACCAAATTTTGACAGGGAAACTATTTTGATTGTTTACGAATACCCTTTTAACGAGCGTATTCGCACGTTATTGCGGCTGGAAGACTTATACGAAAAATTTACATTTTTCTTACATCAGTCTGATCCCATGCAGCATCACGTTGCCCTTGCCACCATTTTCGAAATGTTGGAAGTCGCTGGTCGTGCCGACCTCAAATCCGATCTCTTGCAAGAACTCGAAAGACAAAGACACACACTCATCAGTTTCAAATCCAATCCCAATGTACAGGCAGATATGCTCGACAAGGTATTGGACGACGTTGACCGCGCCAGTAGCGGCCTGGTTGGCAGCACAGGCAAGACCGGCCAGAACGTGCGTGACAATGAATGGCTGATGAGCATACGTGGTCGCACCATCATCCCAGGCGGAGCTTGCGAATTTGACCTGCCCAGCTACCATGCCTGGCAAAAAAATTCGGCAGAAAAACGCTTTGCCGACATCAGCGCCTGGTTTGCCCCTATCGCCCCGCTGTTTGACGCTATCAATGTGGTCTTGCGCCTGTTGCGCGAATCTGGCTCTACATCCAAAGTCATTGCCCAGGCTGGCAGTTACCAGCAGATGCTGCAAGGCAAGGTTTACCAGTTATTGCGCGTCAATGTTCTGCAAGAACTTGGTGCCATACCTGAAATCTCTGCGAATAAATATATGTTGTGGATACGTTTTATGTCCCAGGATGGCGACATGAAGCCCAAGGCCTATGAAAACGATATCCCATTTGACCTGACTCTCTGTAATTTCTGAACATGGCTACTTTTGTTGATTGTCCCACCTGCAAAACCAAGGTGGAATGGAAAGAAGCGAACCGCTGGCGTCCTTTTTGCTCTGAACGCTGCAAGCAAATTGACCTGGGTGCCTGGGCTGAAGAGAAATACACCATCCCTGCGGTAAATTTACCTGAAGACCCTGAAGAGCTGGCTGAATAAGCCACGTCACTGACTTAGAACTTGTTTACGAGCTGTAGCGAGCCTGAGTCAGCGGGGTCAGAGGGTCAACGTAATATAGCACGCAGCGCAAAAAGCGGAATGTACTCTAGTACATGAGCCTTGATCACGCACGCGCTTAAAATCGCAAACACGTTCTTAGCGTTTTTGTGGGATACCGTATTTACGTAGTTTGGTGGCGATCATGGAATGCGAAGTTGCCAGACGCGTCGCCAGCTTACGGCTGGACGGATATTGCGGATACAGGTTTTCCAGCAAACTGCGCTCAAAGGCGTTGACCGACAACTCCCAGCTCTCGGTGGCATCGCTCTTCACCACATCTGCAGTGATGCTGCCCTCGGCCCAATCGAGGTCAGCTGCATCCAATACCCGCTGGTCGGACATGGTAATGGCACGGAACACCACGTTCTGTAATTGTCTGACATTACCAGGCCAATGGTTGGACACCAGCGCCGCACAGGCAGATGAATTCAAACGGCATACGGGTTTTTGCGCCTGGGTGCAGGCGCGTTCTATGAAATGCCTGGCCAGTGGCAGGATATCGTCAGGACGCTCACGCAAGGCTGGCATTTCCAGGTGCAAGACATTCAGGCGGTAAAACAGGTCTTCACGGAAACTGCCCTCCTGCACCATCTTGCGCAAGTTCCTGTGGGTCGCGCTGATGATGCGCACATTCACCTTGACCTCTTTATCACTGCCTATGCGACGGAACTTGCCATCATTCAGGAAGCGCAGGAGCTTGGCCTGCAGGTACAACGACATCTCGCCTATTTCATCGAGAAAGACCGTACCACCGTCCGCCATTTCAAACAGGCCAGGCTTGCCGCCACGCTGGGCACCGGTGAAGGCACCAGACATATAACCAAATAATTCGCTCTCGGCCAGGCTTTCTGGCAAGGCCGCGCAATTCAGTTCCAGGAAAGCGGCACTGCAGCGACCACTGACGCCGTGGCAGGCCTGGGCCAGCAATTCCTTGCCGGTGCCGGTTTCGCCCGTGATCAGCAAAGGGGCATCAACCACGGCTACCCGTGCGGCCTTGGTTTTCAGACTACGTATTTGCTCAGATTCACCGATGATGAAATGAAAGCCGCTGCCTTCCGAATGCTGCAGGGCATGCAGGCGACCACCTATGCGGGTAGGTGCGTGAAAGGTGAGCACGGCACCTACTGAACGGCCATGGGTAATATCTACGCCTTGTGGCTCTGATACCGGCGTCACGTCCATGAAATAAGGTTCACCGTTGAGGCTGACTTCACGACTGGGCAGGCGAAAAGCGCAATTGACCAGTTCTTCTTGTATGCCGGCATCATCCAGCACCTGGTTCAGGCTGCGCTGGCACAGGCTGGTTTCACTCATGCGGGTTGCCGTGGCAGCCGCGACATTGGCAATCACGATATGACCGCTGGCATCGATCGCCAGCACCGGGTCTTCCATAACGGCCATCATGGTGTCGAGATTGAGACGCCTGCGTATGCCGGGCAAGACATCCAGCACCTTGATTTCACCTACCCCACGTACAGACTGGCAATCAGCCTGCAATGAGGGGAGCATAAATTCCAGCAATTCAGGACTATCAATATAGATATTCGGCGGGTCGACTTCGACGGCCACCACATTGAGCCCGCGACGCGCCAATACCGCCAGTATTTCGTGGGCAATACCTACTCTGTCCTTGAACTGGATATTGATGCGCATGCGTTGCTTTGTGATGAAACGATGAAAATCTGATTAATACAGTTTAATAAGAGGTTTAATACGCGGGTTAATGCGCGGTTTAATACGGCTCTGGGATATAACCACGTGGACGGGCATGCTGGCGACGGAAGGCGCTATTGGAAGCCAGGCCACGCAAGCGACCCAGGTCAAATTGTTCCAGTTGCTGCAAGACTGCGCGATTGAGCGTCATTTTAACTTGCATCATCAGCAAATCTACGCTTTGCTGGCTGGAAGTACGAGTATTACGTCTTTCCTGTGGCACTTCTGCCTCGTCTTCCTGGACTGACTTCTCGATTTCCTTGGCGGCAGCACGTTCTTCTGCATTCACGAAGCTACGGTAAACATCCGCCAGGGTAATGATGCCATTGCAGTCACGACAGTGCCAGGCGTCTTTTTCCTTGCTGTCACGGCTGACCAGGGCATCCTTGCTCAGCACTGCCAGTATCGAGCGTATCAGGCGCGGGGTTTTGCCTGTGGCTTGAGCCAGCGTGGTGATGTTCGCAGTACGCGGCATCACCATCATGATTTGTGCCAATAATTCTATGGCGGTATAAAACCGCGCATTCAGGTTGGCATCAGAAAAAACCTGGGTTGATGACAGTAATTCTTCAATTGGATTCATGCCAACTCCTTGTGGATAAAAATAGGACTATTGACGCTGCCGTAACGGTCCATGAATAAACCTTCAGTAGAAATAGCCGGGCGCTTGCCAGAAACCACGTCAGCAATAAACTGACCAGAACCGCAAGCCATGGTCCAGCCCAACGTGCCGTGGCCAGTGTTCAGGTACAGGTTGCGATAAGGTGTAGGGCCAATGACAGGGGTACCATCCGGCGTCATGGGACGCAGGCCAGTCCAGAATTCGGCTTTGCTGACGTCACCGCCACCAGGGAACAAGTCTGTTACGGAATGTTCCAGGGTGGCGCGACGGTCTGCGCGCAGGTCGAGGTTATAGCCAGTGATTTCGGCCGTACCACCGACACGTATACGGTCGCCCAGACGGGTAATTGCGACTTTATAGGTCTCATCCATGACCGTCGATTCCGGCGCTTTTTGTGCGTCGGTAATGGGGACGGTAATCGAATAGCCCTTGATAGGGTAAACAGGAATCTTGATGCCCAATTCTTTCAAGAGAATCGGGGAGTAACTGCCCAGAGCCAATACGAAACAGTCTGCCTTGATCTCACCTTCCGAGGTGATGACAGAACTGATGGTATCGCCGCTCTTGACCAGTCTTTGTATAGTGACGCCGTACTTGAACTGGACACCCAGCTCTTGCGCGAATTTGGACAGGCTTTGGGTGAACTTGAAGCAGTCGCCGGTTTCATCACCCGGCAGGCGCAAGGCACCGACAAATTTATCCTGCACGTTGACCAGTGCAGGCTCCACTTTCAGGCAACCGGCCTTGTCCAGTTTTTCATAGGGCACATCGTAACGCTTGAGGATGGCGATATCGGCCTCTGCGCCATCCAGTTGTTGCTGGTTGCGGAACAACTGCAAGGTACCCTGGGTACGTTCGTCATAGCTGATACCAGTATCGCTGCGCAATTGTTGCAAGACATCGCGGCTGTATTCAGCCATGCGCAACATGCGGCCTTTATTGATTTCATAGCGCTTGCTGGTGCAGTTCATCAGCATCTGCGTGACCCAGCGCCACATGCTTGGGTCAAAGCTGGGCCGGATTGCCAGCGGGCTATGCTGCATCATCAGCCATTTGATGGCCTTCATCGGCACACCGGGACCTGCCCATGGGGCAGAATAACCTGGAGAAACTTCACCGGCATTGGCATAACTGGTTTCCAGGCCTGCTGCTGGCTGACGTTCAATAACGGTAACTTCATGGCCCGCTTTGGCGAGGTAATACGCTGACGCAGTTCCGATAACACCTGCACCCAATATAACTATTTTCATTTTATTTCTCCCGGCTCAATGCTGGCTGACTGCTGGATTAATCTGTTTGTCTGTTGTGTTCTTTGTTTGTTCTGGCTACTTACTCAGGCAAGCGGCCATACATGCGGAGGCTTAATTGCTATAAGTACGCTCATAGCGACCTCCCAGACTGGTCAGGATTTCATAGCCTATGGTGTTGGCACGTGCGGCCACCTGATCCACTGTATTGTCAGCAGAGATCAGGTCCACCATGGAACCGGGTTGCAGATGTTCTGCGGCGACAGCAGTGACATCCAGGGTGATGGTGTCCATCGAGACATTACCCACCATGGGCACGGCCTGGCCCGCAATATGGGCTATGCCACGATTGCTCAGGCTGCGCATCCAGCCATCTGCATAACCAACACCTACGGTGGCTATGCGGGTGGTCTGGCTGCTGCGCCAGGTTGATCCATAGCCGACACCAGTGCCAGCCGGAATTTCACGGGTTTGTATGATGCGGCCTTGCAGGTGGGCAACGGCATGCATGGGGTTGGCTTGCCCGGCTACCGGGGCAACACCATACAAGGCTGCGCCAGGACGGGCCATATTGAAATGAAAGTCTTTACCCAGGAAGATGCCAGAAGAATTGGCCAGGCTGGCTGGTAAACCCTGGCAAGCCGGGATTTGTGTGCGCAAGGCATTAAAGGCTTGCAACTGCTGCTGATTGACCGGATTAACCTGGTCTTCTGCACTAACGAGATGGCTCATGATGTATTGCAGGTCTATGCCATCGCTGAGGCTGGCATCGGCCTGCCATTGCTGTACCTCGGCTGCTGACAGGCCCATTCTTGCCATGCCGGTATCTACTTGCACGATGGCTGGCAGGTGACGCTGTTCTTTTTGCGCCAATGCACGCCAGGCCAGCATTTGTGGCAGGCTGTTCAATACTGGTGTGCAGTTATATTCCAATAATTCCACCTCATGCCCAACGGGTGAGCCATGCATAACATAGATGGCTGCATCCGCAGGCAAATGTTCACGAATAATGATCGCCTCTTGCAAATGGGCGACAAAAAAATCCCGGCAATCTTCTGCATACAGCGCCTGCACGACTTGCACCGCACCCACACCATATGCATCCGCCTTGACTGCGGCACCACATTTCGCCGCGCCCAATAAACCACGCAACAGACGATAGTTATAACGTATTGCCTGTAAGTCAATACGAAGTACTGCACCTGCTATTCCAGCAACTTGCTTCATATTTCACCACTCCATCGCATTAAAGGAAACTGCGACTAGTCATAGCAATCGTCGTGCCACAAAATTTTATTGATAAAATTCAAGGACTTAGAAAATTTATTTTGGAATCACCCAAAATTCTGTATTGAATTTAATACAGCTACTGCTTTTCCCCTACTTTGCGCGCTAGAGAACACCCTCTATTACGTACTAAAATCTGCACACTGTACTATTTTAAATACACTGTATTGTTTTCAATACGACTCGCTATTAAAATAAAGCACAGATAATCTCAGCCCAAAAAGTATCCGACAATAAGTGATACTACGGATTGATTGTCATAAAAAGACAGTTTGATGACAAGGGAAAGGAAGTGCCTGATATCAAGTATAGACAGGCGGCAATAAAGCGAAGGGAAATCGAATTGAAAAAGGGACAGAGCCAACAAGCTGATGTTTGCTCTGATGTTCTTCAGGGTGGCGGGAGATAAGTGGGATCAGCAAGCCAGAGCACTGGCTTCAGGATTTAAGCGGCTTAAGCTGCAGTGACCGGACCGGCCTCGTCCTTGCGCAGCAAATCCAGCCATTCCAGCAGGGGTATGGTAGCAGGCAATAAAGGCGTGAGCCCTACACTACCCTGCCAGGCAAAGGCTTGCCCTTCCAGGCTTTGAGGTTCGCCCTGCCATTCACGGCTGATATAGAAATGCAGCCTGACATGGGCGTGCGGGTAGATGTGTTCAACGCCGCACCAGGGTTCAGCAGTCAGCACTTGTATGCCCAGCTCTTCGACAAATTCGCGCTTGAGTGCATCTAATATGGATTCATCTGCTTCTACTTTGCCGCCTGGGAATTCCCAATAACCCTCATAGGGTTTGCCAGCCGGACGTTGTCCCAGCAAGACATCGCCATTGGCTTTCATCAGGATGCCGACGGCGACATCGACAGGTTTTGCTGTCATTTCAAGACTCCGCCAGTTTGCCAGCGTAGTCGCGGGCAAATTGCCAGGCCACGCGGCCAGAACGCGACCCGCGTTGCAAAGCCCAGCGCAGGGCATCGCCACGTGCTTCTTCTACCTGCGCAGCATTGCAACCCATGCTGCCCAGCCAATAAGCGACGATGTCGAGGTAATCATCCTGTTTGAAAGGATAGAAAGAAACCCAGACACCAAAGCGTTCAGACAAGGAGATTTTTTCTTCTACCGTTTCACCCGGATGCAAGTCACCATCATCACTATATTTATAGCTGGCATTGTCTGACATTTTCTCAGGTAAGAGATGGCGGCGGTTTGAGGTTGCATAGATCAACACATTGTCGGACTGTGCAGAAATACTGCCATCCAGCGCTACCTTCAAAGCCTTGTAACCTGCCTCGCCCTCTTCAAAGGACAGGTCATCACAAAAGACAATGAAACGCTCAGGGCGCTCGGCGATCAGGTCGACAATATCCGGCAAATCAGCCAGGTCAGCTTTATCGACTTCGATGAGGCGCAAACCCTGGTCAGAAAACTGGTTCAGGCAAGCCTTGATCAGCGATGATTTACCTGTACCACGGGCACCAGTCAACAAGACATTATTGGCTGGTTTGCCGTGGACAAATTGCCTGGTGTTTTGTTCTATCTGGGCTTTTTGTGCGGCGACATTGCGCAAGTCATCCAGCGCTATGGTCGAGGCATGACGCACGACTTGCAAATAACCCTGACCGCCACGCCCACCACGCACTCTCCAACGATAGGCAAAGCCCAGGTTCCAGTCAGGTGCTGGTGTGCTGGCTGGCAATATGTTTTCCAGCCTGCTCAGCAAATGCTCGGCACGCATCAAAAATTGATCAAGCTGCGTCATTGTCTATCCAGATCAGGAGCGGTAGTCGGCGTTGATGGAGACATAGTCATGCGACAGGTCGCACGTCCACACCGTCGCTGCCGTATCCCCACGTGCCAGTTTGACGCGTATGGTGATTTCGCTCTGCTTCATGATGCGCTGACCATCTTCTTCACGGTAATCGGGATTACGGCCACCATTTTTGGCGACCCAGACATCATCCAGGTACAGGTTCAGCTTGCCCACATCCAGGTCATTCACACCGGCATAGCCAATAGCTGCCAGGATGCGGCCCAGGTTAGGATCAGAGGCAAAGAAAGCGGTTTTGACCAATGGAGAATGGGCGATGGAGTAAGCGATCTTGCGGCATTCTTCTACATCACGGCCTTCTTCCACTGCAATGGTCATGAACTTGGTCGCGCCTTCGCCATCACGGATAATCATGTGGGCGAGTTTTTGCGACAACGCAGTCACGGCTTCAGCCAGTGCGGCGTATTCAGGTGTCTCTACATCATTGACTTCAACTTCACCCGCGCCCGTGGCGATGAGCATGAAGGAGTCATTGGTGGAAGTGTCACCATCTATCGTGATGCAATTGAAAGACTTGTCAGCCGCCTGCTTGACCATATGATCAAGCACATTTTGCGCAACCTTGGCATCTATCGCCAGATAGCCCAGCATGGTCGCCATATTTGGCTTGATCATGCCCGCACCTTTGCTGATGCCTGTCATGGTCACGGTTTTGCCGTTGATTTCAACTGTCGCCGATGCCGCCTTGGGCTGGGTATCGGTAGTCATGATGGCGGTAGCGGCATTGAACCAGTTATCGGCTGTCAGGTTTGCTATGGCTGCTGGCAAACCGGCGACCAGTCTGTCAACTGGCAATTGTTCCAGGATTACGCCAGTAGAAAATGGCAGGATTTGGGAAGCCTCGCAACCCAGCAATTCTGCCAGGGCAGCGCAAGTTGCATTTGCTGCAGCCAGGCCAGCATCGCCAGTACCAGCATTCGCATTACCAGTGTTCACCACCAACGCGCGGATAGGGCTGGATGCCATGTGCAGGCCTTCCAGATGGGCCTTGCAGACCTGCACGGGGGCCGCGCAAAAGCGGTTGGTTGTAAATACCCCGGAGACGGTTGCCGTAGGGGCCAGTTCCATGATCAGTACGTCTTTACGGTTAGGCTTGCGTATGCCAGCCTCGGCATAACCGAGGCGTATGCCGGCTACTGGTTTCAAATCTGCAGCCACAGGGATGGGGGAATTAACGGCCATGGTTTTTCCTTGCGTTGAAATCAAGCCGACATTGTAGGGCATTTTGTTGCACTGCGAAGCATGTTTGCGCTGAGGAAATTTCATGCGCAACAGCCAAGTCCGTCACATTAATGTCACAGACTGCAGTCAGAGCCCCATGATCATTTGTGCAATGATATTTTTTTGTATTTCATTTGAACCACCATAGATGGAGAGCTTGCGCATGTTCAGGTAATTGATGGCGAGTGGGCTGGCCAGCTCGCTGGTGTCCTGGCGGTCACGCAAGGGCAAGGCCTGCTCACCTACTGCCTGCACCAGCAATTCGGTGATTGCCTGCTGGATTTCTGTGCCCTTGATCTTCAGTATCGATGCTTCCGGCCCTGGCGCATGGCTTTGCTCCTCCGCTGACAAGACGCGCAAATTGGTCATTTCCAGCGCCATCAAATCGATCTCTACCTGCGCCAGGCGCATGGCAAAGGCAGCATCTTCCATGAGCAGTTTGCCATTTTTTAATTCACGTGCGGCCACTCTCTTCAGTCTGGCCAGCTCACGCTTGGCTATGCCTATTCCCGCGATATTGGTGCGCTCATGTCCCAATAAAAACTTGGCATAAGTCCAGCCCTTGTTTTCTTCACCCACCAGGTTAGCGGCTGGTACTTTGACGTCATCGAACCAGACTTCATTGATTTCATGCGCACCGTCCATGGTGATGATGGGTCTGACAGTGACGCCAGGGGATTTCATGTCTATGAGTAAAAATGAAATACCGCGCTGAGCCTTGGCTGCACGGTCAGTGCGTACCAGGCAAAATATCCAGTCGGCATAGTGCGCCAGCGTAGTCCAGGTTTTTTGGCCGTTCACCAGATAGTATTCACGCTCACCATCTTGTATGAGATCAGCCGTCGCCTTGACTGATGCCAGGTCAGAACCTGAACCGGGTTCGGAATAACCCTGGCACCACCATTCCTCTGCCGCCAGTATACTGGGCAAGAATCTTTGCTGTTGTTCAGGTGATCCAAATTCCATCAAGACCGGAGCGACCATCTTGATACCAAATGGCGGTAAACGCGGCGCACCTGCAGCCGCGCATTCTTCTTCAAAAATATAACGCTGCACGGCAGACCAGCCGGTACCGCCGAATTTCACCGGCCAGGAACTGCCACCCCAGCCATGGGCATGCAGGATTTTTTGCCAATGCTGATAGTCAGCTTTTTCAAGTGGTATGCCATGATGGACTTTATGGCTGATATCCTGAGGCAGTGACCGCTGCAAAAATTCTGTAACTTCCTGACGGAAGCCCAGTTCAGCAGCATTGAAGTTCAAGTCCATAAGCATCCTTGTTTGGCATCGCGGGGCTGTGTTATTCTGCATTGCAGAATTAAATTCCAAAATAGCGCATCTGCTTTTACTTTAGGCTGCGCTTAAACCGACGTCAAGCACAAGGCTTGCAGCAATCTATGGATAGCAAAGAGACACCCAAGATCAAGGACGACCGCCATTTTGTGACTGCGCTGGCGCGCGGACTGGAGGTACTCGCCAGCTTTCGCCCTGGCGACAAAGCACTGGGCAATCAGGAAATCGCCTTACGCTGCCAGCTCCCAAAATCCACGGTTTCGCGCCTGACCTATACCCTGACCAAGCTGGGCTATTTGCATTACATCGCCAGCCAGGGGCGGTATCGCCTGGGTTCCGCCACCCTGGCACTGGGCAGTGCCATGATCGCCAGGCTGGACGTGCGGCAACTGGCGCGGCCACTCATGCAAGAACTGGCTGATTTTTCCAAGGGCATGGTGTCGCTGGGTATGCGTGACCGCCTCAGCATGATTTACATAGAAAATTGCCGCAGTCAAAATGCCCTCACCCTTAGTCTGGATGTGGGTTCGCGCATACCTCTGGCCAGTACAGCGATGGGCAGGGCTTTGCTGGCGAGCATGTCAACAACAGAGCGCCAGACGGTATTCGATGAGATCGAGGCAAACCAGCCTGACCTATGGCCGGAACTGTATGCAGGCATTGAGGCCAGCCTGAAGGAAGCCAGGGAGACTGGATGTTGCAGCTCCTTTGGTGAATGGCAAAGCGACGTGAATGCCATCGCGCTTGCCTTCTCACCGGGCGCAGGGCAAGCCACTGTTGCCATTAATTGCGGTGGGCCAGCCTTCTTGTTAAGCAAGGAATTTTTGCTCAACGAAGTCAGACCCAGACTATTGCAACTGGTGCGTGAATTGCACTGCACATTAGGATAAATAATGTCCAGTCCTAAAATAGGTTGACAGTTAGAATTGTAAAAAAGACGCCCGATGCACCGCATTGGGCGTCTTGTATTGGAGGGCTAAATGAGGCCTCTCGTTGTTGTAAATATCGATAGATTGCCTGA